>DKZG01000015.1:81948-104427 GCA_002493595.1 Ruminococcaceae bacterium UBA7080 | reverse complement strand
AGGCAAAGGCAATTACTACGAAGAAATAAATTATAACCACCGGTTCAACCGGTGGTTATAATTATATATATATTTAATTTTCTTTCACTATAAATTCTACTTTAATTCTACCCGCTTTTTCTTGCTGATTTCTGTTTGCTTTGATATAATTTAATCAGTGAGGTGATAGTATGAACAATTATAAATTCGGTAATTATATTTGCGAACTGAGAGAAAAGCATAATCTCACGCAAAAAGAATTTGCCGCAATGCTTGATGTTTCTGATAAAGCTGTGTCTAAGTGGGAAAACGGTCAGGCGATACCCAGGATGGATACGTTGGAAAAAATAGCAGCTATTCTGAATACTACTGTTGAGCAACTGCTTGTTGTCAGCCACGATGATACGAAACGGATTTGTTTTGTTAATCGCTTTATTGATATAATACATCTTGATTTTGATGGAAAACTGATAAGCATTAAACCTCAGAAAGAGCAGTGGATTACTGTTGATACACAGCAAAATGATTTTATCTTATCAGCAAGCAGTGATTATTTATTTAATAGTCCGGAAGGTTTGATTGACAATGCATCTTTTAATGTTAAGCTGTCAGGAAAGTTTTTAAAAAGGATTGCCAATGACTGCATACTGCAGTCGGATTGTGTATATAAGCTTGCAAACGTAAGGGATGGCGCAAAGATTGAAATTACATTTGATATATTCAGCTTAGATGATAAAGCATGGTTGAATTCTAATTTTGTAATTGCATATCCCAAGCTGATCACCACTGATGCTCAAAATGAGCTGATGCATGCAAAAGGCAAAAATGTTAAAGATATTTTGCGTTTTTACAGGAGATTGTCCATTTTAACTGATATAGGAATAGATTTTCTTTTTGTTTTGCTGATTTATCCGTTCAGAATGGCCTATATTCATCATTTATGCCGTCCTGAGATTATCAAGAAAAACATAAATCATGCAGATTTTTATAATCGAAATGAGAATAAAAATCAGAAAAAAAGAGTATATCCGTTTTTAAAATTTGTATTTCTTATGTTAATTTTAATGTTTGGCTTTTTAGCTTTTATAGTGGGTGATGCAGTAATTAATGTTGCCTTTCAAAAGCCGGCTCTCGTATCTGAAGATTACAGCAGTATAACGCTTTTCAAAGAAGATTATAAAAAAATTGATGAATTGTCGTTTGATGCCGACGAATGTACACTTTTGGGTGCTGACTTGTGGTATGATGCAAGAATTGAGGGTGAAACACGGATTGAGCAGGCTTTCAGTGATAACAAAGTAGCAATTTATGTGGATAGCAATGGCAGAAAATATTTGTGGCTTGTATGCAATTATTCTGATTTAATTTTAGATGATGACGGTAATGAAAGAGAGTACAATGATTTTGACAGTCATATGGTATATAAAGTGAATCATTAATTATTAAAGGTGAGATTTATCTCACCCTTGATTTAAATATTTACTATTTATAGTGTATCGTAAATATTTGTGTGCTTTATTCACTTTCTGCAAGCATTCTGCCCATAAGTACACCCATTACACTTGCCATCATAAGTCCTCTTGTCCATCCTGAGCTGTCACCGAGACAGTGCAAACCTTTTATATTTGTGTTTAGATTTTTATCCATTTTAACTTTGTTGCTGTAGAATTTCAACTCCGGACTGTAAAGTAGTGTTTCGGTCGAAGCAAAGCCGGGTACAACTACATCAAGCATTTTTATAAATTCAATAATATTTGTCATTGCTCTATATGGCATAGCAGCAGTTATATCGCCAGCAACTGCATCCTTAAGCGATGGTTTAACATTGCTTTTTGACAGCTCATGCGGCCATGTTCTTTTGCCGTCTAAAATATCTCCGTATCTTTGAACAAGTATTTGACCGTTGCCCAGCATGTTGGTGAGCTCACCAACCTTCTGTGCATATTCAATGGGCTGATTGAATGGCTCGGTAAAGTTGTGGCTGACAAGTATGGCAAGATTGGTGTTTTCACTTTTCTTATCCTTATAGCTGTGACCGTTCACAACTGCAAGATCATTGTCATAATTTTCCTGAGCTACAAATCCGCCGGGATTTTGACAGAAGGTACGCACCTTGTTTTTCCATGGCTTTGGGTATCCGATAAGCTTCGATTCATAAAGGGTTTTGTTTATCTGTTCCATGACCTCATTGCGGCATTCTACACGCACGCCTATATCTACCGTTCCCGGTTTATGAGCGATTTTATGTTCTGTACACAGCTTTTCAAGCCAGTCCGCACCGCGTCTGCCGGTGGCAATAACAACCTTTTCGGCATAAAGTGTTTTTTCTTTTTTGTTGTCGCTTTTGTTGTCGCTGATTATTACACCTTTACACACTTTATTTTCAATAATTATATTTTTGCATTCTGTTGAAAACAGCATATCCACACCGTTTTTATAAAGATACGTCTGAATTCTGTAATAAAGCTCCTGAGCCTTTTCTGTTCCGAGATGGCGTATGGGGCAGTCCACAAGTTTTAGACCTGCTTTGATGGCATTTTTTCGAATTTCTTTTATATCACTTCCGGTATATACACCCTCAATTTTTGTATCTGCTCCGAATTCAAGATAGATTTTATCGGTATAGTGTATAAGTTCCTGTGCAAAATCACTTCCGATAAGTTCCGGCAAATCCCCGCCAACTTCATAGCTGAGGCTCAGTTTGCCGTCAGAGAATGCTCCGGCACCTGAAAATCCCGTAGTGATTGCACAGCCCGGCTTGCAGTTTACGCAATGACCGGTTTTGTCCTTTGGACAGTGCCTTTTTTCAACAGGCTTGCCCTTTTCAATTAAAAGAATCTTTTTATTTGTTTTTTTTCTTATGAGTTCAAGTGCAGTGAAAATACCTGCAGGACCCGAGCCGACAATGATTAAATCATATTTCATGGTCAATCTCCTTGAGTGTAGTAATGTGAAAAAAAGCCGAACTGCAACAGTTCGGCTTTTTCGCTTTCTATTGCATATCATTTTAACATATTTTAAAAGCTTATGTCAAATTTATTGGATTTTTACTATGTTGCATATATTTGTTTATTCTGGTATAATATATTTAATTATATTATGGGGAAATAATATGGATGATTTTAAATCAATAAAAGAAATACTTGACACGACAGGCAAATATACCGGGCTGACTATGGGCAGATCCATGGAACCGCTAATTCATCATCAGCAGGATAATATTATTGTTGTGAAAAACAATGGAAGACTGAAGAAATACGATATCCCGGTTTATGTAACAGCGGGCGGAAAATACATTATGCACAGAGTTATTAAGGTGTGTGATGATCATTATGTTATTGTCGGCGATAATCTGCTGAAAAAAGAATATGTTACAGACGATATGATTTGCGGTGTTTTAGTCGGATTTTATAAAAACGGCAAAAGATATATTGATTTGGAAAAATCATTTTTATATAAAATATACTCAAAATTATGGGTTTGGCTTTTTCCGATAAGACCTGTTCTTCTTCTTTTTACGAGGGGGTACAGTTATATTAAGCGCCGTTTGTTTAAAAGAGGAGATTAATCAGTATTGAGTAGTGAAAAAAATAGGATAAAAAAATCCGATAAGCAGGTAATTGGCTGGATTTTAAAGGTTTGTCAAAAACAGATACCGTCAATGATTTTTATTATCATTGTTAATATAGTTCATGGCTTGACATCTGTTTTTTTTGCCAATTTTTCAAAACGTGTCATTGACAGTGCAACTGTTGAGCGCGAAATGAGTCAAGTTGTAAAATTCGGTATTGCGCTTTTAGGCGTTGTTTTACTGCAGGTTGTACTGAGTATTGTGCGCAATGCGGTTGCCGAAAGATGTAAGGGAAAGCTTGATATTATATTAAAACGGCATTTGCTTGAAGTTATTATGAAAAAGGATTATGCAGCTGTAACCTCATATCATACCGGTGAACTTCAAAATAGGATGTTTAATGATGTATCGGTTGTCACAGATGGCTTTACCGCAATTGTTCCTCAGGCTGTTTTCTTTGTCACCAAGCTATTCAGCTCACTTATCTATCTTGTCTATATTGATAAGATTTTTGCTCTTGTTTTTCTTGTGGGCGGTTGTGTGGTTTTTGCTGTTACACAGCTTTTCAGAAAGCATCTTATGAATCTGCACAAAAATGTTCAGGAAACAGAGGGCCAAACTCGCTCGTTTATACAGGAAATTGTTTCGAATTTGCTTGTGGTTAAGGCTTTTTCTGTAGAGGATAAAATGCAGACTCAAACAGATGAGCTTCAGGAAAAGAATTTTATTGCCAAGATAAAGAAAAGGGATTTTGGTATTTTGGCTAACACCGGTCTTGCTGCGGTTTTCAGTATCGGTATGGTATTTGCGGTCGTTTTCGGTGCATGGCGGCTTTTGAATGGCATGATGACTTACGGTACTGTAACAGCTATGCTTCAGCTGGTTAATCAGGTTCAGTCACCGTTTGCATCACTTTCCGGTTTTATGCCGCAGTATTTTTCGATGATTGCATCTGCAGAAAGACTGATTGAATTTGATACAATTGAAGATGAAGCTTGTATAAATGAGCATAAAATTGATGCAGACAAGGTATACAGTATTATGTCAGCTATTGCTTTCGATAAGATTAGTTTTAAATATGATCGGGATATTATATTTGACAATACATCATTTTCTCTGAAAAAAGGCGATTTTGTAGCAATAATGGGTATATCCGGTATAGGTAAAAGTACGCTTTTAAAGCTGCTTCTCGGTGTGTTTACTGCTCGGCAGGGAGCAATATGTCTCAAAACCTCACAGGGGGATATCCCGGTCGATAAAAATACAAGGCCCCTTTTTTCTTATGTTCCTCAGGGCAATATGGTTATTTCAGGTACCATTCGTGATAATCTTACGTTTATAAATGACAATGTAAATGATGAGCAGATTGATGAGGCTATCAGAATTAGCTGTGCAAAGCAGTTTATTGATGAACTGCCAATGGGGTTAAATACCGTTATCGGTGAAAAAGGGATGGGTTTGTCTGAGGGACAAATTCAGAGAATTGCCATTGCCAGAAGCCTGCTTGCAGGTGCTCCTATCCTGTTGCTGGATGAAGCGACTTCTGCACTTGATGAAGCAACAGAAAAGCAGTTTTTAACAAATCTTAGGGTGCTGAAAAATGTAACATGCATAATCGTTTCACATAAAAAAGCTGCAATTGAGATTTGTGATAAAAGTATTAAAATTATTAATGGAAAGATTGTTGAGGGGTAAATATGCTATTAACAAAATGGAGCCGAAGTTTTGACCGTGAAAATCCTTTGCCGGAATACCCGCGACCGCAGTTTGTAAGGGACAGTTATATTAGTCTGAACGGCACTTGGAATTATGCAATAAAAAAATTTGAGCACTTGCCTGTCAGCGGTTATCCGGGACGTATTACTGTGCCTTTTTCACCTGAAACCGAGCTGTCCGGAGTCAGCAGAGTTATTAAACCGGATGATTATTTCTTTTATCAGAAAAGCTTTACATTGCCTGAAGGCTTTAACAAGGGCAGGGTTTTTGTTAATTTCGGTGCAGTTGACCAGATTGCAGCTGTCTATTTAAATGGAAAGCCGGTAGGTGAACATGCAGGAGGCTATACACCTTTTAAGATTGAACTTACTGATTTTCTTGCACCTGAGGGCCAAGAAAATTCACTTGTTGTGCGTGTACGTGATTATTCCGATACCAAAAGCTATTCACGTGGCAAGCAAAAGATGAATCGAGGCGGTATTTGGTATTCACCGCAGAGCGGAATCTGGCAGTCGGTTTGGCTTGAGTCAACACCGATAACTTATCTTGAAAGCGTCAGAATTACACCGGATTATGACAATGAGCAGGTAAAGTTTGAATATAAAGGAACAGATGACGTTGAGGTTTTGATTTACGATAATGGCGAACTGATTGCCGATACAACAGACCATATTGTAAAAATACCGGATTTTAAATCCTGGAGTCCTGAATCACCGTTTCTTTATGATGTTGTTTTTAGGGCGTGCGGTGAAAGCATAAAATCCTATTTCGGTATGAGAAAGTTTTCAACAGGTATTGATCATCATGGTGTTAAGCGTCTGTTTCTGAATAATAAGCCCTATTTTCACAATGGTCTTCTTGATCAGGGATACTATTCGGATGGTTACCTTACACCGCCCACAAATGAAGCAATGGAAAACGATGTTCTTTTTGCGAAGAAAGCCGGCTTTAATATGCTGAGAAAGCATATTAAAATCGAACCGCTTTTGTGGTATCATTACTGTGATGTTCACGGCATACTTGTATGGCAGGATATGGTTAACGGCGGCGGCCGGTATGGTCTTGAAGTATCGGCAATTCCGTTTGTCGGCATAACTCTTGATGACCGTAATTACAGAGCTTTTCACCGAACAGATTTGGCCGGAAGAAATATGTATTATAGTGAGCTTGATGAAACAGTTAACCACCTTTATAATTGCCCCTGCATTGCAATGTGGGTGCCGTTTAACGAAGGTTGGGGCCAGTTTGACAGTGCCAAGGCTTATCACAGAATTAAGAAGCTTGACAGCACCCGTGTTGTAGATACAACTTCAGGCTGGCATGATTTAGGCACAAGTGACGTTATTTCCAAGCACATTTATTTTACACCGATTAAGGTTAAAACAGGTAACAGACCCTATGTACTCTCTGAATTCGGCGGTTTCAGTATGAAAATTGACGGCCATACTTTTAATGATAAAATGTTTGGCTATAAGATTTATAAGACCAAGGCTTCCTTAACAAAGGCTTATGAAAAGCTGTTTAATGATGTTATCATTCCTCAAATTAAGGACGGTCTTTGTGCAACCGTTTACACCCAGCTTACGGATGTCGAGGATGAGCTTAACGGACTTATGACCTATGATAGAGAAATAGTTAAAATTGACATTGAAAAGCTTAAAGAAATAAATAAACGTGTAAAGTTGTGATTTAAAATAAAGTAAGTTTGTTATTAACGAAAGGAATGATTAAGAATGAAAGCAATAATTAAGACAAACAGGGGAAATATGAGCTTTGAGCTTAATGCACAGGCAGCACCGAAGGCGGTTGAGAATTTTTCAACCCACGCTAAAAACGGATACTATGATGGACTTATTTTTCATAGAGTCATTAAAGATTTTATGATACAAGGCGGTGATCCTACAGGCACAGGCTGCGGCGGTGAGTCCATCTGGGGCAAATCCTTTGAGGACGAATTTTCACTGGATGCACGCAATTATTACGGTGCTCTTTCAATGGCAAACAGCGGTCCTAATACGAATGGTTCACAATTTTTTATCGTTCAGGCAAACAGTGTACCCGATTCTCTTCTTTCGCAGATGGAGGGGTTCAAGGATAACGGTTTTCCACAGGAAGTAATTGATAAATATAAAGAGCTTGGCGGTACGCCATGGCTTGATTTTCATCATACTGTTTTCGGTATGCTGACTGACGGCAGTGAGGTTCTTGAGGATATTGCCGCTGTTAAAACCGGAATGGCAGATAAGCCTCTGTATGATGTTGTTATAGAAACAATTGAAATTGAAGATTAAATATGACAAATTAAACCCCTTCGGCAGATTATAATTATTATGATCTGTTGGAGGGGTATTTTTGGTTATCTATGTTGATGTACTTTTTGTAGTTAACTTTTTTATTACATATTTGCTCCTGCTTTTGACGAAGCTTATTGTTAAAGAGAATGCAAAAACACCGCGATTGCTTGCCGCTTCTTTTGCCGGTGGTGCCTATGCCTTGGTAATACTGCTTGATGAGCTGAATTTTTTTGTTACTGCACTAGGAAAAATTTTCGCATCCGTTATTATTGTGCTAATTGCATTCGGTTTTAAACGTTTGCTAGAATTCATCAAAAAACTTTGTGTGTTTTATTTTTCCAATATGCTGCTTCTTGGTGTAATACTTGGTATATGGCTGATATTTAAACCGGACGGTGTTGCAATACATAATGATGTTTTATATTTTGATATCCCGGCAAAAATACTGCTGATCAGTGCATTGGCAGCTTATCTTGCAGCACTTTTAATTGTGAAGATTTATAACAGAACAATAGGCAAAAATGAAATCTATTCACTTACGGTGATCAAAGATGGGCAGAGCTATCATATGTATGCCTTTGCCGATACCGGTAATAAACTTAAGGAGCCTTTTTCAGATTATCCTGTTATTGTAGTAGACAGCAGCAGGATATCATTTGATACGGAGCGCATTATACCATTTAATTCTGTAGGAGGTGAGGGGATGCTGAAGGCTTTTAAGCCTGATCGTGTAATTATATCGGCAGGAAAAAGGTCTTTTGAAACGGATAAGGTATATATTGCAGCATCAACAGTTCATTCAAAAGATTTTTCCGCAATTTTAAATCCTGAAATAATAAATATATGAGGTGAAATATGTTTAAAAAGTTAAAAAGACTGTTTTTAAGACTGTTTAAAAAGCAAAAGTGTTATTATATCAATGGCCCTGAAACATTACCGCCTCCGCTCTCTAAGGCAGAAGAAAAGAAAATTATGGATGAGCTCAGAATCGGAAATGATACGAACAGAGAATTGCTGATTGTTCACAATTTGCGTCTTGTGGTTTATATTGCCAAGAAATTTGAGTCAAAAACCACTTCAACTGAGGATTTGGTTTCTATCGGAACCATAGGGCTTATGAAGGCAGTTAAAACTTTTAATCCTGAAAAGAATATAAAGCTTGCCACTTATGCTTCACGATGCATTGAAAATGAAATCCTTATGCATCTCAGAAAAGTAAATAATATGAAAGGTGAAATGTCGTTTGATGAACCGCTTTCAATTGATTGGGACGGCAACGAACTTACTTTAAGAGATGTTTTGGGTACTGAACCGGATGATGTGTATGAGGATTTAGAGTATGATGATGAGAAAAAACTTTTACTCAAAATAGTAGATGCTCTTCCGGATAAGGAAAAGCATCTCATGGTAATGCGATTTGGATTGGATGGCGGAGAAAGCCATACGCAAAAACAGCTTGCAGATATGATGGGTATTTCTCAGTCGTACATAAGCAGACTTGAAAAACGAATTCTTTCCAAAATCAAAAGCGAATTGGAAAGACATATTGCATAATAAAAATAAAATTCAAAAAATTTAAAGAAATTTTTGTTACTTTTTATGTTTTTTTACACTATATTAATGAATGGTAATTTTTTACGTTCACTTTTAGTTTTCATATGGCAAAAGGGACAGGTTAAAGTAAGTGTGCAATAATTCTTGCATTACTTTTTTGCTTGTCCCTTTTGTCATTTGAAAAATTAATCCTCAGCAGTTCTTCCGCTGAAAAGAAGACTGATGCACCAAATTGCTGCAAGACCTACAATGCTGTAAATGATTCTGGCAATTACGGAGTCCTGTCCGCCGCATATCCAGGCAACCAAGTCAAATTTGAAAAGTCCTATAAGTCCCCAGTTTATACCGCCTATGATTGAGAGTATCAGTGCTATGTTATTGACTATTTTCATTTTTTATCACTCCAAAAATTTAAGTCACAGATAGTATTGCACCATCTGTGACTTTTATTCATGAAAATTAAATATTTGTAATGATCACTTCGCATCTGCCTGATATTTCATAAGCACCATAGTTGGCAGGAACAAAGAAACTGTCTCCTTTTTTTAAATTTACATTATTTATTTTTCCGTTTCCGTTAACAACAAGAATGTGATTAAAGCTTGTTTCATCTGTATACAGATGAATTTTATCGTCTATATCATAATGATGTACGGTAAATAGGTCACATTTTGTCAGCAATGTTGATGTATAGCCGTTATTTTTTATGGGCTTTCCCATTGGTTTTATATCATATTTAGGCGGTTTTGTAACAGAAACATCTACGGCCTTTTTAATATGCAGCTCACGCGGCTTGCCGTCTGTACCGACTCTGCCGTAATCATATACTCTGTAGGTTGAATTTGAGTTTTGCTGAATTTCTGCAATCAGAGTACCTTTTCCAATTGCGTGTACCGTTCCTGCTTCAATAAAAAATAAATCTCCTTTTTTTACATGAACTGTATTTAATACATCCATAAGTGTATTGTTTTCAATAGCATTTTTAAATTCTTCGGATGAGATTTCATTTTTAAAACCATATACCAGCTGTGCATCCTCTGCAGCATCCAGCACATACCATATTTCGGTTTTTCCGAATTCGCCTTCAACTCTTTGTGCATAATCATTGTTAGGGTGCACTTGAATAGACAGATTATCTTTAGCATCAATCAATTTTATTAAAACAGGAAAATAGGGGAATTGAAGGCTTTTCGTACCTACTGCATTTTCTTTGCCTGCTTTTTCGATAATGCTGTCAAGGGTTTGACCGCTATATTGACCGCCGCTGATTGTATTTTTTCCGTCCTTGTGGCAGGAAAGCATCCAACCCTCGGCAACCTTGTCAAGATTGCTTTCAAATCCAAAATCATTTTTCAGTCTTTCTCCGCCCCAGATATAGTCTTTGAGCACCGGTTTTAGTTTTAAAATATCCATAAACAATTCCTTTTCATTATTATTATTTATTATAATAGCAAATTTATCGTATACTTTCAATTGAAAAAAGTGTAAAAATAGTGTAGAATATTATAAACTATTTTTGGAGCTTTTGTTATGAATGTGCTTGATGTTCAAAATTTAACGCTTTCCTTTGGCGAAAATACTTTGTTTTCGGATATCAGCTTTGATATAAAGGATAAGGAAAAAGTTGGTTTTGTCGGTGTTAACGGTGCCGGTAAAACATCATTATTTAAGATTATTACAGGCCAATACACGCCCGACAGCGGTAATTGCTTTTTATCAAAAAATATTAAGCTGGGTTATATGGAGCAGCATACCTGCTCGGATGACAGAACAATATGGGACGAGCTTATATCTGTGTTTGACAATTTGATAAAGATAGAGAAAGAATTGGCTGATATATCAGTAATGCTTTCTGAAAATCCTTCTTCCAGGCTGATTGAAAGACAGGATTATCTTACAAATGAATTCAATTTGAACGGCGGTTTAACATATAAGTCAATGACAAGGTCCGCACTCATTGGTTTGGGATTTTCGCAGGAAGATTTTGATAAACCAACATCAAAGCTTTCAGGCGGTCAGCGTTCCAAGCTTATACTTGCTAAGCTTCTTTTGTCAAAGGCAGATTTTCTTTTGCTTGATGAGCCGACAAACCATCTTGATATCAGTGCAATACAATGGCTTGAGGATTTTTTAAAAAACTTTAACGGAGCCTGTCTCATTGTCAGTCATGACAGATATTTTCTGGATAAAATAACAGATAAGACGATTGAGCTTGAAAATAAAAAAATCCGCTCTTATAAAGGTAATTATTCAACCTTTCTTATAAAAAAAGAGGCTGAGCAAAAGGCTGTTGAAGATAAATATGAAAACGATATTAAAGAAATAGAACGTCTTGAGGGAATCATTGCTCAGCAGCGGCAGTGGAACAGAGAAAAAAACATTAAAACAGCCGAGAGTAAGGAAAAGGTAGTTGAGCGCATTAAAGCTCAGCTTGTTTTGCCGGACAGCAAGGTGGAGAAAATACGTTTTGATTTTACACCCAAATGTGTATCCGGTGAAGATGTGCTTGATGTAATGGATTTAAAAAAGAGCTTTAACGGAAATACAATTTTTTCAAATGCTTCATTTCATGTTAAGCGCGGTGAGCGAGTATTCCTTTTAGGTGATAACGGTTGCGGCAAAACTACACTGCTTAAAATATTAATGGGCGATTTGTCAAGGGATGATGGAAGTTTTCGATTTGGTGCTTCTCTTATGACAGGCTATTTTGATCAGGTTCAGGCGAAGCTTGACCTTTCCAAAACCATTATTGACGAGGTATGGACCAACTTTCCGTATATGACGGAAACCAAGGTGAGAAATTCACTTGCTGCATTTTTGTTTAAGGGAGAAGATGTTTATAGAAAATTAGAGGTTTGCTCCGGCGGTGAACGAGCCAGAGTAGCTCTTTTAAAACTGATGCTGGGCGGATTTAATTTTCTTTTGCTTGATGAGCCCACTAATCATCTTGATGCTTTTTCGCGTGAAGAACTTGAGAATACACTGCTCAATTACAATGGAACAATGCTTATTGTTTCTCATGACAGATATTTTATAAACAAGCTGGCCACAAAAATTGTTGAGCTTACACCCGATGGCTGCAATTATTATCTCGGTAACTATGATGATTATGCACAGCACAGGTATGTTGCCGCAAGTGAAAAGATGGTCAGGGATAAGCCCAAGGTGAATGACTATAAGCTAAAAAAAGAAAGGCAAAGTAATTTCAGAAAGCTTAATTCACAGCTGAAAAAAACAGAAAATGAAATTGAAGAAGCGGAAGCAATAATTATAAATGTTGAGAATGAGCTTAATCCTGCTCCCTATGAAGAACTTGTAAAGCTAACAGAACAGCTGAATGCGTTAACAGAAAAGCGAGATGCGCTTTATGAACAATGGGAAACCATTTCAGCTGAGCTTGAACAGTATAATGATTTTTTATGACAACTCGGAAAGGATAAGCGAATGCAAAAAATTGTTGTTATCGGTGGTGGCGCCGCAGGGCTTTTGTGTGCAGCAAGAAGCAGTAAAAACGGTAACGATGTTACCTTGATAGAAAAAATGGACAGACCTGCAAGAAAGCTGATGATAACAGGAAAGGGCAGATGCAATGTAACAAATGCGTGTTTTGACCTTGATGACTTAATTTCCAATGTTCCTACCAATCCTCGCTTTCTGTATTCTGCTTTTTCCAATTTTATGCCATATGATACAATGGCTCTTTTTGAAGAATTGGGTGTGCCGCTTAAAATAGAAAGAGGCAACCGCGTTTTTCCGGTCAGCGATAAGGCAGTCGATGTTGTTGATGCTTTAGTTGAGTATTGTAAAAACAGCGGTGTCAGGATAATTAAAGGTACGGTAAAGGCTTTTGAATATGAAAACGGCAGAATATCTGCAGTTATTTTGGAGGATAAGTCTAAGGTTTGCTGTGATAAGACAGCACTTTGCACAGGTGGTGTAAGCTATCCGCTTACAGGTTCGACCGGTGACGGCTATGTATTGGCAAAATCCGTCGGTCATACTGTTACCGAAATCAAGCCGAGTCTTGTGCCGCTTGTTTGCCCAAATCATTTTATCCCCCGTCTACAGGGTTTGTCTCTAAAAAATATATCCGTAACACTGTTTGAAGACGACAGGCAGATTTTTAATGATTTCGGTGAAATGATTTTTACGCACTATGGTGTTTCGGGTCCTGTAATTCTTTCCGCATCAAGTCATATAAAGAATATGAGGCAGAAAAAATATAGGATATCAATCGATTTAAAGCCGGCACTTGACGAAGTTGTTCTTGATAAAAGACTTCAGCGCGATTTTTCAGAGCTTTCCAATAAAGATTTTATAAATTCTTTAAATAAGCTGTTGCCTAAAAAAATAATTCCTGTTATAGTTTTACTCAGCGGTATATCTGCATCTGTCAAAGTCAATCAGATTACAAGAGATGAGCGGCATAAGCTTGTAAGATTAATTAAAAGTTTTAATGTGGACGTAAGCGGTTTCAGGCCTGTTGAGGAGGCAATTATTACCTCCGGAGGTATAAATACGAAAGAAATAAATCCCAAAACCATGCAGTCCAAATTGGTTGACAATCTTTATTTCGCAGGTGAAATAATAGATGTGGATGCATATACCGGCGGATTTAATCTACAAATTGCATTTTCTACTGCCGTTTTATGTGCAGATAATATGTGAATTTAATAATAATTAAAAGGAGAATAACCTATGATTAATGTTGCTATTGACGGACCGGCAGGTGCAGGCAAATCTACTATTGCCAAAGCTGCTGCGAGAGCATTGGGCTTTATTTATGTTGATACGGGTGCTTTATATCGTGCGGTTGCGCTTAGTGCTGTAAGGAATAATGTACTTGAAAGCGATGACGGGATTATTGCCATGCTTTCAAATATAGATGTCAGTCTGGGCTTTTCTGATGACGGTACACAGTGTGTTTATCTGAATGGAGAGGATGTTTCTTCTCAAATACGCACACCTGAGATTTCCATGGGTGCGTCAAGAGTTTCTGCAATACCGGAGGTTCGAGCTTTTCTGCTTGATTTACAGAGAAATATTGCTAAAGAGAATAACGTTATTATGGACGGTCGGGATATAGCTACAGTTGTTTTGCCTGATGCAAATCCCAAAATCTATTTATTTGCATCTGCGCAGTGCCGAGCACAGCGCAGATATAAGGAACTTCTTGAAAAGGGTGAAAATGTAAGTTTTGAAGAGGTTCTTGCAGATGTTAACCGGCGTGATTATCAGGATTCACACCGTGATATTGCACCGCTTAAGCCTACAGACGAGTCCGTAATGGCAGATACTTCGGATTTAACGCTTGATGCTTCAATTGCACTTATTATCAACATTATAAAAGAAAAAATGTAAGGAGAAAATGTTGTGAAGGATTTTGATTATTCACAGGTAAAGCATTATAAGCTTTACGGCTTTATAAAAACACTGTTCAGACCTCTGGTTAAGTTAATTTATAAGATGGAATTTAAAGGGCTTGAGAATATTCCCGCGGATAATAACCGATACATAGTTGCAATTAATCATACCAGTGCACTTGACCCGATATTTGTTGCTTGTCCCAAACGTGTTCCGGATTTGCACTTTATGGCTAAGGTTGAGCTTTTTAAGAATCCGATTGCCGGTTGGTTTATTACTCACATGTATGGTTTTCCTGTTAAGAGAGGAAAGGGGGATACCTCGGCAATTGATTATGGTATTAAAATAATTGACGAGGGCCATGTTATGGCTATCTGTCCGGAGGGCAGGAGGATTAAGGATAAGGACGGTGTTCCTCAAAGAGCAAAGGCAGGTGTTGCTGTAATTGCTAAAGCAACCGGTGCTGATGTTCTTCCTGTTGCAATCTGCTGTGACGGAAAGATTGAGGCGGGCAAAAAAGTAGTTGTTTCCTATGGCAAGCTTATAAAAAATACGGATATGGGTCTTGATAGGGATGATTTAGGTCCGCACGATATCAAGAAAGCAGCGAATATGGTTATGGACAGTATTACTTCACTTTGGGAGGCTGAAAGGCACATTGATTAATTGTAAGAGCGATAGGCAGATTAAATTGGCAAAGACTGCAGGCTTTTGTTTTGGTGTTGATAGGGCTGTAAATCTTGTTTATGAGCTTGTGGAAAAAGGAGAGAAGGTCTGTACACTTGGTCCGATTATTCATAATAGCCAGCTTGTAGCTGATTTAGAGTCTAAGGGTGTTAAAATGATCGATAGTATTGATGAATGCCCTAAGGGATATACGCTTATTATCAGGACGCATGGTGTCGAAAAAAGTGTCATTGACTGTGCTGAGGATAAGCATGTTGATTTTATTAATGCAACTTGTCCCTTTGTTTTAAAAATTCACAGAATTGTTTCACAGCAGCAGGATGGTACGATTACACTTATAGCAGGCGACGAAAATCATCCTGAAGTCAAAGGTATCCGTTCATACTGTGTCGGTGACAGCTATGTATTTAAAAATCAAAATGAGCTTGAAAACATATTAAACAAGTTTTGTATAAGTGAAAAAAGTTCACTTATATGTGTTGCGCAAACAACATTTTCATTAAAAGAATGGAAAAAATGCGAGAAAATTCTAAAAAAACTATATACAAATTGCAGAATTTATAGTACAATATGTAATGCTACCGCTGATAGGCAGGAAGAGGCTGCTGCTCTTTCTAAAGAAGCTGAGGCTATGATTGTTATCGGCGGAAGACATTCATCAAATACTTGTAAGCTTAGAGATGTCTGTATGGCAAGCGCTGATACCTTTCTGATTGAAACGGCTGATGAGCTTAAAGAGATTGAATTTTCGCCTTACAAAGTTATTGGTGTCACAGCCGGGGCCTCGACACCCTCGGTTATTATTAAGGAGGTACTAAAAACCATGTCCGAAGAAATTATTGAAAAGGAAGTTGAAACAACTTCAGCCGTAACTGAAGAAGTTGTGGAGACAGCAGATACCGCTGATCAGGCCGAAAAGGCTGCTGTCAAAGCATCTGCTGATGGTGAGGCAACCTTCGAAGAAATGCTTGAAGAATCATTCAGAGAAGACGAAAACAGCAAGGTAGTAAAAGGCACTGTTGTTAACATCACACCTACTGAGGTTTTTGTTGATGTTGAGGGCAGAAAGCAAACAGGCGTTATTGCTTTTGATGATCTTTCATCAGAGCCGATTGAAAAGTCTGAGGACGCAGTAAGCATCGGTGATGTGCTTGACCTTGTTATTATGAAGACTGATGACAGCGAAGGTGTCCTCAAGCTTTCCAAGAAGCTTGTTGACCAGTTTAAGGGCTGGGAGGATATCGTTGCTGCTAAGGAGTCCGAGGAAGTATTGGAAGGAAGCGTCATTTCTGTAGTTAAGGGTGGCGTTATCGTTGTAGCCAAGGGTAGCCGTGTATTCGTTCCTGCATCTCTTACAGGTGTTCCTCGCAATCAGGAATTAGATGTACTCAAGGGTACAACAGTTCGTTTCAAGGTTATTGACATTAATCCGTCAAGAAGACGTGCTGTCGGCTCAATCAAAGTTGTTGCTAACGAAGAAAGAAAGGCTCAGCAGGAAGCACTTTGGGCTTCTCTTGAAGAGGGCCAGAAGCTTACAGGTACTGTTAAATCCCTTACAAGCTATGGTGCTTTTGTTGATATCGGCGGTATGGATGGTATGGTTCATATCAGTGAGCTTTCATGGAGCAGAATCAAGCATCCGTCAGAGGTAGTTAACATCGGCGATGTTGTTGAGGTAACGATCAAAAAGCTTGACGAGGAAAATAAGAAGATTTCTCTTGGCTTCAAAAAGCTTGAGGACAACCCATGGGAGATTCTTAAGAGAGATTATCCTATCGGCACTGACTGCAAAGGCAAAATTGTTAGCATTGCTTCTTTTGGCGCGTTTGCCAATATCCTTCCGGGTATTGACGGTCTTATTCATATCAGTCAGATTTCCTGGGATAGAGTGAAGACTCCTGCAGATGTTCTTGCTGTAGGTGACGAGGTTGACGTAAGAATCATTGATGTTGACTTTGATAAAAAGAGAGTTTCACTCTCAATGAAGGAGCTTATTGAAAAGCCTGACGATACAATTTCACTTCTTTCAGATACTGAGGATGCTGAATAATTCAAATTAATAATACATAAAAGCCCCGGTTTTTTTATAAACGCCGGGGCTTTTGCATAGTATTTTATTTGGAGGGATTAGATGTTTAGTATTTCAGAGGTACTGCTCTTAATTCTGATTTTATCACCTGCTTATGTGCTTTTGAGGTTTTTATTTTTAAAAAGAAAGAAGATTCAAAAAAATATTCTTCGTGAGGTGTTTTTGTTTTTTCTGTTTTGCTGTGTTTCCTTTGTCCTTGTTATGACTATTGTGCCGAAACTGCTGATTAAACCTGATAACAGTGTAACCATTTTACCCGGTTCATCATCCATTAATTTAAAGCCGTTTTCCTTCATCGGTGAATTAAAACTATATCTTGAAATGGAAATTTATTCGGCAGTTGTGTTTAATCTTTTTGGTAATATTATTCCGTTTGCAGCTATTTCCTTGCTTTGTGCTCTGCTGTTTAAGCATTTTCAAAAGTTCTACAGAGTGCTTGGTTACGGTTTTGTGTTTACCTGCTCAATTGAACTTCTGCAGATACCGCTTTCAAGAGGCACGGATATTGATGATGTTATGCTGAATACTTTTGGTTTTATGTTAGGCTATCTTGCTTATAAAATTATTTTAAATATAATGCCTTCTTTTTGTAATAGGCTGAGTGAATAATTTAAGGACTGTTTCCCATTGGAAACAGTCCTTTTTCGGTATTATGATGTGTAAAACAATGCTTTGCTTTGTGATTTTGAAAAACGATAAACACTCATCTCAACTCCGAGAGCAAGGTATATGCAAAGGGATGAGGAACCGCCTGCCGAAAACAAGGGAAGCGTAATGCCGATACATGGGAGAAGAGAAAGCTCCATTCCCACATTAATAAATATTTGTGCAAACAGCATAACGGCTATTCCGCTGCACATCAGATAACCTTCATTGTTTCTTGCTTTAAGTCCGGTAAAAAGAACCCTCAGTACAAGCACTAATAAAATACCTATTACTAAAAGTGCACCTATGTATCCCAATTCTTCGCCGGCAACGGATAAAATCATATCGTTTTGATTTTCGGGAACTGTAATTTCTTTTCCCTGGGTCATACTGCCGTTAAGATAACCTTGTCCGAACCAGCCGCCGCTGCCCATTGCGATTTTCGCGTTGGTTTGCTGATATAAAGTGTCAGCGTACTGCTCAGGATAAAATAAGGCCGTTATTCTTTCACGCTGAAGACCATTGATAATATTCAGCTTCCATGCAGCAGCAAAGGCGACGACGATTGCACATATTCCGGCAATAAAATATCCTATGTGTACTTTAGCGAAAAAGAGCATACCGATAAATATAATAACGAATACAAGCGCAGAGCCGGCATCACCTGTAGCAAGAACAAGTGCAATTGGTATCATACCGTGAATAACAAGAGGAATAATTGTTTTAATTCGATTTATTTTATCCTTAACCATATCAAGATGATATGAAAAAGAGATAATAAAACCAACCTTTAAAAGTTCTGAAGGCTGAAAATAGAAAACCTTTAAATCAATCCACGATTTTGCATCGGGGCGCCCCGGCGGCGCAACACCGAAAAGCAGTGTGAATATCATCAGACCGACGCAGCCGGCAGCAATTAATGGCCACAGCTTGGAAATAATTTCATAATCGATGGTGGACACAATGATTGCTATTATAATTCCGCCCGCAACCGAAACGAGCATACTTCTTATATCACCGGATATAATTCGACCGTCAGTCAGGGTTTTATAGGTTGCACTGTAAACTAACGAGAGACCGTAAAGAGAGCCAAGCATTGCCGTAATCAGTGTGACATAATCTATTCCGCCGAAAAAACCTATTCTTTTTTGTTTCATTAGTCTTGGCACAACCTCCTTTATATTTACTATTATATTAAAATATATATTTCTTTTCAAGTCAAGCATAAAATTATGTCTGCTTTGTTAAATTTAGTGTTGGAATATTATTCTTAATATGCTATAATAAATATCTAAAAAAATATACAAGGAGCGATTGATATGTTGTCTGATATCGAGATAGCACAGCAGGCTGATATGAAAAAAATAACCGAGGTGGCTGCTTCTATCGGTATTGCTGAAAGTGAGCTTGAACCTTATGGTCATTATAAAGCCAAGATTTCCGACAGCTTGCTTGAAAGGCTGAAGGATGAAAAGGATGGCAAGCTGGTGCTTGTTACTGCAGTTAATCCGACACCGGCAGGTGAAGGCAAGACAACTGTTTCAATCGGCTTAGGTCAGGGTATGGCTCAAATCGGAAAAAACGCTGTTATAGCTTTGCGTGAACCATCCCTTGGTCCGGTATTCGGAATTAAAGGCGGCGCGGCCGGCGGCGGTTATTCCCAAGTAGTGCCGATGGAGGATATCAATCTTCATTTTACAGGTGATATGCATGCTATAACCAGTGCGAATAATTTAATGTGTGCAATGCTTGATAATCATATTCAGCAAGGTAATGAGCTTGCAATTGACCAAAGGCGTGTTCTGGTTAAACGCTGTCTGGATATGAATGACCGTGCACTCAGAAATATTGTATGTTCTCTTGGAGGAAAGCTTAACGGTATTCCGCGTGAGGATCACTTTATTATTACGGTTGCGTCCGAAGTGATGGCAATTCTCTGCCTCGCTGAGGATTTGTTTGATTTAAAGAAAAGACTGGGTAATATTCTTGTCGCATATACCTATGACGGCAAGCCTGTTTATTGCCGCGATATAAAAGCTGACGGTGCGATGACTGTTCTTCTTAAAGATGCTATTAAGCCAAATCTTGTTCAGACACTAGAAAATACACCTGTTATTATGCATGGGGGGCCGTTTGCAAATATTGCTCACGGATGTAATTCCGTACGTGCTACCAAAACCGCTCTTAAGCTTGGCGATTACTGCATTACAGAGGCTGGCTTCGGTTCTGATTTAGGTGCTGAAAAATTCCTTGACATTAAATGTCGTTTTGCCGGCATTAAGCCATCCTGTATAGTTTTGGTTTCAACAGTTCGTTCCATGAAATATAACGGTGGAGTCGAAAAGAGTGAGCTTTCCAAGGAAAACTTGGAAGCACTCGAAAAGGGAAGCGTTAACCTTGGTGCTCATATTGATAATTTGAAAAAATTCGGTGTTCCTGTTGTGGTAGCCATTAATCATTTTTATGCCGATACTGACAGAGAGATTGATTTTGTAAAGGATTTCTGTGAAAGTAAGGGCGCTGAATTTTCAGTTACAAAATGCTTTGCCAATGGTGGTTCAGGTTCTAAAGAATTGGCCCAGAAGGTTGTAGATGCCTGCGAAAAGGAAAATAATTTTCACTGTCTTTATGATATAGATATGCCGCTATATGATAAGATCGAAACAATTGCCAGGGAAATATATGGCGCAGACGGTGTTGATTATACTGCAGAGGCTAAAAAAAGTATTGATGAGTTTATCGCATTACAGGCGGATAAAATGCCTGTTTGCATGGCTAAAACACAGTACAGCTTATCGGATAATCCTAAGGCTCTCGGCAGACCAAAGAATTTCAGAATAACCGTTTCGTCTGCAAGCCTTTCTAATGGTGCAGGTTTTGTGGTCTGCCAGACCGGTTCAATAATGACTATGCCCGGTCTATCAAAGCAGCCGGCAGCTTATAGCATTGATATTGATGAAAACGGTAATACAGTGGGTCTTTTCTGATGAAAGAATATATAACCAACAGTTATGAAGAAACCGTGGCTTTAGGTGAAAATTTTGCCCGGGCTTTGCCGAAGGGTGCTGTGATTGCTTTTTTAGGCGGTCTTGGTATGGGCAAAACCGCTTTTACGACCGGTATTGCCAAAGGCCTTGCTATTGATATGGATGTGTCATCTCCAACCTTCGCCATTTGTAATACCTATATTGGCCAGGAAAATACACTCTACCATTTTGATATGTATCGTATTGATGGTTGGGATGATTTGTATTCAACGGGTTTTTTTGATTTTGTTGATACAGATGCCTATATTGCAGTGGAATGGAGCGAAAATATTTTCGGTGCACTTCCCGACAATTCATATATGGTTGAAATCTCAAAGCTTGATGATAATACCAGATGTTTTAAAATATATAAAAAATCAGAGGTTTGCGAATGATTTTATCTATTGATTCATCTGCAGTAACAGCTTCTGCAGCACTTACTGATGGTGAAAAAATAATAAAAAATGAATTTATTAACGCCGGTCTTACGCATAGTGAAACACTTATGCCAATGATAAAAAGAGTGATGAACGGTGTAAGTTTTAATGAATTAGATGCTATTGCCGTTGTAACGGGTCCCGGCTCTTTTACAGGTGTCAGAATCGGTGTTGCTACTGCTAAGGGACTTGCATTTGACGCTGACGTGCCTTGTATCGCTGTTTCGGCACTTGAGGCTATTGCTTATAATTTTGTTAATGAAAATGCTGTTATATGTGCAGTGATGGATGCAAGACGCATGCAGTTTTATAATGCTGTTTTTAAGGCAGAAGGCGGTCAAATAAAACGCCTATGCCGGGACCGAGCCATTTCGGTTGATGATTTAAGAAAAGAACTTATGCAGTTTAACCATGTTATAATTGCCGGAGACGGAGCTGAACTTTGCTATGGCAGTTTAGAACTTGATAATGTTATTCTTGCAGTTCCTGAGATGAGATATCAGAATGGTATTGGCGTTTCACGGGCTGCTGATGATAAAAAGAGTATTTCCGCTGCAGCTCTTCTGCCCGTCTATCTCAGACCGAGTCAGGCCGAACGTGAGTTGAAATTAAAAAGAAGCGGAAATTAAAAAGGAGAGTATAATAATGATTGCTATAGGAAGTGACCATGCAGGATTTCCTCTTAAGGAAGAAATCAAAAAATTTTTAGACGAAAATAAGATTGAATATCTTGATGTCGGCTGCTATTCGCCGGAGCGCTTTGATTATGCAATTTCTGCGCAGAAGGCTTGTGATAGGGTTGCAGCAGGGGAGTGCGATAAAGCAATTCTTTGCTGCGGAACCGGTGTTGGAATTTCAATGGCCGCAAACAAGGTGAAAGGTATTCGCGCTTGCTGTTGTTCGGATTATTTCAGTGCAAAGTACACGAGAGCACATAATGATGCAAATGTATTATGTATGGGCGATAGAGTAATCGGTGCAGGACTTGCTTGTGAACTTGTAGATGTTTTTTTGAATACCGAATTTGAGGGTGGGCGTCATGCTGCACGTGTTGACCAGATAATGGCTATCGAACAAGGTGAAAAGCTTTATTAATACAAAATATAAAAGCTGTTAT
>DKZG01000015.1:0-81669 GCA_002493595.1 Ruminococcaceae bacterium UBA7080 | reverse complement strand
ATAACAGCTTTTATATTTTGTATTTATTTCCAATTGAGTGCCTTGACTGAAAATCCCAGTGAAGAGTCGAGTTTGTTTTTCTGAACAATTGCAACCACTGTTTTTTTGCTGCAGCCTGAAACCTTTCCCGTTACCTTATAATAGTTATTATTACCTAAATCCTCAATCTTGGTTATAGATACATTTTGAACCTTTTTTGTGTGCTTTTTTATGTCAAAGGTGTCATTTGCTTTGATATATTTTATGGATGTTTTATCAGAATATTTGTTGCATTTTGTTTTAAAATTAACAACGGTCTGTCCATAGTATTTAAACAGATTTAAGACAACAGGGCTGGATGGAAAAATACCGGTTGAATTGCCATCTCGGGCTGACATCCATACAGCGGTATGAGCGGCAATCTCAATGGGAACACCGTCTGAATTTTCATAGTTTTTTGTGTAGAGATACGGAACCTCAAGCATGGATTTTAAGATGTTTTGATCTTTAACGGAGAAATTAACTTCAGTTCCTGTTGCGCTGGTTTTTGGTACAACCTCTTTACCCTCAAATTTGGTTGTTGAATTTGAATCGGTTAAAGGAACATCTTTTTTTGTTGTACCTGTAGTTTTCTCGGGTTTTGTCGGTTTTTGTGTTGTTGTTTTTGCAGCATTTTTTGATGGTGTATTTGTTGTGCTTTTTTTGCTGCCTGTGTTATCGTCATCTGCTGCGATGGTAATCTCGTTGCCATTTTTATCTTTGGCGGGATTACCGTCCTTATCAAGGATTACACCGTATCGCTTTCCTTTTTTATCGGTTTTATATACAACAGCAACATTGGTTGTTACAGTGTTACCTTTTTTGTCTGTAACCTTTTTACCGTCCTTATCCGTTACATCCTGACTTTCAATACCAAATTCAGTATCATTGCCTTCAAGGCCTTCACCTGTTGTTGAGCTGTTTTGCGTATTTTTCTCCTTATCACTGCAGGAAGCAAAAACGCACGAAATTAATATAATGAATGCAATTAAAAGTATAAATGCTTTTTTCAACTTCTACACCTCTTTCTGGTTGTTAAACTCTATATAAATTATATAATATTTTTTTTAAAAGTAAATACAAATAATAAAATATGAACAAATAATTAACTCATTATTCACACTATTTACATATTTTGCAATTGGTGTTATTTTAAAAAAGGTGATTTAATGAAAAAAGCAATGTCGGTAGCCGTCTGCGGCATCATAGCAGCCTTGTCAGTTTTGATGCTGTTTTTAGGCGGCTTATCATTTATTTTGGCATATGCAATGCCTATGTTGGTAGGCGTACTTATGATTATGCTCAGGCGTACATTTTCGGTTTGTGCAGCATGGTTAACTTATGCTGCCGTTTGTGCATTGTCACTTATGCTTGTAAACGATAAGGAATGCATGCTGATGTATATTCTGTTTTTCGGTTATTATCCCATAATATATGATTCCTTTAATAAGTTCACTTTCAAGCCATTTAAATATATACTGAAATTATTGTTGTTTAATATTGCAGCTGCAGCAGTACAGCTTTTGCTTGTATTTGTTTTTGGGATACCTTTTCTTGAAGAAGGGGAAGCACAATGGCTTATTGTATTGTTTGCAGTTTTAATGAATATTATTTTTGTTTTTTATGATCGAATTATAGGCAAATTATATTTTATTTATGAAATAAAGCTGGAAAAAAGAATAAAAAGATATTTTAAAGCATAACATATTCATTTAACAAAAAAGCTTCAGCTAAAGCTGAAGCTTTTTTGTTATTTATTTTAGTTTGTTAACCATCATCCTGGCTGCTTTATAAATATCTCCGCAGCCAAGTGTGATCACTAAATCTCCTTTTTGTGCATGTTTTAAAACATAATCGCAAATTTCATCAAAGGTGTCAAGCTGAATAGATCCCGGAATTTTATCGGATAAATCTTTGGCTTTGATACCGATTGTATTCACTTCACGGCTTCCCATGATTGCTGTGACAACGCACTTATCGGGTATCTGCAAAACCTTTGCAAAATCATCAAGCAAAAGTGATGTTCTCGTGTAGGTAAAGGGCTGGTGAACTGCCCATACATTTTTGTAGCCCATTTTCATAGCAGCCTCAAGTGTTACCTTAAGTTCCGCAGGATGGTGGGCATAATCGTCAGCAAAGGTAATACCGTTATATTCGCCTAAAAGTTCAAAGCGCCTTGATGCACCGCCGAAAGCTTTTAATCCTTTGCATATACTATTTATATTTGCGCCGCTTTCATATGCAGCGGCAAAGGCACACAGTGAATTCAGAATATTGTGTTCACCGGGTACGGAAAGTTCCACTTTTGTCAGAAATTCACTGTTATGATAAACATCATAAGAAGATTTAAATCCGCCCGGTACGTCAATATTTTTTGCAGTCCACTCATTGTCTTCATTCTTGCCTACTGAGATTAATTTTTTTCCGGTTATTCCTTTTAGTGTATCAACAGTATTTACGTCATCACCATTGTAAATAATGGTTCTTGTAGTCTTTTCTGCAAATTGACGAAATGACTTTTTTATGTTATCAAGATTGCCGAAGAAATCAAGATGATCCTCATCGATATTCAGAATAACAGCGATATCCGGATTCATTTTTAAAAACGTGTTGTTAAATTCACAGCTTTCACAAACAAAATTTTGGCTGTGACCATATCTGCCGTATGCATCAATAACAGGCAATTTGCCACCGATAACAGCGCTTGGGTCTAATCCTGCTTCAAGCAGCACCTGGGTAATCATGGATGATGTAGTGGTTTTTCCGTGCGTTCCGCAAACACCGATACAGTTTGAAAAAATTCTGCTCATGGCACCAAGCAGTTCAGCTCGTTCAAAGCAGGGAAAATGCTCCATTGCATAATCAAGCTCTTCATTTCCTTCAAGGATTGCGTTTGTGTAAATAACAAGCTCAATATCATCAGTCAAGTTCTCTTTTACCTGACCAAGATAAACGGTCGCGCCTTCCCTTTCTATTTTTCTAAAGGTTTCCGTATCGTTATTATCTGAGCCAGAAAGCTCATACCCAAGAGAAATAAGAATTTCAGCAAGAGGGCACATTCCCGAACCGCCTATACCTATAAAATGTATACGTTTTACTTTTTTTAATATTTCATCTATACTCATCAGAGCAAGCCTCCGTAAATTTTAATACATATATTATACTACTTTTGGCTGCGAAAATAAATACTAACTTCTTTATTAACTAATATTTTTTTATTTCATAGTATATACGGATAGAAGGTGTTATTATGAAATTAAAATCTTTTACTATTCCTTACTTAACTGATGAAAGACTGGAATATGCAAAGCAGTATCTTGTTGAACAAGGTTATTCCTATAAAGAAAGTCTTGCTGAAGCTGATTTTGTGGTTTTGCCTATTCCTGCAAAAAAATATATGTTTGAGAATTTGGAGGGTAAAACTGTGTTTTACGGTGCAGGTGATTTTAAGGGATTTGATTATAATAAAATTAAATCATTTTTACTGGAAAATGCTTTTTTGACCTCTGAAGGTGCAATTGCGCTTTACAAAGAAAATTCAAATATGTCAATCTATAATGCAAAGGTTTTGATTACCGGCTATGGCAGGATTGCTCAGGCACTTCATAAAGCCCTTTCGGCTCTTGGAGCAGATGTTACCGTTTGCTCTCGCAGCAGGGAGAGTGCAGCACTTTCTCGATTTAATTCGGCAAATCATATAACCTTTGATCAGCTGAAATATAAAAATAACTATGATATAGTATTCAACACAGTGCCTCATATTATTTTTACAAAGCCTGAGCTTGATGCACTGAGCAGTGACGTTACTTTAATTGATTTAGCGTCTTTTCCGGGCGGAGTTGACACGCTTTATGCTAAATCAAAGGGAATTAAACTTATAGATGGAAAGCGTCTGCCGTCACGCTACTCAAAAAAGTCGGCAGGATTGTTAATCGGAAAAACAATTCATCAAATTATAAAGGAGGATTTTTCTTGAATATCGGCTATTGTCTGACGGGCTCCTTTTGTACTTTTGAAAAGTCAATGGAAGCTCTTGAAGCTCTGGTTAAAGCAGGGCATAATGTTACACCGATAATGAGCGAAAATGCTTATTCAACAGATACTCGCTTCGGCAGAGCCGTTGATATACAGAATAAAATTATTCAAATAACAGGCAACAGCATAATCCATACAATCGAGCAGGCAGAACCTGTCGGCCCCAAAAAAATGTTTGATGTGCTTGCAATTGTTCCTTGCACAGGGAATACTCTGGCTAAATTGGCAAATGGTATAACTGATACGGCTGTTACGATGGCAACTAAAAGTCATTTGAGAAACAACAGACCCGTTGTAATAGGTATTTCAACAAATGATGCTCTTGGTGCTGCAGCCAAAAATATAGGTGCTTTGCTTAATTACAAGAATTATTATTTTGTTCCGTATGCAATGGATAATTATGTTTTAAAGCCTAAGTCAATGGTGTGTGATTTTACACAGGTTGGCAAGGCAATTGAGCTGGCTGAAAAAGGTGAAGAAATTATTAAAAAAATATATTGACTTTTCTTTGTTATTTATTTATATTTATTCTATGGCTATGTGTCAAATCGTGTTAAAAAATGAGGATGTGCATATTGGAAAAGATAATCGATTTAAAGGATATCACTGTTAAATACGGTGACAATGTTGTACTTGATAAATTGAATTTATATATAAATAAAAAAGAGTTTATAACGCTTTTAGGACCTTCGGGCTGCGGCAAAACCACAACCCTTCGATGCATCGCAGGCTTTATTGAGCCTGACAGCGGAGATATTATTTTTGAAGGCAAAAAAATAAATGATGTTCCGCCGCATAAAAGAAAGGTGAACACCATTTTTCAGCGTTATGCTCTTTTTTCGCATTTAAATGTATATGAGAATATTGCATTCGGTCCTAAGCTGCAGAAAAAATCCAAGGATGAAATTCGTCATACGGTTGCGCAGATGCTGGAGCTTGTAAATCTTAAAGGATTTGAGAAAAGGAGCATTGATTCACTTTCCGGCGGTCAGCAGCAGCGTGTAGCCATTGCAAGAGCACTGGCTAATAATCCTCATGTATTGTTGCTGGATGAGCCGTTAGGTGCACTTGATCTTAAGCTGAGAAAGGATATGCAAACCGAGCTTAAATCCATACAGCAAAGACTCGGTATAACCTTTATTTATGTTACCCATGATCAGGAAGAGGCATTGTCTATGTCAGATACGGTAGTAGTTATGGATAAGGGTAAGATTCAGCAGATAGGTTCACCGATGGATATTTATAATGAACCGGTTAATGCTTTTGTTGCTGATTTTATAGGTGAATCCAATATTGTTGATGCTGTTATGCTTAGGGATTATGTTGTTTCATTCGGCGGAGTTACTTTTGACTGCCTTGATTTTGGATTCGGTGAAAATGCATTTGTTGAGGCTGTTGTAAGACCGGAGGATATCAAGATTGTTGAACCGGGTGCAAAGGCTTCTCTCACCGGAAATATTACAAGTGTTACATTTAAGGGCGTTCACTTTGAGATATTGGTTGATGTAGGCGGATTTATCTGGATGATACAAACCACTGAGGAAAATCATAAGGTGGGTGAAAGAATAGGTATGTATATTGAGCCTGATGCCATTCACATTATGAACAGAAGTGAATACAGCGGCGAGTTCGGTGACTATTCTTCTTTCTCTGATGAGATGGATCATATTTCTGATGCATCCTATAATTGGGAGGAAGGCGAAGATGAATAAACATAGAACCAAGTTTCTTGATAAACCGTATTTGCTATGGAGCATCCTATTTATTATTGCTCCTCTTGTTATGGTTGCGTACTACGCTTTTACTGACAGAACAGGAGCTTTTTCACTTGAGAGTGTTTCACAAATACCTTCATATATTCCGACCATTCTTCTTTCGGTTCTTTATGGTCTTGCTGCAACGGCAATATGCCTATTAATCGGATATCCGTTTGCGTATATTTTTTCAAAGCTATCTGTTCGAAGACAGCAGATGATGGTGCTTCTGGTTATGCTGCCGATGTGGATGAATTTTCTTATAAGAACCTATAGCTGGATGACTATTTTAGGTGACTCGGGTGTGATTAATAATATACTTTCTTCAATCGGATTTCAGCCTTTAAAGCTAATTAATACAAGCGGGGCGGTTATTCTGGGTATGGTATACAACTTTTTGCCATATATGATTTTGCCGATTTATTCGGTTCTTTCAAAGCTGGATAATTCTCTGATTGAAGCAGCTGAAGATTTAGGTTCAAATAGACTGCAGGTCATGCAAAAAGTAGTGCTTCCGCTTTCGATTCCGGGAGTCCTGAGCGGAGTTACAATGGTTTTTGTTCCGTGTGTATCCACTTTTTATATTACGCAAAAGCTTGGCGGTGGGCAGATTGTTCTTATAGGCGATGTTATTGAAACACAGTTCCAGAGTGCAAATAATTATAATCTTGGTGCTGCTCTTTCGTTTGTTCTTATGCTTCTTATTTTGGTCTGCCTTGGTGTTATGAATTATTTTGGTGCTGATGACAAAAATGACGGAGGTGTTATTATATGAAAAAGAAAGCCTCTGTTATTTCAAAACTTTATCTTGTGTTCATATTCGTTTTCCTTTATGCACCTATTGCTGTTATGATGCTGTTCTCTTTTAATTCAACAGCCAGCACCTATACATTTGATTCCTTTTCACTTCATTGGTACAGGGAAATGTTTAATGACACAGCGGCAATGCAATCGTTAAAAAACACGGTGGTTCTTGCTGTTTGTACTGCTGCAGCTGCAACCATTCTCGGTGTAATGGCAGCAGTAGGTCTTTTTAATTCAAAAAATAGGCTGTACAAATCAGCAATGATGAATGTAACCAATGTTCCGATGATGAATCCGGAAATAGTGACAGGTATTTCTATGATGCTGCTGTTTGTATTTGCAGGTGCGTTAGTAAGAAAAAGTGATGTGCTGGGTTTTTGGACCTTGCTGGTTGCCCATGTCACCTTTGCCTTGCCTTATGTAATATTAAATGTTATGCCTAAACTCAGACAGTTTGATATGCATATTTATGAAGCTGCAGTTGATCTTGGATGCAAGCCTTTAAAAGCCTTTTTTAAAGTCGTTTTTCCTGAAATACTCAGTGGTATAATCACCGGGTGTGTAATGAGTTTTACGCTCTCAATGGATGATTTTATTATCAGCTATTTTACAAATGGTCCAAGTTTTCAGACATTGCCGATTTATATTTTTTCAATGACCAAAAAAAGAGTTAAGCCGGATATGTTTGCTCTTTCAACGTTAATGTTTGCTGTTATTTTGATTTTGTTGATTTTAATGAATGTTGCACAGAATAAAATAGAACGCAAGGGTAAGAGTGAAGAGCGATGAAAAGATTTGCTGTACTTTTAACTATTTTTACCCTTGCTTTTAACTTAATGCCCTTGAGTGCTTATGCTGAGGATAAATATTTTTCCGATGAACAGATTGCGTATTATAAAAATCTCGGTTTGCAAGGTACAACAGTCAATGTTTATAACTGGGGTGAATATATTTCAGATGGCGAAGAGGGCTCAATGGATGTTGTATCCGAGTTTGAAAGACTTACCGGTGCGAAAGTTAATTATACTAATTTCGAATCTAATGAGAATATGTACTCAAAGCTTGCCGGTGGCGGTGTATCTTATGATGTTATTGCACCCAGCGATTATATGATTGAACGATTGCTCAGCGAGGATATGCTGCTTGAACTGGATTACAGCAATATTCCCAATATAAAGCTTATATCTGAAGAATTTCAGCACCTCTCTGTTGATCCTGAGCAAAAATATACGGTTTGTTTTAATGTGGGAACTACAGTTCTGATATACAATAAAACGCTTGTTGATAAAGAGCCTGACAGTTGGGATGTGCTTTGGGATGAACAGTATCGTGGTAAGGTGTTGATGTTTAATAACCCGCGTGATGCTTTTGCTATTGCACAGGCAAGATTAAGCCAGGATTATAATACAATTCATGAAAATGACTGGATAAAAGCAGCTGAGCTTTTAGCCGAGCAGAGGGATTTAGTCAGTCCCATTTATGTAATGGATGAGGTTTTCAATCTTATGGAAAGCGGCGAATATGCTTTTGCAACCTATTACGCCGGTGATTATTTGCTTATGCTTGAAAATAATGCAGATTTAGGTTACTGTTTTCCAAAAGAGGGCGTTAATGAATTCTATGATGCATTTTGTGTTCCAAAGTGTTCACAAAATAAAAAGGGTGCTGAAGCATTTATTAATTTTATGCATGAACCTCAGGTAGCTTTTGAAAATTGTGAGTATATCTTTTATCGTTCTCCTAATATTACAGTTGAAAATAATGAAGAAAGTTCACTTTACGATGAAGAAGTAATTTATCCCGATGAGGAATTAAGAACGCAGTATTTTGAAAATCTTCCGCAAAATATTATTGAACTTGAGAATAAGTTGTGGACACAGGTGAAAAGCGGAAAGCTTTCTGTTGAGAGTGAATTGCAGGACAGAAGAATATATATTGAATGTGCTGTTATAGGAGGAGCTGCTGTTATTGTTATTATAGTTAAGGCAGTTTCGGTTTATAAAAAGAAGAAAGAGCAGGATTTAAGTGATTTATATGAGCGATAGTTGTTTTAAATCAGCATTGTTTGATTTAGACGGTACGCTGGTTGATACTGTCAAAGATTTGGGCAGAGCAACAGCATATGTGCTGGAGTCATACGGTGTGAACCCTAAATGGACGGAAGCTGACTACAGAGCTTTTGTCGGCAATGGGGCAAAGAAACTTTTGGACAGAGCTTTTGAGCATAAGCTGCCTGAATGTGAGCTTGATAAGGCTCTTGATCTGTTCCAGAAAAAATATAATGAGATACTTCTTGATAATGCTTATGTTTATGATGGGATAAATGCTGCACTTGAAAACCTGAAGGCACGCGGAATTAAGCTTGCTGTAGTTACGAATAAGCCACATAAATGTGCTGTTAAAATGATTGAAACGCTTTTTGGAAGAGATTATTTTAATTTTGTTATCGGTGCAACAGAGGAGGTCGCTAAAAAACCTGATCCCCATACAGCCAATCTCGCTTTAAAAAATCTTGGCTGTAAGCCATGTGAGGCGATTTTTTTCGGCGACAGCGATGTTGATATTTATACAGCAAAAAACGCAGGTATAGAAAGTGTGGGATGCTCTTGGGGATTTCGCAGCTTTGAATGTCTCTTTTCGGCTTCACCATCTGTTATCATTGACAGTGCAGATTATATTCCCAAACTTTTTTAATTAATTTAAAAAAAGTGTTGACAAATGTAACCTGTTCTGATATAATTCATATCGTTGACGCGAGAGTGGCGGAATCGGCAGACGCGCACGTTTGAGGGGCGTGTGGGGCGACTCGTACGGGTTCAAGTCCCGTCTCTCGCACCATATCGAGTGTTCATAACGGATTTGAGTTATGGACACTCGATTTTTCTTTATCAATTGCACATTCGTTATGTAAGAGCAAGCAGTTCGCCTGCTCTTTTTGTTATGCCGATTTGCCTGGGATATACTCAACCGCAACACCCTGCCGTGTGTCGGCGATATAATTGTCTCTGAGCACTATTGGTACTTCGGGAATTTCAATATATCCGACAAAACGATAGTAGATCACAATACGCTGGGTTCTATTTTTTCCGACCCCTTCAGTTTCGTAAACCTCAATATGATCTATCAACTCTTGAAGCAGCGGTGCTGTCAGAGTATCCATTTGCATAAACTTGCGGATCGCTGATATAAATGCGTCTTTCCCGTACTGCATTTCTCCGATAGCATTCAGCTTTTGCCGTAGCTCGGATATTTTCGCTTTCAGTTCCATGCGCTCTACTTCGTACTTATGAGATAGCTGCATAAACCATTCGTCTGTAACTTTACCTGTGGCATTATCTTCGTACAGCTTTTCGTAAAGTCTTGAAACCGTCTCAGACCGTGTTATTGCTTTGTTTAACTCGCTTTCGAGATGCTTCTGCTCTCTCAGAATATCCTTGTTCGTTTTCTGTGAGAGTATCTCCGCAAATGTTTCTTCATCATCTCTTAGGAAACCTGCCAACCGCCGAAGTTCCAGCTTTACGACTTGTTCCACCGCATCTGCACGGATATAGTGACGGCTTTTACAGGTGCCACGGTAATCCTTCTCGTAATTGGAACAACTGAAATAGTGGATGTCCTTGTTGAGTGTGTTGGTATGATACCATAGCTTTTTACCACAGTCGGCACAGTAGAGATAATCAGACAGTAAATGTTTACCGCCATTATCTGCTTTCGGTGCTCGGCGCTTTGTTTTCGACTTGATCTCCTGTACCCGTTCAAATACGGAACGCTCAATGATCGGCTCGTGAATATCCTTGAAGATCACCCAGTTATCCTTTGAATTTTCAATCCTTGCCTTATTCTTGAAAGATTTTGAGTAAGTCTTGAAATTGATGATATCACCACAGTACTCCTGATTGGCAAGTATTTTGCCGACAGTTGAGTTTTTCCATTTGTACGGATCAGGTTGTGATTTTTTACCGCCACGGTTAATACCGCGCTCTCTCCAATAAGCGGTAGGCGTCATGATTTTTCGGTCTGACAGGATATGAGCTATGGTTTCATTACCTTTGCCCTCCATGCACATTCTAAAGATGTCCCTTACTACTGCCGCCGCTTCCGGTTCTATGATCCACTTCTTTTTATTCTCTGGGGATTTCAGATAACCATATGGCGGTTGGGATAGTGGTTCTCCGCAGTTGCCACGAATACGGTGAGCAGAACGAACCTTTCTTGAAATGTCTCTTGCATACATCTCGTTCATGACATTACGGAATGGTGCAAGCTCGTTTTCACCCTCGTCGCTATCCACCATATCGTTAACGGCAATAAATCGGATATTTCTGTCGGGAAAGTAGCTGTCAGTGTAGTTACCGACTGCTACATAATCTCGCCCGAGACGGGATAAGTCTTTTACCATAACGGTTGAAACATACCCCATATCAATATCGTCAAGCATTGCCTGAAACCCGGGTCGATTGAAATTCGTACCTGTATAACCGTCATCCACATAGCATTTTGTGTTTGTAAGTCCGTATTCTTTTGCCTTTTGAGATAAAAGCCTTTTCTGATTTGCGATAGAGTTACTCTCGCTATCAGAGCCGTCGTCACGACTAAGACGACAGTATAACGCTGTAATTCCTATATTCTCTTTTGATTTTTTCGACTGCATAATGCCTCCTCTCCGACAGTCGAACACACATATTCCGTCATCATTGTACTGCTGTGTTCACCTACCGTCAATTCTGCGAAATCGCCGGAAAGATAATCATTTATCCTTTCGGACATCATCGGATTCAGCGGTTTTTCAAACGGCTTTTGAAAACGGGATGAGACGACATATCTCACCCCGTTTACGCTGTATTCGTGATCATCAGTTCCTAAGCCGACTATAAATCTTAATTCTTTTGTTCCATTGCTTTTCATTTTCTTCTCCTTATCTTGCGTCACGCTGACGCTGTAAATATTTCTTGTAATGTTCACAGGCTTTGATAACAAAGTCTTTAAGTTGCTTTTCGGTAGCTTTGGGTGCATACTTCCTTATCTGTTCCATTGGCATACGGAACATTTCTCGCTGATTCGCTTTCTGCTCAGACATAATGACGCTGATACAATCACGGTTGAGAACTCCTGTGTTGTACGCCTTGTGCATACGGACTGACTGAGCATAAGACGGTGTACAGTCATTCATTTCGATTTCATTTAGGAGGTCATATTGAAGCTGATCGTCAAGATACGACAACTCTACACCCACTGAAAAAGCAATTTTGCCTTCGTCCATCAGATCAAGAAGTTCGGCGATGAGATTAGTAAGACGGATATATCGCTGAATCTGCCTTCCACTTTCTGCATCTGAGATATCATCACGGGACTTGTGGCCAACTTGTCCACAAGTGATACCCTGATGCTTCAATGCTTCATGTTTTAGTTTGTAACTAAATGCTTTTTCGCTGGGCAAAATATGCTCACGGTGCAGATTGCTATCTACAAGCATAACTGCCGCCTCATCACGGCTGACGGCATAAATTAAGACAGGGACTTCTTTGATCCCTGCCTTGATACTTGCGTGTAAGCGGCGGTGTCCGCTTATCACCTCGTATTCATCTGTGTTTTCTATTGGTCGGACGATGATCGGTGAAAGAACACCTTGTGTCTGTATGCTTTCAATCAGGCTGTTCATTTCATCATCGTCCTTTACCTTGTACGGATGCCCCTCAAAGGGACGGATTTTCTCGGTCGATATCATAACCGATTTCTTTGTATTTTTCATATTCTTATCGACTCCTCTCTAAATATCTGTTGCGAGCTTTCTTTTCCAGCTCGTGTTCAGTTTTCAGTAATTCATATAAATGCGGAGATTTTTCAAGAGTTTTCTCCGCTTGTTTTAATTTCTTTCTCAGCGGTGTAATCTGTTTTGTCATAGTCTTGCGCCGTTCTTTGTTTTCAGTCTGTTCCTCCGGTGATTTCGGTCGGCGGATTTTGTTGCTGATCTTGTTCCGCACGGTTTCAAGGTCTGCAATTCGCTTTTGTGTCTCAGTGATGTAATTTTGCAGCTCTGGAATTGTGCGAATATTGTTATTCTGCAAAAAATGATAATCAGAAATATATGCTTTTAAGTCCTTTTCTGCCGCACGAAGATCGGGAGACAAAAGGATCGTATCTTTCATTTCATAAATGATTTTGAATATAGTGATGATCATATAAAAGAGCACATCTACGAGTACCGTTTCAGGCTTGTAGCTGTGCTCTATATCAAATTCAAGTTCTTTTAACAGTCCCTCAAGCGGAAACTTCTTCGGCTTGTACGGCAAGTGATAGTTCCATTCCAAAGTGTGGAAATATCTGTTATTTTGGTTCTGTTCCAATCTTTCATTTACAATGTCTTTTGTAAAACCGATCCTCGCAAGTCGAACGGATCTGTCCCAATGCTTTGCTTTGACGGAAAAACGGGTAGGATCAAGAGTGTAACCAAGTCCCCATAATTGTCGTTCAAATTCTGACGGTGTGGAAGCATAAGATAGACAGTACTCAATATCTTCCTTCAAAAAGTCACGGTGCGTTTTCTGACCATTTTCATGAACCCAATACTCTTTCTTTTTACCCTTGCTGTAAAATTCGCTGTTTTCAAGCACAGACAAGCCACGCTCTCGACAAATGGCATCGGATATTTTTCTAAGTTCCTTGTGATCTCCGATTTGATTTTTGAATTTCAGTCCGTCTTTAAACGAAACCGAATTCACAACAAAATGACAGTGTAAATTATCTGTGTTCAGGTGGACGGTAACCAACACTTGATACTTATCTCCCCACATACGACGAGCTGTTTCCTTTCCGATCTCAAATACTTCTTCCGGTGTGACTTCACCATCACGAAAACTCTGTATGCCATGAAAACCAACGATCGTGCCACGAAGTCCAAACCGACGCTGTACGGCAATCATCTCGGCATAAGCATTTTGCTTTGAGCAGTTGATGCCGCCCACATACATTTTTCGGTCAGTCTTGTTGTCTTTCTCTGTGTACCGCAAGGCAGCATAGAGATCGTCGTCAAGATATTCTTTAGCGGTGGTCTTATCGGGATTGTTTGCGTAATCCAGCGTTGCTTTTAGATTTCCGTACACAGGCCAAAATCCTACGACTGCCACGGCGTATCACGCTCCTTTCCGGGTAGCAATAATTTATTTGAGATTTCTGTCAAAAGCTTACTAATTTCAGCATTTAATTCTTCCGAGTTGCATTTGTTTTCAAGCTCACCGATCTTTTCAAGCAAAAGAAAAAGAGCATCCGGCGGCACGGCTCTTGGCTCATACCCTAATGCTCTTTGCTTGATATATTCTGTTTGACTCAATCCGCACTTTTTAGCAAGTTGTTTGATTCGATCCTTGTCCCGTTTCGTGGTGCGGAAAGAAACGGTTGAATCATTTTTGTTTGGCATTCACATTCCTTCTTTCTTAAATTTTATCTCAGGGGTATTAGGGGAAGAATTCCCCTAAAGATTGAGCCGACCACGGCTCTGACGGGAAAATGTTCAGTACATTTTCCCTGCTTGCTATACTGTAGGACACTGATTTCTATCTCTTTTTTAATCTTTCCTTCATAGCCTGTTTTAAACGCAAAAATACACCTACCGATCTTACATCAATAGGTGTATCAGATTATCTTTTTGTTGTGGAATTCGTAATCCACACCGGTGAATTTTTCATAAGCCTGTCCGACTTTGCGGATTCGTTTCAAAACGCCGCTGTGATTTGCATACCCGAGTTTATCTGCAATTTCTTCAAGGGTGAATCCATCCATACGCATTTCAAGTATCTGCTTATCCTTTTCGGTGAGCGTTTTCAGAAAAGTATCTACCTGAACCTGATCTACCGCTTCAAGTTCTAAATCAAGGCTCTCGTCAGGCACATCCCATTCCATACCGTCATGCATTTCTGCATAATCTTCTTGAAAAGACTCCAAAGATATTTGCGGATGCTTGGTACGGGTGTGATACCACTCTCTAAAGAAGTCCGTCTTTTGCCGACTGCGGCGATGGTCGAAATCTTCAAAGCAGCGGTATTCCTTTGCCGTTTCAATGACAGCTTTCATGTTATGATGCGCCATTGCCTGCGGAACAAGCCAGTCAAAGAAATGCTCGATTTCTGCTTCGGATACATAGCCGAAATCAAAGTCTATACCGCCGTTATCTAACAATTCCTTAGAGGTCGGAATAATCTTCTCATCGGTCATTTCCTGTATCCAATATGCCGGGGAGTGCGCTAAGATCCAAGACGGCTCATATCCGGAATAGATCTCTCGCTTTGCACCCAGCCCCATAAACGGCCATACCATAAAAGCGTAAGCGTCGATGATGAGTAACTGAAACAGGTCACTTTCCACAGTAGCGATAGCATTCCAATCAAGCAGCAGCTTTCTCGGATTGCGTGGGATATTGCGTAGCTCCGCTCCGCACTGTGCAAGCATGGATTTGGGGATAAAGTAGTATGCCGGAATAAATTCGGCATTACGAAACGGCGTAATCTCTCCGTTTCTTCGTTTTAATAATATAGGCATTTTTGCCCTCCTTTCCAGAGAAATATTGTTCTCTATATATTAAACGGTGTAAATAATAAAATATTGTTCCTGTAATTACAAAATATTTTATCATATTTTTCTTTAAAAATGAATCCCATTTGCTAAAAACAGAAAAAGCCCCGATGAGAGCAGACAAAAGCTGAACTCATCGGGGCTATCTTTATGCGTGTATTTCGCACATTCGACTTTATGATAATTCTTATCTAAAATGAAAAGGACAATTTCAAATCATACTTTTCGGGTACAATAAAGATACAAATATCCGGAGGTAAATCAAAAATGAAAGGGCATTATTTAACGGAAAAAATCACAAAGAGGTTTGAACATTATCTGCGAGAGGAGGAAAAAAGCGAGAATACAATTGAAAAGTATATCCGTGATATACGGGCGTTTATTGCATATTTAGGTGGGACAGAAGTGACAAAAGAGGCTGTTATCGCTTACAAGAACCGACTTATTGCAGAAAACTATGCTGTTCGCAGTATCAATTCAATGCTTGCGAGCCTGAACAGCCTGTTTTCTTTCCTCGGCTGGTCGGAGTGTAAGGTAAAATCTATTAAGCTCCAGCGACAAATCTACTGCCCCGAAGAAAAAGAGTTAACCAAAGCGGAGTATATGAGGCTTGTCCACACTGCAAAACAGAAAGGTAATGAGAGACTCAATTTGATTCTACAGACAATCTGCGGAACCGGTATCCGTGTGAGTGAATTGCAATTTATTACGGTCGAGGCAGTAAGACAAGGCGAAGCAACGGTATCACTTAAGGGTAAAACACGATCGGTTTTCATCGTGAAAGAATTACAAAAAAAGCTCAGCCGCTACGCAGCAGAGCAAGGGATTAAAAGCGGTATGCTCTTTGTCACAAGAACTGGCAAGCCGATGAGCCGTACAAATATTTGGCGAGAGATGAAGAACCTCTGCCTTGCAGCAGAGGTGAATCCGTCAAAGGTATTTCCGCATAATCTTCGTCATTTATTTGCACGCACCTTTTACGGCATTGAAAAGGATATCGCTAAACTTGCCGATATTCTAGGCCATTCAAGCATTAACACTACTCGCATTTACATAATAACTACCGGTAACGAGCATCGTCAGCGTATGGAAAATATGAGGTTGATTATATGAAAAATCCACCTGATTCGGCGGACACAACATAAACCTCATTATGTAATGAAATAATTACACTTCACCTATTTTATATATTTTATTATATTACAAAATTATATTACAAAAAACAAAAAAATTCAAGCATTTTTGCTGCGATAAAGTATGATGTTAAGAAATTGTTGCAAAATTTAACACGACAACAACGCCCTTTCGGCTTATTTTTTTAAGACTTCTGAAAGAGCTTCTTTTTCTATTCCTATTTTTACTTGCTAACAGCCATTCAACTACAAAAGTACAACATAATGAGGTTTATGTTATATAGTATGTAATTTTAGGAGGATTTTTGTATATGGCTCTTGCAAAAATAATTAAGTATGAGGGAGACAATACAACATTTGTTTGGAAGTCTAAGATTAAAGATTTCAACACAATGTCACAATTGATTGTACACGAATCACAAGAAGCAGTATTCTTTAAAAACGGTCAGGCACTTGATGTGTTTGAAGCGGGAAGATATACGCTCTCAACACAAAATATTCCGCTGATAAAACACTTTCTTAATCTTCCGACAGGCGGAAGAACTCCGTTTCATTGTGAAGTATACTTCATCAACAAAGCGCAGCAAATGGCGATAAAATGGGGTACGGACAGTCAAGTTCAATACATGGAACCGACATATAAATTCCCGCTTCAAATCGGAGCATCCGGCGAAATGACTTTATCTGTCAGTGATTCGAGACGGCTGCTCGTCAAGCTGGTTGGAACAGAAACAATTCTTACACAGGAAAACTTAGTTGCAATGTTTCGCTCTCTGCTAATGTCAAAAATCAAGCCGTATATTGCATCGACAATGCAAAATGCGCCGTACACTATTTTTGAAGCAGATGCACATATGGATGAATTTTCATCCAATCTGAAAATATCGCTTCAACCCGATTTTGAGGAATACGGCATTACCCTTAATAAATTTTTTGTTACAAATATTGCAAAGCCGGAGGGCGAAACCGCATATGAAAAATTCAAGGATATCCACATTCACCAGTATTCTGATATTGCAGAGGCACAACTTAAACAAAGAATAGGAATTATTGAGCAGCAAACCGAAGCGCAGAAAATAGTTATTGAATCTCAGGCTATTGCCCAAAAGCGAGCGCAGGAAGGATATACATATCAACAAGAGCGCAGTTTTGAGGTTGCCCGTGATCTTGCACAAAATGAAGGCGGCGGAGATATGACTAATCTCGGAATAGGGCTTGGAATGATGGGCGGAGTTGCAAAAAGTGTGGGAAATATTATGAATGAAACGCTCCCTACATCACAACCTGCGCCAAAGACAGATGATGGTCTTGAAAACTTTAAAATCAAGCTCGAAAAGTTAAAGCTGATGAAAGACAGTGGAATTCTGTCAGAAGAAGAGTTCGCTGCTGAAAAGAACGCGCTTCTTAAAAATTTATAAAAATATTTTAGTGAATTAAAGGAGAATTGAAATGGGATTTAATAAGAAAAAAGGAATTTCTGCCGTTTGTGCGCTTATTGTGCTGGCTGTTTTTAATGCCGTTGCATTTTTACTGCCGGTGGATCATACTGTTACTTTTTGGCTTGGATATAGCTTTGTAACATTGGCAACCGCTTTAATGCTTGTTTGTATTCTGTTTCTTTTTAATACAGAAGATTCCAGCCGTACTTTTTTACGGCTGTCTGTTGCAAAAATCGGATGGATGTATTTTATTATACAATTTGCTGACGGAATATGGCAGATAACCAATTTTAACGTACCGTATTTGGCAGCGCTTATAAGCAACTGTGTTTTAACCGGATTTTTTATCATTACAGTGCTATGTTCCAAGGCAGCCGGTGAATCTATCGAAAAACAGGAAGCTCATGTTGCTCAAAAAGTGTTCTTCCTGAAGAATATACAATCAGTACTTGCTTCAATAAAAGCCGAAGATGCGGAAACTCAGAATAAAATTGAGCGGCTGCAAGAGGATTTTCGCTTCAGTGATCCTATGAGCCATTCTATGCTTAGCGAACTTGAAAAACAAATCGAATCAAAAGTTGTTATGCTTAAATCGGATATTTCCGACAAGGAAAAGGCAGATAATGAAATAGAGTGCATCAGCGATCTTCTGAAAGAACGAAATCAGAAATGTAAAATGCTCAAAAATGTAAAAGAAGAAAAGACAGAAACTGATAATTCCGGAATTAAGTATGTAACTGTAACGATAAGTATATTAGCCGTACTTGCTACAGTTGCATTAGTTGTTGGTTTTGTTGTTGTTCCGAGCAACAAATATAAAACCGCAATGGCTTTATATGAAGAAGAAAAATATGAAGATGCAATAGTAGTTTTTGAATCTCTCGGAGATTTCAGTGACAGCACCAAAATGGTTGAGGTCGCTAATGAAGCAATCAATGAAAGAGAGTATCAAGCGGCGCTGGCGTTGTTTGAAGATGGAAAATTTGATGAAGCAATTGAAGCTTTCACCAAACTTGCTTCATATAAAGACAGTATCGAAATGATTGAGACGGTGAAAGATGCTGTAAAGGAAAAGAAATATCTTGAAGCTCAAAAGCTGTTTGAGGACAAAAAATATGAAGAAGCAATCGTTGTTTTTGAAGAGCTTGACACTTATAAAAACAGCAAAGAAATGATTGAATCCGTAAAATTAGCAGTAACTGATAACAAATATGCTCTTGCCGAAAAACAGTTTAATGATCAAAATTATCTTGAAGCTATTAAGCTGTATCGGGAATTGGGCGAATATAAGGACAGTAAACAAAAAATCGAGCAGATAAATAATCGTTTGTCTGAAGATGAGTCCGTATACTTCGGATCATATAAAGGTGAACCTATTGCATGGCAGGTAATAGAGTCAGACGAAAATAAAATGCTGCTTATTGCGAAAAATGTTGTTTGTGAGCTTCCTTATAATAACGAAATAAAAAATGTTAGCTGGAATGAAAGTTCTCTTTGCAAATGGCTTAACGGAGAATTCATAGAGTCATTCTCAGAGAATCAATACGCACAAGTTTTAGAGACGAATACAGACGGTGAAAATTTCAGAGTATTCCTGCTTAGCAAAGAAGAAACCGAAAAACTCGAGGAACAGTCGCTCTTGTCCTGCGATAAAGACTGGTGGCTTCGCTCAAAAGCTGAAAATAATGCTGTTTATGTATCTGAAAACGGAACTGTTTCAGATGACGGTGACAGCGTAGTTCACGCAAAGGGAGTGCGTCCCTGTATTTGGATTAACTTAAAATAATCGGAGGAAAATATGGTATACAAGTGTAAAATATGCGGCGGAAGCATGACGGTCGATCCGAAGACCCAAATTGCCGTATGCGAATATTGCGGAACAAAACAGGTTTTGCCTCGGTTCTCAGATGATTCCGGTCGAATTTTATTTGAACGTGGAAATCATTATTTATCTGTCAGCGAATACGATAAGGCAGAAAATATCTTTAATCAGTTGGTAGCATCAAATCCTAATGATCCTGAGTTTTATTGGGATTTAGTGCTTTGCAAATACGGTGTTACTTTTGTATGCGATCCGCAGACCGGGAAATATATCCCCACTTGTAACCGTACACATTTTTCTTCTATTCTCAACGATACAAACTATCAAAAAGCAATCGAATTATCGACCCCAGACAAGGCGTCGCTTTATAAGGACAACGCCGAAACTATAAACAACATTCAAAAAGGTATTCTTGCTCTTTCAAGAAAAGAAAAGCCGTTTGATATCTTCATTTCCTATAAAGAAACGGATGCAGAAGGAAACCGAAGCCGTGACAGTGTGGCAGCACAGGAATTGTATGAAAAGCTAACTGCTGAAGGATATAAAGTATTCTTTTCAAGAATAACGCTGGAGGATAAACTGGGAACACAGTACGAGCCATATATCTATGCGGCTCTTTCCTCCAGTAAAGTCATGCTGACGGTTTGCTCTTCAAAAGAATATATAGAATCAGTATGGGTAAAAAACGAGTGGAGCAGATTTTTAACGCTTCGTCAAAGCGATCCATCCAAAGAACTTATTCCTCTGTATTTTGATATGTCTGAGTCAGATCTGCCGGAGGAGTTTGCTATCCTGTCAGCGCAGAATATGAAGAAGGAGGGCTTTGAACAGGAACTGATCAGAGGAATCAAAAAACTGATTCCTCTTCCTGTTATGCTTGCTGCAAAACGGAAAAAACAAAAAAAGACACTCGGCATTACTGCTGCTGTCTTGGGCGGAATATTACTTGTAGGCGGACTAATATCATTTCCGTTTGTAAAATCGTACATAAATAATGATAAAGCATATCAAGCTGCTTTGAAATTATATGAAAATGGTGATTACACCGGTGCAGCCGACGCTTTTGGCGCGATTTCAGGATATAAAAATGCAGATGAAATGAAAGAAAACTCACTGAATGCAGAAGAAAAGCGCATTGAGGACGAGAAAGCTGCGAACGAAGAACGCATTCAAAATGAAAAATATGAAGCAGCTATGCAGCTTTATTATGACGGAAACTATCCTGAAGCCGCATGGGCGCTCAGAGATATGAATGGCTACAAAGATTCTGCCGAAATGCAGAAAAAAGCAGAGCTTGCATGGCGGGAAAGTCTTGCTACGGTGGCAGTTGAAATCAATTTAAGTGCCTCTTCACACGGTGCATATTATATTTCGGCAAACGGATCTGTTGAAACATTTGATTATAATCCCGGAAATGCTAATGACGGTATCAGAATCAATGAACACGGGGAAATAGTATCTATAGCCGCTGGTGTGCCTTTATACGCTTTGTATGAAGACGGATATGTTGCAAATTCGGCGATAAACAATAGATTGGAGGCCGATTGGGAAAATATTATTCAAATATCTGCACCATTTAACAGTACAAGTATTGCCCTTACAAATGAAGGCAAATTAGTATACGGAAATATACAAAATCCGGGTAATGAAAAAGATACTGATTCATGGCTGGAAGAAGTAAGTAATTGGACCGATATTATATCTTTTTCATATGGTGCTGAACGCTATGGATATGGTGGTTTAGAGGATGCTGCTATTGTCGGGCTTAAAAGCGACGGTACTGTTGTTGCTACATTTTATGATAATAACAGCTATAGCAAATCGGCTAAAGATTTTTTGAATTCTTTAAAAAATATTAAAAAGGTCAATATAGCTGTGGGTTATTTTGTTGGCGCATCGGGTTGCAGCATTCAAATAACGGCAATGGACACGAACGGAATATTATACTATTTTAGTAGTGATAGTGGAATAAGCACTTATGAAAACCTGAATTGTATAGATTTTTCTTTTGGCGATTATATCGATGAATCACATTCGTTATTAAGATATGACAGCGACAAAATAATTCTTGAAGATGTTGTTTATCTTAGTGGAGACTTTACGATTACCCGTAGTGGAACGATATATAAATATTATACTGAAAACACTATGGCAAAAACAAAAATTAAAGATGTATGGTTAGATAGAAGGTGAGATTATGATATGTAAAAAATGCGGTGGTGAGTTACATTACATAGACGGAGCATATGTTTGTCAAAGCTGTGGCGTCAATATATCAATTGCTGATTATTATGAAGACATAGATGCTTTTATATGCTATATTGAAAGCGACAGTGCCGGAAGAAGGACAAAAGATTCTATTATTGCTCAGAAAATCTATCATAACCTTGAGAGCAAAAAAATCAAGACCTTTTACAGTCGCATTTCTGCCTCTGACTTATTCGGAGACGAACTCCAAGTAGTATGTAACTCTGCAATTGAAAAATCGAAAGCAATCATTATTTTAGGCTCGCAAAAAGAGTATTTTGAAGTTCTGATTTCTAAATACTCAGATTTCTTTGCTCAAAAGGTTGTTATCCCTGTCTATATAGATATGGACGCTTACCATATGCCGAAAAATATCAGTACAGTGCAAGCCCTTGATTATAACAAAATCGGTGCTGACGCAGATCTTACAAAAGCATTACTTCGAGCCTTAAACCGTGAAGAAGAACTGACATATGAACAGCTTTCAAAAAAAAACTCAAATAAAAAAGTAATTATTATCGCCATTATTATTGCAATTTTGATATTGGCAAGTGCTGTCGCCCTATATCTTATTTTAAAAGAAAAAGGCAGTGTTTCTGAAACAGATAATTTGAATTCGACAGAAGCAGTGACAGAAGAAACTGCTCCGGAAGACCCTAATCTTTCTTTATATAATGAAGCAATTGCTTTCATGGAAAATGAGGAATATGAAAAGGCGATAATCAATTTATCTCAGTTATCGGGATATAAAGACAGTGACAAACAGCTTCAAATAATATTAGAAAAATATGCAGGGTACTACAAAAACGATGATACATCAATAAGTTTTCATCTTCAAATCCTGTCTGGAAATACTGCTACTATTGAAATTTCAAGCATAGTCAACGAGAAACGAATTCAAATCTCCGAGTCTTCTCAAATTAGTTCAAATAAAATTAGTATTGATTTTAATGACAGTGAAAACAATCAAGGCACTATCATGATTGAATTTAAGGATAAATCTATTGATATGTCTATAAAAACAGAAACGGCAAATTCAGATACATATATCAATGATATAAACATAAGTTTTCTAACTGATGAAAAATCCGACAAACCTTTTGCTGAACAAATTGATCAAGAAACACTATTGGGTTTTGTAAAAAGCCGTACGACATTAAGAGCTTTAGCACAAAAGAGTTTTGATGTAGTTTTTGACACGGAACTATCAAGAAGCGGTGTTCCAAGCAGATATAAAATAAAAAATACTGATATTTATTTTTCAGTATATAACTATGATATTTCCAAAACAGATTCATATTATGGTGATTCAGAAACTAATGTTGATGATTCTATTGTATTCGGAGTATGCGCCCCTGCAAGTCTTATTATTCCTGAGTATATCGGGGAAAGCAATGCTGCATTTGTAGAAGATGATATTCTATATGTTCCGAATGGGGAGTTGTCACAGAATTACCATGTTATCGAATTTGGGATACCGGAAAACATAAAAAAAGGAATTATAAACGAAAACACCAGCGTTTGTTTTACAAGTAGAAGTTTAATAGGAGATAGACACTTTGAAGAACTTGTAGATTATTATATTGGCTCTGATAAATCAAACAATAATATTACAGAATCTCCAAATGTCTGGTGTCCGAATTGTAAGTATGGTTTTTTCACGACCGGAGTAGGAATAGATGGATTTACCTGTAGTCAATGCAGCTGTAACTGGCTGCCTATGTGTTATATTTGCCACAATGAAAATGCTGTCAGCATAAAATCTACTGATAGCGATATGTTTACATGTAATCTTTGCGGACAGGAATGGACTCCATGATATGAAAGGAAAACAAGTACAGTGGACAATATACTTAAAGAGTTAATAGCTAATAAAGGAAAAAGCAACAGTGGAAAAACATCATCCCTCAAATATCTTATGATCAAGTGTTTGGAAAATCCCAAATTCATTCCAAAACACGCAACAAGATATTTTTCCTATGATCCGAAGACCATGATTAATAACCTTAAAGATCATTGGCTAACAAAATCCGGAAATGTCAGCGATATAACTATTACATTCCAATACAAAAATATAATAATTTGCATAACCTCCTACGGAGACTCTTTAAATGGCGATATATTGCCAGCACTTGACCGAACAATAAAAAAATTTGGGAAATGCGATATATTTGTTTGCGGCAGACATTCCAATAACGATGTGCATTCGGAATTTTATGTTTACAATGTCGAACATATAACATCTGTTTCAAAAGAAAGAGCAAACAAAGATAATCTGTATGAGGATGAAAATAAGGCAAGCGCAGACGAAATGTATCTAAAGTTATTAACCGCAATTAACGCTATTGCGTAAGTCTAAAGGCAGCAATCAGAGATTTTAAAAAAGTGTGTAAGTTTTTCTGACTTACACACTTTTTTGGCAAAACTGAATTTTTGTTTTCTATGGGGTGATATGATATTTTTCGTTAAGAATATCATAATTCTCGTTATACAACAATATTTTCTGCAAGTAAAATATATAGCGAGGCGGCAAAGAAAAACAAATCTCTTTGTCGCTTCGCTATTATTTGTAAATCAAATCAGTGTTTATGATTTCCATCACTCTTGCTTGAATATTATTCATCCTCCGCACCCATTCCATTTGATTTTCCACTTTAAGTTGTTCGGTAACCCCCTCACGGTGTGCTATTTGTTTGACCAACCGAAAAAACATATCCTCTGACTGGTCATTGATGTCAGCAAGGTGATCATTTAGTTTGCCGGATAGCAGAAGTTGTGTGTAGAATATTCGATTGTACTGTTTTATATAGTGCAATCGCCGTTGTCCCCAAATGCCAATTGGTTGATTATCTTTCGGCTCGTCATTCCCAGCGATAAAATAGTAATCACCAACAAGTTCATACTTTAATCCTGTTCTCTCGTCTGTAATGTACTTTTCTGATTTTTCCATAATCCGATACCTCCTTCGTTTCTTCCTGTATTGTACATCAATAAATTTAGACAGTCGAATGTGTGAATTGAGCATTATCAAATAAGATACCACTACTTGAAAAATATTAATTTTTATGCTATAATTTGTATGTCAGTATGAGCAGTCAGATTAGACTTCGTTTGGCTCGTAGTAATGCGGGTGGCATCGTATCCTATGGATATGGATGCATTTTTAGCCGCACAGTGTATCTTTTGATATATCTCCAACACACTTACACACCGACATCATTATCATTATGAATGTCATGTTACTATGTAATGGTGTGTGCTATACGGAGTATATGTGTCGGTGTAAGACATCCTTGTTTGGAGGTCGGATCTGTACTGGTGTGAAAAAGTGATATAAGGCTGCTATCTCCTATGTTATTAAAGGAATTGGAGGTCCCCTCAGCTGCAGATGAGGGCCAATAATAACAAGGAGGTGATTCCGTGAAGAAAGCGGACATGCCGAGTTCTATCACCATTATTGGTGATAATAACAAGGTTAACTTAGGTGGGACAAGTTCTCATCTCCCTGCTGTAGTGATTGGCGCTATTGTTGTGCTGATCTCTGTAGCCATACTGGCTATATCACACTGCTGTCCAGATTTGCTTGCTGATTTTGTCCGTTGGATAGTCGGCATAGCAATCAACAGCTAACACCAGTACATTTTTAATAAAATGAGGAGTAAACCTTTTGAATTACATTCAGTGTCCGTTATATAATCTTCATTCAAAAAAACTTCTTAAGTATTTGCTTGGCATTACGAATAATGACTTGCTTAAGCAAGATTATGTAGCAGCTAAAATCAGTCCGTATATTGACCGTTCAAGAAAGCCACGAATTATTGAACCGCCTCAGTATGAGTTGAAAGTTATTCAAAAACGGCTAAAAAAGTTATTAGGAAAAATTGATATTCCCAACAATATTTTTTCAGGAATAAAAGGTCGCTCATATACAGGTAATGCCGTTTTGCATACAGGAAACAGCAGACGAAATTTATTTAAAGTTGATTTGACTGCATTTTTTCCTTCAATTAGTCGAGAGACGGTCTATAGCTTTTTTAAAAACGATTTGCTATGTTCTTCTGATATAGCAAATATTTTGACCAATTTTACTACTGTAGATATCGACAAGTCTTTCTTAAAAGACAAGGACGATGTTTATAGTTTTTTAGAAAGTAAGCATGTCTCGTGTAAAAATCATCTCATCTCGGGAGCACCAACAAGCCAAATATTGTCTTACTTAGTCAATCATAATATGTTTGATGAGATGCAACGGCTATCAGACCAATCTGGCATGGTTATGACTGTCTATGTCGATGATGTTACATTTTCAAGCGAAAATCACATTTCTTATAAGTTTAAAACGAAAATATATGATATTATCAAAAAGTATAATTATCAAATATCTGCCCATAAAGTAAAAACATATACCCGAGCTTATCCCAAATTAGTCACTGGAGTTGTTATTGATTCTAATGGTAAATTGAAAGTTAAAAATTCAATCAAGTTTAAAATTTCACAGGAACATTTGCATTTGAGAAATCATCCTAACGATATTGAAAGTCTTCAGCGATTAAAAGGATTACTTACGGCTGCAAGACAGGTTGATAAATGTGCTTTTCCTACCATATATCACTATGCATTTGTTGAAATGAAAAACAATAAGGTATGATTTAGATATATTTATATGCGAGGGAATATGTATGTTCGTGTCGGTAATGTATTAGTTTTTCAAATCCGTTATCAACACTCGCACCAAAAAGGTATATATCCATTTGGATATATACCTTTTTTATGTTATTTAACAGATTTACTTTAATTTGTTTTAAAAGTATGAATTAAAAGAAAAAATAGAAAATACCACAATCTGTTATCCTGATATGCACCTCCAATAGTGTCTAACTTTTGGGGTGCATATCATACAGGCTGTGGTATTTTTTTAACGTTATTAAATTAGTTAGCTTTTGAATCCTGTTCGGCAATTCTGTCAGCACGCTTGTCAGCAAGCTCAACAATCATCTGCTGCTGCAAATCGCCGTGGATTGGATAGAGAATAAAGGAAACACCGTAAAGGCCTCTTGCAAGTGCAGGAAGGATACAGAAAATAGCCCATATGCCGTTAAGAATAGATGGGTCAGTCTGTGGAATAGCATTGCCCAGTGAGTCCGTAAGCGGTATATAATTAATCCATGTGAGCACCATACCTGAAAGCCAGCCGGTTACAGATGTTGCAAGTTTACCGAAATAACCCTGAACTGTTGTTACAAGAGCTTCGTTTCTTAAACCGTGCTTCCATTCCATGTAGTCAAGTGCCTCGGCTGTAACAATCTGTCCGCTGACAAGAAGAAGCTTGTTTGGGAGACCGCAGATTGTGAGACCGAATATAACCCAGATTAAATTGAGTATGTAATTGTCGTGGAAGGTCTGACCAAATGGGTGATATCCGATAAGAAACAGAGCCATATAAGCAAAGAAACCGAATAATCCGGCAATAATGGAGGTTGCTCTTGCACCGAATTTCTTACACATTTTAGCAGCAAGCGGTACCATAATATAATTTGGTATACCGGTGAACAGTCCGCAGATGGTTGCATTCATAAGAGAGCCGGTATTGTTGAGCCAGAAATAGGATTCTGATGAACCGCCGACTGATTTGAATGAGTTGAAGAAGTTTGCCAGAATAACAACGAACAAAGGTCTGTTGGTAAAAATATTTTTTATTGATTCAAGAACAGAGGTTTCTTTTATTTCCTCACGGCTCATAAGAGGCACACGCTCTCTCATATTGAATGCACCGAATATTGCAAACAAAGCTGCCAAAATCAGCATAAAGTAAGCGAAGCCTGAATAAACACTCTGCATGGTAATATTTTTATTAATTTTAGGAAGAAGTGTAACAAGCACCGGCACAAGAGATGGAAGCCATGTTCCGAAAAGCTCGAAAAATTTGGTCGTGGTAATAAGATTGTCGCGTTCATCGGTATTTGGAGTAATGTTGTAAATCATAAGACCCCAGGCACCGAAATAACTCATTCCCAAGCCGTAGATAACAATTGCAACTGCAGCCCATATAATTTTTTGCTTTGAATTAATATCGGGAGCAGCAAACATCATAGCACCGCCCACAACCCAAAGCGGAAGCGGTAAAATAAAAAACGGTCTTATGCGTCCCCAGCGTGTTCTGGTACGGTCAATAATAAGGCCGGATATTGTATCATCAAGTGCGTCGTATATTGATGCAAATAAGCTAATGTTGGCATAAGCCGTTGTATTCAGCTTTAAAAACTGAACCATAAAGAATTCTTTAAAGGTATCAACAAACTGGCTTAAATTTTTCTGACCGAAGTTTACAAGAACATATGCAGCAATTTCTTTTGGAGAAAGATAGCGTTTATGCGTGTAAGCAAGCTTATCCAGCTCGTCCATTTCGGTTTGTGTTAATTCATCGGTAATGATTTCCTCTGCCAAAATATTCCCTCATTTCTTTTAGATAACCTGTTTATAGAAACAAGTCAACCTATGAATTGTTAATAACATAAATATAGTATCATAACAGCAGATTTAAATCAACACTTTTTTAATTGTAAAAATAACATTTTTATTGAGAGTTATAATGCGGCAACATTGGCAAAAGATTGCGCAAATCGGATAGAATTATAATGAAATTGTATTGACAATCACTAAAAATAATTATAAAATAATCAAGTACTATGTTTTGAAAGGGGTGCCGCTCATGGCAAGTACCTGTCCGAATTGCGGAAAAAAATTACATATTTGGGATGTTAAGGCTGAATGCTCTTCCTGCGGGGTTTCTATTCCGAATTTTAACTGGCAGGAAAGACTTGAAGAGGATAATATTAATGCAGAAAAACAGTTCGCAGTTTTTAACAGAACAATGAACAGAATTGCGTATTCCATTTGGGGAACAAAGCTTCGTATTGTAAGACTGGTTTTTACTTTTTTGCCGGCAGTTGGTTTTATACTTCCCTGGGCTGTTTTTAAAAGTGACGCTGCAAGCTTTGATTTGAGCATCATTTCTTTGTTCGGAAATAAATCATTAATAGATTTTTTTAAAAGTTTTTTTGGTGACATTGGTTTATTTGTAACAAATATGAAATTTGAAAATTTCGGTGGTGCTGTTACTTTAGGCGCAGCGGGATATATACTTTTTGTTCTTAGTGCTTTGTTTATTGTAATTGCGTTTTTCCTAAATATAATTATGTGCAAGAAGCCTAAAACAAAATCCACTATAATTTTTGATGTTTTTTCAATTGCTGCTTCTATTGCTGCAGTAGTATGTTTTATTGTCAGCGGTTCTGCTGCACAGCAATTTACAGCGTATAATTTTGGTGATTATGCTGTTATGAACGGCAGTGCATCCATATCATGGGGATATTTTATTGCACTTTTACTTTTGTGTGTTGCAACAGGTGTGAATATTGCTGTTGCCAAGGCTCCTGCCAAGAGCGATGAAACACTTGAAGAAGAAAGACTTGCACGTAAGGCAATTAAGGATGAAAAAGAACGCCGCGAACAGATAGAAAAAGAGAAGGCTCGCAAAGAGGCTGCAAAGGTTGCTGCTGAAGAAGAGGCTAAAAGGGTTGAAGAAGCTAAGGCAAAGCTTGCTGCAAAAGCCGCTAAAAAGAGTAAGTGAGCTGAATTTAGAGCAGGTTAAAGTCCTGCTCTTTTTTCTTGACCTTAATTACTATGTTTGATATAATAAGTTAAAACAATATAGGATAGGGATAATAAACTTTAGATTCAACCTGCCGTTGGAGTGATGATATGGATAAGAAAAAAAAGAAGATAATTATAAGCGTATCAGTAATTGCAGTCATCGTGGCACTTGTTATTGCTGCTGCATCAATTATAAAGGCAAATCAAAATGAATTGGGAAGCGGTTTTGTTTATTCGCTTATGCCTAATTCTGTTGAACACAGTGTCGGTGATAATAAGAGTATTACGGTTTATAAACGAAAAAATAAGGATTATGATGTAAAAACACAGAGCACAACGCCGATGGATGCCGTCGAATTTTATTATTATGATGATGACGGGAAGGAAGTTGTTATTGACGGCCAGGGAATTTTAGAATATAACGGCAAAAATTGCGGTACTCCATATTTTACTTTCCTTGAAAAAGCACTTGAAAAGTTTTCCGTAATGAGAAAAGCATTCAGAATTATTACACCTATTATTATTGTTGCCGCAGTTTCAGGAGCTATTGTTTTGTGGTTTTTTAAATGGTCTAAAAAGCAGGATCTTGAAAAAGAGAAAAAATATGGCGATAAGAAAAAGCATAAGCGCACGAAAAAATAAAATGAATTCAGGCTTAAACATTAGGTGCCGTTCGGTGCCTAATGTTTAACTTATATTTGGGTGATAGAATGGAATACAGCAAGCTTTTTTCTCCTATGAAAATAGGAAATGTTGAAATAAAAAACAGAATTGTTATGGCACCTATGTGTATGGGGTTTGGTCAGTATAACGGCTGTGCTACAGATAAAATGATGGATTATTATGAGCAGCGTGCCAAAGGCGGTGTCGGTTTGATTTTTACCGAGATTACTCGTGTAAATGATATTACCGGTGCTTCGTCTTTCGGTCAGCTGGCCATGAGCCACGATTACCAAATTTCAGCACTTAAGGAGATGGCGCAAAGAATACATAAGCATGATTGCAAAATTATGGTTGAGCTTCACCATCCGGGCAGACAGAATCTCGGTTTAATGATTGGTACAGTTCCGATTTGCATTGCCGGTGATAAGCTTATGGGCAGCAGGTACACAAAGCTATTGACAGGTGCTGTTATTCCGCAGGGAAAAAAACTGCAGGCAAGACATTTTGTTCCCAGAACAGTTGCTCCGAGCAAATGTGAAAACAGCAAAATGAGCGACAGCATCAATAGGGCCCTTACAGTTAGAGGAATAAGGAGACTTATCCGTCAGTTTGTTGAAGCTGCAGTCAGAGTAAAAAAAGCAGGATGTGATGGTGTAGAACTTCACGCTTCACATGGTTATCTTATTCAGCAGTTTTTGTCACCGAATACAAATAGGCGTAATGATCAATATGGCGGGAGTCTTGAAAATCGCATGCGGTTTTTAACGGAAATAATTGAAGGTATCAGACAGAATTGCGGCAAGGATTTTCCAATCGTGGTGCGCTTAACTGTGGATGAAATGTATGATAGGATTGGTGCACCCGGCAAAGGCTACGGTCTTGATGAAGGTGTTAAAATGGCAAAAATTCTTAATGACAAAGGGATTGATGCTATAGATGTGTCATCTGCAGCCTATGATACATTTAATTATTGGCTTGAGCCAACCACCTTTGAATGCGGCTGGAGAAAGCATTTAGCTGCTGAAATAAAAAAAGCAGTGGATATTCCCGTTATTGCAGCAAATCTTATTCGTTCACCGGAACAGGCAGAGCAGCAGCTTGAAGATGGAATACAGGATTTCGTATCTCTCGGCAGACCTTTAATTGCTGACCCGTATTGGGTGAATAAGGTTCAATCGGGTGATGAGAATTTAATAAAAAGATGTGTTTGCTGCTTATATTGTTTTGAAAGTATGATGGAAAATGCTTATAAGTATGATCACGGTCATTGCTCGGTAAATCCTTTTGTAGGCAGAGAAAATATTGTTATGAAGCATAATGGCACCGGCAGAAAAGTTTTGATAGTTGGTGCAGGTGTTGCCGGCTTAACAGCGGCAGAGCTTCTTGTAAGGCGCGGTTTTGATGTAACAGTTCTTGAAAAAGAAGGGGAAGCAGGCGGTCAGCTCAATTTGGCGAAAAAACCACCGCATAAAGATAAAATCGGTTGGGTGTGCAAAGATTTGGCAGCTAATGCCGAAACACAGGGAGCAAATATTATTTTCGGCGTGACCGCGACTAAGGAGATTATTCATTCTTATAAACCGGAAATCCTTATTCTTGCAACCGGTGCCGGTTCAATATTTCCGAAAGCCTTTGAAGCCGATAATGTATCAACAGTTACACAAATTCTGAATGGTTCTGTTAAGCTTGAAAATAAGAAAGTAGCCGTAATCGGTTCCGGCATGACAGGTCTTGAAACAAGTGAGCTGTTAGCAGCGCAGGGTAATCAGGTAACGATTATCGAAATGGCTGATGAAATTGCACCCGGTGCTTGGTTCCAGCATCTTGATGATGCGATGCAAAAGCTGAATGATGCAAAAGCACAATTTTTAACGGGTCATAAACTTCTTAGCGTTCATGATAGTTTTATAATGCTTGAAAGACTTAAGGATGGCAGTGAAATTAAACTGCCTGTGGATTATGTTGTGCTTTCACTCGGTTCAAAACCGAATACAAGTCTTTATAATGAGCTGAAAGACAGCAATGACTATAAAATCTATAATATAGGGGACAGCTCTAAGATTGGCAGAATTGCGAATGCGACTGAGTCTGCATATCAGCTTGTGTTGTCCATAGATTGATTAACGGAGTGTAGTATGTTTTCTGCAAGAGAGCATTTTATAAAAAGAATAGAAACATTTAATTCAAGACTCAGCAGTGAATTTGATTTCGATTTTTCTGCCGTGAGCAAACGAATTGATACCATCGAAGATTTCAATAAGTATATTTTGGATGATTTTCTCAGCAGCAAGCAGCTTTTTTACCGCGGTGAAAGAATTAATGACCCTAACCGTCATCTAATTCCGACCATGTTCAGGCGTCCTAAAAGTTTATTTGACAACAGTGATATGGGAATTGTTCATGTAGACGCTCAGTTTTTGTTTAATTATTATCTTGGAATGGGTAGCTTTGTTGATGTTTTCAGCAATACCATGGGCAAAGCTGATATAGAAAATATGTATGAGCTTTGTGCTTTTGCGCAGCATTACTGTGATTTTTCACCGTTGATTGATTTTACCAAAAGTCTTTATCCTTCACTATCATTTGCCTTAAAGGATAGGGCTGAATTTAAAGATGATATCATTTTATATGTGCTTGAACTGAAAAATTTTAATGATTATACAAATGATATAAATGTTGCTAATAAGTGGATTAGGGATTTCAGTGTGTATGTCAGCAGCTTTGATGAGGCTGATGTAAAAAGGGCTGTCAGAGATGTTTTTTCAAATAAGCATTTGCCTTCTATACCGGACGATTTTAGAAATCATCTTGAGCATCTAAGCTCAAGACCGGTGCCAAAGGCCAAACTAATTGATGTGCCTACAAATACAAGAATGAAATTCCAGCAGGGCGTTTTTTTGATGCTTACTGATTTTCAGTTGTTTAATATTACTTATTTTACTAAGAATATACGTGAACAGTTTTCTATCACAAAATATATTATTAGCAAAGATATTTGCAGCAATATAAAAGACATTATTGAAATGGATGCTCCTTGGTATGCATACAGGTATTTAATGGATGTTGAGGCTGCTTTTAAAACTGCTATTGAAAATGGATGATTAACCTTTTTGATTTGCTTTCTATCTTAAAAAATATTTATTTAATACGGAGGTATTTTTCGTGGATATACCTATAGGGTTACAGATTTTATTACAGGTTGTTTTGATTGCAATTAATGCGATTTTTGCAAGTGCTGAGATAGCAATTGTTTCTATGAATGAGTTAAAGCTTGAGAAGCTTGCAGCTGATGGTAACAAACGTGCAAAAAGGCTTATGAAATTGACTTCAAAGCCTGCAGGGTTCTTGGCTACAATTCAGGTAGCAATCACACTTTCGGGATTTTTAGGCAGTGCTTTTGCTGCTGATAACTTTTCAGAAATACTTGTTGATTGGCTTATCGGTCTCGGTGTAAAAATCAGTGCTTCAACACTTGATACAATTGCGGTTATTGTTATTACGCTTATTCTGTCTTATCTTACTCTTGTATTCGGTGAGCTTGTTCCAAAGCGTTTTGCCATGAAAAAAACCGAGCAAATAGCCTTAGGTCTTTCCGGGCTGATTTATGTAATGTCAAAACTGTTTACTCCGATTGTATGGTTGCTTACTGCTTCTACAAATATTGTCCTTCGCATTTTCAGAATTGATCCCAATTCCGAAGATGAAGAGGTTTCGGAAGAAGAAATACGTATGCTGGTTGATATGGGAAGCCAAAAAGGTATTATTGATAAAAGCGAGCAGCGTATGATTGTTAATGTGTTTGAATTTGATGATAAGGATGCAGGCGAGTTTTCAACCCATAGAAAGGAAATACTTGCAGTTAATGCAGATGATGATGTGGAACAGTGGGAAGAGACAATTTCTAAGAGTACACACAGTATGTATCCTGTTTATAAAAATTCTATTGATAATGTTGTAGCAGTTCTGGATTCTAAAAAATTTTTCAGAATTAAGAAAAAAACACGGGATACAGTCCGGAAAGATGCTTTTGTTCAGCCTGTATATGTGCCCGAAACCATGAAAATTGATATGCTTTTTGATTTGATGCAGAAAAGCCACAATCATTTTGCAGTTGTTCTTGATGAATACGGAGGAACTGTCGGAATTATAACGATGAACGATTTGCTTGAGCAGCTTGTAGGTGATCTTGACAATGATAAGGTTGCCGCGGACGCTCAGCCGGATATCATTACTCTTACTGAAAAGTCATGGAAGATTAAAGGCTGCGTGTCTCTCGATAAAGTTGCAAATCTTACTAGAACGGATTTGCCGACAGATATTTATGAAACATTAAGCGGCTACGTATTCGGTTTGTGTTGTACAATTCCGGACGATGGTTCAAAATTTTCCGTTGAAAATGAGAATCTTGATATCAGAGTACTTGATGTGAAAAACCATACAGTATCTTCTTGCATTATTACAAAAAAACAAGGTGAAACCGAATAATTGCAAACGGTTTAAAGTATTTAGTATAATTAGCTGAAAAGCCGGCAGCATTTTAAATGCTGCCGGCTTTTTGTGCTATTTTTCTAAAACGGATATCGGTGTAAATCCGGATTGGCTGACTGCTGATTTTAATACATCATCAGCAACCTCTTCACTCAGCTTTACTGTGGCGGATTTTTTCTTCAAATCAACTTTAGCCGATTTAACGCCGTCAAGTTTTTCAAGTGCTTCTTTTACGCTTGCTGAGCAGTGCTCACAGGACATACCCTCAATTGTAATAATTTTCTTCATTTTTATTTAAACCTCCTTAATCTTAATGCATTTAGTACTACAGTTACTGAACTTAAGCTCATACATGCTGCGGCAATCATCGGATTTAATGTCCAGCCGAATATGGCATAAAAACAGCCTGCAGCCAACGGAATTCCCAAGCAGTTATAAAAAAATGCCCAGAAAAGATTTTCGCGTATATTTTTTAATGTCTTTTTCGATAGTCTGATTGCTTTTGCAACATCACTGAGCTTATCGGATACAAGAACAACATCTGCTGAATCAATTGCAATATCTGAACCTGCTCCAATAGCTATTCCTACATCTGCACGCGTCAGAGCAGGGGAGTCATTAATTCCATCGCCTATCATTGCAACCGTCTTTCCTTGTTCAATGAATTCTCTTATTTTCTTTTCTTTGTCATCAGGGAGTGCCGATGCAATAAAGTTTTTAATACTAGCCTGCTGTGTTATTGCATAAGCCGTCAGCTCATTATCACCTGTTATCATTACCGTATCAGCTGATATACTTTCAATTGTTTCTTTTGCATCCTCTTTGATTTTATCTGCAACGGCAACTGTGCAAAGATATTGGTCATTACAGGTGAATATAATCGGTGTTTTTCCTGCATACGAAAATTCGTTATCTGCAAAGCCGGTCAGCTTTTCATTGCCGGCTTTATAAATTTTTCCGCCTATCTCTGCAACTATCCCTTTGCCGATTATATATTCACTGCTTTGCGCTTCAAGCAGTTTGGCACCTTTTTCCCTGCAGTATTTGCATATTGCTTCGGAAATAGGGTGCTGCGATATATTTTCGATTGTATAGATTATATCAAGACAGCTCTCATCTGTTATGTCTGTTACAAACATTTCACCTTTGGTTATGGTGCCTGTTTTGTCAAAAACAATTGTATTGCATTTTCCAAGATTTTCGAGTGCTGCGGCATCCTTAAAGAGTATTCCGTTTTCGGCTCCTTTACCGGTACCGATCATTATTGCACAGGGAGTGGCAAGTCCTAATGCACAGGGACAGCTGATTACAAGCACCGAAACACCGATTGAAAAGGCAAATTCAAATCCTTTTCCGATAAACATCCAGACAGAAAACGCAATGATTGAAATTGCGATTACGGCAGGCACAAATATTGCAGCAATCTTATCGGCAAGTCTTTGGGCCGGAGCTTTTGAAGACGAAGCTTCCTCAACGAGTGCAATAATTCTTGCAAGAGTGGACTCATCACCGACTTGTGTGGCTTTAAAAATAAAGTTACCGTTTTTATTTACCGTGCCGCTTATAACCTTATCGCCTTCGGATAAGTCGACAGGCACACTTTCTCCTGTAACTGTGCTTTGGTCTATTGAGCCGGAGCCTTCAGTAATTATGCCGTCAACGGCAATTCTCATTCCTGGTTTGATTACTACAAGGTCGCCTTCCTGAACAAGAGAAGAGTCAAGTTCTGTTTCTTTACCGTTCTTTAAAATAATACTTTTTTCAGGCACCAAATCAATTAAAGCGTTAATAGCATCTTTGGTTTTGCCTTTGCTTATTGTTTCAAGATATTTGCCGAAGGTAATCAGTGCAAGTATCATTCCGGCTGATTCAAAGTAAAGATGGTGATTGGTGAAGGCAAACATAGATATAAGGCTGTATATCAGCGAAGCTCCGGACCCTACTGCAACCAGACTGTCCATATTCGGATTTAATTTAAAAAGTGCTGATAAACCGTTTGTGAAAAACTTTCTGTTCACAATTAAAATAGGTATTAAAAAGATAAGCTGTCCGATTGCGTTTGGTATGTGCTCATTAAAAATCCAGGGCAGTCTGTATCCAATCATATGTGCCATAGAAAGATACATCAGTGCGATTAAGAAAACCATTGAAATGATAACTCGTGTTTTCATTTCTTTTATTTTTTCTGAATTATCGGATTTTTTTAGCTTGAAAGGCTCACAGCCATAGCCTGCCTTTTTTACAGCATTTATTATTTCATCAGTTTCACAGCTGTATTCAGCAACCATAGTACCGGCAAGCAGATTTACGTTAACGCTGTCACACATGGGAGCAGTTGCTTTTTCAACCCTTGCCGAGCAGGCAGCACAACTCATTCCCGTAATTGTAAATTTTTGCTTCATTAAAGAATTATCAACTCCTTAGTAATATTGGATAAATTCTCTCTTCCTCTGGGTGACAGATATAATAAATCCTCAATACGTATTCCGAATTTATCAGGAATATATATTCCCGGCTCAATGGAAGTAACGTTGCCTGTTTCAAATGTATCTTTGCTCTTTGGAGAAGCATTGTAACCTTCGTGGATTTCCAGTCCTACTCCGTGTCCCAAACTGTGGCGGAAATACTTTGCCATATCCTTTTCTTCAAGAATATCGTATGACGCTTTGTATACATCAGCACAATTTACACCGTCGTTTAGTGCTTTAATGCCTGCAAGCTGTGCTTTTAAAACAAGGTTATATGCTTGAATCATTTCGTCAGTTGCATAGCCTATAGCCACGGTTCTTGTCATATCGGAATGATATCCATTGCACGTTGCTCCGAAATCAAATAAAACAAAGTCACCCTTTTGAACCTGTTTGTCTGACGCAACACCATGCGGCATGGATGTATGATTGCCTGTAAGCAGTATTGTATCAAAGCTTACACCGTCAGAACCATTTTTTGCCATTAGGTAATCAAAGAGTGCAGCCAGCTCTTTTTCCGTTTTGCCGGGCTTAACCTCCGGCAAAAGCTCTAAGAAAGCCTTTTCAGCGATATTGTTTGCTCGTTTAATCAGATTTATTTCATCAATATCTTTAATATTTCTAAGTTGCATCAACTGGTTGTTGAGCTTTAGAAATTCTATATTTTTTAATAGCTCACGATATTTTTCATAATCCGCATAGGAAATGGTATCATTTTCGAATAAAAGATTTTTAATATTGTGACGATTCACTATTTTTAAAATTTCATCGGAAAAACGATTTGTAATTTCGATTACATTGAGTCCCGTCATTTTTGAATGCTGTTTAGCCGCTTCTGTATATCTGGAGTCAACGATGTGATATCCGCTACCTTCGCCGGTAATCAGTACAGCTCCTTCACTTGGTGAAAAACCGCAGGTGTAGTGCATGTTACTTTCGTTGAGCAATAAAATTGCATCGGCCTGATTTCTTTTTAATAATTGTAATATGCTTTCGATTTTATTCATAAAATAAATTCCTATCAAAATTATAGGAATATTGTAGCAATATTCCTGCAATAAGTCAAGAGTTTGTTTTAAATACTTTATTGACAATTAAACCTTCTTGTGTTAATGTGACAATATATAATTTTTTCAGGAGTTATTAATTTATGCAAAAATATCTTATTAATCCAAATCAAAAAATAAGTAAAATAAGCAAAGACATATACGGTCACTTTTCCGAGCATTTGGGCAGATGTATATATAACGGAATATTTGTTGGCGAAAAATCCGAAATTCCCAATGAAAACGGTATGAGATGTGATGTTGTAAAAGCTCTTAAAGAAATGGGCATTCCCGTTCTCAGATGGCCGGGAGGCTGTTTTGCCGATGAATATCATTGGAAGGACGGTATAGGTCCTAAAGAAAAACGAAAAAAAATGATTAATACGCATTGGGGCGGTCTTGTCGAGGATAATTCTTTTGGAACACATGAGTATTTTGAGCTTTGCCGCCAGCTTGGCTGCGATGCCTATATTAACGGAAATGTCGGTTCAGGTACTGTTGCCGAAATGAGTGAGTGGGTCGAATATATGACTTTTGACGGTATTTCTCCTATGGCAGAACTGCGAAAGAAAAACGGCAGAGAAAAGCCGTGGAAGGTTAAGTATTTTGGTATCGGAAATGAGTCATGGGGCTGTGGCGGAAATATGGACCCGGAATATTACGGCTGCCTTTACAAGCGCTACAATACATATGTCAGAGATTATGCCGGTAATGAAAAAATTATGCGTATTGCCTGCGGTCCTAATTCGTCTGATTATCACTGGACTAAAGAGGTTACGGATAAGGTTAAGCACCATGCAAAGGCAATATCACTGCACTATTATACGCTTGCAAATGACAGCTGGAGTAACAAGGGCTCTGCAACTGAATTTGATACAAAAGATTATTACAGAACGATATGTAAGGCCTATCGTATGGAAGAGCTGATTAATAATCACATTGCAGTAATGAACAGTGTTAATCCTCAGCAGTGGGTGCAGCTTGTTGTTGACGAGTGGGGTACCTGGTATGATGTTGAGCCGGGAACAAATCCCGGGTTTTTATATCAACAGAATACAATGCGAGATGCAATGGTAGCTGCACTTACACTGAATATTTTTAATAAGCATTCCGACAGAGTTATTATGGCCAATATCGCACAGACGGTTAATGTTCTTCAAGCAGTAATTTTGACTGACGCGGATAAAATGGTGCTGACTCCTACTTATCATGTATTTAAAATGTTTAAAGACCACCAGGAGAATACACTCCTCGGATCTTACATTACGACGGATGAGATTAAAGCAAAAGAAATTGGAAAAAGCTGCCCTCAACTTATTGAGTCAGCTTCAGTTGATAAAGACGGTACAATTTATTCTACTGTTGTTAATACATCTGCCTCAAAGTTTTCACGAATTAAATGTCAGGTTGCAGATACAAAGGTTAAGTCCGTAAAGGCTGAAATCATTACCGGCGATATTCATGACAAAAATGATTTTAAAGACAATGATATCGTAAAAATTGAGGAATTTACGGATTTTAAAAAACATGCAGATGGCTTTACAGCATGTTTGCCGCCTTGCAGCGTTGTTAAGTTTATTATTGAAAAGTGACGCAAAAGTGTAAAAGATGCCTGCTGTATGAAGCCGGTGAGTTCAATTCTTTTGAGACTGTCAGAGATTATATTTCAAATTTAAGTGAAGAACTTAAAGTCAGCAGTGAAGAATATGGTAAAAGGTTAAATGCATGCAAAAAATGTGACAGTTTAATTGCAGGTATGTGTTTGAAATGCGGATGTTACGTAGAAGTGCGTGCCGCGTTGAGAGAAAACAGCTGTCCGGATTTCGGAAATTCAAAATGGTGACAAGGGAGGTATTTCCTTGGCTGATTTAAGCAGGGAAGGACATAGAGAACGGCTTAGAGCGCTTTACCTTTCAGGCGGTATGGAAAATGCGCCTGACCACAATTTGCTTGAATTATTATTGTCAATCATTATTCCTCGTAAGGATGTTAAGCCGCTTGCTTATGCTTTAATAAACACGTTCGGCTCCATTGAAGGAGTTATAAATGCTTCGCCTCAGGATTTAATGACGGTTAAAGGTGTCGGGGAGTCAACGGCAATTGCAATTTCCTTGATTAAAAAGATTCATTCCAGAGTTGTGAAAAACAGAAATAATGATGTGAAGCGTATTATTAATCTTTATGATGCCAAGATATACTGTGCAAATGAGCTTGCTGATGAGCCTGTTGAAAAGATAATACAAATTACAACAAAAAACAGCGGTGCGATTATTAATAAATATGTAGTTGGTGTTGGGTGTGCCAATTGCACGGGAGTCGATTGCAGAGCAATTTTAAAGAACGCACTTAACGATAATGCTGCTTATGTTTTGCTTGCTCATAATCATCCAAACGGTGATCCGTTTCCATCGGCACACGACATTGATTTTACCTTTAGGATAAAAAATATGCTTAAGGAAGTAAAGGTGGATTTTATTGATCACATTATTGTTACCGAAAGCAAATGTGACTCAATCATTCACAGTGAGCTTTTTGAGAAGTTTTTTAATGAAGAAAACAGATAACTGTATTTAAAACATCATTATTGCACATAATGATGTTATGAGATTATTTAATTGTTTAAATAGGCTGCAGTGTGCATCGCTTTTTGCTTTTATACTCGCCTCTGTTTTGATTGTTTTGTCTGAGATTTTTCAGCTGATAGGTGCTAATATTCATGTACAGGGTTTTAATTTGCTGTCAAGCTTTTCTGCCTTTTGTTATGAACTTTTAGGTTATGTGTTTTGCTATTTTATTACACTTGCATTAACAAAAGAAAAACAAGCTTTTAAGGCATTTTGGAGTATACTCTGCCTTGCGGTAATCAATACGGCTTTATATTCCTTTTACGGTGAGAGTTCAGTATATTTTACCGGTATTGCTGTCGCTGTGTTTTGCGCTTTTTGCTTTAATAGATTTGACAGAATTTTGGCGCTGTCGGTTACATTGATATTTTCCATTTTGTTTGGGGTCCTTTTAGGTTTTATAATGGATTATTGGAATCATTTTATTATGTGGGCTTCACAGGTGATTTCCGGCAAAAGTTATTTTTCTCCTGTTCTTTTCAGTATTTTTGACAACTTGCTTTCGCTTTTTGGTATTGATACGCTTAAAGAAATGTTTTTCAGCAAGAGCTATGGCGGCTCAATGGTTTATTCGGGTGAAATTGTAACCGGTGCAAAGGATTTATTCAGTCGCGGTTATAACGGCGAGCTGGTGTCGGGTTATTTATCAGGTCATTATTTGCTGCTTTTTGCAGTATTTGGTATTTCAATTTCGATGCTGCGTGATTTAAAAGGTACACAGCGATATGTTCTTATAGCAGTAGCTGCCGGTGCAGTGCTGAGCGGTAATGCTTCGCTGTTATTCTTGTTTTTCTTGCTTGAAAGCCCGTTTGTTTTTATTTCTGTATTATTTATAGGCGCGCTTGCTTATTTAACTGCTTATATACTTGATTTAGGGATGGGTTATCTGTTTAATGGTGGCATTGTTGAAATGGTTATTTATTTTGATCATGCAGTTTATTTTTTTGCGGGCGGTGTTGTGTTTTTTGCTATCGGTTATTTTGTATATAAATACTGTTATGAGCGATATGGAATTACCGACCGACTTAATGTATATATACCTACACGCTTAAATGATTTTGTAAAAGCACTTGGCGGAATAAGCAATATAATAAGATTTAAGGATGATAAGCTTGAAGTAAGAAATCCAAAGCTTATTAACACAATGTGTATTGAGTGCGAAATTAATGAAAATATAATTAGCAGTGATGACGAGCGTATGGGGGAGCTTAAGGAGTATCTTGTATGAATGTTAGAGAGGAATTGTTCAAAAATCAAGATTTAAAGTATAAAGCGTTTCACAAAAATCTTATTCCGACTGTATCCGATGAGGATATAATAGGCGTGCGAGTTCCTGTTTTGCGAAAAATTGCAAAACAGGCGGTTAAGGAAAATTTGTATATTGGCGAGGATTACTATGAAGAAAAAATGCTCAGAGGTTTTGCCGTAGGTTATAAAAAGTGCACGATTGAAGAACATTTGGAAGAACTGAAGCGGTTTATTCCTCTGATTGATAACTGGGCGGTTTGCGACTGTTGCTGTTCAACCTATAAATTTGTCAATAAAGAACCGGAAACGGTATGGAATTTCATTCAGCCGTATTTTGACGGCAGTGAATATGAGGTTCGTTTTGCTGTCGTTATGCTTATGGATTATTATTTAACAGATGATTACATTGAGCGTTCTCTGAATATACTCCAAACGCTGAAATCTGATTGCTATTATGTCAATATGGCAATTGCCTGGGCCATATCTGTTGCTTTTGTTAAGTATGAGCAGGCCGTATGTGATATACTTGAAAATAGAATTCTTTCATCTTGGGTACATAATAAGTCAATACAGAAGATACGTGAGTCTTGCAGAGTCAGCAAAGAAATGAAAGACTATCTTAATACTTTAAAAATAAACAAGGTATAGCTGTTATTTTAAACAGTTATACCTTGTTTGTTTTATTACATCTCTTTCAGCTTCGCCGCTTCGGCAGCAACGCCAAGTAATGCTGCATCACTTCCCAACCTTGAGCGAACAATGTTAACATCTCTGAAATTTTCCATAAGCAGATTATATATTTTTCGGTCAATCAAATCAATTACATAATCTTCGTTCATAATTCCTCCGCCAAGAACAATAAGCGGCGGATTAAAAATATATATAATATTTATAAGTCCAATAATCATTTCATCAATCCATTGGTCAATAACAGAACGGATTTCAGGCTTTTGAAAATTTTCTTTTTCAAAAATTTCAAAAGCATTGAGGTGTATGGAGTTTCGTTTGTTCACACTTTCAAGCAAGGCTTTTGTTGATGCATAGCATTCATAACAGCCTTCGCCTCCGCAGGTGCATTGCTTTCCGCCTGCGTGTGTAATCATATGGCCGAATTCTCCGGCGGATGAACCCATACCTTTATATAGTTTGTTATCAAGATAAAGTGCACCGCCGATTCCTGTTCCGTATGTCAGGCATAAAAAGTCGGATTTACCCTTTGCTGCGCCGAATTTTGCTTCTCCCATAGCAAAAGCATTAACATCATTTTCAACAAAGGTGGGCAGTCCGGTTTTGTTTTCAATTATTTTTTTTACCATCATGCCGGTATAATAAGGGATGTTTCCGGTTGAATAAACAACAATACCGTTTTCACTGTCAACCTGTCCTGCTGTTGATATTGCAATTCTGTCTATGTTCTCATATTGCTCGATTATTGAAATGATTTTCAGAATAAGCTCCTGACCGCCTTTTTCAGCTTCTGTCGGAATCGTATGCTTATCACTTAAAACATAGTTTTCGCTGCATAAGGCATATTTGATATTCGTTCCGCCTATATCAAATGTAAGAATTTTCATTTCATAACCTCCAAAATACTGCTGAGCCAAAGTATTTAATTTTAGTATATCAATTTTATTTTAGAAATTCAATACTTATTGAAAAATGATAAGTTTTGTGTTAAAATTAATTAATAAAATCTATATGAGGTAATTTTATGGAAGAAGATATGAAAGAAGAAAGACTTGACAGTCCTCTTGTTGTACATAAAAAAAGCGATGCTTCTTATCAGGAAAATGCTGTTGAAATAACCATGAGTGCAACACATACCGATGATGAGGGGGCAGATGTACCTACGCTTGAACGTCATCGCTTTAAGAAAAAGAAGAAAAACAAAAAGACGCCGTATATTATATTAGCTTTAATCGCTGTAGCTGCAGTTGTGATTTGTGTGCTGATTTATAGTGGTATTATCCCAGTGGGACATAAAGAGACCACTGCACAGACGACAAAATCCTATACAGAGACTCAGGAAAATAAATTTAAAGATGTGATAACCGTAAAGGGTACATATATATTTTTTGAGGGCCGAGAACTTGATGGACTCGGTGAGCTTGAGCGAGAGATAAAGTATCTTGATGAAGGCACTAAATTTACGATTCAGGATGAGAATGCCGACAGTAATTTTTTAAATTTTGATGTGCTTTCTCTGCTTTCCCGTTATAGTATTCATTATGATATAACACATGTTGTTTCATCCGGTCTTGTTTCAAAGTATGAACAAAAGCAAAGTGAAACTCCTTCACATAAGCCATCTGCTTCCGAGAAGTCTGTTTCAAAAACAAGCAAGACAAAACAGGAGAAAAATTAATGCTTGATTTAATTCATTCTATTCAGCTTGATACGAATTTAAAACAAAAAGTTATTGACCTTGCCCAAAAAGACAAGGTCAAAATATTATCTCTTGCTCAAAAATGCAGCAGCGGGAATTTTACGTGCCTTAAATACCAAAGTGATTTAATGCGTCTTGCCGTAATTTTAAAATGTGCCGAGACTACATATAATAAATATCAACAGCTTGGAATAGATGATACCGTATTTTTTGATACGCTGGATGATGTGAGAATTTGGTGTGAGAATAATGATAATAAAGGCTTAAAGAATTATAATTGGATAAAAAATCATATCCATTTTGAACTGTTTAAAATTGGCAGACTCCAGTATCAGCTGTTTACCTGTAATAATAGACTTCTTAAATATGATTTGCTGCCGTTTGATTACGGAGAAAAGGTTATTTATATTCATATCCCGCAGGGTGAAAAACTTGTTTATTGCGACTGTGTGAATTCTTTAAAAAGTGCAGTATCATTTTTTAATCGTTATTTTCCGGATTACGAATATAAGTATTTCTTTTGTGAAAGCTGGCTGCTTTACAGCGAGAATTGGCAGTTTATGGAGCAGTCAAGCAACATATTGCAGTTTTCGTCTTTGTTTGATATCCGTTATTCAACAGATAATGATTTTCAGGCAATTGAAAGAATATTTAAAAAGCGTCAATTTAATAAAAAAAATTATAAAGAAGATACCGCTCTTCAGCGAAGTGCCAAGGCTCATTTGCTTAAAGGAGGCAAGCTTGGTATCGGTATAGGTGTTATTGAAAAGGAGTCACTTTGATTACTTATTCAGATAGTAATGAACAGCAAGAGCATCGCAGCGTTCATTATACGGATGACCGTTATGCCCTTTTACCCAGTTGAATTTAACTTTGTGTTTATCTAACAGCGGCAGCAGTTCTTCCCATAAATCTACATTTAAGGCAGGCTTTTTGTCTGCCTTTTTCCATGCGTTTTTCTGCCATGAGTAAACCCAGCCCTTCGTCACGGCATCGCACACATATTTTGAATCGGTAGTAAGTGAGACACAGCAAGGTTCGGTTAGGCTTTTTAGAGCTTCAATAACAGCAGTCAGTTCCATTCTGTTATTGGTTGTATCGTCGCTTCCGCCGCTGATTTCTTTTTCTTTTTGTTTATAAACGAGTATGGCACCCCATCCGCCCTTACCGGGATTTCCGCTGCAGGCTCCATCTGTATAGATTTCAACATTTTTCATTTTGTCACCGTAAAAATAAATTCTTTTTAAGATTAAACATATTTTACCACTAAAAATGGTAATAATCAATATGAGACTTACTTGACAAGAGGAAAATAATGTCTTATTATATTAAGCAACTTATATTGTACGGAAAAATAATTTTACGGAGGTTATTAAATGACAAATCAAAATAAGCAGAGCGGTAAAAACGCTTACGGAAAACGGAATTCCAAAAAGCGTTATATGACTTATCGCAAAGCTTCAAATAAAAAAGCTCTTCAGCCGCCTAAGACTAAGGAGTCTGTTCGTATTGCTTTTCTCGGCGGCATGAATGAAATCGGAAAAAATATGACTTTGTATGAATACAAGGATGATATGTTTATTGTTGACTGCGGTCTTGCTTTTCCGAATTCGGATTTACCCGGTGTTGATCTTGTAATACCCGATTTTACTTATGTTGAAAATAATGCAGGCAAAATTCGCGGTATTATTATTACGCATGGTCATGAGGATCATATAGGCGGATTGGCATATCTTCTTAAAAAAATTAATATTCCTATTTATGCTACAAAGCTTACTATCGGTCTTATTAAAGGCAAGCTTGATGAGCATAATCTTCTGAACTCGGTAAAGCTGATGGAAATTAAGCCGCGGGATAATATTACACTCGGTAATTTTAATATTGAAATGATACATGTTAATCATTCCATACCTGATGCAGTCGGTCTTGCCATTAAATGTCCGGCAGGTGTTATTATTCAGACAGGAGATTTTAAGATTGACACAACACCTGTTGACGGTGATATGATTGATTTGCCCAGATTTTCGGAATATGGTAAAAAGGGAGTTCTGGCTCTTTTGTCTGATTCAACAAATGCTGAGCGTCCCGGTTACACAATGAGTGAGAAATCAGTGGGCGATTCATTTGAAATGCTCTTCAGAAAAGCCAAGAACAAGAGAATTGTGGTTGCGACCTTTGCATCCAATATTCATAGAGTGCAGCAGATAATTGATGTTGCACAGTCCAGGGGACGTAAGGTGGCTGTAATTGGCAGAAGCCTTGAGAATCTGGTCAACGTAGGCAGTGAGCTTGGTTATCTTAATGTTCCTGAAGGCATCTTGCTTGATATAAATTTAATTAGAAATTATCCTGATGATAAACTTGTAATTATAACAACAGGTTCTCAGGGTGAGCCGATGTCGGCACTTACAAAAATGGCATTCGGTGAGCACCGAAAGGTAAGCCTTTCTCCAAATGATTACGTTATCATTTCTGCTACGCCGATTCCCGGAAATGAAAAGATGGTAGGCAATGTTGTAAACGAGCTTATGAAGCACGGCGTTGAAGTTATATATGAGAGAATGTATGATGTTCATGTTTCAGGGCATGCCTGTCAGGAAGAACTTAAACTCATGATGGGACTCGTAAAGCCTAAGTATTTTCTGCCTGTTCACGGTGAGCAGAAGCACCTTCAAAAGCATGCCAACCTTGCAGTTTCAATGGGCATAGCGCAGGAAAACATTTATATCGGCAATATTGGTGACCGTATTGAGCTTTCTGCCGATTCTATGAAATATCTTGACAGCGTGACAGCAGGTGAAGTCTATGTAGACGGTATAGGTGTGGGTGATGTCGGCAATGTTGTTCTAAATGACAGAAAACGGTTGTCAAAGGATGGTATAATCATTGTTGTTGCTACAATTGACAGCAGTACAGGTTTTATTGTCAGCGGTCCGGATATTGTTTCAAGAGGTTTTGTTTATGTTAAAGAGAATGAAAGACTTATGAACAGTGCACGTGACTTAGCCTGCAGAGTTATTGATGAGCGTTATGACAGTAAGTATAATGATTGGAATTCGGTAAAAACCGGTTTGCGCGATGAGCTGTCAAAGATGATGTATGAAAAAACAAAGCGAAGTCCTATGATTTTGCCGATTTTTATGGAAATATAGGAGGATAGAAAAATGAAAGTAATTCTTAAGCAGGATGTTAAAAGCCTTGGCAAAAAGGGTGATCTTGTAAATGCCTCAGACGGATATGCAAGAAATTTTCTTTTCCCTAAGGGCTTGGCAATTGAAGCAAATGCTGCTGCGATGAATGAATTTAACAATAAGGAGTCTGCCAAGAAATTTCATAAGGCAGAGGAAATTAAAGCGGCACAAAAGGTTGCAGATAAGCTTGAGGGTAAAACCTTTTCCCTTAAAGCAAAAGCAGGTGCGAATGGCAAGCTTTTCGGTTCTGTAACATCAAAGGATGTTGCTGCTCAAATAAAAAAAGAGCTTAGTGTAGACATAGATAAGCGTAAAATTCTTATGGAGGATATGAAAGCCTTTGGAACGCTTCAGGCGGAGATAAAGGTTTACCAGGGCATCAGTGCAAAGATTTTTGTGCAGGTGTCGGAGGCTTAAAAATGGCTGAAACTAATTTGACAGGTGCAATGCCTTTCAATCTTGAGGCTGAGCAATCGGTTTTAGGCTGTGTACTTATTGATGCCGATTGTATGGAAGAAGCGGTTGCCGATATTAATGCAGAATGCTTTTATCTTCCTCAGCACCGCGCTATTTTCGGTGCAATGATGCTTATGTATTCAAAGTCAAAGGCCATTGACCCTGTAATTCTTGTGGATACTTTAACCAAAACAGGGCAGTATGATACATCAGGCGGCAGGGAATATCTTCTTCAGCTGCGTGAAACTGTGCCTTCAACCGTGAATATTGGCGAGTATATCAAGATTGTTAAGGAACAGTATTATCTGCGTACGCTTATTGACATATCAAATGAAATTATTTCTCAGGCATCCGGCGGTGAGGCTGATGCTTCAGTAATTCTTGATAATGCCGAGCAAATGATTTATAACGTTCGCCAGGGTAAGGAAAAGAATGGTCCTACAAAGCTCAGCGAAGTTGTTGTTAATGATGTTTATACCAAGCTTGCCCAAATAACAGGTGAGGATAAGGATAAGTATAAAGGGATTCCGTCAGGATTCGGGATGCTTGATAAGTATTTGACCGGTCTTAATAAATCCGATCTTATTCTTATTGGTGCGCGTCCTGCTATGGGTAAAACCAGCTTTGCCCTAAATCTTGCGCAGAACATTTCCATGAATGCAAGAAAAAAGTGTATCGTATTCAGTCTTGAAATGACAAAGGAACAGCTTGCCGAAAGACTCCTGTCCGCACAGGCGGGTGTTGAGTCACAAAAGCTGAAAACGGGCGAGCTTACAAATGACGAGTGGGTAAGACTTGGCAATGCTGCCGGTCAGTTCAGTGATGTTGAACTTTATTTGGATGACACGTCCTCCATTACAGTGCCCGAAATCAAATCCCGTATCAGGAGAATGAAAAATGTTGATGCAATTATTATTGATTATCTCGGTTTGATTTCTTCTGCAACGAAAAAAGAAAACCGTGTGCAGGAGGTTTCTGAAATTACAAGAAACCTTAAAATGATGGCCAAGGATTTAAATATACCTGTAATCTGTTGTGCCCAGCTTTCAAGAGGAACTGAAGGGCACGGAAAAAACCATAAACCTCAGCTTGCAGATTTACGAGAGTCAGGCTCAATTGAACAGGATGCAGATATTGTTCTTTTTCTTTATCGTGAGGATTATTACAGAAGTGATGTTTCCGAGGACAAGCAGGACGATATTGATGCAAATAAAACAGAGCTTATTGTTGCAAAAAACCGTCATGGTGCAACAGGCTCAATTGAAATGACCTTTGATAAAGAATTTACACGTTTCAGGTCAATTGATAAATCACATTATGAATAATAAAATCAATACTACTATCGAAAAATATAATATGCTTTCGAGTGGTGATAGAGTGCTTGTAGCCGTGTCCGGCGGTGCTGACTCTATGCTGTTGCTGCATTATATGCTATCAATGCGCAATAAATATAACATTACTGTTTGCGCAGCTCATGTTGAGCATGGTATCAGAGGTCAGTCATCTGTTGATGATGCTGAATTTGTTAAAAGTTACTGCAATGCAAATGCAGTTGCGTATTACCAGTTATCTATTAATGCAGTTAATGAGTCAAAGAAACGTAAGATGGGCGTTGAGGAATATTCCAGGGAAAAACGATATGCGTTTTTTGACACTATAGACTGTGATAAGATTGCAACTGCACATAATCTTTCGGATAATATTGAAACACTGCTCTTTAGACTATCGCGAAAAACAGGTTTGAAGGGTGCATGTGCAATTCCGCCGGTGAGAGGCAAAATAATAAGACCGCTTATTGAACTTTCATCAGAAGAAATCAGGCAGTATTGTGCTGAAAACCATATTGAATACAGAGTAGACAGTACGAATTTCAGTAATGATTATGCAAGAAATTATATCAGAAATCATATTATTCCGGATTTTAAAAAGCTAAATTGTGATTTTGAAAAAAACACAGCGGATTTTATCTCGGATATTAACGAAGATATGACGTTTATAGAAGAATACGCTGATGAGGCTTATTCCAACACATTTTTTAATGATAAATTAAAAATCTCTGTCCTTTCAAAATACAGTATTTCAATTATTAAACGAGTAATATTAAACTATTTTTCTGTATATAATATAAGGTTGGACAGAGTTCACTTAAATAGTGTTATTGCACTTTTAGATAAAGTGGGAAGAATACAGATATGCGGGGATTACTATGCGGTGAGTGACAGCGAATATCTTAGATGTGCTGATTTTTCAAAACGTAATAATATTTTCCCGTTTGTTTCAAAAGTTTTAAAATTTTCTGAATTTGATTTTAAAAGTGTTGATTTTTATTGTGACTATGATAAAATTATCGGAACAGTGAAAATTAGGGGCCGTATGCCGGGTGATAAAATATCACCTGCAGGCAGAGGCTGCACGAAAACGCTGAAAAAGCTTTTTAATGAGCTTAAGATACCGCAGGAGCTTCGAGAATCTATCGGTATTGTTACCGATGAACAAGGAGTAATTGGCGTTATCGGATATTGTGTTGCACAAAGGGTTTCATTAAGCGCCTCAACACAAAATATATATTGTCTGTCAGGACTTCCTTCGGAGGATTAATTAATGGATTATTTGTCAAAAAACTGGAAATCGATTTTGATTTATCTGCTTATTCCTGTTGTTCTTATCGGGTCAATTATGATTTATGCAAATGCCCAGAATAAAGAAGCAGTTAAGTATTCACAAATTGTAGCTATGTTTGAAAATGGCGAGGTTGCGGACTTTGTTCTTGACCTTTCAAGCGGTGAAATGAATTACAGAACCTTTAAGGATCTTGAAAAGGTTGAAGAAAAGGATAGGGATAAGGTTAAGTTCAGAGAATACAAAGTGCCGAATGTTTCCATTTTTCTTGAAGATATTAAGGATGATGTAGAAAACTATAATGCTAAGCCTGAAAATAAGGATAAAAAAATTGTTTATGATTATAAGCGCGGCACTTCAAGCAATTGGCTTGTAAGTATGCTTCCTACTGCGATTATGTTTATTCTTATTATAGGACTCTCTATATATGCATTCAGAAAAATGAGCTCTGCAATGAATAATGAGACAAATCGTACATTAGGATTTGGCAGAATAAGAACGAAGAGTCTTGTGGAGGATGAAAAACGAACAACAACTTTTAAAGATGTAGCCGGCTGTGACGAGGAAAAAGCAGAACTTGAAGAATTGGTTGAGTTTTTGAAAGAGCCGGACAGATTTACAAAACTTGGTGCAAGAATACCTAAGGGCGTGCTTCTTGTCGGACCTCCGGGTACGGGTAAGACCTTGCTTGCCCGTGCAGTTGCCGGTGAAGCCGGTGCACCGTTTCTTTCTATTTCCGGTTCGGATTTTGTTGAAATGTATGTTGGTGTCGGCGCATCTCGAGTACGTGATTTGTTTGATCAGGCAAAGAAAAAGTCTCCGGCAATTGTATTTATTGATGAAATTGACGCAGTAGGCCGTCAGCGCGGTACAGGAATGGGCGGCGGTCACGATGAACGTGAGCAGACGCTTAATCAGCTTCTTGTTGAAATGGATGGTTTTGGTGCAAATGAGGGCGTAATCATTATAGCTGCTACAAACAGACCTGATGTTCTTGATCCTGCTCTTCTCAGACCGGGAAGATTTGACAGACAGGTAACTGTCGGCAGGCCTGATACAAACGGCAGAGAGGAAATTCTTAAAGTTCATTCAAGAAACAAGCCTCTTGCACCTGATGTAAATCTTAAAAACATTGCTAAAAATACGATTGGCTTTGTCGGTGCAGACCTGGAAAATCTTTTAAACGAAGCTGCACTTCTTGCGGCAAGAAGAAAGTATAAAGCAATTACTATGGCTGAAATTCAGGAGGCTATGGTTAAGGTGCTTATGGGTACGGAAAAGAAATCTCATAAGTATAGTGAAAAAGCACTCAGACTCACGGCCTTTCATGAAGCTGGTCATGCTGTTGTTTCGTATTATCTTGATAATCATGACCCGGTTGAGGAAATTTCAATTATACCCCGAGGTATGGGTGCAGGCGGTTATACAATGTATCAGCCGCAGGAGGAGAATTACGAGTCTAAGAATGATATGCTTGATTCACTGGTATCGCTTCTTGGCGGTCGAGTTGCCGAAGCGCTTACAATGAATGATATTTCCACCGGAGCTTCAAGTGATATTGAACGTGCTTCCTCTATCGCAAGAGAAATGGTTACCAAGTATGGTATGAGTGAGGCTATCGGTCCTATTAATTACGGCGGTGACAATCAGGAGGTATTTATCGGCCGTGATTACGGTCATGTTAAGAATTATTCCGAAGAAACTGCTGCAAAAATTGATGAAGAGGTTTCGCGTCTTATCAACGAAGCTTACAAAAGAACCGAAAATATACTCAAAGATAATATGGATAAGCTTAAGCTTGTTGCAATTTCATTAATGGAAAGAGAAAAAATTAATAAAGATGAATTTATTCAGCTTATGGAAAAGGGTTTTATTGAGGAAACAAGTGAGGAGTTTTCTGTAATACCGAATGATACAAAACAGACTGATGACAGTGAAACTGTTTTGGAAGATACGGCTTCTTGTGAAGAGATGAATGATGTTCATTGTGAAACCGGTTCGGATGACGAAGAGAGCACAAGTGAATAAAAAATAATTATGATAAGCAGTCAAATGATGTGTAATACTTTGTTTGACTGCTTTTATTTTTTGCTATAATTTTATGAAAACAGATCACTTTGTAATCCTGTATATTAAAACACAGATTATGCAGCCGAAAAAATGTGCATTATTTGTTATTTTATATCAAAATAACATACTATGTATGTGTATTGATTTTGGCAATCTTGACTTTTTGCACAAGATATTGTAATATATCACAGAATATGAACTTCTGTATCGGAGGGAAAATTTTGGCTAAGAAGAAAGAATACGGTAATGAAAGCATTAAATCACTGAAAGGTGCTGACAGAGTACGTAAAAGACCTGCAGTAATATTTGGTTCTGACGGACTTGACGGATGCCAGCATGCTATATTTGAAATTATGTCAAACTCAATTGATGAAGCCCGAGAAGGTTTCGGTAACAAAATTGTTGTTACACGCTTTCTTGACGGCTCCATTGAAGTGCAGGATTTTGGTCGAGGTATTCCTGTTGATTACAATAAGAATGAGGACAAATTCAATTGGGAACTTTTATTCTGCGAAATGTATGCCGGCGGAAAGTATGATACTGATGGTGAAAATTATGAATTTTCATTGGGCCTTAACGGACTCGGTCTTTGTGCTACGCAATATGCATCCGAGTATATGGATGCCGAGGTGCACACCGATGGATATAAATATACCCTTCACTTTGAAAAAGGCGAGAATATCGGTGGCTTAAAAAAAGAAAAATATGACAAAAGGGATACCGGCACACGTATAAGATGGAAACCGGATTTGGATGTTTTTACTGACATTAATGTTCCGCTTGAATACTATAAGGATACAATTAAAAAGCAGGCGATTGTAAATGACGGTATAAAATTTATTCTTAAAGATCAGCAAAGCGCCTCAAAATTCAATACGATTGAATATTGTTATAATGACGGCATTATGGATTATGTTAAAGAGCTTGCCGGTGACAATGCATTTACCGCTCCTCAGTATTGGGAGTGTGAAAGAAAGGGAAGAGACCGTGAGGATTTGCCGGATTATAAGCTGAAAATTAAGGCGGCTTTATGCTTTTCTTTAAAAACACAGATTAAAGAATATTTCCATAATTCCAGCTTTCTTGAGCATGGCGGTGCACCTGAAAAAGCTTTTAAGAGCGCTTTTGTAAATCAAATCAATGCCTATCTTAAAGCGAACAATAAATACACGAAATCTGACAGCCAGATTAACATTCAGGATGTTGAGGATTGTATTATTTTTGTTGTTTCCTCATTTTCTACTCAAACCTCATATGAAAATCAAACGAAGAAGGCTATAACAAATAAGTTTATTCAAGAAGCAATGGCGGACTATTTTCGAAAGCAGCTTGAAGTGTATTTTATCGAAAATAAAATGGATGCCGATAAAATTGCCAATCAGGTGCTTATTAATATGCGGGCCAGGGTTAAGGCCGAGAATACGAGAAAAACCTTAAAAACTTCTTTACAGTCAAAAATGGATATGACAAACCGTATTCAGAAATTTGTTGACTGCCGTTCTAAAGATGTAAATGAGCGCGAAGTATTTATAGTTGAGGGCGATTCGGCTCTAGGTGCTTGTAAGCAGGCAAGGGATGCTAATTTTCAGGCCATTATTCCTGTAAGAGGAAAAATACTCAATTGCCTGAAATCCGATTATGACAAGATATTCAAAAGTGATATTATTACTGATTTGATAAAGGTTTTGGGATGCGGTGTTGAAGTGAAAAGCAAGGCTGCTAAGGATCTTTCAATGTTTGATATGGACAATCTGCGCTGGTCTAAAGTTCTAATCTGTACTGATGCCGATGTTGACGGCTTTCAGATAAGAACACTTATTCTTACAATGATTTACAGACTTATGCCAAAGCTTATTGAAGCAGGTAAGGTCTATATCGCAGAGTCACCGTTATATGAGATAACTTGTAAGGACCAGACCTATTTTGCCTATAATGAAATTGAAATGGATGAAATAAGAAAAGAGCTGGGTGACGAAAAATATAAAGTTGACCGCTCAAAGGGTCTCGGTGAAAACGAGGCTGAGATGATGGCACTTACGACAATGAATCCAAAAACGAGACGTTTGATAAAGGTTACGCCTGATGAAGCTGAGCAGACATCTGAAATGTTTGATTTGCTTTTAGGTGATAATCTTGATGGAAGAAAAGAATATATAGCCGATTACGGTCATCTTTATTTAGATGCAGCTGATGTAAGTTAAGGGGAGGGGTTTATTTTGGCAAAAAGAAAAAAAGAAGAAGAGATAAATAATAATCCTCTTGCAGATAATGTTCATATAAAGGGCGCCGGCTCGGTTCAGAGTGAAATTATAACTGACACACTTAAAAGCAACTATATGCCGTATGCCATGAGCGTTATCCTTTCTCGTGCTATTCCTGAAATAGACGGATTAAAACCATCGCACAGAAAGCTTTTATATACAATGTATAATATGGGGCTTTTGCAGGGCAGCACTATCAAAAGTGCTAATATTGTCGGGCGCACAATGCAGCTTAATCCTCACGGTGACGCTGCAATTTATGAAACTATGGTTAGACTGTCCCGCGGCAATGAGTCCTTGCTTTATCCTTATATAGAATCAAAGGGTAACTTTGGTAAGGCTTACAGTAAAAATATGATGTATGCCGCATCCCGTTATACTGAGGCTAAGCTGGCTGCGATTTGCCATGAATTATTTGATGATATTAAATCAGATACGGTTGATTTTGTGCCTAACTACGATAATTCCATGACTGAACCGACTTTGCTGCCTGTAACTTTTCCTACGATTTTGTGTAATGTCACGACAGGTATTGCTGTAGGTATGGCCTCGTCAATTGCTTCCTTTAATCTTAAGGAAATATGTGATACAACAGTTGCCCTGATGAAAAATCCCGACCATGTTGTATCGGATACTTTGATTGCACCTGATTTTGTCGGTGGCGGTTATATTCTTTATGATAAGGATGAGCTTGAAAAAATATATTCAACAGGAAGAGGCTCTGTTAAAGTACGCGCAAAGTATTCTTATGATAAAAAATATAACTGTATTGATATTACACAGATACCTCCCACTACGACTTCTGAGGCAATTATTGATAAAATCATTGAACTTGTTAAAACTAATAAAATAAAAGAGATTAATGATGTCCGTGATGAGACGGATTTGTCAGGTTTGAAAATAACGATTGATTTAAAGCGTGGCATTAATCCGGATATCTTTATGGCTAAGCTTTATAAAATGACACCGCTTCAGGACTCATTTAGCTGTAATTTCAATGTTTTAATTAAAGGCAGACCTATGGTGCTCGGTGTTAAAAGTATACTTTTGGAATGGATTGACTTCAGACTTGAATGTATAAGAAGGCGCATTACTTTTAACCTCGAAAAGAAAAGAAAACAGCTTCATCTTTTAAAAGGCCTTTCAAAAATTTTGCTTGATATTGATAAAGCAATTAAAATAGTCAGAGAAACCGAAAGTGAATCAGAGGTTGTTCCAAATCTTATGATAGGCTTTGGTATCGATGAAATTCAGGCAGAATATGTGGCTGAAATCAAGCTGCGCCACCTGAATCGCGAATATATACTTAAGAGAATTAAAGATATTGAGCAGCTTGAGACAGATATTGCGGATTTGGAAGCAACTCTTTCCAGCAAAAACAAAATGAAAAAAATTATTATTTCAGAGCTTGATGCTGTTTCTAAAAAATACGATAAAGGCAGAAGAAGCGAAGTTCTTTATGAAATCGCAGATGAAGAGATTATTGATGTTGTTGAAATTCCTGATTATCCGGTTACTCTTTTTCTTTCGGAGCAAGGTTATCTTAAAAAGATTAAGACAGCCAATCTTCGTATGAGCGGTGAGCAAAAGCTTAAAGAGGGTGACAAAATGCTGCCGGAAACGGAATGCTCAAATAAAGATGAACTGCTGTTTTTTACAAACAAGCAGCAGGTATATAAGTCTAAGGTTGATGATTTTGCGGATACAAAAGCATCGGTGTTGGGTGAGTATGTTGCATCTAAGCTTGAAATGTCAGAGGATGAGCAGTTGGTCTATATGGCTGTTCTCAGTGAATATTCGGGCTATATGATTTTTGTGTTTGAAAACGGAAAACTGGCAAAGGTTGATGTGTCCGCTTATGCAACTAAAACAAACAGAAAGAAACTGATTAATGCTTACTCGAGCAAGTCAGCGCTTGCACAGGCGCTTTATATTAAGGAGGATACGGATATTGTTATTTGTTCCTCTGCAGGCAGGATGCTGCTTGTTAATACTGCCGGTATTTTGCCTAAAGCAACTAAGGACACACAGGGTATTGCAGCGATGAAGCTTAAAAAGACACATAAAGTCACTTCGATTCATTTGTATCAGCAGGGTGAATTTGAAAAGGAGTGGCGCTTCAGAGCGAAAAATCTTCCGGCTGCAGGTGCACTTCCGAGTGAGAACGATGTTGCCGAGCAAATCACTTTTTAATAAATAAAAAAAGTACTTGCATTATTAATTTTCTTATGATATACTACTTTAAGTAATTTATCGAAATCGGAGGAATAAATATGTCCTGGTATCATTATGTATTCGGTGCAGTGTTAATCCTGGCATCTATTATTATAACTGTTGTAGTTCTTATGCAGGAGGGTCGTTCACAAAACCTTTCCGGTGCTATTGCCGGTGGCGCTGAAACCTTCCTCGGCAAGTCAAAAGCCAGAACTGTTGAAGCAAAGCTTGAAAAAATCACAAAATGGTTGATTGTTGGATTTTTTGTTATTGTACTTGCAGCATTTCTTATCTTTTTGTTTATAGGATAAAATTTTTGAGAATTAACCTTGCTTAATTGCAAGGTTAATTTTTTTGGAATAGATTTTATGAATTATATTATTTTTGATTTAGAATGGAATAACGCATATAATTATAAGACAAATAAAGGTATGAATGAAATTATCGAAATCGGTGCAGTTAAACTCAGCAGCAGTTTGGATATAATGGATACCTTTAAGCAGCTTATAAAGCCCAGAGTCAGTAAGAGACTCGGCGGCAGATTTAAAAATCTGACAAATATCTCTATGGAGGAAATCAAAGAATCAGGTATTGATTTTGATGATGCATTCTCTGATTTTGCACGATGGAGCAGCGGCGGGGAAAATGTTTTTTTAAGCTGGTCGAGAAGTGATTTATATACACTTGTTGATAATTTTTCTAAATTTAAAGGCACTACACATATTGATTTTATAACGCAATATGCTGATTTACAAGAATATTGTATGCAGTTTACTGAGGATGACAGCGGTAATCAAATCAGTTTGAGCCGGTGTGCAGAGCTGTTTGAAATAGATTTGTCCGATAAATCTTTGCACAGGGCACTTGAAGATTGCTTTGCCGAAGCTTATTGTTTTAAAAAGGTATTTAATAAAAAAAAGTTTTTTAGTCATATTCATAAATGCGATCAGGCTTTTTTTGAAAAGCTGATTTATAAGCCTTATTATCTTTCACCAAAGGATGACTGTTTTGATATTTCAGATGTATCCTTGGAGTGTCCTGTTTGCAGCAGTAAAATTAAAGTACTTCAGCGTTATGATTATGCTAATAAAGCATTTAAGTCTGCAGGTCAGTGTAACGCTTGTAAAAAAAAGTTTTGGATATTTATAAGGGCAAAAAAGAATTATGATGATATTGCCATAAATAAAAAGCTTATTGAAATGAATAAAAAGAAAGCAAGACATATAAATGGATGATTGACGGTATTTGGTTACAAATGTTTACAATTTACCCCTTTATTTATTTTAAAACTTGTATTATAATATTCTAAATAACTTACGGAGGTATATATATGGCTTCAAGAAATGATTATGATGATTTACTTGAATCGTTTATGAGTAATTCAGCTAAAGCCTATGATGAGGATAAAACCGCCCGTGAAAAAAAGGCAGACAGCTTACCATCGTCTTATAATGTATCAGCGTCTGATAAAAAATCCAAAAAGATTGAACGAGGACGCAAGATAGAAAATCAGCTTGCAGCGAAAAAAGAAAGGCGCGAAAAGAGAAAAAAGCAGAAAAAGGAAAAAACACCTGCACAAAAGGTAATTTTCGGTATAGGCAAAGCTTTTCTCGGAATGGGTATGATTGTCGGCGTAGTGGGCATTGTATGTTTTTGCGTAATGGCCATTTACGGTTACAGTGTAGTATACGGTGATCCTGTATTTAATCTTACCGAAGAAGCGCAGTCGCAAAATCAAACTTCATCTATTCTCGGTACTGATGACGGTAAGGTAGTGGAAATAACCCGTCTTCATGGTGAAGAAAACCGTATTTGGGTTAATCTTGATGAAATGAGTGAGTATCTTCCTGAAGCATTAATTGCCGGCGAGGATAAGCGTTTCAGAAAGCATCACGGTGTTGACTGGATCAGAACAGTCGGCGTATTGGTTAAACCTTCAAACAGCGGTCAAGGCGGTTCAACGATTACCCAACAGGTTATTAAAAATCTTACTGATGACAATAAAGTTACTTTCGTAAGAAAATTTAATGAGATTTTAAGAGCGTTGAATCTGGAACGTCATTATACAAAAGACCAGATAATTGAAGCTTATCTGAATACAATTTATCTTTCTCATGGTTGTTACGGCGTGAAAACGGCAGCTGAATTTTATTTCGGAAAGGAAGTCTCAGACCTTAATGCAGCAGAATGTGCCTCACTTATTGCTATAACAAAATATCCATCACAGAATGATCCTCTTATTAATCCTGATGAAAACAGAAAAAGACAGCTTTGGATTCTCGATGAAATGAAGCATGAGGATAACGGATTTTTAACTGAAGATGAGTATAATTCTGCGAAGAATTATAAAATGGTTTTCACGAACAGCAAAGATTACAAGGGTTCGCAGCTTAAAGAGCAGTCTTCTAAAAAAGATAATGATGAAATTACAAATTATTATGTTGATTTTGTAATCTCAACGGTCCAGGAAGATTTGCAAAAAATGGGATATACAAGCAAGAAAGCTCATGACCTTGTTTACGGCGGCGGACTTAAAATCTATACAGCAATTGATTTTGATGTTCAGGATGCACTTGAGGATGTATATGAAAATTACAGACGTATGCCGGATGAAACTGTTCAGGGCGCGATGGCGATTATGGATTATAACGGCAGAGTGCTCGGTATTATCGGCGGTGCCGGCAAGAATAGGGGAGCTATGCTTCTCAACCGTGCGGCAATGTCTACCCGTCCCCCGGGTTCAACAATAAAGCCTCTTTCTGTTTACGGACCGGCACTTGAAAAAAGTCTTAACGATGAAAATGTAAATATCTATTGGTCCTCTATTATGAAGGATGCACCTTTGAAGGTTGTTGATGGTGAGCCTTGGCCTCATAATGAAGGCGGCGGATATTCATCAAATAATGTAACGCTTCAGTATGGTCTTGCACAGTCACTTAACACCATTGCAGCAAGGACTCTTGATCAAATAGGTGTGGATTATTCATACAATTATTTGAGCGAATACTTTAAACTTTCTACTCTTGACAGTGTTCGCGATGTCGATTATGGTCCTATGGCAATCGGTTCACTTACAAATGGTGCAACAGTTCTTGATATGACAGCTGCCTATGCTTCATACGGTAACGGCGGTTACTATTATGAACCTTATTGCTATTTTAAAATAGAAGACAGCAAAGGCAATGTCATCATTGAAAAAACACCGGATAAAACAAAGCAGAAAACTGTATCGGAAAGCACAAGCTGGCTTATGAACAAACTTCTGCAGGCTGCTATGCAGAGCGGTACAGGCCGTTTTTATAAGCTTTCGGGCATTGAATGTTTTGGTAAGACCGGTACGACCAATGATAATAAGGATAGATGGTTTGCAGCCGGTACGCCGGATTTTGTAGGTGTAACATGGTATGGCTATGATACCCCTAAAGAGGTTCATTATAATCTTTCTCCAAATCCTGCCGGAACAATATGGAATACGGTAATGAAGGAAATTTATGAAATTAAAGACAATAAGGGTATTAAGCATAAAACCGAGTTTCCTGAATATGACGGTATAGTGCAGCGTTCTTATTGCAGCTATTGCGGCAAGCTTACATCCGGTGGTGGCAATTACGGCTGGTATGATGCAAACAATCTGCCGGGCTATTGCGGCGGAGGTCATGTTGAAGAAACGCAAAAGGACGATAAGAATAAGGATAAAGATAAAGACAAAGATAAAAATACTACAAAAAATGCTGATGATGAAGTTACAACCGCAAAGCAGGATACAACTGCATCCGCTGCTGCATCATCTAAAGATAACGAGGAATAATTAGCATAAGGGGAAATCATTATAATTTGATTTCCCCTTTGATGAAATTTAATTTAGGATATTCTATGAAAATAATGGCAGTAGATTATGGCGATGTGAGAACGGGAATTGCTTTTTGCGATGTTAAAGAAATACTTGCCTCCTCATATTGTGTTATCAAAGAAAGCTATGCACCCAAGCTGGTTGATAAAATTGTGAATATAATAAATAAAGAAAAGGCAGAAATGGTGATTATCGGCTTGCCGAGAAATATGGACGGCACCTATGGCTTTCGTGCCGAAAAGTGTAAAGAGCTTGGTGCACTTCTTTCTCACAAAACGGATGTACCTGTCGATTTTGAAGATGAACGTCTCACCACTGTTATAGCACATAATATGCTTAGTTCAAATAATGTCAGAGGGTCAAAACGCAAGAATGTAGTTGATGCTGTTTCGGCGGTTGTTATTTTGCAGGATTATATTGACAGAAAGAAAAAATAAGTTATTTTGATTTGCGAATCACCGTATTATAAAATGGTGATTTTTTGTGGGCTTTGTAATTAAAAACTGCAGAGTAAAAATAGAATTTTCTTTTATTTTGGTTTTATGTTTTGCTGCACTGCTCAATGCTTCCGATTTACTATTGCTGTTCGTCTTTTCGGGAGTTCATGAACTTGCTCATTTTGCTGTGCTTCTTGCCGTGGGAGGCAGTCCGGACAGCCTTACCTTTTCTTTTTACGGTCTTGCATTGAAATACAGTACAAAGTTGTCGCGTATAAAGGAACTTTGTATTTTACTGGCAGGTCCGGCTGCAAATTTGATTTTATATTTTTTTCTGCGTGATGATATAAATCTTATTCTATTTTCACTTAACATTCTGCCTATTTATCCTCTTGACGGCGGCAGGGTTTTAAGATTGTATTCGTATAGAATATCAGGATTTATCAGCAGAGCTTTTTTAATCCTTATTTTTATTCTATCCATTTATCTTATTATTGAGTATAAATCATTTTCACTGCTGCTTATTGCAGTTTATCTGACTGCATACAGTGTTTTATATTGAGGTTATTATGAAGAGAGAAGTTGAAAAAATATTACAGTATGTTCAAAAGCCCGCACGTTATATCGGCGGGGAACTTAATTCTGTTACAAAGGATAAAAATGCAGTTGATATACGTTATGCGTTTTGTTTTCCGGATACATACGAAATAGGGATGAGCCATTTAGGCATGAAAATACTTTATGGTCTTGTTAATGAAAGAAAAGATGCGTGGTGCGAGCGTGTTTTTGCTCCCGATCATGATATGGAGGAACAGCTTCGAAAAAACAGCATTCCTCTTTTTGCACTTGAAAGCGGAGATTATATAAAAGATTTTGATATGATAGGGTTTACACTCCAATATGAGCTTTGTTATACAAATGTGCTTAATATGCTTAATCTGGCTCAAGTACCGCTGAAAAGCAGTAAGAGAACTGATTTAACGCCGATTATATGTGTTGGCGGTCCTTGCTGCTGCAACCCGGAGCCAATAACTGATTTCGTGGATATTGTTTTTCTCGGTGAAGGTGAATATAGCACCAATGAAGTAATTGATCTTTTAAAAGAGTGCAAAAAAAAGGGTGAAACTAAACAGCAGTTTCTTGAAAAAGCCAAGGATATTACCGGCGTTTATGTTCCTTGTCTTTATAAAGATACTTATAATGATGACGGCACGTTGAAGGCAATCGAGCCGATTGCAGATGCGCCCAAGCCTGTAAAAAAATCTATTGTATCGGATATGGACAAGGTTTACTACCCAAAGGAGTTTGTTGTTCCGTATATTAATATTGTCCATGACAGAGCCGTTGAAGAAATTTTTAGAGGATGTATAAGAGGCTGCCGTTTTTGCCAGGCCGGCTTTATCTATCGTCCGATACGTGAAAAAAGTGTTGAAACAATCAATAAACAGTGCAGAGCACTTATTGATTCAACAGGCTATGATGAAATTTCATTGTGCTCACTCTCAACATCGGACCATAGTGATGTAAATCATATGCTTACTACACTTATTGATTGGACCGTCAAGGAAAATATAAATCTTTCTTTGCCCAGTCTCAGAGTCGATAACTTTTCCGATGAATTGGTTGAACAGCTTAATAAAGTAAGGCGAAGCGGATTGACCTTTGCCCCTGAGGCAGGTACGCAGCGTCTGCGTGATGTTATAAATAAAAATGTAACAGAGGATGAAGTTATCAGTACGTGTACCAAGGCATTTGATAACGGCTGGACTTCTGTTAAACTTTATTTTATGATGGGACTTCCGACAGAGACTTTGGAGGATATTAAAGGCATATCTGATTTAGGCATGGAAGTTGTTCATTCATTTTATAATAATCCAAACAGACAAAAAGGAACAGGTGTTCAGGTTTCAATTTCATGTGCCTCGTTTATACCAAAGCCATTTACACCTTTTCAGTGGGAGCCTGAGGACAGTATGGAATCCTTAAAAGAAAAGCAGAAATATTTGCTTGAATGTATACCGTCAAGAAAAATCAAGGTATCGTATCATGATACCCCGACTTCGCTGCTTGAAGGTGTTCTTGCCAGAGGAGACAGACGACTCGGTAAAGTTATTCTGCGTGCTTTTGAGCTTGGTTGCAAGTTTGATTCCTGGGATGATCAGTTTAACTTTGATGCCTGGATGCAGGCGTTTGAAGAAAACGGAATTGATCCGCATTTTTATACGCATCGTAAGAGAGCGTTCAGCGAGCTGTTGCCGTGGGATCATCTTGATTTCGGTGTCAGCAGAAAATTTCTTGAAAATGAGAATAAAAAGGCTCATATGAACCAAACAACGCCTCATTGCAGAATTCAATGTTCAGGATGCGGAGCGAATAAGCTTAACGGGGGTAAATGCGATGCGAGAAGTTAGACTTCGTTTTGCAAAACAAAACAGACTGAAATATATCAGTCATCTTGATATTAACCGGGCAATGGCAAGGGCATTCAAGCGTGCAGAGATTCCGCTGTGGTATACTGAAGGCTTTAATCCTCATCCGTACATGAGTTTTTCTTTGCCGCTTTCCCTTGGTGTTGAGAGCCTTTGTGAGAGCGTAGATATCAGAATAATCGGAGAAATAGATAACACACAGATAAAAATGAAAATGAATGATGTGCTTCCCGATGATTTAAAGATAATGGATGTTTATGATAATTTCCGGGATTGCAGTGAAATTGCTTATTCCGATTATGTTTATAAATTTCAGTTTAAAGACAATGACACTGCATTGAAAAAAATAAAGTCTGTACTTGACAGTAAAGAAATTTTGGCATGCAAAAAAAGAAAGCAGGGCAGAAGACGTGTTTTTAAGGAAACAGATATTAAGACCTTTATTGACAGATATAATGTTTCTTTAAGAGAAGATATGATTGTTCTTAATGTAAGACTTTTTGCCGGAACTGAAAAAAATCTGAATCCCACACTTCTGTTTGACACAATTATAAGGCTTATTGATATGGATTATGAATGGAAAAGCATATCAAGAATAGCTATTCTTGATAAAAATTACAAAGAATTTATTTAAAAAATACTTGCTTTTTCATCATAAGTATGATATTATATTTCAGCATTTGATCCGTTGCTTCTCTGGCAACGCGTAAATGCCCAATGTGTGAGCATTTAAGAAGATGGTCCGCTTTCAGTAATTGATATGAACATCTCATAAAAAATAGGAGGAAAGAAAAATGGACGCACTTAAATTAATCGAAAAAGACAGTATCAAAGCAGAACTTCCAAAGTTCAACATCGGTGACACAGTTAAGGTATCGGTAAATATCCGTGAGGGTTCACGTGAGAGAATTCAGATGTTTGAGGGTACAGTAATTGCAATTAAAGGTTCCGGCATTTCAAAGACCTTTACAGTTCGCCGCCTTTCATACGGCGTAGGTGTTGAAAGAGTTTTCCCAATGCATTCGCCAAATGTTGTTGATGTTCAGGTTGTTCGCTCAGGTAAGGTTCGCCGTGCTAAGCTTTATTATCTTCGTGACCGCGTTGGTAAGGCAGCTAAGGTTAAGGAGAACATTCAGTAATCTCGATTACGTTTTGAGACCGCAGAGGTAAATCCTTGTGCGGTCTTTTTTTATTTTTGATAATTTTTTATCAAACAGCTTGAATTATATTTGTAAATTCGTTATAATATAATTGATATTTTGTAAGCATTTTTATAATGATTTTTAAGGAAGTATTATTATGAAAAGGACTGTAGCGATTATATTATCTGCACTAATCATACTGTCTAGCTTAACAGTCGGTATCAAATGTGTCACATTGAATATAAGCCAAGCAGTAGAAAAAAGTCAAATAGATCAGTTTTGGTATCAGCTATCTGAGTTTAAAGGCGAAATTTCAAATCGTCTGCGAGTAAAAAGTAAAAAGAATATAGATACTCTTAACGCAGTGAATATTGCTTCTGACTGCAATGATATGCTCGTTCTTCAGTTTAACTGCGAGAAGGATTTGCTGGCAGCTGAAAAGTATTATGCTTCACTTGATGACGTTGAGTTTGTTGAGCGTGAATCAATTGCAAATATTGATGATGCAGAAGATGCGCTTGATACAAGATGTTTTGCTGCTGCAACAAATAATGTTGATGATGCACTTAAGCTGCTTAATACTAGTTTTGATAATCTGCCGGAAATAAAAGTTGCTGTTATAGATACCGGAACCGAAAACAGTGAAGTTTACGGAGACAGACTTGTAGGAGGCTATGATAATCTTCCGAATGAGGATTACCATGGTTCTTATGTGGCAGGTACTCTTTTATACAATACACCGGATAATGTAAAAATATATTCATATAAGGCAGGAAGCGGAGAGGATATTTCGCTGACAAGTGCAGCTGCAGCTATCGATAAGGCGGTAAGTGACGGCTGCAAGGTTATTAATATGAGTTTCGGAACAAGAGAGCCTGACGGTTATTTTTATACTGCAATAAGAAAGGCATATAAAAGCGGTGTGATTCTTATCAGTTCTGCGGGCAACGATAGTATGAACCTGGCTATGACTGCTAAGTATCCGGCAATATATTCGGAGGTTCTGGCAGTAGGAAATATGACTGCTTCATCAAATCTGTCCTCAACAAGCAATTACGGTTCAAGTATTTTTACCTATGCTGTAGGTACAAACGTAAGATCAAGCTACCGCGGTGAGGACGTGTTTTGGAACGGCACATCAGCTGCTGCACCTGTTGTTTCTGCTGCAGTTGCAGATGTTTTTTGTGCTGACTCTGATTTAACATTTGACGAAATAAAAAAATGCGTTAATGATACGGAAATGTCACCAAACGAAGACAATACTTCGCGTGATATGATTGATGCCTATGCTGCTCTCAAATCGGTATCGGGTAAGCAGCTTGAGCAGGCATCATTTTCGTACAAAATAATAAAGAATGAGTCTACCGGTTACAGTGACATCGTTTTTGATTGCGATGATAATACAAGAGTTTATTATTACATAAGTTCAGCCGGAACGGTCCTTTATCCGTTAGGTGGAGATAATTTCAGCAATCATTTTCAATATATTCCGGGTAAAAAGATTTGTTTGAACAGTCGCTGCGTAATTAATGCGGTTGCATATTCCGATAATAAGGCAAAAAGTGTTTTAAGCTATATTGCATCTCCCAGTTATAATAACAACGGATTTCATTATGCAGCCGGTTCCAGATCGGTTAGTTTCTGCAGTCTTAATGAGAAAATTATTTTTGTACCTGAAACAATAAATGGCAATCCGGTTGAAAAAATATCAAAATTCTGTTTCTCCGGCAACAGGTCTGTTGAAAAAATTGTACTTCCGAAAACGATTAAAGAAATCGGTGAATTTGCTTTTTCAAATTGTCCTAATCTAAAAAAGGTTATTGCACCAAAGACATCAGAATGCGGCAGATATGCTTTTGCTAACTGCATTAACCTCAGAGAGGTTATTATGCCTTCAGTTAAAAAAACGTATACAGGTTTATTTAAGAATTGCATTCATCTTTTGGTGACACAAATTAGCGAAATAGATGGGAATACAAGTAAGAATAATAAAGCGTTTTACGGTTGCAATGATATAATTAATTATAATTCAAAAAACAGCAGTTTTATTTTTTATAAATATTTTCGCGGTCAGATTTTTTATAAGCTTAACAACAGCACATTTATTTGTGAATCCGCAGATGAAATTCTATATCTGTGGGATGAGTATTATGTTAATAAAAAACCGCAGCTGACAGGCTTTGAATTATTTGGGCGCTTTGATTCAACTGCTTTGTTTGATGTCAATAATGACGGTATTGTTAATGCAAAGGACTATGCAATTATAAAAAAAGCGGCGTCAAAAAAATAGGAGTAAGGAGTATATATGGCTGATTTTCAAAAGCAGACAGTTCAGTGGTTTCCCGGCCATATGGCAAAAACAAGACGTATAATAAAAGAAAGCTTAAAGCTTGTTGATGGTGTTGTAGAAATTGTTGATGCCAGAATACCTTTCAGCTCTGCCAATCCTGAGCTGGATGCCATGATTCAAAACAAACCCAGAATCATTTTGCTTAATAAGTGTGATGTGGCAGATTCCAACGCCACCGGATTATGGATTGATTATTTTAAATCAAGGAATATGTATGCTGTTCCTGTTGACTGCAGAACAGGCAAAGGACTCAATAGTTTTATCCCTACAGTGCAGAAAGCTCTGTCCAAGACAATTGAAAAAAATATCTCCAAGGGCATGCATGGTAAGGCGTTAAGATTAATGGTTGTCGGCATTCCTAATACCGGTAAATCTTCGTTTATTAACAGAATGGCAGGAAATGCTAAGGCGAGGGTTGCTGATAAAGCAGGTGTAACGCGTCATCAGCAGTGGTTTGCCGTGGGCAATGGTATTGAGCTTCTTGACACGCCGGGTGTGCTTTGGCCTAAGTTCGATGATCCGGAGGTTGGCGATAAGCTAGCCTTTACAGGAGCTGTTAAAGACGAGGTTACGGATATTGAAACGTTATCCTGCCGCTTGCTTGAGGTGCTTGGAAAAACGCGTCCGCAGGCTATTATACAACGCTATAAGCTTGACAGTATTGATGGTTTGCAAGGATGGGAAATTTTGGAGCTTATCGGCAAAAAGCGAGGCTTTTTAATTAAAGGCGGCGAAATTGATTATGCACGCACGGCAGTTATGTTGTGTGATGAATTCAGAGGAGGAAAGCTTGGCAAAATTACGCTTGAGCTGCCATAATTATGAATTGGCTTGAATATGAAAATAAGGCTTATGAAAGCGGATTTGAGATTGTCTGCGGTGTGGATGAAGCCGGCAGAGGACCGCTGGCCGGTCCGGTTTATGCTGCAGCAGTTATACTCCCTAAAGGCCACATAATTGACGGAGTTAATGATTCCAAAAAACTTTCTGAAAAAAAGCGGAATTTGCTTTTTGATAAAATTATTGATGAATGCGTATGCTATAGTATTGGTACAGCCGGCGTACGGGAAATTGATGAAATCAATATTTTACAGGCAACCTTTCTTGCCATGAGAAGGGCTGTGGAAGGTTTGTCGGTTAATCCTGATATTGCACTCATAGATGGAAATAAAAGGCCCGGTCTTGCAATGGCGGAATGGGAAATAATTAAAGGTGATGCCAAAAGTGCCAATATAGCTGCTGCGTCTATTATTGCGAAAGTGAGCAGAGACAGATATATGCTTGAGATGGCTGAAAAATATCCTGAATATCAATTTGAAAAGCATAAAGGTTATGGCACTAAACTTCATTATGAAATGATTGAGAAATACGGTATTTCACCGATACACAGAAAAACCTTTTTAAAAAAGTTATTACAGAAATGATTTAATTTATAAGATAAAGTCAATGGATTTCAGCATGTATTTGGACAGTCTGTTAGATTATTCGGATAAAAGGTATTTTTGTATTGAATAAAAGAAAGTATTAACAATGAACAACAAAGGTAAATTATGGGAAATTGAGGCGGCAAATTATTTAAGAAGGAAAAGATATAAATTACTTTGCGCAAATTATCAAACCCGTTTCGGAGAGATTGATTTAATAGCAAAAAACAAAAAGTATATTTGTTTTATTGAGGTTAAACAGCGTGATGTTCATGCAATTGCAGCACCTGCAGAGTTTGTAACACCGTCGAAGCAGCGGAAAATCATAAGCTGTGCACAGCTTTATCTTGCTCAAAATCAGGTTGATTTGCAGCCGAGATTTGATGTGGTTGAAATTTACACGAAAGATAATAAAATAAATTCAATAAAACATCTTGAAAATGCCTTTTAGTTGTTATAAAATAGATAATATTTCAGCCGAGGTATTATTCGGTTCTTAAGGAGAATAGAGATATGTTTTATACATCGACAAGGGATAATTCAATACGAGTTACTGCGTCACAGGCAATAGCGCAGGGTATAAGTGAAGAGGGCGGACTTTTTGTTCCGGTTGAGCTGCCGCATTTTTCGCTTGATAAAATTTCTTCCATGGTATCTATGTCGTATATTGACAGAGCCAAAACCGTACTTAGAGAGTTTTTAACGGATTTCACGGAAGACGAATTGGATTATTGTGTAGAGGGTGCATATGCTGCTGAAAAGTTTTCTTCATCAAAAATTGCACCGACTGTAAATATAAGCGGCAGCAAGAATATTCTTGAGCTGTGGCATGGTCCAACCTGTGCTTTTAAAGATATGGCTTTACAGCTTCTGCCTTATCTTATGACAGTTTCTGCTAAAAAGACTGCTGACGGAAAGACAATTGTCATACTTGTCGCTACCTCGGGTGATACGGGTAAGGCAGCACTTGAAGGCTTCAAAAATGTCGATCATACTAAGATTTTGGTGTTTTATCCTGTTGATGGAGTATCACCTATGCAAAAGCTGCAGATGACAACGCAGGAGGGTAACAATGTTGCTGTTTGCGCAATCAATGGCAATTTTGACGATGCACAGAGTGCAGTTAAATCTATATTTACCAATGCAGAAATTAAAGCTGAACTTGCAAAAAAGAATATGATGTTTTCTTCAGCAAACTCAATTAACTGGGGTAGACTTGTTCCCCAGATTGTTTATTACTTTTCAGCTTATTGTGATATGCTTGAAGCGGGAAGAATTAAACTCGGCGATGAAATTAATGCGGTGGTGCCTACCGGCAATTTCGGTAATATTCTTGCCGGCTATTACGCAAAGCAGATGGGACTTCCGATAAAGAAGCTTATCTGTGCTTCAAACTCAAATAATGTTCTTACTGATTTTTTAAAGAGTGGAACTTATAACAGAAACAGAGCTTTTTATGCGACAACTTCGCCTTCTATGGATATACTGATTTCCTCAAATTTAGAGAGATTGCTTTATCATATCAGCGGTGAAAATGATATGCTTGTGCAAGAGCTTATGAACAAGCTTTCTGATGAAGGCAGATATACTGTTTCCGATGAGATAATCAAGAAAATTCAGAGTGTATTTGATGCCGGATGTTCTGCTGAAAGTGAAGTGGACGATACAATAAAAACTCATTTTGACAGCTATCATTATCTTTGTGATACGCATACTGCTGTCGCGCTTAAGGTTTATGATGAATATGTAAAAAACACAGGCGACGATATTCCTGCTGTTATTGATTCAACAGCATCACCGTATAAGTTTTCTGCCAGTGTACTTAATGCAGTTTGCAGCGGTAATCTGCCTGAGCTTAATGAATTCGACATGGTTGATGAACTGAATAAAATAACTTCAGTCGATGTACCTAAACCGCTTGCTTTGCTTAAGGATAAAAAAGTTAGATTTAAAGATGTATGTGACAAAGAAGATATGAGTGCAATGGTGTTTAAGCTTCTTAATTTATAAAATAGAAAATACGGCTCAAAAAGGAGCCGTATTTTTCATATAAAGGGCTTTATCTGCATTCACAGCTGTCACAGCATTCGAAGGTTTCGCAAGCAGTGTCTGAAATGCTTGTTGCAGATCTGTCACCCACACGAATTGTGCCGGCATGACAGTTGTTTGATTCATCATGGTACTTGCAGTTTTTTACCTGACAAGTTATTCCTTTAATTTCCTTATCCATTTTGTTTCACTCCCTTCACTTTTATTATTTCGCAACATTTTTTATTTATTCAAGGAGATTGTATGTCATTGTTTGCAATTGCCGATACTCATTTATCTTTTGGTACAGATAAACCAATGGATACTTTTGAGGGATGGCAGAATTATACCGAAAGATTAAAAAAGAATTGGAACAGCTTAGTTAATCAGGAGGATGTTGTTATCATTGCAGGTGATATAAGCTGGGCAATGAATTTTAATGAGCTTAGAGCAGATTTTGATTTTATTGACAAACTTAACGGAAAAAAAATAATATTAAAGGGTAATCATGATTATTGGTGGAATACTGTAAAGAAAATGAATGCGTTTCTTGCTGAAAATCATTTTAATACAATCAGCTTTTTATACAATAATGCAGTTGAATTCGAGGGATTTTCCGTGTGCGGCAGCCGCGGCTGGCTGTTTGATACAAATGAAAGTCAGGATGAAAAGGTGCTTAACAGAGAAGTGCTGCGTCTTAAAATGTCTCTTGACAGTGCACAGTCCGATGAAAAAATAGTATTTCTTCACTATCCGCCGATAACAGCAAATGAAAGCTGTGAGGAAATTTTATTTCTTTTAAAGGAATATGGTATAAAAAAATGTTATTATGGGCATCTTCACGGTGTGGCAGCAAGATTTTCCATTGACGATAAAATTGATGATATTGATTTTAAATTAATATCTGCCGATAGATTAAATTTTACTCCTTATTTAATTAAGAAATTTTAAAATTGCTTGATATTACCTATGTTTTATGTTATAATTCCATTTCGGTGATTAGAAAAATTTGTTAGGAGGTCATAATTATGGCACTTAAATCATCTAATAAAATTGACGCAAATACTTATGAAATTGAGGTTACCGTTGCACCTGAGGTATTTACTGAAGCTTGTAAGTCTGCATACATGAAACAGAGAAAGTCTATTCAGCTTCCCGGCTTCCGTAAGGGTAAGGCAACGCAGGGTATGGTTGAAAAGGTTTACGGCGAGGGTGCTTTTTATGAAGAAGCTCTTGAAATTGTATATCCCGAAGCTGTTTCATCAGCGATTACTGAGGCTGAGCTCAGAACTGTTGACCAGCCATATGACCTTGAAATTCCTGTAATGAGCAAGGCTGAAGGCGTTGAAATGAAAATGAAAGTTACAGTATATCCTGAGGTTAAGCTTGGTGATTACAAGGGACTTGAGGGAAAAATGCTTTCTGTTGAGGCTACAGATGAGGATGTTGATAAGGAACTCGAAAATATGCGTGACAGAAATTCACGACTTGTAACAGTTGAAGACAGAGCTGCCGAAATGGGTGATACAGCTGAAATTGATTTTGAAGGCTTTGTTGATGAAGTGGCTTTTGAAGGCGGCAAAGGTGAAAATTACCCGCTTGAGCTTGGTTCAGGTTCTTTCATTCCCGGATTTGAGGAGCAGGTTGCAGGTCATAAGACGGGTGAAGAATTTGATGTTAATGTTACATTTCCTGAGGAATATGCGGCTGAGCTTGCAGGCAAGAATGCTGTTTTCAAATGTAAAATTAATGAAATTAAAACCAAGGAAATGCCGGAGCTTGACGATGAGTTTGTAAAAGATGTATCTGAGTTTGATACACTTGATGAGCTCAAAGCTGATATTAAAAAGCATATTGAGGAAAGCAAGACGTCAGAGGCTAAAACTGATTTTGAAAATCAGCTTATGGAACAGGTTATTGACAATATGGAATGCGAGATTCCTGAGTGTATGTTTGAGCACAGAACGGATGAAATGATACAGGATTACAGCTACAGACTTCAGATGCAGGGTATTGATCTTAATACATATCTTTCTTATCTCGGTCAGGATATGGATGCATTTAAAGAGTCATTTAAAGAAGGTGCTCAGCGTCAGGTTAAAGCTTCAATTGCTCTTGAGGCCATTGTTGATGCTGAAGGTATAGAGGCTACCGATGAGGAAATTGATGCAGAGGTCGCAAAGCTCGCTGAGCAGTATCAGATGGATGCACAACAGATTAAGAATGCAGTTCCTTCCGACCAGCTTGCTTCTGACATTAAAACAAGAAAAGCACTTGAGTTAGTAGTTGAAACTGCAAAGAAAGCATAAGATTTTACAGTTATATAATTTTAAAGGATAGTGATTAATATGGCATTAGTACCTTATGTTCTTGAACAGACAAGTGCCGGCGAAAGGTCTATGGATATCTATTCCCGTTTGCTTAGTGATAGAATTATTGTGTTGTCAGATGAAGTGAATTCAACAACAGCTTCACTTGTTGTTGCACAGCTTTTGTTTCTTGAGGGTCAGGATAATGAAAAAGATATCAGCCTTTATATTAACAGTCCGGGTGGTTCTGTGACGGATGGTCTGGCTATTTATGATACAATGCAGTATATAAAATGTGATGTATCAACAATATGTATCGGTATGGCTGCATCTATGGGCGCTTTTTTGCTTTCGAGCGGCGCAAAAGGTAAGCGTATAGCTCTGCCAAACAGCTCAATTCTCATTCATCAGCCGTTAATCGGCGGCAACGGATTAACCGGTCAAACCACAGATATTGAAATTGCTGCAAAAAATTTAGTTCAGACTAAGGAACGTTTGAACAGAATTCTTGCTGAAAACTGTTCTAAAACTGTTGAAGAGCTTGCTAAGGATACTGACAGAGATAACTGGATGACTCCGGATGAAGCTCTTAAATACGGCCTTATAGATAAGGTAATTGATAAGAGATAAATTTTAGATAATCGAGGTTAGTTATATGGCACGTGATGACTCACGCAGTAATATTGCAAGGTGCTCATTTTGCGGCAAATCAGAGGCAATGGTGCACAAACTGATTGAAGGGCCCGGTGTTTATATCTGCGATGAATGCGTTGGTCTTTGTCATGATTTGATTGCCGAAACCGAATCCACAAATGTTCCTCACACTCATTCAAGAGTGAACGATGATTTAATACTTCCTAAGCCTGAAGAAATTAAAGCAAAGCTTGATGAATATGTAATTGGTCAGGACGATGCAAAAAAAGCGCTTTCGGTTGCTGTTTATAATCATTATAAGCGTATCTACAGTGTATCAGGCAATAATGATGTGGAATTGCAAAAAAGCAATATTATGCTGATTGGTCCAACCGGTGTTGGTAAAACTATGCTGGCGCAGACACTTGCAAAAATATTAAATGTTCCGTTTGCAATTGCCGATGCCACCACGCTTACCGAGGCAGGCTATGTCGGTGAGGATGTTGAAAATATTTTGCTTCGTCTTATTCAGGCTGCTGATTTTGATGTTGAAAGAGCACAGCACGGAATTATTTATGTTGATGAAATTGACAAAATCTCACGTAAAAGCGAAAATCGCTCTATAACTCGTGATGTAAGCGGCGAAGGTGTTCAGCAGGCTCTTTTGAAAATACTTGAGGGTACAGTTTCCAACGTTCCCCCCGGGGGCGGCAGAAAGCATCCTCAGCAGGAATTTATTCAGATAGATACTAGCAATATTTTGTTTATCTGCGGCGGAGCCTTTGACGGTATGGATAAGATTATCAGCAAGCGCATAGGCGGTAAATCGCTTGGCTTTGGTGCGGATATTCATACAACCCAAGCTGATGATGAGAATGTGCTCAGAAATGCTACGCAGCATGATCTTGTTAAATATGGCCTTATTCCGGAGCTTATTGGTCGTGTACCTGTTATAACAGTGCTCGAAAATCTTGACAGAGATGCACTGATCAGAATAATTAAAGAGCCTAAGAACTCTATTTTGCGGCAATATGTTAAGCTGTTTGAGCTTGATGATGTTGTGCTGGAGTTCAAGGATGAGGCATTGCTTTCAATTGCAGATATCACGCTCGAGCGTAAAACGGGTGCCCGTGGTTTGAGAAGTGTATTTGAATCAGTGCTTACAGAACTTATGTTTAAAGTTCCGAGTGATTATACAATTGAAAAAATAATTATTACTGAGGATACCGTAAAGACCGGTGAGGAGCCGATTATTCTGAGAAATCCGAACAGGCAGCCTAAGAATATAACCGCAAATAGCCTGAAAAATGCATAAAATTAAACGAAAAGGCAACTTTTTTGTTGCCTTTTTTATATTTATATTATATAATTACACTGATTTATTTTAGTTAACTAAGTAGGTTTTTTATATGAATGATGTTAATACAATACAAAATACTATGGAGCTTCCTATTATCCCTCTTCGCGGTTTGGTGGTTTTTCCTGATATGGTGCTGCATTTTGATGTTGGCAGAAAAAAAAGTGTTGAGGCACTGAGAAATGCAATGCAGGCAGCACAAAAGGTCTTTCTTGTTTGCCAAAAGGATGCTTCTATCGATGATCCTGATATTACAGAAATGTATAGTATCGGTGTTGTATGCCACGTTAGGCAAATGATACGAATACCTAACAGTGAAAATCTCAGAGTGGTTGTAGAGGGTATAGAAAGAGCATCTCTTGCTGCAATTACCCAGACTAAGCCCTTTCTGTGCGGTAGTATTGATGTTGTTAGTGAAGTTAAGTATAAATGCAGTATTGATGAAGAAAAAGCATATCAGCGTGCTGTTAAGAGGGAATTTGAAAGCTATTCAGCTCTTGTGCCTAAAATCAGCACGGATGTAATAACGAAGGTTATTACGATTAAAAGCAGTGGTGAACTTGCTGATTTTATTGCATCAAACACTTTTCTTGATTATGCATCAAAGCAGTCTGTTCTTGAAGAGCTGAATCCTTACAAGCGACTGGCACAGCTTCTTGTTTTTTTAAAAAAAGAAAATACAACACTTGAAATTGAAGCAGAAATACACGAAAAAGTTCAAGAGGAAATTGATAAAAATCAGCGTGAATATTATCTTCGTGAGGAACTTAAGGTTATATCTGATTCACTTGGCGAGGGGGAAAATCCTCTTGAGGAAACGGACAGATATCGTGAAGCTATCAAATCACTTAATTGCTCTGATGATATCAAGGATAAACTCTTTAGAGAATGCGATAAGCTTTTGAAAATGCCTTCAGGCTCCCATGAAGCAACAGTCTCACGAAATTATCTTGATAAGTGTCTTGAAATTCCGTTTGGTAAATTTACTAAGGATGCCATAAATCTGGATAGAGCCAGACGAATCCTTAATAAAGAGCATTACGGTCTTGAAAAGGTTAAGGACAGAATTGTTGACTCTTTAGCTGTTTATAAACGAAATCCGGATTTTAACGGCCAAATTTTATGTCTTGCAGGTCCTCCCGGTGTTGGTAAGACCTCTATCGTTAAATCGCTTGCTAAGAGTATGAATAGAGAATATGTTCGTATTGCTTTGGGCGGTATCCATGATGAGGCGGAGATAAGAGGCCATCGTAAAACATATATTGGCTCCATGCCGGGAAGAATTATTGATGCTGTAATTAAAAGCGGAGTCATGAATCCGATTATTCTTTTAGATGAGATTGATAAAGTCGGTAATGATTATAAGGGTGATCCCTCTTCTGCATTGCTTGAAGCCCTTGATCCCGAGCAAAACAATACCTTTACTGACCATTATATTGAATTTCCCATTGATTTAAGCAGAGTTCTTTTTATCACAACGGCCAATGATGTTTCGGCAATATCTGCCCCGTTATATGACAGAATGGAGGTTATTGAGCTTAACTCATATACTTCACTGGAAAAATTTCACATTGCCAAAGAGCATTTGATAAAAAAAGAAATGGCTAAGCACAAGCTTACGGGAAGAGAATTCAGAGTTGCAGATAAGGCAATTCATGATTTAATTGAAGGCTATACTCGTGAGGCAGGTGTCAGAAAGCTTGAGAGAAGTATTGCTTCTCTTTGCAGAAAGGCTGCTGTCTCGCTTGAAAGCGGCGAAAAATGCTTTAAAGTTACCGATAAAAATTTGGAAGATATTTTGGGCAAAAAAATATATTCTCCTGACAAGATATCTCAGGAAAACCTTGTCGGAACGGTTAACGGACTTGCATGGACAAGCGTTGGGGGCACGATACTTCCAATAGAGGTTTCTGCTTTAGACGGAAGCGGCAAATTAGAATTGACCGGCAATCTTGGTGATGTTATGAAAGAAAGTGCCAAAACAGCTGTATCATTTGTTAGGTCAAAATCCGCAAGATTCGGTATTGATACTGATTTTTATAAAAATAAAGATATACATATTCATGCGCCTGAAGGGGCAGTACCCAAAGATGGTCCTTCGGCTGGTTTAGCAATAACTACGGCTATTTTGAGTGAACTTACCGGTATACCTATTAAGTCTAATGTTGCAATGACCGGTGAAATCAGTCTGAAGGGGAAGGCCATGCCGATTGGCGGACTTAAAGAAAAATCAATGGCGGCTTATAAGGCCGGCTGTGATACGGTAATTATTCCCAAGGAAAACGCTAAGGACCTTGTTGAAATTTCTGATGAAATTAAGGGGGCTGTTCATTTTATTGCAGTATCTGATTTTGAAGAAATAATTCCAATTGCTCTTGAACAACTGCCCGATATGCTTAACAGTGATGAAATAAAAAATGTTGTTGTACAGCGAAATAAGGCACGTCAGCCGGTTATAACACAGTAGGTGAATTATGAATTATAATAAAGCAGAATTTGAGAGAGCCTTTGGCACATTCGAGCAGCTTCCTGAAAGCTATGTTCCCGAAATAGCATTTGCAGGCAGATCCAATGTCGGTAAAAGTTCGTTGCTTAATAAGCTTTTTAATCGTAAACAGCTTGCCCGTGTAAGTTCGGTTCCGGGAAAAACAGTAACCATTAATTTCTACAGTGTGGAGGATGTTAAATTCGTTGATTTGCCCGGATACGGCTATGCTAAAATAAGTAAGCAGGAGCTTAGCCGCTTTGCGGATTTGATGGAGGGGTATTTCAAATCAAAAAGAAATATCTGCCTTGTTGTTCAGCTGATAGATATGCGCCATCCGCTTACAAAAGATGATGCAGGAATGATTTCGTTTATGAAGGAAATGAAAATTCCTTTTATAATTGTTATGACGAAAGCAGACAAGCTAAAGAAAAAGGCTTACGAAGAGAGGCTTAAGCTTTCAAAGGAAGAGCTCGCTTTTGCCGAAGGGATTCCGGTAATTCCGTTTTCGGCAGTAACAGGGCAGGGGATTAACGGTATTAAAAATTATATTGAAACAGCAATACGTGATGCAGGAGGACAATAAATCATGATAAAGACACCATTTGTAACTAAAGAAAAGGTTGAGGAGATTGCCGGCAAATACCCAACTCCTTTTCATCTTTATGACGAAAGGGGGATTAGAGAAAATGTTGAAAATTTGAAAAAAGCATTTTCTTGGAATAAAGGATATAAAGAATACTTTGCCGTTAAAGCTACTCCAAACCCCTATCTGATTAAGATTTTGCAGGAATATGGCTGTGGATGTGATTGCTCATCAAAGCCGGAGCTTATACTTTCTAAAGCAATCGGGGCTGTTGGTGATGATATAATGTTTTCATCTAACGATACACCGATTGAAGAATTTAAATATTGCAATGATTTAGGCGGTATTATCAATCTGGATGATATTACTCATATTGAAGCAGTTGAGAAGGCCTGTGGCAAGCTGCCAAAAAAAATGAGCTGCAGGTATAATCCTGGCGGTGTTTTTAAAATCAGCAATGACATTATGGATAATCCCGGTGACGCCAAGTACGGTATGACTACGAAACAAATTTATGAAGCCTTTGCTATTATGAAAGAAAAGGGTGTTGAGGAATTTGGCATACATTCTTTTCTCTGTTCAAATACTGTAACAAATGAATACTATCCGATGCTTGCGAAGATATTATTTGAGCTGGCTGTCGATTTAAAGGCTAAGCTGGGAATACATATAACATTTATCAATCTTTCGGGTGGAATTGGTATTCCATACAGGCCTGACCAGGATGCAAATGATATTTTTGTCATCGGTGAAGGTGTACGAAAGGCCTATGAGGATGTTCTTATTCCTGCCGGTATGGATGATGTTGCAATTTTTACGGAACTTGGCAGATATATGATGGGTCCTTATGGTGCTCTTATCACGAAAGCAATAAATGAAAAGCATACACATAAGGAATATATCGGTGTTGATGCTTGCGCGGCTAATCTTATGCGTCCGGCAATATATGGTGCTTATCACCATATTACCGTTCTTGGCAAAGAAAACAGAACCTGTGACAATAAATATGATATTACCGGCTCGCTTTGTGAGAATTGCGATAAATTTGCCGTTGACAGAATGCTTCCGAAAATTGAAATGGGTGATTATCTGTTTATACATGATGCAGGTGCCCATGGATTTTCTATGGGATACAACTATAACGGCAAGCTGAGAAGTTCGGAAATTTTGCTCAAGGAGGACGGCTCATATCAGTTGATCAGACGTGCCGAAACCGAAAAAGATTATTTTGCAACCTTTGATTGCTTTGATATATTTGATAAGCTCATCGAAGCGTAATCGTAAAAATCCCTGATGTATTTCGGGGATTTTTCTTTACTTTCACAGTTTAGTGTGTTACAATATGAATATATTGAATTAAAAGCTTTTAAGCTTTAATAACTCGGGAGGATTATAATGACCAGAAAATTACAGGACGATAATCTCGATTTTTTGTTTAAGGCTGTTTTATCATTGGAAAACACGGATGAATGCTATGATTTCTTTGAGGATTTGTGTACAATTCAGGAGCTTAAGGCCATCAGCCAGAGGCTTGTTGTTGCGAAAATGCTTTCAGAAAAATGCGTTTATACAGATATTGTTAATGCTACAGGTGCATCAACGGCTACAATAAGCAGAGTCAACCGTTCTTTACAGTATGGATGTGACGGTTATGACAGAATTTTTGAAAGAATCAGAGAGCAGGAAGAGAATGAGCAGCTATAATACCTTTGCTCAGTTTTATGACAGCTTAACTGAAAATGTTGATTATAAAGTTAGAAGTGATTACATTTCTAACTTTTTTTCTGAATACGGAAACGGCGGGAACACAGTTTTAGACCTTGCATGCGGTACCGGCACTCTAACAAAGCTTTTAGTTGAAAAGGGATATAATACTGTCGGACTGGATTTGTCTGAAGATATGCTGACAGTTGCTAAATGTAAGTGTCCGGAGAATTATTTTTATCAGGCTGATATGACGTCGTTTTTGCTGCCGCTGAAAGTAGATTATTGTATCTGCTCTCTTGATGCAGTCAATCATTTAATTGATTATAATCAGGTAATAAGTTGCTTTAAATGTGTAAATCAATCACTAAAAAATGACGGCATATTTATATTCGATGTTAATACGCCGTATAAACATCGTAAAATTCTGGCTGATAATACCTTTGTTTTTGATGAAGAAGATTTTTTTCTCAGCTGGGACAATCATTATATTGGTGATGATGTTGTTGAAATTTTTCTTGATTTTTTTATTTATAATGGTCAAAGCTATGACAGATTTAGTGAAAGTTTCAAAGAAAAGGCTTATTCGGATAAAAAGCTGACAGACGCATTGTTGGATTCAGGCTTTGAAGTAATCGGTATTTTTGATGAATTAACCGCTAATGCTCCGAAATGTAATAGTGAGAGATTATACTTTGTGTGTAAAAAGGTGAAATAAATGGGTAAAATTGTAAGATATATTACAGATGACGGCAGTGCTTTTGTAATAGCTGCCGATACTACAGATATTATTGCGCGTGCTGAACAAATTCATAAAACATCAGCCGTAAATACTGCTGCTTTGGGTCGTCTGATGACAGCCGCTTCAATGATGGGTGATATGCTTAAAGGCAAAGACGATAGCATTACCCTTAGGCTTAATGGCGGCGGTCCGTCAGGTGCTGTTATTGCTGTCTCTGACAGCGAGGGCAATGTTCGCGGCTATGTGCAAAATCCAATTGTAGAAATTCCGCTTAATGATGCCGGAAAATTGGATGTTAAAGGTACAGTCGGAACAAATGGTTATCTTTTTGTGATGAAAGACATAGGATTAAATGAACCCTATGTTGGTCAGACTCAGATCGTAAGCGGTGAAATTGCAGAGGATATTACAAATTATTATGCTGTATCAGAGCAAACTCCGACTGTATGTGCACTTGGTGTTTTGGTTAATCCGAATCTTACAGTCGCTGCTGCCGGTGGATTTCTTATTCAGCTGTTACCCGGTTGCCCGGAAGAGGTAATTGATAAAATTGAGTTTGCACTTCAGGATATCGAACCGGTTACAACTATGTTGAAAAATGGTATGACTGTTGATGAAATTGCTAAAAGAGCTTTAAAGGGAATAAAAATTGAAAAGCTTGATGAAAGCCGAACTGAATATAGATGCAATTGTTCAAAAGAAAGGGTAGAAGCAGCCTTGATTTCTACAGGCAGAGAATCCCTGGAGGAAATGGCAGCATCGGATAAGACAACAAATGTTGAATGTCATTTTTGTGATAAAGTATATACTTTTTCTCCCGATGAAATCAAAAATCTTATTAAGCATAATTCCGACTGATTTTATAAAAAACAGATGATACAAGAATATAAAAAAAATTAAAAAAAGGTATTGACTTTTTTTAACAGTTATTGTATTATATAACACGTCGCGAGACGCGATATGGTATGTGGGAGCATAGCTCAGCTGGG
>DKZG01000011.1 GCA_002493595.1 Ruminococcaceae bacterium UBA7080 | reverse complement strand
TGAGCAAATGCTTTGTTTGCTTCTGCCATCTTGTGTGTATCGTCGCACTTCTTTACTGCGCCGCCTGTCTTGTTTACTGCATCCATAATCTCAGCAGCAAGGCGCTCCTTCATTGTTCTTTCAGAACGCTGACGTGAGTAAAGAGTAATCCAGCGAAGACCGAGTGTCTGTCTTCTTTCAGGACGAACCTCAAGCGGAACCTGATAGGTAGCACCACCGATACGGCGAGCTTTAACCTCAAGTACAGGCATTACATTTTCCATAGCGGCTTCAAAAGTCTCAAGCGGATCGTTGCCTGTCTTTTCTTTAACGATGTCGAATGCTCCGTAAACGATTTTCTGAGCGACACCCTTTTTTCCATCAAGCATGATATTGTTGATCAGTCTTGTAACAAGCTTTGAGTTGTACAGTGGATCGGGTAATACATCACGCTTAGCGATTTGACCTCTTCTTGGCATCTCGCTTCCCTCCTTCATAAATTTTCAATGAGTTCATAGGTACTCGGTTTTCCCGTGGAGTCAACAAAAGGTCATATACGCTTTGTATATTAAGGTATATAAACTATTGTTAGTCCATAAGAAATAATTAATTTTCGGCTTACTTCTTAGCAGCCTTAGGTCTCTTTGCACCGTATTTTGAACGGCTCTGCATTCTTCCGTTAACACCCTGTGTATCAAGAGTACCGCGGATGATGTGGTAACGAACACCGGGAAGGTCCTTAACACGGCCACCGCGAATCATAACAACAGAATGCTCCTGAAGGTTATGACCAACACCCGGGATGTAAGCAGAAACTTCAATTCCGTTTGTAAGACGAACTCTGGCAATCTTACGAAGAGCTGAGTTAGGCTTCTTAGGTGTAGCTGTCTTAACTGCTGTGCATACACCGCGCTTCTGAGGAGAATTGTTATCGTTCATAACATTCTTCTTTGTGTCAAGACTCTTTAAAAGTGCAGGTGTCTTTGATTTCTTTTCAATAGACTTACGACCTGTTCTTACGAGTTGGTTAAAGGTAGGCAATAGTTTATCTCCTTTCAAATAATATTTTATACGCGTATGCGTATAAATCATACAATAAACAGAAAATTTATTGCATCATTTAAACGCACACCTTGGGACAAAGCAACGCTTTGCCCCAAAATGTTGTGTTTTTAACCAAAATAGTGTGTAAAAATTTGTTGAATTTTAACAAACTCATACCCATGCAAATTAGCATTATACATTAATTCATTGTATTTGTCAACAGTTCCTGCAATTGTTCAAGATTTAAAATTTCATCGCTGCCCTCAGATGAAAAATAGCTGGGAACAACATCAACCTTTCTGAACACATCCATACCTGTACCGGCAGGAACAAGCTTACCGATAATAACATTTTCTTTAAGACCGATAAGCGGATCGCTCTTGCCCTTAATAGCTGCATCGGTAAGAACTCTTGTTGTTTCCTGGAAGGAAGCAGCGGAAAGGAAAGAATCCGTTGCAAGAGAAGCCTTCGTAATACCCATCAGAATAGGAATATAGGTAGCCTTTTTAAGCTCTGTTTCCCCTGCTTTTATTCTTGCTTCAATTTTACTGTTTTCTTCATCAACAGCAGCGACATCAACCATTGTGCCGGCAACAAGATCTGTATCACCCGACTCGTCAACCGTGCATTTTTTAAGCATCTGACGAACAATAACTTCAATATGCTTATCGTTGATATCAACACCCTGTGTACGATATGCGAACTGAACTTCCTTGATAAGGTAATTATAAACAGCTTCTTCACCGAGTATGGCAAGAACATCATGTGGATTTACAGCACCCATTGTAAGCTCTGTACCCTTTTGAATATGAGCACCTTCAACAATATTTTCGCAAAGACGAGCACCGTAAGGAATAAGATATTTCTTTTCCTCTGCTGTTTCGCTGTTGAATACAACAACATGGCGGCTCTTTTTGATTTCTTCAAATCGGATATCGCCTTCAATTTCCGAAAGTATTGCAAGCTGCTTTGGCTTTCTTGCCTCAAAGAGCTCCTCAACTCTCGGAAGACCCTGTGTAATATCTGCACCGCCGGCAACACCGCCTGTGTGGAAGGTTCTCATTGTAAGCTGAGTACCCGGCTCACCGATTGACTGAGCAGCAATAATACCAACTGCCTCACCAACCTGAACAGGCTCATTAAATGCAAGATTTGCACCATAGCATTTGCGGCAAACTCCGTGGCGGGACTTACATGTGATAAGAGAACGGATTTTAACTGACTCAATACCTGCATCAACAATACGCTTTGCATCTTCAGCAGTCATCATTCTGTCAGTTTCCATAAGAACTTCACCGGTATTTGAATCAATAACAGGCTCAACACAGAATCTGCCTGTAAGTCTCTCCTCAAGAGGCTCAAGAACACGGTTTCCGTCCATGATTTTTGATACCACGATACCGTCATGACAGCCGCAATCATCATCACGGATAATAACATCCTGTGAAACATCAACAAGACGTCTTGTAAGATAACCTGAGTCAGCAGTACGAAGCGCTGTATCGGCAAGACCCTTACGAGCGCCACGCGAAGAAATGAAGTATTCAAGAATATTAAGACCTTCACGGTAATTGGCACGAATAGGAACCTCAATGGTTTTACCGGCTGTGTTAGCAATAAGACCTCTCATACCTGCAAGCTGACGCAACTGTGAAGTACTACCACGAGCACCTGAGTCAACCATCATGTGAATTGGGTTATGCGCGCCGTCAAAGTTGCCTGTAAGCTCATTGGAAACCTTATTAGTACAATCCTCCCAAGCCTTGATAACTGCAGAGGAACGTTCTTCGTTTGTGATAAGGCCGTAGTTGTAATTATAAGTGATTTCATCAACTTTCTTTTCTGCTTCGGCAAGAAAATCCTTTTTCTTATCAGGAATGAGCGCATCACACACAGCAACTGTTGTGCCTGAAATTGTTGAATACTTGTAGCCCTGAGCTTTAAGCTCATCAAGCACCTTTGATGCAACAGAAACGCCGTGAACATTAATACATTTTTCTGCAATCTGGCCAAGCTGCTTCTTTTTAACGACAAAAGAAACCTCGAGCTCAAATGCATTCTCCGGATTGCTTCTGTCAACAAAACCAAGATCCTGAGGAACCGGTCTGTTGAAAATTACTCGACCGATTGTAGTTTTAACCAGCTTTGCCTTTTCAACGCCGTCAATTTTCTTGGTAAAGCGGATAAGGCACTCGGAATGAAGTCCCAGAGAACCTTCCTGATAAGCCATCATGGCTTCATCTGTATCACGGTAAATATTATATTTTTTAACTTCTTCTCCGTTAATTACCTCTATACGCGGACAGCCCGGTTCACCATCCTTAATCATTGTCAAATAGTAAGAACCAATAACCATATCCTGAGTAGGAACAGCAACAGGCTTACCATCGGACGGTTTAAGAAGGTTATTAGCTGCAAGCATCAGCATTCTTGCTTCAGCCTGAGCCTCTGCCGACAGAGGAACATGAACAGCCATCTGGTCGCCATCGAAATCGGCATTAAATGCTGTACATGAAAGCGGATGAAGCTTAATGGCTCTGCCTTCAACGAGTACAGGCTCAAATGCCTGAATACCGAGACGGTGAAGTGTGGGAGCACGGTTAAGCATTACAGGATGATCCTTGATGACTACCTCAAGGCAATCCCAAACAGCAGGATTATTGGCTCTTTCAACCATCTTTCTTGCTGACTTAATATTTGAAGCAACACCTGTTTCAACAAGGCGTTTCATGACAAACGGCTTGAAAAGTTCAATCGCCATTTCCTTAGGCAAACCGCACTGATGCATTTTAAGCTCAGGACCTACAACAATAACAGAACGGCCTGAATAGTCAACACGCTTACCGAGAAGATTTTGACGGAAACGACCCTGTTTACCCTTAAGCATATCAGATAGAGATTTAAGCGGTCTGTTATTAGGACCGGTAACCGGTCGTCCGCGCCTGCCGTTATCAATAAGAGCGTCAACTGATTCCTGAAGCATTCTCTTTTCATTTCTGATAATAATTTCAGGTGCACCAAGCTCAAGAAGTCTCTTGAGACGGTTATTACGGTTGATTACTCTTCTGTAAAGATCATTTAAATCGGATGTAGCAAATCTGCCACCGTCAAGCTGCACCATAGGGCGGATATCCGGAGGAATAACAGGAATTGCATCCAATATCATCCACTCCAGTTTATTGCCGCTGTGATAGAAAGCATCAACAACATCCAGTCTCTTAAGAAGTCTGACACGCTTCTGACCTGAGGCGGTTTCAAGCTCAGAGGTCAATTCCTCGCGCAGCTGAACGATATCAATGCTCTGAAGCAGTTCTTTAACTGCTTCCGCACCCATACCTGCTTTAAAGTCATCCTCATATCGCTCTCTCATTTCAGCATACTCTTTTTCGTTGAGTATCTGCATCTTCTCAAGAGGAGTATCACCCGGATCTGTTACAATATAAAGTGCAAAATAAAGCACCTTTTCAAGATATCTCGGACTGATGTCCAGCACAAGACCGAGACGGCTTGGAATACCTTTAAAATACCAAATGTGTGATACCGGAGCTGCAAGCTCAATATGACCCATGCGCTCACGGCGCACCTTGGCACGAGTAATTTCAACGCCGCAGCGCTCACACACCTTACCCTTATAACGAACTCTTTTATACTTTCCGCAATGGCATTCCCAATCCTTCATAGGACCAAAAATTCTTTCACAGAAGAGACCGTCGCGCTCAGGCTTAAGAGTTCTGTAATTTATTGTTTCAGGCTTTGTTACCTCACCGTAAGACCATTCACGTATCTTTTCGGGAGATGCAAGACCGATTTGTATAGAACTGAATTCATTTTCGTAATTATCCATTTGGAAGCACTCCTTACTTTATCATTTAATTTGACGGAAGTCGTATCAGATTTTATTCCTCGTCATCATATTCGCTGTCGAAACTGTCAGCAAATAAATCTGAAAAATCATCTGACTGACTTGCTTCCTCAATTTCACTTTCGGCATCCTCAACACCGAAGCCATCCTGATCCTCAAAATCATTAACAGTCGTAAATGCCTGTGCATCCAGCGGCTGAATACCTGTGCCATCATCAAGATCCTGCTTAAGTTCAACCTCATTGCCCTCACTGTCAAGTACCTTGGTATCAAGGCCGAGAGCCTGAAGCTCTTTAAAGAGAACCTTAAATGACTCAGGTGTACCGGCTGTAGGAATATTCTCACCCTTAACAATTGATTCATAGGTTCTTACACGACCCACAACATCATCGGATTTAATAGTGATAATTTCCTGAAGAGTATAAGCAGCACCGTAAGCTTCAAGTGCCCAAACCTCCATTTCACCGAAACGCTGTCCGCCAAACTGCGCCTTACCGCCAAGAGGCTGCTGCGTAACAAGACTGTAAGGACCTGTAGAGCGGGCATGAATTTTATCATCAACAAGGTGATGAAGTTTAAGGAAATACATATAACCAACAGTAATTCTGTTGTCAAACTTTTCACCTGTTCTGCCGTCAATCAGCTCTGTCTTACCGTCAAAAACCTTATTGCCGTTTTCATCAAGATAATAACCGATATCGGCAAGCTCAAGACAATCACGGATATCCTGCTCATGTGCACCATCAAATACAGGTGTCATCATCTTCCAGCCAAGAGCCATTGCAGCGTAACCGAGATGAACCTCAAGCACCTGACCGATGTTCATACGAGACGGAACACCCAGAGGGTTAAGAACGATATCAAGAGGTCTGCCGTCAGGCAGGAACGGCATATCCTCCTGAGGAAGAATTCTTGAAACAACACCCTTATTACCATGACGGCCTGCCATTTTATCGCCGACCTGGATTTTACGCTTCTGCGCAATATAGACTCTGACAACTTTATTAACACCCGGTGAAAGTTCATCGCTGTTTGCGCGTGTAAACACCTTAACATCAACGACTATACCGTATTCGCCGTGCGGAACACGCATAGAAGTATCTCTTACCTCTCTTGCCTTCTCGCCAAAGATGGCACGAAGAAGTCTTTCCTCTGCAGTAAGCTCTGTTTCACCCTTAGGTGTTACCTTGCCCACAAGTATATCACCTGAATGAACCTCTGCACCGATACGGATAATACCGTCAGCATCAAGATCCTTTAATGCATCCTCACCAACATTCGGAATATCCCTTGTGATTTCCTCAGGTCCAAGCTTTGTATCACGCGATTCAACTTCGTGTTCCTCAATATGAATAGAGGTATAAACATCGTCTCTTACTATTTTTTCATTAATAAGAACAGCGTCCTCGTAGTTATAGCCTTCCCAGGTCATAAAACCAATCAGAGCGTTCTTACCAAGTGAGATTTCACCATTGCAGGTAGCCGGACCGTCAGCAATAACCTGACCATCTTCTATAGTCTGGTTAAGTGAAACAATCGGACGCTGGTTAATACAGGTTCCCTGGTTTGAGCCTGAGAATTTAACAAGCTCATACTTATCAACCTCTTTATCCTTAGTTGTAATCTCAATTGTATCAGCATCAACTGCCGTAACTGTACCGCCGCGTTTAGCAATAACCACTACACCTGAGTCATATGCTGCCTTATATTCCATACCTGTGCCGACAACCGGAGCAACCGTTTTTAGAAGCGGCACAGCCTGACGCTGCATGTTTGCACCCATAAGTGCACGGTTTGCGTCATCATTTTCAAGGAAAGGTATCATTGATGTTGCCACGGACACAACCATCTTAGGCGATACATCCATAAAGTCTACTCTCTCCGGAGGAAGTGTCATAAACTCATCACGAAAACGGCAGGTAACTCTCTGATTCGTAAATCTGCCATTTTCATCAAGCGGTTCATTTGCCTGAGCAACAACATAATTATCCTCAACGTCAGCTGTCATATAAACAACTTCATCCGTAACAACACCTGTCGTCTTATCCACCTTACGATACGGAGCCTCAATAAAACCATATTCATTAAGGCGGCTGTAGCACGCAAGGTAGGAAATCAATCCGATATTAGGACCTTCAGGGGTCTCAATAGGACACATTCTGCCGTAATGTGTATAATGTACGTCACGAACCTCGAAACCTGCACGATCCCTTGAAAGACCACCCGGACCAAGAGCGGAAAGTCTTCTTTTGTGCGTAAGCTCTGCAAGCGGATTGTTTTGATCCATGAACTGCGAAAGCGGTGATGAACCGAAGAATTCCTTTATTGAAGCTACAACAGGTCTGATGTTAATAAGAGCCTGTGGAGTAATGGATTCCTCATCATCCTGTGCCTGAAGAGTCATTCTTTCACGAATAACTCTTTCCATTCTTGTAAAGCCTATTCTTACCTGATTTTGAAGAAGCTCGCCTACTGCACGAATTCTTCTGTTGCCGAGATGGTCAATATCATCCAGTGAACCGACACCGTAAGCCAAATTAACAAGATAGGATACAGTAGCAAAAATATCATCTATTATAATATGTTTAGGAATAAGGTCATCGCAACGAAGCTGAAGTTCCTCTTTAAGGGCCTTCTCATCATCGCCGCACTTTTCAAGAATTTCCGCAAGAACTCTATAAGAAACCTTTTCATTAATGCCAAACTCTTTACAGTCAAAATCAATATAGGCACTGATATCAACCATACCGTTTGACACAATCTTGATTTCTTTGCCGTCAATATCTACATATGCAAACATAACACCTGCATTTTCAATCTCGAGTGCCTTTTCGGCAGAAATTTTTTCACCGGCATCCGCAAGAAATTCACCCTGAGGTGAAATAATGGGCTGAGTAAGTGTCTGATTGGTAAGTCTGTCACTTATAGCAAGCTTTTTATTATATTTATATCGTCCGACTCTTGAGAGATCATATCTGTGTGCATCAAAGAACAAGCCGTCCAAATGTGCCTGAGCCGTTTCCAGTGTAGGCGGTTCACCCGGACGAAGCTTCTTATATACTTCCAGCAGAGCTTCTTCGGTATTCTTTGTTGCATCCTTCTCTATTGTAGCAAGAATTCTTTCGTCCTCGCCAAAGAAGTCAATAATCTCCTGATCTGTGCCGAGGCCTAGAGCTCTGAGAAGAGTTGTGATATAAATTTTTCTGTTCTTATCAATACGAACATAGAAAAGGTCATTGGCATCCGTTTCATACTCAAGCCAAGCACCACGGTTCGGAATGACTGTATTGGTGAACAGCTCCTTACCCGTTTTATCGTGATCCATATTGTAGTAAACGCCGGGAGAACGGACAAGCTGAGAGGTAATACATCTTTCAGCACCGTTAATAACAAATGTTCCGGCATCGGTCATCCACGGAAAATCACCCATAAATACCGTGTTTTCCTTAACCTCGCCTGTCTCCTTGTTTACAAGTCTCGCTCTAACCTTAAGCGGTTTTGCATAAGTTACATCACGCGCCTTGCACTGCGCAATTGTGTATTTCGGCTCGTCGTCCATTGAAAAATCAACAAACTCCAAAACGAGGTTTCCGGTGTAATCGGAAATAGGACCGATATCCCTAAACACCTCTTTAAGACCTTCATCAAGGAACCATTGGTATGAACTTTTCTGCACCTCGATAAGGTTAGGCATCTGCATAACCTCGTTGATTTTTGCAAAGTTCTTACGCGTGGTGGTACCGAGCTGTACGTCTTTCACATTTACCATAAGAGTCACTCCAATCATTTTTCTGTAAAAACAAAACGAATTTCACACTTTTCCGACAAAAAAGCATCCGCTTTTCGTTTCGGAATTTCCTTGGGAAAAGTCCCATATGAGCATAAATTTCCATTTTAGATGCCATTTAATATAATGCATATTATTAATAATGTCAAGAAAAATTTTAATTTATTTACAACTTATCCTAAAACTTTTTGATACACGCCTCCCGGTGTTCTTTATAGTAGGTAAATTTTACACATATTTCATTGATTTAGCTCTGACAGTTTGGTATAATAACGATTAGGTGAACTATATGAAAAAAACAAAAAGAATTGCATTGATTATGATATGCATATTATTATTTATAACAGGCTTTTCTGGCTGCTCGGGCAACACGGAAATGATTGATTTTATTTATCCGATTGAGGGCAGCATCAAAAGCTTTGACCCGCAAATTGCCTCCACTGCTGATGAGTTTCTTATGGCAGAAAACTGTTTTGAAGGATTGGTTCGTGTACTCGATGACAAAACGGTTCAGCCCGGTGTGGCGGAAAACTGGACAATCAGCGATGACGGGCTAACATACACCTTTCATCTAAGAAAGGGTGCAAAATGGAATGTTGAAAGCAAGGATAAAGAAAAACCCACTAAAGCACAACAACTTCTTGGGCTTGACTTTAATCCGGATATTACTGCAGATGATTTTGTATTTGCACTTAAGCGGGCTGTAGACAAGAACACAGACAGTCCCCTGTTTTCAACAATAGCCAATATTGTTAATGCAAAACAAATTCATTCCGGTAAAAAATCTCTTGGTGAGCTTGGCGTCAAAGCCATCGACAGCTATACACTTGAAATCAGGCTTTCGTCGCCCGACTCAGGATTTTTGACTACACTTTCTACAGCAATTGCTATGCCATGCAATGAAAAATATTTTTATGCAACCAACGGACGGTATGGATTGGGACTGGATTATACAATTTTCAATGGCCAGTTTTGTGTTGATATGATACTCGACACATCATATGTTTTAGAAAAAAACAAGCTTTATGTAGGCGACTATCCTACAAAAGTCACTGATTTAACTTTTAAAATTATTGATAGTAACACGGATATTCCCAAAAATCTAAAAAGCGGTTATTTTGACTGCGCTTATATTTCAGGCACCGAATATGCTTTGCTTGACAATGATAAAATGACAGTCCAGCCCTACTCTAATAAAACTTGGGCATTTATTTTAAACAAAAACAAGCAGCTTTTCACAAACAAAAAGCTTAGACAGGCAATATGTCTCAGCATTTCGGACGCTGACATCAGTAACAAAAAATATCTGTCAAAAGCACAATGCCTTACTCCTGCAAGCTGCCTGATAGGAGAGGAAAGCGCTGATAAGGCAATCGGCAAAACCATTCCTGATTACGACAGTGAAAAGGCTAAGAAAATATGGAAATCCGGTTTAGAGGAAACAGGCTATTCCAAGGCTGACATTACTGTAATTGTTACCAAGGAGATGGAAGATACCGCAAAGCAGCTTATTCAGGGTATTCAGGGCAATATCGGCCAGATAACCAATTACGGCAGGGATAACAAAATATCGTTTTCGCTTAAACTGAATGTTCTTGAAAAAAAAGATTTTGACTCAGCTTTTTCACGTGGTGAATATGATTTGGCACTTTGTCAGTTTGAGTCTGAAAATCAAAATGCAGTCATGTTTTTGGGAGAAATCATTAACGGGAATTATTTAGGAGAGCTTAACAATGTGCAAAAGGCTCTTAATTCAGCTGAGCATTCGGGGGCAAACAAAATGGCCGCCGCCTGCCGAAAGTGTGAGCAGGAAATCATGAAGGATTATTCCATTATGCCTGTATTTTATGAGGCATCATATTATGTTCAGGCGAAAGGCGTAAGCGGAATTCAGTTTCATGCCGGCAGCGGAAGGGTAAGTTTTGTAAATGCAACGAGAGAAAATTAAGCTTGTTATCTGCTGGCTTCTAACAGGAATATGTATGTTGGTTATCTTTTGGCTTTCTTCCCGAAATGCCGATCAATCATCTGCACAAAGTTCCGCCGTACTGCAGTTTATAATCAATCTTTTCGGCGATAACGGATTTACGGATTTTATTGTAAGAAAAGCTGCGCACTGTCTTGAATTTACAGGGCTCAGTCTGCTGTTTAATCTTTCACTTTATCAAACAAAAGGGAAAAAAATGCCCTTATTGGCAACCGCTCTTACCTGTGCTTATGCTGCGACTGATGAATTTCACCAGTTGTTTGTTGAAGGGCGCTCCTGTCAGATTACAGATTGGCTTATTGACAGCTGTGGTGCTGTTATAGGCACTTTTGCTTTTTTGATTTTATTTGCTGCTGTTATCTGCTTTTGTAAAAAGAAAGCAAAATTTATTGACAGCGCAGATAATTAGTTTATAATATATTAGTATTATGATTTTAACATTAGCGGAGGATATACATAATGAATGTATTAGTTTATGATAATGACGAACAAATCGGAATTGCTGCCGGTAACTATATGTGCGGCCAGGTGCTCGCTAAGCCAAACTCGGTTTTAGGACTTGCAACAGGCTCAACACCGCTAAAGCCATACGGTCATATGATTAAGCTTTTTGAAAACGGTGCAGTTGACTTCAGCCGAGTAACCACATTTAATCTTGACGAATATTGCAAGCTCAGCGTCAACGATAAAAATTCATACCATTCTTTTATGTACGAAAATCTCTTTGACCATATCAATATTCCTAAAGAGAATATTAATTTTCTTAACGGAAATGCTGATGATTTGGAAAAAGAATGCAAAGAATATGAAAAAAGAATAAAAAATGCCGGAGGTATTGACATTCAACTGCTTGGCATAGGCTCCAACGGTCATATTGCTTTCAATGAACCGTCTGACAGTTTTCAAAGATGGAGTCATGTTGTTGAGCTTAAAGAAAGTACGATAAAAGATAACAGCCGTTTCTTCAATTCAATTGATGAAGTACCTACTCATGCAGTAACAATGGGTATCGGTTCAATTATGCAGGCAAAGAGAATTCTGATTATAGCTACAGGAAAGAATAAAGCTGCCGCTATCAAACAGCTTATTGACGGAAATGTAACACCGCAGTGTCCTGCATCTGTTTTGCAGTTCCACACAGATGTTACGCTTATGCTTGATAAGGGTGCTGCTTCTAATATTTAACGGAGGACATGATTATGCCAGATAAAAAGAAGTTTTATATAACTACAGCAATTGCATATACTTCGCGCAAGCCTCATATCGGCAACAGCTATGAAATTGTGCTGACAGACGCTATTGCAAGATACAAAAGGCTTCAGGGCTATGATGTATTTATGCTCACGGGCACAGATGAGCACGGTCAAAAAATAGAGGAATATGCAAAGGCCGCAAATGTAACACCGAAAGAATATGTTGATAAGATTGCAGAAGAGATTAAAGCTATCTGTGATCTTTTAGGCACAAGCTATGATAAATTTATAAGAACAACCGACGATTATCATGAAAAAGTAGTTCAGAAAATATTTAAAAAGCTCTATGAGCAGGATGATATTTATAAGGGCACATACGAGGGTATGTACTGCACACCCTGTGAATCCTTTTGGACTGAAAGCCAGCTTGTTGACGGAAAATGCCCGGACTGCGGCAGAGAGGTTAAACCGGCAAAAGAGGAGGCTTATTTCTTAAGACTTTCAAAGTATCAGAAACAGCTTGAAGAATTCATTGAAAGCAATGAGAACTTTATTTATCCCGAGGCAAGAAAAAAAGAAATGCTTAATAACTTTATTAAGCCCGGATTGCAGGATTTATGCGTAAGCCGTACCTCCTTCAAATGGGGTATACCTGTTGATTTTGATGACAAACACGTGGTTTATGTTTGGCTGGATGCATTATCAAACTATATTACTGCTATCGGCTATGACCCTGACGGTTCATCAGAGCAGTACAAAAAGTACTGGCCCGCTGATGTTCATATTATAGGCAAGGATATTGTACGCTTTCATACAATTTATTGGCCTATTATGCTTATGGCACTCGGCGAACCCCTGCCAAAGCAAGTATTCGGTCATCCGTGGCTCCTTTTCGGCGAGGATAAAATGAGCAAATCCAGAGGCAATGTTATTTATGCCGACGATCTTGTAGAATTGCTCGGCGTTGACGCTGTAAGATACTATCTTCTTTCGGAAATGCCGTATACTTCCGATGGTTCCATCACATATGAAACAATCATCGAAAGATATAATTCAGACCTTGCAAACACTTTGGGAAATCTTGTTAACCGCACAATTGCAATGCAAAACAAATATTTTGACGGTGTAATATGCGAACCCTCTGCATCTGAAGAAGTTGATGAGAATTTAAAACAATTTGCTGATGATACGGTAAAAAAAGTTGAAAAATGTTTTGAAACCTACAGGGTTGCAGATGCGATTGAGAGCATTTTTAACCTTGCGAAGCGCTCAAACAAATATATTGACGAAACTATGCCCTGGGCACTGGCTAAAGATAATAAGCAAAAGCAAAGACTCGGTACTGTTCTGTATAATCTGCTTGAAACAATTCGATATATTGCTGTACTGCTTTCTGCATTTATGCCTGAAACCAGTGAAAAGATTTTCAATCAGATGAACTGTAATATTAAAGATTACAAATCTCTTGAAACTTTCGGTGCAACAAAAGCCGGTACAAAGGTAGGTACGGCACAGGCTCTGTTTGCAAGAATTGACGCAGAAAAAATGCTGACTGATATTGCAAAAAAGCAGGAATCCGCTGCAGCTGAGCACAGTTCCAAGCCTGAAATTGAAGGGCTTGCCCAAATCACTTTTGATGATTTTGCAAAGGTTGAGTTAAGAGTTGCTGAAATTACATCCTGTGAACCGATAAAAAAGGCTAAAAAGCTTCTTAAAATAATGGTAAATGACGGTTCATCACAACCGCGCCAGATTGTATCGGGAATTGCACCATGGTATAAACCTGAGGATTTAATCGGCAAAAGTGTTGTTATTGTTGCAAATCTCAAGCCTGCAAAGCTTTGCGGTGAAATGAGTAACGGTATGCTCCTTGCAGGAGATGTCAGCGAAGAGGATGTAAAAGTTCTGTTTGTTGAAGGCATGCCGGCAGGTACTAAAATAAGGTAATAATTACTGATAGCTTAGCAGACGGCAGAAAGTCCCTGCTAAGCTTAAGTTTATGAAAGGTTTCAATAATATGTATCAAAATATTTTTGATACACATTCCCATTATGACGATAATCAATTTGACCCTGACAGAGAAGTGCTTTTAAACGGACTTCAAAGTCAGGGCATTAATTATGTTGTAAGCTGCGGATGTGATATGGATTCAACAAAATATAACTGCAAGCTTTCTGAAAAATATGATTACATATTTTTTGCTGCCGGATTTCATCCTGAATGTCTCGAGGACGTACACCTTGATGATTTGGCTGTAATCAAAAAGTTTGCTCAAAATAACAAATGCGTTGCTATCGGTGAAATCGGTCTGGACTACCACTGGATGAGTTCGCCAAAGGATGTGCAGAAGAATTTTTTTGAAAAGCAGATTATTCTTGCCAAAGAGCTCGATATGCCTGTAATTGTTCACGACAGAGAAGCACATGGTGATACGCTTGACATTTTAAAAGCAACAAAACCAAAGGGTGTCGTACACTGCTTTTCAGGCTCAAAGGAAATGGCTAAAGAAATAATTAAGCTTGGTATGTATATCGGACTTAACGGTGTCGTAACATTTAATAACGCCAAAAAGAGTCTTGAAGTTGTTAAGGAAATACCGCTTGACAGACTTGTACTTGAAACAGATGCACCTTATCTTGCTCCTGTGCCTATGAGGGGAAAAACGAATAATTCTTCCTATATACCGTTTATTGCAGAAAAAATAGCACAGGTACTGAATATGAATACACAACAGCTGCTGGATATAACAAGCGAAAATGCAAAAAGACTATATAATATTACCTGATTAAGAACGGAGATTAGGTTATGGAAAAACTTCAAAATATATTAGAGTCACTGAGCAATTTTGTTTGGGGACCCGTTATGCTTGTTTTTCTTGTAGGAACAGGCATATTTCTTACAATACGGCTGAACTTTCTTCCATGGAGAAACCTTGGTTCTTCTTTAAAAAAATTAGTCAGCAAGGAGTCAAGAAAAACGGATAACGGTGCAGGTGACATTTCACCCTTTTCTGCACTTATGACTGCACTTGCCGCTACAGTAGGCACCGGCAATATTGTCGGGGTAGCAACGGCAATGGTTTTGGGCGGACCCGGTGCACTCGTGTGGATGTGGATATCTGCTGCTTTCGGCATATCAACAAAATATGCTGAATGTGCATTAGCATTAAAATATCGCACGGTAAATAAAAGCGGAGAAATGTGCGGCGGACCGATGTACACGCTGAAACACGCTTTTAAAAATAAAAAAATCGGAAAAATACTTGCTGCTATGTTTGCAGTATTTACTTTACTTGCTTCTTTCGGTATCGGAAATGCTACGCAGGCTAATTCTATTTCAAGTTCTGTTACAAATACCTTTAGAGCCTCACCTGTTATTGTGGGCATTGTAATATCAGTATCGACGGCGCTTATTGTTATTGGCGGCATTAAGTCTATCTCAAAGGTTACAACCTTCCTTGTACCTGCCATGGCAGTATTCTATATCATAGCAGGTATTATTGTAATTACACTCAATTACAAAAATGTTCCCGAGGGAGCAGCTTTAATATTTAAATCTGCCTTTAATACCAAAGCTGCGGCAGGCGGTATTGCCGGTACAATTATGACCTCTATGCGCTATGGTATTGCAAGAGGCATATTCTCTAACGAGGCAGGTCTCGGCAGTGCTGCTATATCAGCCGCATCCGCTACATCCGACCACCACGTCAAACAAGGCTACATAAATATGTGCGGCACATTTATTGATACAATTGTAGTTTGCACTATTACAGGACTTGTAATTGCATCCAGCGGTCTGATAGGAAAAACGGATGCACAGGGGGCAGCACTTACCATCGCTGCATTTGAAACAGCACTGGGGAAAACAGGAGGAATACTTGTTACAATTAGCATTGTTCTTTTTGCCTTTTCCACAATTTTAGGATGGGAATATAATGGCGAAAAATCTCTTGAATTTCTTTTAAAGAAGCCCGTGTACTGTTATATATACAGAGTTGTTTTTTCATTTCTTACTTTTATTGGTGCAACGGCTTCACTGGACATTGTATGGGCCTTTTCAGACATTGCAAACGGATTAATGGCAATACCCAATCTTATTTCTTTGATTGCCCTGTCAAAAGCGCTTGCAAAAGATACAAAAGAATATCAAAAAGCATTAAAATAAAGATTTATAGAATAAAAGCTGCGAAGGCATTCCTTCGCAGCTTTTATTGAAACTAATCCTTATTCATATTATTGTCAATATAATCTATTAGCTTTTTCTTTTCATCAGCACTCATAAGCCTAACTCTTAAAAGCACAGCTTTTTCAAAATCTGACAGCTGATTAAGCCTATCCTCGACATACCACTTTTCATATCTGTCGGGACTGCTTAAAATATCTTCCCTGTCTGATAAAGTATCATTTTCAATCAGCATATCAATATTTGTATTGTAGAGTCTTGCGAGCATCTTTAGTGTTTCAAGCTTAGGTTTTGTTTTACTTGCTTCATAATAAGCATATGTACTGCGCTCAATTCCAAGTGCAGCTGCAACCTCCTGCTGAGTAAGGCTTGCTTTCTTTCTGAAAAATTTAAGTCTATCTGCTAAATTCGACATAAGCACTCCTTTAAAATTATAGATAATTTCTAATACAGTATAAACAATTCTATATAAAATGTCAATTACTGTTACAAAAAGGTATAAGTTGTAAATATTTCAATATGCAGATAAATTGACTTTTTATTACAAAAATGTTACAATGGCATAAAGTTTTGATTATACAAGGAGGAAAACACTTTGGCTAAGAAAATACTATCTGTTTTATTGGCAGTGCTCTTAACGGCAAGCACATTTGCAGTTTTTTCTGCTGATATAAAAGAGGTTCAGGCCGCTGATTATGCTGCCTCGTTAAAAAATAAAGGCTTTCCCGAAAGTTATATCAAACCTCTGACAGAGCTTCATAAAAAATATCCGAACTGGATATTCAAGCCGATTAAAACAAACCTTAACTTTCAAACAGCGGTAAACGGTGAACGAAAAAGCCATTCAAATCAGCTGATTGAAAAATTATCAGGCACAAATGAGGCTATGTACTGTTCTTGTGCAAATTGCAAAAAAAACGGAAAATATGTTATTCAGGAAGGTCACAACTGGGTATCTGCTTCAGAGGCTGCAGTCAAATACTATCTTGACCCCAGAAATTTCCTTAACGAAAAAGGAATCTTTCAATTTGAATCAACCTCTTATGACGGAACCCAGACAAAGTCAGGCGTTGAGTCTATATTAAACGGCACATGGATGCACAATTCATACATTACTTATAAAAACACTTATGGCAATCAAAAGCAATATGACAGCAAAACCAAATACTCCGACGCTATTATGCAGGCTGCAAAAAACAGCGGAATGAGTGCATATTACCTTGCATCGAAAATAAGGCAGGAAAACGGCGGAGCAAAAGCAACTGCAACTGCAGTCGGCGGCACTACAAGCCCGTTCCAAGGTATTTATAACTATTTTAATATCGGTGCATATACAGGAGCAAGAGACGGGCTTGCCTGGGCGGCAGGTTATCTCAAATTAAATAAAAAAACAACTCTGTATTCCAGTTATAATTCAAAAACGAATAAACCCGGGGGTACTAAAACAAGCCTTAAAGCAGGACAATACCTGACATACAAAGGCAGCTACGGCAATTACTATCATGTTCGCCTTTATACGGAAAATGGAAATAACTCATACAGTGAGGGAAAAAGCGGATTTCTCCTTAAAAGTGCCTGCCGCACGACCTATACCGGAACCGGTGCCAGCGGTTGGGGCAGACCGTGGACAAACCCGTACAAGGCTATTTTTTACGGTTCAAAATACATCTCACAAAATTATCAGACACAAAATACCGGGTATCTTCAGAAATTCAATGTCAGCCCTGAAGCAAACACCTTATATACACACGAGTATATGGCAAATGTAGCAGCTGCAGCAGCTGAATCGGCAACAACCTATAGTGCATACAAAAATGCCGGAATATTAGGTGTTACAAAAACATTCCTTATTCCCGTGTTTAACAATATGCCAAGCAGCACAAAGGTAACACTAAACGCGCCTTCAACTGCCACGACTATGCCTGCCGCAACTCCTACCAATAATCTTCCCTGCTTATCAGGTCTCAAGGCAACCGGCAGCACAACACAGTCTGTCGACCTTACATGGAATAAAATATCCGGCGTGACAGGCTATATGGTTGATATATATAAAAACGGAAAATACGTCAGATATGCATCAACATCAGGCAATAAAATAACTGTTAAAAAGCTAAGCAATGCAACAGCCTATAAATTCAGAGTTAAGGCTTATAAAAAGTCCAACGGCACAACATACTATGGAAAATACTGGAAGGGCATCGAATATGCCACAAAGCCTTCTAAGGTAAGTAATTTCAGAGCAACCGGCAGCAACAACAGTGCCGTGTATCTTGCCTGGAACAAAAATACAAAAGCTTCAGGCTACAAGCTCTTCCAATATGATACAAGTAAGAAAAAGTATGTAATGATTAAAGACATAAAAGGATCAAAAAACACTACCTTTAAAGTTGCTAAGTTAAAAAACAACACTTCATACAAATTTAAAATTCAGGCATATTCCAATATCGCAGGCAAAACATACTACAGCGATTACAGCAGCATTGTGACACGTGCCACCAAGAAAAATATGGTAACACCAAAAAGTGCTGTTTCAAACAGTGCCAAACGTATCACCGTTAAATGGAACAAAGCACCCTATGCATGCAGCGGATATGAGGTTATGTGGTCCACCAACAGCAATTTTAAAAACAATTTCCTTTCCGTTTATGTAAACGGTCAAAACAAGCTTTCAACCACGCTCAAAACATCCCAGAGCAAAAAGAACTATTATGTACGTGTAAGAGCTTACAAAACCGTTAACGGCAAAAAACAATACTGCTCCTGGAGCAGCACACTTAAAGTTAAAGTAAAATAAATAACATCTAAAAAGGGATTGGCAATCAAAACGCCAATCCCTTTTTAGATGTTATTCTTTAATTTTCAGTTTCACCGTTTAACTGTTTCCAGTGAATTTTGCAATAATTCTTCCCGTCAATCGCAGGATACTTTTCGTCGTCCACTCTTGCTGCATTATAGCAATCGTATTCGTTCTCATACGCACAGCGTACAACATCTTCCCCTCCTTCGGAAAGGGAAGGGATAAATGCATAAAGGAAAATACCAAGAACAGCAAGAGAAATCACTGCCGGTGCAGCTTTTCCCTTTGTTTTTTCGCTGATTGGCTTAAAGAGCTTACCTGCATCAATATTGCCAAGCTTTGTTTTATCAAACAAAATCATGACAAGCTTCATAAGATAATAGCCTATAACAGCAGCCAATGTGCCGACAATCAAACCAACGATAACATCAGTGGGATAATGCACCATAAGATAAATACGGCTTCCCGCTGTACATAGTGCAAGAACAGGGAAAAGATACGCCAATTTCTTTTTATCACTCTTAAGACACAGGAACATCGCAACAGCCATTTCAGTAGCAGCAGTAGTATGACCCGAAGGGAAAGAATAATCACTCTCGGAAAGGGCACCTGCACCTATGTACCACTGCCAGTAGTCAGCAACGCCCTGAAGTGTATTATACGGTCTTATACGAAGAGCCATCGGTTTTACTACTACATTTGTTACCAGCGTGCCAACAATAATGGCAAACATAAGGGTAAAGCCATACTTCCTTGTCTTTTTAAAAAAGCAAAGCACTACTGCCAAAACAACAACAGGTATTGTAAAGGCCTCGTCACCAAAAGAGGTAAAGAATTTAGCCACATAGGTTAAAAAAGTATTCTGCATTGATCCAAAAAAATGGAATATCGACATGTCAAAGCCGTAAAATGCTTTATCAATACTGTCACCTAAGGTCAAAAGTATAGGGTTCATAATCATCCTCCAATCATATTTTACTAATATATACTATCAAAATAAAATCAAAATTTCAATATTTTTATTAAACTGTTATACTTTATTTGTTAATAATGTGGTAAAATATCTATGGTAATATATGTGAAAATAATTTAAAAGGAAAAATTATGATAACAAATCCATACAAGGTTTTGGGTGTACCGGACGGCGCAAGTGAAGAAGAATGCACAAAGGCTTATAAAAAGCTGGCAAAAAAGTATCACCCCGATCTTAATCCTAATGACAAAATTGCCGAACAAAAAATGGCTGAAATCAATGCAGCATATGACCAGATAAAAAATGAAACAGCTGCGAATCAAGGCAATTACTCCTATGGCAATTACTACAGCCGCGAAAAGCAAAATACAAGCAGTTCTGCTCCGGATTATCTCAGTTCGGCTGCCCAATTCATCAAAAGCGGGCAGTATCAGCAAGCAGTTAATTTGCTCAACACCATTGAAGACCGAGATGCAAGATGGTATTATCTGTCGGCACTGGCTAATATGTCACTCGGCAAACACACTGTTGCTGAGGACCATATCAGGTCTGCTTATGCCAAAGAACCTGACAATACAACCTACCGGCAGGCATATGAAAATATTACCCGGGGAATAAATCCGCTCGAATATAACCCATTTTCCTCATTCTTTGATTTTTCTGATACACAAACTTACACGGCTAATGAAAAAAGATATACTACCGTAAGGCGAACCAGAACCGGCTGCCTTGGAAAAATATTAAGAATTATAGGCATTATTATCATCATTCGCCTGATATTCAGACTTATATTCTCCATTGCCTATAAGCCGCACACAAATCGGTATAACAATTACTCGCCGACAAGTGAATACGCACAGGAATATGACTATCCAAACGATACTTCAGACATTTTCGGTGAAAGGAATGAAGAAACACATAATTCATAATCAAGAAATCATTGTGTAAAAACACACAAAGGATATTATCTAAAAAATTTGCAAAAGGCATAATTTAAATATCTGTATTCCTATTATACACCTTATCCCGGTTACAGTAAGGTGTTGGGACTTTTTAATACACTGATGTAACCGGAAAGGCATGGGTACTACTATGAAAAAGTTTTTTAATAATTTAGCGTACAAATTTCGCCGGTTTATGGTCGGAAGATATGGAATGGACCAACTCTGGCGGGCATTACTTATCTTTTATCTGATAGCTGTAGTCATTGCAAATATTGTTTACAGATTTTCAAAAATTGCTTATGGAGCTTTTTTTGCAATGTCACTTGCAATATTTGTTTTTGCAGTTTTCAGAGTATTTTCAAAAAATATTGAGGCAAGGCGCAGCGAAAATACTGCCTGGCTGAAGTTTACCGGAAGGATTAAACAAAATCTTCATTTTCAAAAGAGCAAATGGCAGCAAAGAAAAACACATAAATTTGTAAAATGCAAGGGCTGCAAAAAGGTACTGCGTATGCCAAGACACAAGGGTAAAATCAGTGTCACTTGCCCTCACTGCAAAAACCGGTTTATTGTTAATACAGGCAAAAAGAAATAAATTCATGTTACATTCTAATTTGAATATTTTTAAACCTGACACAAAATATATAAAAGCTGTCTCCGTAAAAAACGAGACAGCTTTTTGATTTTATTAACCCTCATCAATAGGATTTTTATTATTTCTTTTGGACTCTCTGCCGTACTTTTCTTCGTATCCGGGATTGATATAATCTTCAACAACCTTGCCGTCACGAACTCGGATAACACGTTCAGCCTCTTCGGCAATTTCATTATCATGGGTGATTACAATAACGGTTCTGCCTTCATCCTTAAGCTCGTGCAGGATTGCCATTACTTCTTTGGTGGATTTTGTATCCAGGTTTCCTGTAGGCTCATCGGCAAGAATAACCGGCGGTCTTGCGGCGATAGCTCTGGCTACGGCAACACGCTGCTGCTGACCGCCTGACATCTCTGCCGGAAGATGGTTCATTCTTGAACCCAATCCCACCCTTTCAAGGGCATCCTTAGATATTTCACGTCTTTCATCCTTTTTCATACCACGGTAAACCAGCGGCAGCTCAACATTTTCAAGAGCCGAAAGCGAAGCAATTAGATTAAATCCCTGGAAAATAAATCCAATTTGCTCATTTCTTATAATACTCATCTGGTCATCCGTTAAATCGTCAACAAGCTTGCCATTGATATAATACTCACCGCTGGTAGGTGTATCAAGCAAACCAAGCATATTCATCAGCGTTGATTTACCTGAACCCGACTGACCGATAATGGCAACAAATTCGCCCTCATCAATGGTTATGGATACGCCGTCAAGAGCGTTTACCTGGTTTTCACCGGGGTTATATATTTTATAAACGTCACGCACTTCAATAAGATGCATAATTTTCCTCCAAATTACAATTAGTATATTAAAATATTACAAGATATAATCATAAAAGTCAAGAGTATAATTATTATAATATTGTAAACAATATCCACGGGAGTGATTTATATGAGTATCAGCAAAGACGATTATAGTAAAATGGCCGATAAAGCAAGCCCAAATTCGCCAATCATATTAAACTGCATAAAAGCATTTTTGATCGGCGGTGCTATCTGCACACTGGGTCAGGTGATAACCGAGCTTTTAAAAAATGCAGGACTCGGTGAAAAAGAAGTTCAGGCAGGAACCTCAGGTGTGTTAATCATACTCACCGCAATATTAACAGGCATTGGTGTATTTGACAAAATTGCGCGCCACGCAGGCGCAGGTACAATCGTACCGATCACAGGATTTGCCAATTCGGTTGTATCCCCTGCTCTTGAATTCCAGCATGAGGGCTTCATTCTCGGTACCGCCGCGCAGATGTTTACTATTGCCGGACCGGTTATTGTATATGGAATCGGATCATCATTTTTGTACGGCCTTATCATCTATATATTCAAATTATACTGATAAAATAAAAACCATATGACAGCAGCCTGATTACAATGCAATCAGGCTGCTTTTTTTATAGGTTTATACCTTGGGAAACTGAGAATTATAAAGCTTATAATAAAAACCTTTCTTGTCAAACAGCTCCTTATGACTGCCCTGCTCAATAATATCGCCGTCATTCATAACAAGAATAACATCCGCATTTTTTATAGTTGAAAGTCTATGGGCAACAATAAATGTTGTTCTGCCCTTCATAAGCTTGTTAAACGCATTTTGAATTTTTATTTCGGTTCTTGTATCAATCGATGAAGTTGCTTCATCCAGAATAAGAATCGGAGGCGGTGAAAGCATAAGCCGAGTTATACATAAAAGCTGTTTCTGGCCCTGAGAAAGTGAACCGCCATCCTCACCGATGAAGGTATCATAGCCTTGAGGCAGGCACTTGATAAAGGAATGCGCATGTGCCGCCTTTGCTGCTGCAACAACCTCATCGTCTGAGGCGTCGGGATTGGCAAGCTTAATATTTTCGGCAATCGTACCGCTCTTAAGCCAGGTATCCTGAAGCACCATACCTATATTTTTTCTCAGTGAATTTCGCGTAATATCCAAAATATTTTTACCATCCAGCAAAATTTCACCACTGTTCGCATCATAAAACCGCATAAGAAGATTAATCAGCGTAGTCTTACCGCATCCTGTAGGACCTACAATTGCAACAGTCATCCCCTGCTTAACCTTCAAATTTAAATTTGTAATAAGCGCCTTATCAGGCGAATAGGAAAAGGCAAGATTTCTGATTTCAATTTCACCATTAGGATTTTCAAGTTCTAAGGCATTATCACGCTCGGGAGTAACACTTTCCTCCTCAATCAGCTTAAGCACACGTCCTGCACAAGCCAGTGCATTCTGAAGCTCCGTAACAACAGAACTTATCTCATTAAAAGGTTTGGTATACTGATTTGCATATGCAAGAAAACTTGAAAGTATACCAACGGTTATACCACCGTTAACAGCAAGAATCGCACCGAAAAGCGCCACAGCAGCATAAACAATACTGTTTACAAAGCGCGTTGCGGGATTTGTAATGGATGAAAAGAAGGTTGCCTTTAATGAATACTCTGCAAGGCGGTTATTGATATCATCAAATCGTTTTAAATTTTCGCTGTCCATATTATATGCATCCGCTATTTTTTGATTTGAAACCATTTCATCAATAAAGGCGGTCTGCTCGCCCCTTGTCTGTGACTGAAGCGAAAACATCTTGTAAGTCCTTTTTGCAATAAACCTTGCGATAAAGAATGAAAGCGGTGTAACCAGAATAACAACAAGGGCAATCCAGGCATTTATTGAAAACATAAAGCCTATCGTGCCGATTATTGTTACAACACCGGTAAAAAACTGAGTAAAACCCATTAACAAACCGTCCGAAAGCTGATCAACATCGTTTATTACACGGCTGACTATATCACCTTTAGAATGTGCATCCAGGTAGGAACATGGCAAGCTTTCAATTTTAACAAAAGCCTTGTACCTTAAATCACGCGAAACATTATAGGCAATTTTGTTATTGCACACGTTCATAAGCCACTGTACCAGCGCAGTGACTGCTATAATCATAACAAGCTGAAACAATATGCTGCCGATTTTCTCAAAATCCACACTGCCCGGTGCAACAATACAATCAATCGCACGCCCGATAAGTATAGGGGCATAGAGCGTAAGAGATACACTCACGACAGCAAATATCATGGACAAAACAAGATAATGCTTATACTTGTCAATATAGGTTAATACCTTTTTAAGCGTCATTTTGCTGTTCATTATTCTCCCTCCTTTGCAAACTGAGAGGAATAGATTTCATGATACACTTCACAGCTTTCAAGCAGCTCGTTATGTGTACCAAGCCCTACACATTCACCATCATCAAGCACAAGAATTTTATCCGCACTCATAACCGATGATGCACGCTGGGAGACAATAAATACAGTAGGATTATATGACAAGCGGTATATCTCTTCTCTAAGCCTTGCCTCAGTAGCAAAGTCAAGAGCTGATGATGAATCATCAAGCACAAGAATTTCGGGCTTTCTGACAAGCGCACGTGCAACACAAAGTCTCTGCTTTTGCCCACCGGAAAGATTTGCCCCATTTTGAGCAATATTAAAATCAAGTCCGCCCTTTTCCATAATCATATCATAAATTTGGGCCTGCTTAAGCGCCAACATTATTTCTTCATCCGTGGCATCTTTTTTACCCCATTTCATATTGTCACGCACAGTTCCTTTAAATAACGCAGCCTTTTGATGAACAAATCCGATTTTATCTCTGAGCGTATCATCGTCAAGACTTTTAACATCACTACCGCCGACATAAACACAGCCCGAACTCGCATCATAAAAATGTGCAATCAAGGAAACGAGACTCGATTTTCCGGAACCTGTACCGCCGATAACCCCTATAATATCACCCTTATTGGCACAAAATGATATATTGCTGAGGGTTTTATCCGACGCATTTTTATAGGTTAAATACACATGATCAAATTCAATAAAGGCATTTGATTGTGCGCAGTTATTATTGTGTTCAAGAGTATTTTTCTGCTCAAACACATTATTAATCCTGTCAGCCGAGGCAAATGCTTTTGTAACCGTTACAATTAGATTTGCCAGCTTAATCAATTCTATTAAAATCTGACTCATATAATTATACAAAGCAACGACCTGACCCTGTGATAAATCACCGGCATCAACTCGAAGTGCACCCGTATAAACAAGGACAACAATAGCAATATTGATTATGACATATGTCACAGGATTCAGCAGTGCCGAAATTTTACCTACACCCTTTTGCAGGGATGAAAGGGCATTGTTACGCTGTGCAAATTCATGAATTTCATTTTCCTCCCCGGTAAACGCCCTTATAACCCTTGCACCGGAAAGATTTTCACGTGTAATCAGTGTAACATCATCAAGCTTTGCCTGAATATTTCGGTGTCTTGGAATCGTAAATGTCATAATTCCGAAAACCACAACTGACAGCAAAACAATCGCAGCAAGAAAAATCAATGCGCATTTTGCATCTATAAAAAACGCCATTACCATTGCGCCTATAACAATAAACGGAGACCTCAACAGAAGCCTTAAAACAAGATTAACACCGTTTTGCACCTGATTGACATCATTAGTCATCCTTGTAATCAAGGTCGATGTACCAATATGGTCAAGCTCATTAAACGAAAGTGTTTGAATTTTTTCATAAAGCGAATGCCTTAGCTTCCTGCCAAAGCCTGTTGCCGCTCTTGCTGCAAAATACTGGGCTGTGATAGCAGCAATCATACCCACAAGTGCAAGTATAACCAAAACTCCGCTTCTGCCTAAAATATAGGATATATTATTATTTTTAATACCGATATCAATAATGGATGCAATTACAAGAGGAACTATCAGTTCAAAAGAAGCCTCCAGAAGCTTAAACAGCGGTGCAAGCACACACTGTGTGATGTATCCCTTTAAATAAACAAGAAGTTTTTTCAAATTCTCACCTTATATTTCTATAATTTCAATTATTATATGATTATTATATTTACCTGTCAAGATTGAAAACAGATGAGGATAAAAGATTTTCGCAGAAAATTTTATTATGATATTGAATTTTCATTTAGATAGGTATATTATAAAAAAAACATTTTATATCAGAGGTAAACACTATGAAAAAATCACCTGTCACGGCAATCATTGTAGGTGCAGGCCACAGAGCCATGGTTTACAGCCAGCTTGCCAAAACCAATCCGCAACTGCTGAAAATTGTAGGTGTTGCAGACCCCAATCCGGTAAGACGCAGACATTGTATGGAATATTTTGGATTTAATCAGGATATGTGCTTCGAATCTGCCCAGGAGCTTGCCGAAAAAGGAAAACTCGCTGATACGATTATCAACGGAACTATGGATGAACAGCATATAGAAACTGCTGTCCCTCTTTTAAATGCCGGCTATGATATGCTGCTTGAAAAGCCATTTGCAGTAAATGAGGCAGAAATGCGCGAGCTTGTTGACTGTGCCAAAAGAAACAACTCCAAAGTTATGATTTGCCATGTTTTAAGATATACTCCTTTTTATTACGCAATCAAGGAGCGTGTTGCCCGCGGAGAAATCGGTGATATTATTAACATACAAACGACCGAGCATGTATCATACCATCACCTTTCAACGTCATATATCAGAGGTAAGTGGGCTAACTCTGACAAATGCCACACATCCATGCTGCTGGCCAAATGCTGCCATGATATAGATCTTATGATGTGGTTTATGAGTGAAACAAAGCCCGTTTCCATCTCATCCTTCGGCAGCAAATATCAGTTCAAGCCCGAAAATGCACCAAAAGGTGCAGGTACGATTTGTATGAAAGACTGCCCTTATGTTGACACCTGTGATTTTTCCACCAAACGCCTCTATATTGACCATCCGGACAGGTGGGCGTTTTATGTCTGGGATGCACTTGAGCATATTGATCATCCGACTATTGAAGATAAAATAGAGTTGATGAAAAGCGACAGTCCATATGCAAGATGCATTTACAAATGCGATAACAATGTAGTTGACCATCAATCCGTGCTTGTTAATTTTGCAAGCGGCGCAACCGGTACACACAATATGGTCGGCGGTTCATCGCAATCACTTAGAAAAATACATATTATCGGCACAAAAGGTGAGATTTACGGCAATTTTGAGGAATCTAAATTCTATGTCTCCAAAATAAATCCATCACCGGAAGCGCATAACGGTGAATGCGATATTGAAGAGGTTGACCTAAATGTTACAGGCGATATGGTTGGTGCATACGGCGGCCACGGCGGCGGTGATGAAAGATTAACCGCTGATTTCGTTAAGTTTATCCATGGTGAAACACCAAGCCTTGCATGCACCTCCATATTTGACTCGGTAGCAGGTCATCTTTGCGTTTATCTTGCAGATGAATCGAGAGAAAACGGCGGCAAACCAATGAAAGTAGATTACTAATTGTTGATATAAAGATTAAAAGTCTCTGCAATTACATCATAAATTGCAGGGACTTTTAATTTTGTAATTAAAGCTTTATTTTAAGTGCTTTTGAATAGGCAGAATAGTAAGTCGTTTTTCCGACCTTTTTAAACGAGCGCACTCTTAGATAATAGGTTTTACCCTTTTTAAGCTTTTTAAAGGTATAGGCATAATTTTTATTTTTATGGATTGTTACACACTTAACACCGCTTTTAAAACTACTTGATGTTGAACAATAAACTTGATAACCGGATACAGTGCTATCCTTTTTCCAAGTAAGTTTAAGTGCATTTTTGCCGCTGCGTGAAACCTTAGCCGAAAGCTTTTTAGGCAATGTACGGGTGCTCAGTTCTTTATATGCTGCGCATTTTTCAAAAGCTTTTGAGTTTACTTTGCCTTTAAGCACTGCCCTTACTCTAATTTTATATTGCGTATTGGGCTTAACAGCCGTTTTCTTGCCACGAACATATACAGAGGTGATTTTATAAGATGAATTACCGGTTTGTGCAATTCTGCGCCAGCTTTTCTTTGAGATATCATATACATACACCTCATAAATGCAATTGCTTCCCTGCTTAGCCCAGGACACATTTATTGAACTTTGAGTTGTTGAAACTTTAACCTTTGAAAGAGAAGCCGGCTTTATATAATAAATAAAAGTACCCGATATTTTGGAAAAAGCCCCCTTACCCTTTATGCTGCCCTGATAAACTCCGGGATAAACTGCTTTAGCGCTGACTGTATAATCCACATCCTTTTTCAGCACTGCATTTCCGAGCTTCACAGTGGGCTTTGCATACTGAGTTTTACCATTGTAAGTCATGTCTGAGCAGGATATAGACAGCTTTCCGTATTCAATATAAAATTTCATTACGGCAGTACCGGTATAATTACCGGAAAACACAATAGTCACCTTTCCTGTCCCGGCTTTAACATTATCGCTATAGGACTTAATAATATAGTCCCTGCCTTTTTTCAGTTCGATTTTTTTATTCGACGAGGAATCTATATAGCTCAGTTTAAAATCATCAGGCTTTATTGCCTTGCCTGTGTACTTGTATTTTGCATTTGTAATATACTTATTATTGAAAAGAGAGGATATATTGTATTGCCTGCTGACAATATAATCCCATTGCGTATAAGTACCCGACTGAACATACTTGCTGTCCGAAAGACCGGTTATAACAACCTTTCCCTTCTCACCGTAATTAAGACTGCCGACAATATCAACCTTATAATCTGTACCGCTTATCAAAACAACATCGCCTAAACGCAGCGATGCACAGCTTTTCTTTATGTCAGCACCATAGGTCACATCCATTTTTTCCACCGGAGTAAGCTGTGATAAATCAGCCTTCAGCACATAAAACGGAACCTCGACATAGCCACTATAATTGCCTTTATATGCAATTCTTATGGTATAATCGCCCGGATTGTGAGGATTGGTGTTAAGCTTATCCTGATCACCGTTTAAATAACAATAAATCTCATAGTCACGCCCGTTTTCAAGCTGAGCTCTCGAATTATCATAAATTTCAGCTCCTATCAAAATATCACTGCCGTTGAAATATGCCCTTTCAGGATATTTTGTCAAATCCAAATCATAATTTGACCAGTCACCCATATAAAGAGGTGAAACCGAAATTTTCTTTTGCACCGAACGGCCTTTAATAGTGAGAAGCTCAAAATCATATTTGCCTGCATCATGTATAAACTTATCCTTGCAGGTATATTCTACACCCTCTGCCAAATCCACAAAATCACAGCTGTAATAATAGCCTGTGCTATAATAGGTAAATCCCTTTGAGCGAATAAAATTATATTCGTTATCCTTGTCAAGCTTGTAACAGCCGCCGTCAGCCGAAATAATCAGATAATCCTCAAGATTATATTCACCTGTATCAACAAAAGTTTTATCAGCATTTTCTTCACGTCTGCGCGTTATAACTGTATTAAGCTTTTCGGTATCAAGCGAAGCAATTTCAAATTCATAATCACTTTTGCTTACAGAATTAGATTGATATTCATCAAAAACCTGCTGATGATTTTGTGAAGAGAATGCATCATTTTCATAGCCGCGAAGAAAATACGAATAATCTATAATTGTAAATACGTTGGATATTTTTTTGCTTTTCTGACAACCAAAGGTAACATCTACCGAATACCAGATAAAATCGTCATCATTATAATCCTTAAGATACACCATGTTCCATGCATGCGCATCCGACTCCCTGCCGTTTACATAATCCCCCATGACAATCCGACAATCAATGCCGTTTAACTTACACAGATAATAAAAAACAAGCGAATACCCATCACAAACTGCACGGCCCTGACTGCGGTTATAAATTCTGAAAAGCCCTTGGCTGTCCTTTTGATAGCCAAGATTAATTTTTTCATCAATATTAAAGCTTTCAGGATTATATGCACCCTCTGTATTACCAAAAAGAGCACCGTATGCAGTATGTGAATACCTATACCGCTCACTGCCCGTATCATATTTATCCTGATAGACCTCCGTGTCATAGGCTGTATTTTTTGCAAGAAAATTGTAGATTGTCTTTACAATATAATACTTTTTGTCGTCTTCATCAGCATTACTGATAACTTCATTGTTTTTAATATAAATATCATTAAAGTTATTAAGATAAGCAGCAACCATCTCCTCCTCTTGCTTAGTGGTGCGATTATCAATATGAACAGTTATACGGTAAAAATCATATTGATCATTTGCGTCTGAAGCTGCAAGTCTTCCTGATTTACCATCCAGTTCAATACGGCTCATGTATTCAAGATAATCTCCGCCGAATGGTGACAGTTTATCTTGATATACACCTCTGCTGATAATATTGAATACCTTATAAATATCATCGCAGGAAGCTTTTTTATCAACGCAAAAATAAGTAGAATACTGTTTTTCACGGTTATACATAGCCTGTCGAACAGAGGCAATAACAGATTCATAATCAGAATGATCATAAATACATTTATGCCAGCAATTTTCAGATACAACCCAGCTGTTGTCATCAACAACATAATAAAGAGGCTCCCCGCTTTGCACAGGCTTATTTTCATACAAAGCAGATGCATCAAAAGCCTGTGCATTCAAAGGAAACATTAACAGGCAGATAAACACAAAAACCTGGCATATTAATATTTTAACGGGAGTAATTTTAAAACCCGAGCCTTTCATGATATCCCTCCTAAATCCTTACTTAATATTATAGCATATTACAAAATCAAATAAAACATACAAAGTCTACAAAATAAAAAGCATATAATTGTGCATCAAACACAGTTATATGCTTTGGTTTTTAATTATGCTATGGCTTTTTCTATGAAGTTTTTAATAAAATCATAAACCTCCTGTTTATTGATTTCATTGAGAATTTCGTGTCTGCCATTTTCAAAAAGCTTTATTTCTGCTTTGGAATGTCCTGTTTGGCGAAGCTTGTCATAAACCTCCTGAATACCTTTTGAATAATTGCCTACCGGATCCATTGAACCGCTGATTACCAGAAGCGGAATATCTTTAGGCACCCCGCTGTACCACGCATCGCTGTTTGCACAAATATTAAGCTTAACAAGGTCATTCATACCTTTGGCAGAAAACAGAAAACCGCAGTATTTATCGGCCATATATTTATCAACAACAGTCTTGTCTGAGCTGAGCCATTCAAAGCCTGTTCTTTTCTCAAATTTGTTATTGTACGTACCGAAAGTAAGCTTATCAAGCAATTTTGACTTATACTTGCTGCCTTTGATTTTGGCGATAAGATTTGAAACAGCATCCCCGACTCCCGCAGCCGGATTTGAGCCGCCCGTACCCATATATATTGCAGCAGCAAAGCCGGCATCCGCATACCAAGCTGTAAAACAGCGCACAATAAAAGAACCCATTGAATGACCCATTACAATAATTTTTTTATCAGGATATTGTGTCTTTGCCTTTTCAACTGTAGTATTAAAATCCTTAACGAGGTTTTTATAGCCGTCTGTTTCTCCGAAATAACCGGACTCATTAAAATTCTTATTAGATTTTCCGTGATTGGCCATATCGTGCATAAATACAACAAAACCATTTGCCGTAAGATACTCAAAAAATGCTTTATATCTTTCCCTGTGCTCTGCCATGCCGTGATGCATTGCTATAACTGCTTTAACCTCACCGCTGTCCGGCATGTATTTACATCCGGAAATCTCACAAGCACCGGTTGCTGATTTGAAAGCATACTCTTCAGTCTTCATAAAAACTACCCCTTATATGTAAATTTATTTATTTTCCTCGGAAATATCCGAAGCGCAGTAACGGCACTTAAGTGCATCAACAGGAATTTCACTTTTGCAAAACGGGCATATTTTTGTTGTTGGCATAGGTTTTGCCTTTTCCTCTTTCTTTTTTCCTATTGTCATTGCTTTATTGGCTGCCTTGACAATACAAAAAATAATAAATGCCATAATCACAAAATTAATAACAGCCGAAATAAAAGAACCATAATCAATATAATTATCACCTATAAGATGAATTTTACCCTGAATCTCTGCACCGCCGATGCAATTGATAAGCGGATTGATAATATTATCCGTCAACGAGGTAACTATGCCCGAAAATGCACCGCCGATAATAACGCCGACTGCTAAATCCATAACATTTCCCTTAGCAATAAACGCTTTAAATTCATTAAAAAATTTTTTCATTTTTACTTCACCTCAAATTTTTCCTCAATGTACAAGTGTATAATATCATATTATACCGGTAAAATCAAACGACGGTATAAATTTTTCATCTGCCGAAGCAAGTTCCTGCACAAAAAGCTTTTCAAGACCTTGACTTAAAGCATAATCCATAACCTTATTATATTCTCTCCCTGTCACCTTTCGTGCAAGTTCAGGTGTATTTGACAAATCGCCGCAGGGAACATATTGTGCCATGAGTGATATATATGTATCCTTCAAATTTTCTTTCAGCCAGTCAATAATTTCAATTGAAGAATTTGTATTTTGCGGCAATATAAGATGACGAACAATCAAGCCGCTTTTCATAGCACCGTTATCGTCAAAGCTGTCGTGAACCTGCTTTCTCATTTCAAGTATTGCGGCTGATGCCTTTTCAAAATAATCCTCCGCTTTTGAATAGCGAAGTGCTTTATCCGGTCTGATATATTTTAAATCAGGCAAATAGATATCAACAAGCCCTCTGAGCCTTTTAAGCATTTCAACATTCTCATAGCCGCTGCTGTTATATACAATCGGCACAGGTGATTTCCAGTTAGAAAGAACACGCAAAAGTCTTTCGCAATAATGAGTAGGGTTAACAAGATTAATATTCTGTGCACCCTGACTAATCAAATTTTCAAAAATATCAATCAGTTTATCATCGGTTATATCTAAGCCCTTATTATCACGGCTTATTTCATAATTTTGGCAATAAACACAGCGCAGATTACATCCGCTGAAAAAAACGGTACCGCTTCCGTTTTCACCGCTTATACACGGTTCTTCCCAAAAATGAAGCGCTGCCCGTGCAACTTTGAATTCTTCTTTACTCCGGCAGTAACCGACATGCACTGCTCGGTCTGCATTACAATGCCTGGGACAAATGGAACAAATCATAAAAGTGCCTTATATATATCACCTTTCTTAAACGGTGTCTGCGATGCAGTTTCCTTTGCGGCATTGTTAACCGACATACCGCCCTGCACAAAATTCTTTGCCATATCCACTGCCTGCTCAAATGTAATCTCGCTTTTAAGGTCTGATTTTTTACCCTCAATAATCAAAACCAACTCACCCTTAAGCGTGCCGTCACAATAAAGCTTACAGGCCTCGCTGAGTGTTGTTTTTATAACCTGCTCATGCAGCTTTGTTATTTCGCGCACGATTGCAAGCTCTCGGTCACCAAGCGTTTTATATAAATCAACGAGTGTATTTGACAGTTTATGCGGTGCTTCATAAAAAATAAGCGTTCTTTTTTCATCCTTGATTTCATCAAGATGCTCACGCCTTGATTTTTTGCTCACAGACAAAAAGCCTTCAAATGTGAAGCGCCCGCTGTCCATACCTGAAATAGCCAACGCTGCTGCAAAGGCAGTAGGCCCGGGAACCGACTCAACTGCGATACCAAGCTCGTGGCAGAGTGCAACTAAATCCTGACCGGGATCGGATATGGCCGGCATACCGGCATCCGTTACAACTGCACAGCTTTCCCCCTGTGCAATCCTGTTGCAAATCAGTTCGCCGCGTTCTCTTTTATTGTGCTCAAAATAGGAAACCATTTCCTTTTTTATTCCGAAATGATTTAAAAGCTTAACGGTTACGCGAGTATCCTCGGCAGCAATAAAATCCACACTTTCAAGTGTCTGAACTGCACGTGGTGATAAATCACCTAAATTGCCTATCGGCGTTCCGACAACAAATAGTTTTCCTTTTTCACTCATTTATCATAACCATCGGCATAGGAGCCGTAAATCTCCAGCATTTCCTTTGTAAATCTGCCGTTATCCTTTTTAATTATTAACTGCGGCTCAACTCTGAGAAAAGGCTTTGCCCCTTTCTGACCTTGTATCAAAAACAGAAACGGCTGTTCACCTTCTCTATCCTGCACAAATCTAAGCCGCTTAGGTTCAAGCTTGTAACTTCGCATCAGCTCAACAGTATCTACAAGACGTTCGGGTCTGTGACACATACAAAACCTTCCGCCGTATTTAAGCAAATAAACAGCCGCTTTAACAGCATCCTCAATATTGCAGCAAACTTCATGGCGTGCAATCTTGGCACTCTCTGTCATTGACTCAATTCCTGTACCCACCGGCTTATACGGCGGATTCATGGTAACAAGCGAAAACTGCTCAGCGTCAAAGATTTTATCTATCTCACGCAAATCGCAATTATATGCACTGATCCTGTCTGATAAGGCATTTTCTTTTATCGAAAAGCGGACCTGTTCATAAGCATTCTGTTGGATATCAAGACAGGATACATTATTAATTTTTTTATCTCTCAGCCACAAAAACGGAATAATTCCACAGCCGGTTCCCATATCAAGTGCCTTATCTTTTGCCTTGATTTTTGCGAAATGAGAAAGTATAACTGCATCCGTTCCAAAAGTATGATTGTCACTGACAGCTAATTTTATTTCATCCGATAGTCTTTCAAATCTGTACATAGCAATATTATAGCAATTAATCAACTATTTTTCAATATAATAAAAAATGCACCTTTAAAATAAATTAAAGGTGCACACAATATTAAACTGCTTTCTATATATCATGCTTATTTTTTATTTTAAGTCTTTCCATAGCACGGGCAAGATTTGCCTGTGAATGAAAATATTCAAGCTGAGACTGCTTATTTCTAAGCTCCTCCTGTGCCCTTTCCTTGGCCTCCTGCGCCCGGCGCTCATCAATCTCCTGCGGAAGCTCTGCAGAAATACATACCAGAGTAGCTTCGTTAGCGAGAAATTCAAGAAAACCGCTGCCTACAAATGCTTCCATTTTTTTTCCGTCTGCATCTACAATCTTCATCTCACCGTTTTCAACAGGCATTACACAGTTTTCGTGATTGGCAAGAAAGCCCATGCTCCCGCCATCAATATCAGGCACAATAAGCGACTGTGCCTTACCGTCAAAAAATATCTTGTTCGATGCTATAATTTTCAGATTAAAGGTTTTCATCTTAATTCCCGTAACCCTTCCGGCTACAATATTATATTAAAAACTCCTAACACCTTACCGTAGCCATATAAAGCGTATGAGGGGAATTCAATGAACTCAAAATAAAATCGGTTCAGTATGACTTTTCCACACTTATTTTGACATTTTTTCGGCATTTCTGAGAACATCGTCAATTGTTCCCGTATTAAAAAATGCCATTTCGGGTATATCATCAACATCACCGTCAACAATTGCCTTAAAGCCTTTAACAGCCTCTTTTACAGGTACATATACACCCTTTAATCCGGTAAACGCTTCAGCTACATGGAAAGGCTGCGAAAGGAATTTTTCAATCTTTCTTGCACGGTAAACCGTCAGCTTATCTTCATCCGAAAGTTCCTCCATACCGAGAATGGCAATAATATCCTGAAGTTCTTTATATTTCTGCAAATATGCCTGAACCTTACGGGCAACATCATAATGCTCCTGTCCTACAACATCCGCTTCAAGAATTCTCGAATTTGATTCCAATGGGTCAACAGCAGGATAAATACCCTTTTCAACAATCTTTCGCGAAAGGACAGTTGTGGCATCAAGATGGGCAAAAGTAGTAGCCGGTGCCGGATCGGTCAAATCATCAGCAGGCACATATACCGCCTGAACAGATGTAATGGAACCGTTTTTAGTAGATGCAATACGCTCCTGAAGCTCACCGACATCGGTTGCAAGTGTTGGCTGGTAGCCTACGGCTGACGGCATTCTGCCGAGAAGTGCAGAAACCTCCGAACCTGCCTGAACAAATCGAAATATATTATCAATAAACAACAGTACATCCTGATTTTGCACATCGCGAAAATATTCTGCCATGGTCAGTCCCGTCTCGGCAACACGCATACGTGCTCCCGGCGGTTCATTCATCTGACCAAACACAAGCGCTGTCTTTTCCAGTACGCCTGACTCACCCATCTCTTTCCACAGGTCATTGCCTTCACGGCTTCTCTCACCTACACCGGTAAAAATGGAGTAGCCGCCGTGTTGTGTGGCAACATTTGTAATCAGCTCCTGAATCAGTACGGTTTTACCCACACCGGCACCACCGAAAAGACCGATTTTTCCGCCTTTTTGATAAGGTGTTAAAAGGTCGATAACCTTAATACCGGTTTCAAGTATTTCAACCTCGGATGCCTGTTGCTCAAAAGACGGTGCCGCTCTGTGAATTGCCCAATGCTCTTCACTGTCAAGACTGCCCTTGCCGTCAATTGCGTCACCCACAACGTTAAAAAGCCTGCCAAGTGTTTTTTCACCTACAGGAACCTTAATTGAATCACCGGTTGCGAGAACGTCCATATCCTTGCAAAGCCCTTCGGATGCCGCAAGCATGATACATCTTACACTGTTATTGCCAATATGCTGGCTGACCTCCATAACAAGTCTGTCACCATCAACACGAACTTCAAGAGCGTCCTTAATTTTAGGTAATTCATGTTCAAATTCAACATCAACAACAGGACCCATAACCTGTTTGATTTTACCAATATTCATAATCAAAGGACACCTCCTATACTGTTTTGTTTTTCTGCGCTTTTGAGCCGGCAATAACTTCTGTTATTTCCTGTGTTATGGCGGCCTGACGCGCACGGTTATATTCGATACCGAGCTCTTTAAGCATATCTTTAGCTGCATCTGTAGCAGTTTGCATGGCCATCATACGGGCATTATGCTCAGAGCAATAAGATTCAACAAGAGCACCATACACATAGCCGGCAATATAATTCGGCACAATATGCTGAAACACGGTATCCATATCCGGTTCAAAAAAGAAACGCTGATAATTATTCTCCTTATCTGTTACAAGCTTTTTTCGCTTAAGCGGCAAAAGCTGTTGTATTTCAGCTTGAAATGTAACAGAATTCACCATTCTGGTATATACAATATACACCTCATCCAACTCATCCCTGCAAAACAAATCAACAACTCTTTCACTGATAGCCCTTGCTCTGTTAACATTAGGGTTTTGTGCAGTATACTGAAAATCGGTATCAACGGGAATATTCTTTTTTTCAAAATATCTTCGACCAACCTGACCGACAATAAAAAGCATATTCTTATTATCTGACAAAGCTTCTTTCTCGGCAATTTTAATCACATTGTGATTATAGGCGCCTGCCATACCCTTATCGGCAGTAACAACAATATAGCCCTGCTTGCGTTCTTTTTTAGGAATAAATTCTCGCTTGTCAAAAAATCTGTTTCCCGTATCGGGTGACAAATCAAGAATTTTTGAAAGGGACTCCTGAATTTCGTAGAAATAAGGCTCTGTATTTTTCAGGTCACGTCTTGCCTTTTGAAGTTTTGACGAGGATATCATACACATTGCATTCGTGATTTTCATTGTATCCTTAATCGACTTCATTCTGGCCTGAATTTCTCGTGAATTAGCCATTATTTACCTTCTTAAAATTATCTGCTGCATTTAAAATCTGTTCTCTGAGGGAATTATCAAAATCTTTCTCCCCTTCAATTGAACGGATAATTTGTGAATAATTCGTTTTTATATAATCGAGCATATTCATCTGATATGCTTTTATTTCATTTACCGGCACATCAACAAACTTTTTACCGGTGGCTGCAACAAGCGTAACAACCATATCAGACAACGAAAGCGGTCTGCCAAGCGGCTGTTTGAGCAATTCCATCAGACCTTTGCCGTAAACAAGACCCGCCTTTGTCTCCTCATCAAGATCAGAAGAAAACTGGGTAAACACTTCCATCTCTCTGTACTGTGCCAAATCGATTCTAAGAGAACCGGCAGCTTTTTTCATTGCCTTTGTCTGCGCCGCACCTCCCACACGGGATACGGATAATCCGACATTAACTGCCGGACGCATACCACTGAAGAACAAATCACTTTCAAGAAAAATCTGACCGTCAGTGATGGATATAACATTTGTAGGAATATATGCCGAAACATCACCTGCTTGGGTTTCAATAATAGGCAAAGCGGTAATTGAACCACCGCCCAACTCATCGCTGAGTTTGCTTGAGCGTTCGAGCAGGCGTGAGTGCAGATAGAATACATCACCGGGATACGCTTCACGACCCGGACTTCTTTCTAATAAAAGAGATAATGCACGATAAGCAACAGCGTGTTTGCTCAAATCATCATATACAATAAGGCAATCTTTACCCTGATACATAAAATGCTCAGCCATAGCTGTGGCTGAATAGGGTGAAAGATACTGAAGAGATGCCGGATCGGATGCTGTTGAGCAAACAACAATTGTGTAATCCATTGCCCCTGCCTTTTCAAGCGTGTGTACAAGTTTGGCAACACTGGATGCTTTTTGACCGATAGCATTGTAAATACAAATAACATCTTTGCCCTTCTGGTTAATAATCGTATCAAGAGCTATCGAAGTTTTACCTGTCTGCCTGTCACCGATAATCAGCTCTCTTTGACCTCGTCCTATCGGGAACATTGAATCAATGGAAAGAATACCTGTAGCCATCGGAGTATCCACACTTTTTCGCTCAACTACCGACGGAGCCTTCTGCTCAACCGGTCGATAACTCTCTGCATCAATATCACCTTTGCCGTCAATCGGCTCACCAAGAGCATTTACAATTCTGCCGATAAAGCCGCTGCCTACCGGCACACCGGCCTTTTTATGCGTACGTTTTACTCTTGTACCCTGGTGAATACCAACATCACTGCCAAAAAGAATAATGCCGATCTGATGTCTCTTGATATCCTGTACCATGCCTTTTACGCCGTTTTCAAACACAACAATCTCACCGTACATTGCATGGTCGAGACCGTGTACGGTTGCAATACTGTCACCTATTTTTACAACTGTTCCTATTTCATCACAGTCAATTCGCTGTTCAAAATCTTTAACATCACGCCTAAGCGTTGCAATTACGGATTCATTGTCAACACTGCTTTCGCGGGCGGTGTTCATAACCTTTTCTTTTATATTTTTCAGCTTGGTTTTAAGACTGAAATCATATTCCTTATTACCAATGCTTATAATAAATCCGCCAATCAGACTTTCATCGTTAATAATCTTAACATTTGCAGATGCCGCATTTTCTTTTTTGCAGATAAACTCTTTTATACCTTCAAGCTGCGCCTCATCAGGCGGAGTCACACAGTATACTGCAGCATCGGCAATATTATTCTTTTTATCAAGCTCTTTTATAAAAGCCTCGGTTATATCAGATAAATCAGATACATGGCACGCAAGAGCAAGCTTTTTTATAAACTCCCTCACAGAGGGTGAAAAAAGCTCATCAACAACACTGCTCTTTTCTCCGGCAGATATATTTGGATTATCGAGTATTTGCATAAGTTCATCCGAAGAGGCAATAAGTCTTAAAGCTTCTTCAAGTCCTGACACACTTACCTGTGAATGAAGCAGCGAGTCAAGATAAGTATCTATATTATCAATCATGATTCGTCACTGCTTTCATTTAAAAATTTATCATAAAGCTGCCTATCAAGCTCTGCAGATGCACGTTCACCTACAACCTTCTCGGCAGTCTCCATAGCCAAAACCGCAAGCTCTTCTTTTACAGAGCGCCTTGCTTTTTCCGTTTCAAGCTCTGCATTTCTTTTTGCATCTGCCTTAATTTTATCTGCATCGGTTTGTGCACGATTAACAATCTTATCATATTCTGATTTCGCATCTAATCTTGCATCATCAAGCATCTGCTTTTTAGCTTCTTCAACACCTTCAAGCTGACCCTCATACTGAGCCTTGAGATTATCTGCCTGCTTTTGTGCATCGTCAGCAGCTTTAAATTGATTATCAATTAACTCTTTTCTCTTATCAAGTGTTACCCTAATCGGCTTAAACAGAAACCTTTTCATAAGCAGAAAAAAGATAACCAGATTGATAATTGTCCAAAGAATATTCCAGTCAAATTTTAACATTAACTGTATTTCCTTTCATTGAATTCACTTGAATTGAGACTTATTTTACCAACAAAATTATAAGAATACAACCGATAAGACCATAAATTGCAGTTGCCTCTGAAAGTGCACCGCCGAGAATAAGTGTGGTACGTATCTGACCTGCTGCCTCAGGCTGACGAGCAATAGCGTCAACTGCCTTTCCGGTTGCGATACCAATACCGATACCGGCACCGAGTCCGCATAAAAGTGCAATAGCTGCACCGATTGCAATAATTGAACCTGTCATAATTCTTTCTCCTTATTAATAACAATTATTTATATCAGCATAATGCAGAGCTTAGTGAGCCTGTGCCTTATGCTTTTTATACCACCTGCGCTTTTTGCGCTTTTTGCCGGAGGGCTCTTCCTCCTCAACTGCCTCCTGCAGATAAATAGCTGTTAAAAAGACAAATATATATGCCTGCAAAAGGCCGTCAAATATATCAAAATAAAGGCTGAATACCACAGGAAGCACCCATGGAACAACAGCTTTGATCAGCTCCATAATGGTAAATGCCGCAACAATATTACCGAAAAGTCGCATACAAAGTGATAATGGCTTAGTAAATACATCAAGAACATTTATAGGCGCTACTATAAATACAGGCTTGGCAAAAGCTTTTATTCTTCCGGCAAAGCCCTTATCTTTAAATGCTGCATACTCAACAATAATAATGGATGTGATTGCCATTGCACCGGCAGCCTGCATACTTTTAGTCGGCGGCTTAAAACCAAAAATACCGATTATATTTGATGTTCCTATAAACAATGCCACGCTCATTAGCCATGGTATAAATTTTTCAACCTTTTCACCAAGCATACCCTTAAAGAAATTTTCAGACTTTTCATAAAGCATTTCCATAAGCTGCTGCCGCTTGGAAATCTCACCGGTAACCTTAAAATTTCTTGTAAGAATTATTGCCAAAACGGTCAGTGCCGCCATAATAATCCATGACACCACAGTGGATTCATCAAAACCAAATTTTATATTGCCGATATTAAAGCTGAACACCTCTTTAAGCTCTAACTGCTCACTTAATTCATGCTGCAAATCAAGCTGCATCATTATCTGATTGAACGTCGCATTCACCCCCCATTTGAAATTATAGTTATTATACTACAAAGCGTTCTTCTTTTCAAGAAAAATTAAATTAAATTTATACAAAATGTTGTGATTGTTTATTACTGATTGTAAAGGTAACTAAAAATTTATATGCTTCTTCTAAATAAACTGTACAACTGTATAAGCACAAACAAATGCAATATTAAAATATACCTTATTTTAACAGAAATACATATTTACATATTTAAATAATTCGTTTATAATATCATTTGAATAAATACAACATTTTATTATAAACAAGGAGTTCAAAAATGGCAAAGGACCAAAAAAAGATGGTTGACTCCATCACCTCAATGGATGAGGATTTTGCAAAATGGTATACAGACGTATGCAAAAAAGCTGAGCTTGTATCCTACACAAGTGTTAAAGGCTGTATGGTTATACGCCCATATGGTTATGCTATATGGGAAAACATACAAAAAATTCTGGACGGTATGTTTAAGGAAACCGGTCACGAAAACGTTAATATGCCTATGTTTATACCTGAAAGCCTGCTTCAGAAAGAAGCCGATCACGTTGAAGGCTTTGCACCCGAATGTGCATGGGTCACCTATGGCGGCAGTGAAAAGCTTGAAGAACGCCTTTGTGTGCGCCCCACATCAGAAACATTATTTTGTGAGCATTTTAAGGATATAGTTCACTCCCACAGGGATTTGCCTAAACTTTATAACCAATGGGTATCTGTTGTACGCTGGGAAAAAACCACAAGACCTTTCCTTCGTTCACGAGAATTTCTGTGGCAGGAAGGACACACGCTTCACGCAACCGCTGATGAAGCTATAGAAGAGACTGAAAAAATGCTCAATGTATATACATCATTCTGTCAGGAATATCTTGCAATGCCTGTTGTTCAGGGTCAAAAAACGGAAAGTGACAAATTTGCCGGCGCTGAACGCACATACTGTATTGAAGCACTCATGCATGACGGCAAAGCTCTGCAGGCAGGCACAAGCCATTATTTTGGCGACGGCTTTGCAAAGGCATTTGACATTCAGTATTCGAATAAGGAAAACAAACTCACCTACCCGCACCAAACGTCATGGGGCATGACAACAAGACTCATCGGAGCCATCATTATGACTCACGGTGACGATAACGGTCTGGTTCTGCCTCCCGCTGTTGCACCGATACAGGTTATGGTTATCCCTATCGCACAACACAAGGAGGGTGTACTTGATAAAGCATATGCTATTACCGATGAGCTTAAAAAGATTTGCCGAGCAAAAATTGACGATTCGGCAAATTCACCCGGCTGGAAATTTGCCGAATATGAGATGAAAGGTGTTCCGGTTAGAGTTGAAATCGGTCCGAAAGATATCGAAAACAACCAGTGTGTAATTGTCACCCGTCATAACAGAGAAAAAACAATTGTTGCACTTGATCAACTTGGCGAGGTTATTCCTCAAAAGCTGCAGGAGGTTCGTGACGGTCTTTACAGCAAAGCTCTTGAAAACAGAGAAAACAAAACCTATAAGTGCAAAACTACTGATGAAATTCTCAATGCACTTGAAGAAAACGGTGACGGTTTTGTAAAGGCAATGTGGTGCGGCAATGAGGCGTGTGAGGATAAGGTTAAGGAACTCACCGGTGTTGGTTCACGCTGTATTCCTTTTGAGCAGGAGAAAATAGCCGATACCTGCGTATGCTGCGGCAAACCTGCTAAAAAAATGCTCTATTGGGGTAAAGCGTACTAATTATAAACCCGGTTTATACTGAAAAGGAAAGTAAAATTCATAATGATTGAAATTTTCTTCCGATTTGGCTTAAACCTATTACAAACTATTCAATTATGGAGGAAATGTTATGTCAGTATTAGTAACAGGCGGCTTAGGCTACATCGGTTCACACACTTGCGTTGAGCTTATGAATGCAGGAACTGAAGTTGTTGTCGTTGACAATCTATACAACTGCAAAAAAAGCTCTTATGACAGAATCAAAGCTCTGGTGGGAAAGGATTTCAAATTTTATAAATGCGATATCCGTGATGCTGAAGGTCTGAGCAAAATTTTCGAAAACGAAAGCATTGACTCAGTCATTCATTTTGCAGGACTTAAGGCTGTAGGCGAAAGCGTTGAAAAACCGCTTGAATATTTTGATAACAATGTTAACGGAACTCTTGTTCTGCTTGATGTTATGAGAAAGCACGGCTGTAAAAAAATTGTATTTTCTTCATCAGCCACTGTCTACGGAATGAACAATATATCACCTCTTACTGAGGATATGGAGGTCGGCGGAGTAACAAATCCATACGGCAGAACAAAATTTATGATTGAGTGTATTCTTAAGGATTTATATGTATCGGACAGCGAATGGTCAATCTGTCTGCTGCGTTACTTTAATCCTATCGGTGCACATAAAAGCGGCACTATGGGTGAGGATCCCAATGGAATTCCTAACAATCTTATGCCTTATATTACTCAGGTTGCTATCGGCAAAAGAGAATACCTTAACGTATGGGGCAACGATTACGATACACCCGACGGCACAGGCGTTCGTGATTATATCCACGTTGTTGACCTGGCACTTGGCCATCTTAAAGCAGTTGATAAAATTTCGGATACAAACGGACTCTTCATATACAATCTCGGCACAGGTGACGGCTACTCCGTACTTGACCTTGTCAATGCATTTGAAAAGGCATCCGGTGTTAAAATCCCTTATAAAATCGGTCCGCGCCGTACAGGTGATATTGCAACTTGCTATTCCGATCCTAAAAAGTCTCTTGATGAGCTTGGTTGGAAAGCCGAAAGAGGAATTGATGAAATGTGTGAAGACAGCTGGAGATGGCAGAGCCAAAACCCAAACGGTTACCCCGATTAAAAATATTTATGATACAAAAACGAGCAAATCTTTTGAGATTTGCTCGTTTTTTATTGGCGAAGCAGTATTGATAATATAACCATCGCTGTAAAAAAATTCCTTCTTTATCAAGTTAAATATTCTTCAAGACAAATATTTCTTTCATAAATCTCTTTAGCTGCTTTTTTTCCTACATAACGATAATGCCAAGGCTCATAGCTTATTCCCGTAATATCACTTTTATCAGTCGGATAGCGAAGAATAAAACCGTATTTCCAGCTGTTTTTCATCAGCCATTTCTGCACATCGGTATTCTCCTGACGCTCATCCAGTATTTGGTTTGAAATATCAACTATATCCATGGCAAGCCCAAGCTGATGCTCACTGCTTCCCGGAACCGCCACAAGCTTTGCGGCTTCCTGCTCTGCCTTTTGACGTGAATATCCTTTTGCAAGCCACTTGTTGACCTGTTTATCAAACAATGCAATCTGCTTGTCCATACTACGGTAAGCAGAACATATCACCGGACTTAAACCATTTGCTCGACAGTCATTCATCATATCTTGTAAATCCTTATAGCATCTTTTGTCAACACTCAATCCATTTTGCAGTTGTTTTAAAGTTATTTTATAATCATCAGGCAATGTATTCCACCGGTTTACCAAAATCAAATTCCATGGCGTTTTTTCTGTTGCTTTGGATGAATGATTATCTGTGGATGCCGAATTATTTTTTGAAGAAGGTTCACTGTGTTCGGTACTGATATAAGGTGTTTCTTTATTCTGTGCCGAATTGGGTAATACAATTCCTATCACAATAAAAACAAACGCTGCCGCAAAAACAACACAAATTGCATATCCGAGCCTCGCTGCACTCTGCTCTTTTGACACTTTACTATTCTTATGCAAAAAATCACCCTCTGCTCTTTTCATCCTTAAATTGCATCATTTGCTTTCAACTGCATTTAAGTTTTATAAAATATTACAAATAAAAAACAGCTTTTCATCACTTTGAATACCTGCGGACAGTTGATATCTGCATCCTAACACCTCTTTTTAAAATTATTATACATAATTTCGCCATCAAAACAGCATTTTGCAAAAAATGCAACATAAAATTTACAGGATAAACATAAAATTTACAATATATACAAATATACAAACAGCACAACCATTGGCAAAATATTGTGCTAATGGCTGTGCTGTATAATAGCTATATTTTATTTTGTTTCGGTTTTCTTAACATCTCTGACTAAAAGTATACCCTGGATAATTATTAAAACAAATGCGAAAATTCGTATTGCATTAGAAATGATGTCAAGCACATTTGATATTTCTCTGAAGGAACTGAGAAGCTTGATATTATTAAAATTCTTCATCCTATCACCTCTCAAGCAAAACAGCATGCGCAATACCGGGAATGGGATTGCCCTGTTTATTTGAAGTAGGTGACATAAGTGCACCCGTAGCAACGAACAAAACTTTCTTAAGCTTTCCTTTTTTCATATTCTTAAGAATATGTGAGCAAAGCACACTGCCGCTGCAGCCACAGCCTGACCCGCCTGAATTAACATCCTGTTCCTTAAGATCAAAAATCATCATACCGCAGTCACGATGATAGCCTTCCAGCTTCGTTTTATATTCCTGCTGCATCAGTTCATACAAAAGCTCAGTCCCTGTGAACCCTAAATCACCGGTTAATATCAAATCATAGTTTTGCGGTTTTGTGTTCGTGTCCCTCAAAAAATCACTTATAGTCCTTGCCGCAGCAGGTGCCATAGCAGCGCCCATATTATTGGCATCGGTAATGCCAAGGTCGGTTATTGTTCCGATTTGAACAGCTTTGATTTTTATGCCGTCACCCTGCTGCTCAACAACTGCACTGCCTGCACCGGTCACGGTCCACTGAGCACTCGGAGGTCTTTGACCGCCGTATTCAAGCGGGAAGCGAAACTGCCTTTCCGACGAACAGAAGTGGCTTGATGTTCCTGCCACAATACATTTTGCTCCGGCATCAACCAGCATTGAACCGACGGAAAGCGAAAGTGCCATTGTGGAGCAGGCACCAAAAAGTCCAATGGAAGGTACCTCTAAATCCTTTAGTGCAAAAGCTGAACCCATACATTGGTCAAGCAAATCACCGCTTAAAATAAAATCAACCTCGGAAGGACTTTTGCCTGCATTGGAAAGCGCTCTGATAATGGCATCATGAAGCATTGCAGACTCTGCCAATTCATAAGACTGCTGACCCATGGATGTATCTTCAAAAATAGCGTCAAAATCCTGTGCAAGCGGGCCTTCTCCCTCTTTTTTGCCGACTACGCCTGCATGGCCTGTAATAATAGGCGGCGAATCAAAAAATATTGTTTTTCCTTTCATGTGCATAATAAAACACCTCGGTTATATTTTAACCGAGGTGTTTATATTTATTATAATTTAATCAATTTATTATTTTTAAAACAGTATATCTGTGAGGCGGCAGAAGGATAACACCATTCTCACATTTAAAATCCAATACAGGATAAGCATTGCTCCACTTATCGCCTACAGTCACTTCTGCTTCACAATCCTCATTATTAACAGCAATCAGCACACTGCAGTCCTTTCCCACGCGTTCATAAGCAATAACTGAATGATTACAAAACACGGGTACAAATTCCCCTTCAGCAAGCACTTTTAAACCTTTTCTGATTTGGCCTAATTTTTTATACCATTTAAGCAGCTCTTGATTTTGATTATCCCAAGTCATACAAGCACGGTTAAATGGATCCTTCATTCCCTGCATGCCTATTTCGTCACCGTAATAAATAGAAGGAACACCGGGAAGTGTAAACTGAATGAGCGATGCCATTTTCATCATCGATATCCCTTTAAGATAATCATTGGTTCCGAGAACATTATGTTCATACTGCCAGCAACGCCCCATTCCTGCATTCTCTGCTCCGGCTAATCTGGTAATAGCACGCTCGGTATCATGAGTACCGATATGGTTCATAAGAATATTTAATACTTGAGGCGGGTAATTCTCAACAACGCTCATTACGGCATCAAAAAAATGCTCGCCGTGACCAAAGCGTACAAAATTAAGAATAGCATCTGCAAAAGGATAGTTCATTACCGAGTCAAGCTGACTGCCCAGAAGGTATCTTCTGCGCTGTCCGTATGCAAATTTATTCGTAGCATCCTCCCACACTTCGCCGATAATAACAGCGTCATCCTTTTCTGCCTTAACAGCTTTTCGCAAATCATCAAGAAATATATCCGGAAGCTCATCTGCCACATCAAGGCGCCATCCTGCAATACCGCATCTAAGCCACTTGCGCAGAATTCCGTTTTGACCGCAAATATATTCGCGGTAATTCTCGTCCTCTTCAATAACCTCAGGCAACAATTTAATGCCCCACCAAGCATGATACTCCGTAGGATAATTAACAAACTTATACCAGCTGAAATACTTGCTTTCCCTGCTGTTATATGCACCGAGTGTATTGTATCTGTTATACATATTAAAATACTTGCTGTCGCATCCGGTATGACTGAATACGCCATCCAAAATAATGGATATGCCATACTTCTCTTCAGCAGTTTTACAAAGTGATTTCAAATCCTGCTCACTGCCAAGCAAGCTGTCGATTTTTTCATAATCGGCAGTATCATATCTGTGATTGGTATGTGCTTCAAATATCGGATTAATATAAATACAGCTTACGCCCAATGAAGAAATATACTCCAGTTTTTCCTCAACACCCTTAAGATCACCGCCGAAATAGTCGTTATTCCAAACGCCGTTCATTTGTTCTTCACGCCAATAAGGTTCTTCACCCCATTCACGCATTACACGCTGAGAGGGAACATTTTTCTTTTTTTGACCGGAATTGTAAAATCGGTCGGGAAAAATTTGATAAATGATCCCGCCTTTCAGAAACGCAGGCGTTTGAAATTTCTTATCGTACACAGTCTGCTGAAATTCAGTACCCAGTGCAGAAAAATCACCTATTCCATTTCCGACATGCATAACGAAGCTCTTTCCCCACGGAGTTTCAAGCTCAAAATGATAAAAATAAAGACCCGCAGTTGTGGCAGAAAAGTGCAGCTCCCAGTATTCGTGATGATCACCGCACATACCGGCCCAGAACATACCGTAATTTACAGTACTCTCACCATCTTTTGTAACTGCAAGAGAAGCACTGCTGCATCTGCAGTCACGCGGAACAATAATGCGAAATTTGCATTTTTCATCCGTAGCGATAGCTGAAATGATTGACTTGTACTCTTTATCTCTTGAATTAAAAACCGGCATAATATCCTCAATCGTCAATAGACACGGTTAAATTACCGTGTCTATCTTTTTTAATTTATTTATTTTTAGCAGTTTTTTTTGCTGTTTTTTTAACCGTTGTCTTTTTGTCAGCCTTTATGGGCTTAGACACTGCCGGCACACTTTTTTTAGCAGATTTTGGCTTTGCCTCGCTGAACAAAACGGGTTTGGTGTGCCAAATTGTATTGGCATAGTCCATAATTGAACGATCAGCACTGAAAACACCTGCACCGCTTATATTCATAAGAGACATTTTGGCGAAACGTTCTTTATCTCTGTAAATCTGTGCAGAAATCTGCTGTGCTTTCTGATAATCTGCAAAATCGGCCAGTGCCATATACTGATCAACATGGATAAGTGATGACGTGATTTCTCCAAACTGTTTACCGTTAACGCCGCCGCCGATAAAATCAATTGCATCCTTAAGAACAGGATTGTTACTGATATACTCCAACGGATTATATCCATTTCTTTTCAGCTGGTCAACCTCGGGTGTTGTAAGACCGAAGATAAATATATTATCCTCTCCTACAGCATCATAAATTTCCACGTTTGCACCGTCCATGGTTCCCAATGTAACAGCACCGTTAAGCATAAGCTTCATGTTGCCTGTACCCGAGGCTTCAGTGCCGGCAAGTGAAATCTGCTCGGAAATGTCAGCTGCAGGCATAAGAGCCTCAGCAAGGGATACACTGTAATCCTCCATAAATACAATCTTTATTCTGCCCTTAATATCAGGATCGTCATTTACAACCTTGGCAAGTGCATCAATCAGCTCAATAATCTTCTTTGCCATAAAATAGCCGGGCGCTGCCTTTGAAGCGAAAATATAAGTTCTCGGTTCAAAATCCATGCTTGGATTAGCTTTAAGCATCTGATACTCGGCAATAATATTGAGAACATTGAGCTGCTGCCTTTTATACTCATGAAGACGCTTAACCTGAACATCAAAAATAGATGCAGGATCAACCTCAATTCCGTTTTTCTTTTTTATAATATCTGCAAAGCGCTCTTTATTGGCAAGTTTAATTGCACGAATTCTGTCGAGCACCTGTTTATCATCTTTGTAATCACGAAGCTTTAGCAGCTCATCGCTCTTTGTGATAAAGCCATCACCGATAAGCTCAGTGATAAAATCAGTAAGCAGCGGATTTGACTGACAAATCCAGCGTCTGAAAGCAATACCATTGGTTACATTTTTAAATTTATCAGGGGTTATAGTGTAGAAATCATTAAACACCGTTTCCTTAAGAATTTCAGAATGCAGTGCCGATACGCCGTTAACGGAATGTGAACCTGCCACGCAGAGATTTGCCATTCGTACAACTCCGCCTGAAACGATAGCCATTCGCTCAACCTTGTCAGCATCATGCGTTATTCCCCATACATATGCACGAAAACGATTGTCAATTTCTTTTGTTATTTCATAAATTCTCGGGAGCAGTCTTCTGTATAAATCCTCGCTCCAGCACTCAAGCGCTTCCTTCATTACAGTATGATTTGTATAAGCTACGGTCTTCGTAACAATACTCCATGCTGTATCCCAAGCATAGCCGCATTCATCAAGCATAATGCGCATAAGTTCCGGAATAGCCATTGTAGGATGCGTATCATTAATGTGAATTGCAACCTTCTCGGGAAGGTTATCCAGCGTACCATAGCGTGTAAGATGACGCTGAATAATATCCTGTATTGAAGCAGAGACAAGAAAATACTGCTGACGAAGTCTCAGAGACTTGCCCTCCTGCGTATTGTCTGCAGGATAAAGCACTTTTGAAATAGCCTCTGCCATTGCTGATTGCTCCATAGCCTTGATGTATGAACCTGAATTAAAAAGGCCCATGTCAAGTTCAGGCTTTCTTGAAGCCCAAAGACGAAGACGTGAAACGCCCTTGCCCTTACCCGAAACATACATATCATAAGGAACAGCAATCACTGTGTTGCAATCTCTATGCTCAACATGATGATAATCACCATCCCAGCTATCCTCTATCCAGCCTTCAAACTTAACCTCAACAGCTCTTTCCTCACGTGGAACCAGCCATACATCACCGCCCGGAAGCCAAAAATCAGGCAGCTCGGTCTGCCAGCCGTCAACAAGCTTCTGTTTAAATATACCGGCCTCATATCGAATGGAATAACCCATTGAACGAAATCCGTTTGTTGCCAGTCCATCCAGATAACATGCAGCCAATCTGCCCAAACCGCCGTTTCCGAGACCTGCATCGGACTCCTCGTCATAAAGCTTATCAAGCTTTACATCATACGCCTTAAGTGCCTCATCAAAAGTATCCGTTAAATCAAGATTGTAAAGATTATTCTTTAAAGAACGGCCCATAAGAAATTCCATACAAAGATAATAAATTTCTTTTGAGTCCTGTCCCTTTGCCTCATGGCGGAATTCACTGTTCATTTCTGACAGCATATCACGAACTATCATAGCTACTGCTTTATAGTATTGTTTATTCGTCGCAGCTGCAGGATCCACACCGAAGAAATGGCTCAGCTTATCGCCTATAGCTTTCTTAGCTTGCGAAACAGTCATTTTTTTCATACAAATCCTCCAAAATATTTTTTATTTAGTGCTCTTTTATTTGAACTCTTTGTTCATTATATACTAAAATGCGAGTTTTTGCAATAGTAAATAATCAGGATTTATTTTTGCCCCTTTTAAGGAATTTTGCGCAAATAAGTCCAAATAACTCTTTTATGGGGCGCATATTAAGCAGAATCATAAAGCCCAGAAGCGCAATTTCAAGGATATATAACAACGCACCTGACTTCAGCCACAGCATAAGCGCACTCTGAATAATAAGCACAACAGTCTCTATAATCATCGTCGGAAGCTGGAAATTTATTTTAATATATTTTCTCGTGTTAAGCCCTCTTGTTATGAAAACCATAAGAAAGGCACATACCGTAGCAATTGCTGCTCCGTTAGCACCTACTTTAGGTATAAAGACAAAATTTAAAACTAAATTTGTAACAGCACCTGACGAGGCAGTCAGAAGGGCCATCAATGATTTTTTCTCTGCCATATAGACTGACGCCAAAAAATTTACTATGCAGGAATACGTCGTTGCAATAATAAGTATCGGCACAAACTGCCAGCTCTCATAATAAGAATCCGCCACAAGAATTTTAGTAAACAACTGGCAGCATAAAATAAGCACGGAAGCAACAGCGAAAACACCGCCGCTGTAAACACGAAATACTTTTGAAAAGAAACGCGCCCGTCCTCTTTTATCAGAGTCATCCACTGCCGAAAGCTGCCAAGCGTCAATAAATATCTGTGAAAACAGAATAACAAAATTAGGTATTTTTGATGCAGCCGTATAAAGACCATTAGCCGATGAATTTACAAAATAGGTTATCATATATCTATCCGACACATTGATAATCCACCATAAAATAACCGTAGGAATAAGAGGAACACAGTATTTAAGCATTTGTCCTGTTATTCCCTTTTCCATAAGATGCGGTCTTATACCCTTATAAAGTTTTGCCGTAACCGTGAAAAATATAATTGAGCAGGCATCTGATGCAATTATTGCCAAAATATAGCCTGTAACACCCATTTTCAGTGGAGCAAGAAAAATAAACGTAAACAGCAGTGTTGTTGCTGTAGCAATAATTCCGTCAATGGCATACAGCTTAACTCGTCCGCTGCCGCGTACAAACTGCTGGCAAAGCTGTCTGAATCCTGAAATCAACACAAACACGTAAATAAGAACAATATATTCACCAAGTGCAAAATCGTTAATTTTAATCAAGCTTATCGGGTATGCAAAAAGTAAAAACACAAGAAAGCCTATTATTGTGGTTCTCACGCCAACTGTCAATACATCCGACTTTCTCTTGGCTTTATCTAAAGAAAACCTAAGTGCCGCACTGTTCACCTGAAGCGTAACAATAGGAATAAGCACATTAACAGTCTGCTGTATCAAATCAGCAGAACCGTAATCGCTTGTCGTCATCATATGTGTAACAAAGGGCATTAAAAGAAACGACAATATTTTTGAGGAAAAAGTGCCGATTGCAAATATGATTGTATTTGATGCCAGCTTTTTATACTTGTCCAATCTTCACTACTCCTTTTTCATCGTAATTAATACTGCCATTTGCCGTTTTTAAAGTTAATCGCATTATCGTGTGACGCTGATGTGTAAATGCAGCTGCCTTTGTACAATCCCTGCTCACTGCCGAACAGAAATACATACTGATAACCATAAGCCACGCCGACAGCCTCCGTATCCTTTGGCTTATTGACATATAGCATCAGCTTATCATCACCGGAATTCATATTATATTCTCTTGCCTGAACGGCAGAACCTTTTTTAGCGGAATAATGCAGTCTGTTTGCATAAACAACAGGATAATCGGTTACGCTGCAATCCTCAATCAAGGTCACAACCAAGGATGAACCAAACTTCTGTCTGCACAAATCATAGGTATTATCCGACTGCTTTTTATAATAATAGAAATAACCGCATTCAAGCTGAATATTTATTATATCATCATTTCTGCTGTCTGCCATAAAGAATTTTCTGTCAGACTTATTTTTTATATCTACCGTAAGATATTCATAATACTTTGATACCTCATCATACGTCGTAAAGAAAACCCGTGACAGCGAAATACCTGCAAAGCTTACTTTTTTGCCTGCCTCGGCCTGATACAGCTCCGTTTTTTCCATACTGTCAAGGGAAATATAGCCAATCGTACTGTCCGTTGCAACATAATAAATTTTATCGTTATATAAATATGCAAACTCAATATTGTCCGCAACATTAACCATATCGCCGCCGATTATCTGAGCCTTTTTCAGCTTGTGGCTGTCTGTATCAACCATATATATATAATCACCGAGAACATTAAGGCAGGTAAAATTATACTGATTAACTATCAATTCCGAATTCGTTTCCGAATTCGGCTCAAATCTATAAAGGCCTTTACCTGCAATACTGTAATAAATATAGGATGAGCTGTATGTCACACAGCCTTTTGACTTATTAAGAAGATTGCCAAGCTGATTCCCTTGAAGTGATGTATCAAAGGCAAAATCATCAAATGAAGTATAATCATATCTCTTTGGCTTGGTTGTTGTCGGCCTCGTTGTTGACGCAGTGGTTAATTCGGTCGTTGTTTGCTTTAAAATATCTTCTTTAACAAAGGCAGCAACCTGCTGAACCTTCTCTTCGGGTAAAACAGATGAAATTTTAAAATCAGGGTCACAAACTTTAAGTGTAATTAAAATTGCCGAAACAGCAATAATAAGAATAGAAATGAAAATCAGCAAATTTTTTCCTGCCTGTTTTTTCTTTTTTGCCTTTTGCCGCTTTCTTCTTTGTGCTGCTCTTTCTTTATCATCCATTTGATTATCTAACCTGTCCGTTTCCAAAAATTAAATACTTTGTTGTAGTAAGCTCTCGAAGCCCCATTGGTCCTCTGGCATGCAGCTTCTGAGTAGAAATACCAATCTCTGCACCGAGACCGAATTCTCCGCCGTCAGTAAAGCGTGTTGACGCATTATGATAAACGGAAGATGAGTCTATTCTGTTCATAAACATTCTTGCATGGTCGTAATTTTCGGTAATAATAGCTTCCGAGTGACCTGTAGAATGCTTATTAATATGCTCTATTGCTTCATCCAGACTGTCAACCGTCTTAACACTTATAATATAATCAAGATATTCCTCCGAAAAATCGGTATCGTTTGCCGAAACAATATCAGGACAAACAGCCTTTGCACGTTTATCGCCCCTGATTTCAACATTCTTTTCGTCAAGCCTTTTCTTTATAGCCGGCAGTGCATTCTCAAGAACAGCGCTGTGAATAACAAGACTTTCACATGCATTGCAGACGCTGATTCGCTGTGTTTTTGCATTAAAAATAATTTCACTTGCCATAGCGATATCTGCCGATTCATCAACATAAATATGGCAGTTGCCGGATCCTGTTTCAATTACAGGAACGGTAGAATTTTCAACAACAGCTTTAATCAGTGCCTTTCCGCCGCGCGGAATAAGACAATCCAAAACACCCTTCATCTGCATAAGCTCGGTAGAGGAGCTTCGGCTTGTGTCGGTAACCAGCTGAATGGAATCTTTAGGAAGACCTGCTTTTTCAACAGCATCACGCATAACCTCAGCTATGGCAATATTCGAGTTGACTGCCTCTTTGCCGCCTCTAAGTATAACTGCATTACCGCTTTTAAGGCACAAGGCTGCTGCATCCGCCGTAACATTGGGACGGGCTTCGTAAATAATTCCGATTACACCCATAGGGCATGATACTTTTTGTATTTTCATACCGTTTGGATGCGTAATTTCCTCCAACACTCTGTTGCAGGGATCCTCTAAATCAATAACCTGCAGACAAGCATCCGCAATACCCTTTATTCTGTCCTCATTAAGCATAAGACGATCAAGCAAGCCTGCATTCAACCCTGCTTTCCTGCCATTATTCAAATCTATTTTATTTTGTTCAATGATATAATCCGCATTTCTGACAAGAGCTTTTGAAATCTCAAGCAGTGCATTGTTTTTAGCCTCAGTTGAAACAGCAGTCAAAATACCCGCTGCTTTTTTTGCCTGAATACCAAGCTGTTCTAACATAATGAATCACCCTTCGCCGAAAAATATGTACCGATACTTTTTCCTTCAAGTACCTTATAAATGGATGTCGGCTTTTCGCCGTTCATGATAATAACCGGTATACCGGAGTCAGCAGCTATCTTTGCTGCTTTAATTTTAGTAGAAAAACCGCCTGTGCCCTTTTCACCTGCATCGCCGGCAATTTCAAAAATATCATTTGTTATCTCCTCAACATAAGGAATAAGCTTTGCATTTTTATTTTTACTCGGATTATCATCATACAATCCATCCGTATCGGTAAGAAGAATAAGTAAATCTGCATGAATAAGCTGTGCAACATTTGCACTCAGGCAATCATTATCACCATTTAAAAGTTCCTCAACATAAACCGAGTCATTTTCATTCACAATAGGAAGTGCATCATAATCCAAAAGCTGATTAAATGTATCCAGAAGATGTGCCTTTTCAGTTTCATTTATAAGCGTATCTGCAGTAAACAGCAGCTGACTGACTACAACACCATATTCGGAAAACAGTTTGTCATAAAGGAACATCAGCTCACACTGACCGACTGCTGCAGATGCCTGCAGACCTTTTGTAGTTTTAGGCTTTGCCGAAAATCCCAGCTTAGCTGCACCGATACCCACAGCACCGCTTGAAACAAGAACAATTTCATGACCCTCATTTTTTAAATCCGATAAAACAGAAACCAGCTTTGCCATTCGTGCAATATTGGTCTTGCCGGTATTATGTGTCAGGGTTGACGTTCCGACCTTGACAACAATTCTTTTTTTTTCGCTTGCTTTTGCCATCGCATAATACTCCATAATAATTATGATAATACAATTATTGCTATTGTATCACATAATGTGCAATAATTAAATATTTTTTTGAATGTTTTTTATTTTTTCGGTAAAAAATAACTACGGAGGTAATGTATATGACAAAACGAAGCTATATCAGATTATTTTCATATTCTCTTGCAATAGTAGCAGTACTCGCAGGCTATGCAATTATGAATATGAATATGGCTACACAGTATAAGGTACAGCTTGAAAACAACTATCAGCAAAGCCTTAATGAGCTTTCTGAAACCATGGACTCAATTGAAACCAATCTGACAAAAAGCGTATACTCAAATTCAGACAAAATGCTTTTCGAAATCAGTTCAGACCTGTATTCACAGTGCAATGAGGCAAAAGACGCACTGTCTCGGCTGCCTGTAGGGCAAATGAATTTAAGCTCAACTTACAAATTTATCAGCCAGGCAGGAGATTATGCAACTTACATTGCGCAAAAAGCAGCATCCGGTGAAAAAATCAGTGACGAGGAGCATAAAAATCTTTCCAAGATGTTAAGCTATGCAAGTCAGCTCAATGAGTCAATAGGCTCAATGGTATCTGTATGCAATAACGGCGGTCAAATTACAGCAAGCAATGTAAAAAACAAAAGCAATATAAAGGTTAATTCCCTTTCCAATGATATGAGCACAGCTGAAAACGCTTTCAAGGATTATCCTACACTTCTCTATGACGGACCGTTTGCCGACGCGGTTTTAAATCGAGAGCCGGCAATGCTTAAAAATTCCGAAAATTACAGCAAGGAAGATGCTGTTGATATAGCAGCACTTGCTATGGGCTGCGAAATCGACCAGGTAAGCTTTTCAAATGAAGATGACGGCAATATGCCGTGCTATGTTTTTACCTATGGTCAAAAAACAATAGGAATAACCAAATCAGGCGGATATGTTGCATATATGCTTTACGGAGGCAAAATAACAAAATCCTCAATCACTGAAAAAAATGCTATCAATATAGGCAAAAAATATCTTGAAAAGCTTGGCTTTGACAATATGAGCGACACCTATTATATGACAGACAACAACATTTGCCTGATAAACTTTGCATACACGAAGAACAATGTAACCTATTATAGTGATTTGATTAAAGTCGGAGTATCTTTAAATGATGGCAAGGTTGTATCTATGGAAGCGCAGGGCTATCTGACGAACCACAGAAACAGAGCCGACTTCAAAACAAGCAAAAAGGCTTCTGAGCTTCAAAAAAACATTAGCCCCTATCTTAAAGTTATGAATATAAAAAATTGCGTAATTCCTAAAGATAACGGAACAGAAGCTATGTGTTACGAATATCACTGTGAAAGCACGGAAACAAATGAAGAAGTGCTTATTTATGTAAACACGTCCACAGGAGCCGAGGAAAACATACTGCTTCTCCTTTACTCTGACGGCGGCACATTAACAAAATAAGCAAAAATAATAAAAATAATTTTGAATAAATAAAAAAAAACAGTTAATTATAATTGTGAAAGGAAGTTATACTATGAAAAGTAAAATTTTAATTTTCGCTATGGCGATTGCCGTTATTGCAACAGTATTTATGGGCTGTGCAAGAGACAATGATGACACAACATCAACCTCAACCACAACATCCACATCAACCGTTGCTGAAGACACCACAAATAACAATACGGTTACCGATAATACCGCAACTACCGATAATGGCGGCAGCACAACAAATGATGCTGCTTCAAAAGCCGACAAGGTCGGCGATGACATCGGCAAAGGAGCCGACGATGTAGCTGACGGTGTCGGCGGAGCAGTAGATAAAGCCGGCGACGCAGTATCAGACGCACTTGATTAAAAAAATAATAAAAACATAAAGGCCATACAAATCTTGAATTTGTATGGTCTTTATCATCAGTAACAGGGTCATAATAATGTGTTGTGCCTTTACTGTCCGTAACAGCAGTAGCTGAATTCTCTTCTCTACTGCTGTAACAGGCTAACAATTAACACTACTATTGAAATGATCAATATATATTTTCTCACAATCAATCCCAAGGTCTTACTATATTGTCATCCGGACCAATATCGCCGCTTGTAGTGATAACATCAACAGTTTTGAATTCTTCAATATTTGTAAGAGGTTTTTCGTAAATTTCTTTCATAGTTACACCTCCTTATCCAGTAAATTTTTCACCGCGTTTTTAGTACTGCTATCAATTTCATTATCATTTAAGACGAGATTGGCAATACCATTGAAACTGCCTGTTTGCACATTAGAATAAAAATACATTCCATCTATACATACATAAGCTCTTGCGGACAGCGTTTTTCCAAAATATGATTCAGGTATATCAGCAAAAACAAGATTGAATGAAGTTTTATTACCATCAGTTATACGATTTTGTGCTTTTGCAATTCGTATATTTGAATTGTCTACTGTATCTATTGATAAATCTTCAGCACCTTTTTGGCTGTAAATAAATCCGTATTCAATATCAGACGCTAATTCTTCAATTTCGGGAATTTCAATCCAATCAAACCCAAATCGGAGACCGGCAGCAGATGTGCAGATAGAACGCCCTTTATCACAAACCATGACATCTAAATTGATAACTGTATATCCGTTCTTTAATGCTTCTGTATAAGCATATGTATTCATAGGTGCAGCAATTGTTATTTTATTATTAATCCAATTATTTATATATTTACATTTATCCGATACATAAATTATAGTTGATGCTTTTCCTATTGGTAGTCCGGGAATATATTTCACACTTGGCACGTAAACCCATTCCAAATTACTGCAATAACGAAACCCATTCGAAACATCCGATATAAATTCTTCCACTTTAGGAGCATAAATATATTTCAATTTCATTTTTGAGCTGTCTTTTTCTTCTTCAGCAGGGAAAATGCTTGGAAGATAAATAGCATTCGGAAGATAAAGTTGTTCTAATGAAAAACAATCAGTAAAAATATTTTCATAAGCAGTTCTAAAAGTATCTTCATAATTAGGCATATTAATACGTTTAAGTTCTTTGCACTGATAAAATGTATATGGAGATAATTTCTTTATGAAAGGAATGCTGATATATTCTGCATGACATCTCTGAAATACACCTGAACCATTAGCATCAAACGCTTCAATCAGAGGCAGTTCAATTTCTTTGAAATAGGAATCGGCAAAGGCACTTGATTCAACAACATTGATTTTTGTTAAATCATATTCACCGTCTTTAGCAAATTCGGTAAATTTTATACAATTGGCAAAAGCTCCGCCTGCAAGTTCTTCCAATTCGGGAGCATATAAATGTTCAAGCGAATAGCAATTTTTGAATGCTCCGCTTGCCCAATATAAAAGCGGCAAATCAGCTGATACTAATGGTGTATTTACAAAGGTATCCTCAAAATTATAAACATTCGGAAAATATGCATATTTGAATGCAGTATCTTCAAATGCACCGGGATAAAGTTCTTCAACTGTTTCATTGAAATTGACTGTTTCAAGTTTTTTGCAACCACCGAAACCATTTGAATTAACAAACAGTACATTTGGCATATCAACATCTGTCAATGCAGTATCGCAGTAAAAACAGAATGTGCCGATTTTAGTTACGCCCTTTGCTGTTATGGATGTCAGCTCAGTGCATTTGCCGAATGTACTGTTGCCGATTGTTTTAACTGTTTCAGGCAGTTCAATTACCTTTATGTCACTGTTTGAAAATGCTTTGTTTGCTACAGATTTTGGTGTAATACCTTTTATGGTATCTGGCACAGTGATACTTTTCTTTTCCCCGTTATATGCAGTTATTGCCCCGACATCTGTAATCTCAAAATCGTTTTCATCTGCAAGATAGATTACTGAATAACTGAGCGGTATATATTTGCTCTTGCCGCTTTCGTTGATTGCAACTGCTACAAAGGACATGCTGTCCTCAATCGTTATTGTGGTGTCAAAGGTTTCGCCGTTTGTTAAAGTAGGAATTGTATTATCCGTTGTATAGCGGATTGTATAATTATCTTCTGCGTAGGCAGTTAAATTAATAATATCGTTATATGCACCGCTTTCCTGACTGAAACTCGGAGCAAGGGCAAGCATAGCTTCATAAAGCGCAGAATAATTGAGTATACCTGCACCGCACCATTCTGTGCCTGTGTTGTTCACAATCGGGAAAGCAGCAGCCTTGATTTTATTTTCAACCTCTTTTGAGGTTAATGTATTATCAAGCATTAAAATCGTAGCGGCAGCTGCCGTTACAAATGGTGCGGAGAAAGAAGTTCCGCTATGGCTGGTTGTATATCCGCCTCCGAGATTTGTTGTGTAGATATTATCACCGGGAGCGGCAATATCCACTACTGAGCCGAAATTGGAATAATAGGATTTTTCATTATTCGATGTAGATGCTGACACCGTAATAACATTGCTGATATTTGACGGAGAAAAATTACCTGCGTCGCTTGATTCATTGCCTGCGGCAACAACTACGGTACAGCCCTTACCGACAAGACTTTCGATAAGACTTCTGAGTGTTTTCTCAAACGAATCAAGCATATCATACTCGCCACCAAGAGAAAGATTGATAACACTTGGTGCATCCTTTTCAGCAAGGATATGATTCACAACAGATATAATTTGCGAGGTGGCACATTTACCATCCTTATTCAGCACCTTATATGGCTTAATCTTTACATTGTCGGTAGTATTCTGCATAACAATGCCTGCAACCATAGTGCCGTGCCCTTGGTCGTCCATACTGCTGTCAGTCTTGCCGCTTGAGGAAAAGTTAAGTGAGGTATCAACAATTCTGTCCTTCAAATCAGGATGGGTATAGTCCACACCTGTGTCGATAACGCCGACCGTAACCTCAGGCAATTTCTTGCCTGAGGCTTTTATTGCGTTTAAGGTTTCTTTTGATTCAATTCTGTCATTGCCCCATGTTTTAGATGTACTTTCAGTTGAATTGACATCAGCACAGGAAAGAATAGAATCGTACTCGGCATTAAAGCCGTCTGCAATAAGGCTGTCTTTTGCTGTTTTGGCAGTTTTTTCACTGTCATACTGCAGAATGGTATATCCAAGACCGACAACCTTATCGGCAGCGCCGTAATCATTGGTAACCTTGTCAGATGATACTATGAGCCTGTCTTTAATAGTTTTCTGACTGCTTTCAGCATCACAAACATATTCCTCATTTGAATCATATGTATCAATTATTTCATTAACAGAATCAGAGAAATATCCGACACTGTGTTTGTTAATTTCTGCCGCTATTACACTTTGGCATGGTGCAATCGCAGTCAATGCCATTATGACTGACAGGATTAAACATACTTGTTTTTTCATAAGCATACCTCGGTAAGATGGATTTATCTTTAAACTATCAAAAATAATTTATAAAATAAATACCAAGGTCAAAATTATTAAAAATCAGGGCAAAATTATCGAAAAAATAAACACCACAAAGAATACCCTTGATAAGCATAGTTGCGATAAGGAAATCTTTACAACGATTAGTTAATTTTGAGGTGAGATAATCCACCCCATTTTTTATATTTATGCCGTATTTTTCTGCATTTTGGCAATTTCTATTGACAAGGTTTGAAATAAAGTATTAAATAAAATTTATAAAAGTTTTTGTAACATAAATTGAATTTTAAAGTGTTGTATAGAGTAGGAGAATATATGTTAGCATTATATATGTCTTTCATTGATGATGAGGACGACAGAGCAAAATTTGAAATTATATATCACACATACAGAAAAAGAATGGTGTAATTGCTGACTCTGTTCTTCACAATAAGGATGATGCAGAAGATGCAGTGCACGATACATTCATTAGAATTGTACGCAATATGAAATCTATTGATGAGCCTGAGTCAGATAAAACCTTGTCATATGTAATAAAGGCAACAAAGAATAATGCAATTAACCTTCTTCATAAAAATAAAAAAAGAAATGAAAATTAAAGACATTGCGGATTTACTCGGTAAAAAGAATTCAGCAGTTCAGCAACAATTGATTCGCGGAAAGAAAAAGTTGATAGAAATTCTTGAAAAGGATTTGAGGGATTAATTTGGAAAACAGTAAAGATCTTGAGGACTCCGCCGAGGGCAGAGTTATCGTAAAAGCAAACCGTAAGCCTGATACATACGGCGACGCAGTATCAGATGCACTGAATTAAGCAGAATAAATAAAAGCATTAAAGTGGCTGCCTCACAGTAATTGTGAAGCAGCCACTTGGCATAGGCTCCCGATTGGCCTATACAATTATAACTGCACAGAACGGCAGAACAAAAAAAATACAGGCGGACTTAGTGTCTGCCTGTATTTAACAGGAGATAGAAGAATTACTCGGAAACTTTTGAACTCTTCTTTTTATATACAACATATGCACAAAGAATTGCTAACGCTAACGATGCATATACTGCCGAAATTACATAAGCCGAGCTTTCACCGCCGGTATTTGGAATAGAAGGATTTTTAACAGCATTCTTTTTAACAGTCTGGCTGCTGCCGTTGTTTGAATTGTTATTATTATTCTTATCCTTATTACCTAAAAGAGATGCAAGCCAATCCTGAATCTTATTTCCAGAATTTGATGTGTTGTCATCTGAATTATCCTCATCTTCAGGAGTCTTTGGTTCATCAACGTCTGACGGATCTTTATTGCCCTCAGGCTTAATAGGTGTATCACCCGGTGTGCCGAGTAAATCAAGTATCTGTCCATAAGCGGTAACCTTGCCGGCCTTTACCCAGCCGTCTGTCATATCGGTTACAATCGAGGCAATAGAACCGCCCAGCATAGAATTAAGAAGGTTCTTAATCTGTGCATAATTATCCTTGTCGGCAAATGCCACATCATAAATGTAATAGAAAACGGTTGTGAAGCAAGTATCTGTATCACCTGTTCTTAATATAAAGTAATCATTGGAATTACTGTGGCTCTTAACAGACTTAACAGTTGCACAGTCAGCAAGCTTCATCCAGTCAATCGGTCTGAGCTGAAGCTTAAATTCTTTGCCCACAAGACCTGTTAAATCAATAGGGGCTGCAAGCATATTGTCAATCGTCTTTCTTGATATATCAAGTGATTTGCCAAGATCACTGAGCATACCCATCTGTGCAAGCGCAGCCTTAACCGAAGTATTAAGCATATCTGTGCCGACAATATAAGCTATTCTCGGAAGAATCTTTATAAGACCGTTAAGCGGATCAGGTGAAACAAAGTCAACAACATCTTTAAAGAGACTGTCAATCACAGGTCTGAGGAATTCATCGGCAGCAATATTTGCGCCGAATTCAGCTTTCTTGTCGTTATAATTTTTCTCATATTCGTTTTCACTCGGAAGTGAAGTCATTCCAAGCTGCTCAAGCATCGGAATAAGATTTGAGTAAACACCGTTTACATAATTACCGTCTGTGGCAACATAGTCAAACATATTGATGCCCAAAGCAGCAACACCCATAGCCTTTGCGCCCGGCGCAAGCAGAGTTGTAATCGGACGAAGAACTGCAAGAAGAGCATCTATGAATCCAGCTCTGTCGCCATCAGCAAAACCGAAATCGCCGCTCTTAAAGCTGTATGCCGCAAGTGCCTCAAGCTTGTTTGTTTCTTCTGTCTGTGCAAAGTTCTGATAGCCTTTTACAATCTCAGCAGCCTGAGAGAATTTTTTCTCCTCAAGTGCTTTTGCAATATTATTCGGTGTTAAGAGCAGATTTACAATACCACCGAGTGTTAATCCCATAAATCCGATATCGGTTTCATCACGTGACAGAGTTGCATACAAATCAAAGATTTTTGAAATCATCTCATTTGTATAAACATTATCCTTAAGCACATCATCAAGACCCTCGGACAAGTCGACACCATCTGCAATCAGAGGAACGAGTGTAAGTGCAACCAGCTCCCAAAGCTTATCAACAGCACTCTGAATACCCTCAACAGTCATTGCTACATTGCTGTTTTCAGGACGAACAATTTTAGTCATGTTAAAAGCCTTAACCTCTTTTGCAAAATCATTCGGGTCAGATGCCGGTTTTACAATTTTCACAAATTTCGCAAAGGTTTCTGCTGTGATTTTTGCCCTATAAGCATCATTAAGTGCTGCATACTTCTGCTTTGCAGTTGTCACAACACTGCTGCTTAATGCATTTAAATCTGTTTTTTCAACATATGCGTTAAATTCATCAAGCATTAAGTCATAAAGAATATTGTTGCAGTCATTAACGAGCTCGCTTAATTTAAAAGTAACTACCTTCTGTGTCTTTGTGTACACAAGCTCCGGTGTAATGTCAGCAGCAGTATAAACATTCTGTACCTCCATGGCAGCCTTTGAATCTGAGGATGCTGCAATCGCATCAAACATACTTCTGCAGCTTTCAGAAAGTGCATTCACTTTGTCAACACATTTTCTTACCTCGTCAACGCTTACCTTCTCGTTTTTAACAACCTTTCTGCCGGTCGTCAAAACGGATTTCACGGCATCCTTAATGCCCTTGTAGGCAGGATTAACCTCAAGTAAATCACAAAGCTTAACCAAAGCAGCCTCGGCCTGGTCAATCACATCGCTCTGCATAGCCACTTGATAAGCCTCAAAATCCTTAATGCAGTCAGCGGAAGAGGTATCCTTCATCCAAGTGTATGTATAAGAGCCATAGGAACCGCCCCGCTTAACATATGTTGAAGCTGTGAACTTTGGATCACCACCGCTTGCTGTGTTAAGATCCTGTGCTTCAAGATAGAACAGTTTTAAAAGATTTTTAATTGTAACGGCATACTTATCACTCAGATTGGATGAATTAAAATAAAAGCCGCCGCTGGATAAAGTAGAGATATAATCACTGAAAGCAAGCTGTGCATCATTAAAGCCTTTAATCGCATTTGCAAAATCAGTGAGTGTCTTTGCCATCACTTCATTATGCTTGAAGTCAAGCTTTGTTGTATTGGCAAAGAATACTTTACCGCCGAGATCCGTTGCATACGCTGCTTTAAAAGCATCAATAACCTTGACATAATCTGCCGGAAGCGCACCCATAACTTTCTCAATATCAGCCATATTATTTATAATGACTTCACTTTTTTGAACGGTAGTCGGGTTCTTGGTAAGATTTAAAACTTCCCAGGCAGTATCTGTTGATACTACAGTCAGCCAATAGCAGTAGTATGCAGTACGCATCTGCATTTTTTCCTTATCAGAAAGTGCAGCAACCTTTTTTGAGGTTTGGTCATAAGCCTTTCTGGCTGCTTCTTTAGCATCTGCCTGTTCTGCCTTCGTTGCATAAAGATTGTTACGGTGATTGTCGTACCAATCTTGAATTGCTGTTTGGGCTGCTTCAACTGCCGAGACATCCTTGGCGCCTTTATCGTCAGCGAAAACGGTAAAGCCCACGGTTAGTCCGGACAACGCGATGAGCATTGCCAAAAACAGACTGAGCAATCTTTTTTCTCGTTTCATTAAAACATCTCCTTAGATATTTAATATGCGGAAAGTAAAAAATAAAACAAACCGCCTTAGCAATTACAATTCTATTACAATAAAAAATAATTGTCAATAGCTTAACGATTTTTGATAATTTATTGTGATTATTTCTATATTTTATCACTTATTCATTTATTTATTAGTCATTTTCAACAAAAAGCTTTTGCTTTTTGATTATCTAAAAAACAAACCTCTATTGGTTTGTTTTTGTTTACTTTTATATTACTATATGTTATAATATATGAGTAAACAGTTATTTTGAAAGGAGACCGCACATTGAATCAGCAAGAAAAAAGCCTGCAAAGTGTAATCACAATTATTGAAGCCGGAATAAACGAGTTCGCTGAAAAAGGCAGACTGGTATCATTAAACGGAATATGCCAAAACCACAAAATATCAAAAGGAAAGCTATATCATCATTTCTCATCAAAGGATGAGCTTTTATGTGCATGTGTATGCTATGCACTCGACAATCTTCGCACAGCGATTGACGATTATGAAATAGACAGCACACTGAATTTGCAACAAGCCTTTCACAAGTATTACAAAGAGAGAATCATTCATTGGTATGAAAATCCAAATCAGCTTACTGTACTACGGCTTGCCTACAGCCTCAGAAAAAAGATATTCAGCCAGGATTCCCTGGAGGAAATCAGAAAGCACCAAGATAAGTGGCGCGAAAGCAAAAGAAAAAAATTCACCCAAATCATACATTCAACAGATGATATCCTACGTATAGATGACAAGACGGTCGCAGACATCCTTTTGATTATGTATGAAAACACATTTCAGGTTTTAGAGGACCAAATGATTTTCTACATAAAAAACGGAAACGATCAGCAGATTATACAGGCATCAAAGCAGCTCCTTGATTATCACGATACAATAATCGATATGATTTTATACGGCGCATTCAAAAGCTGAAGCAAAAACCGCACAGCAGTTGTACTTACTGCTGTGCGGTTTTTGTTTATTCACTTTCGTAAGGATACCAATATGCATCATTTGCATAAACATTTTCTATACCCATTACATCACAGTAGCGCTGAGGGTATTTGGGACTTGGATTTATTTTCGCAGCCGAAACATCAACATCCCTGCCCTCACCATCCCTTACAAGTCTTGCCACAATAACAATTCTTGCATCCGCCCGGTAATCCACGGTATCCATATCACGGATGCAGGTGGACAAGGTCAATATTTTATCCGACTCCTTAACTTCAACAGCGGTACGGTAAAGCGCTCTTTTTTGCACCTCTTTTATATATCCGTCAAAATTCTCGCCATTCATATGCGGATAAATATAATTGAAAATGTACCCGTTATCCTCCCTTTCATCTGCGTTCGATATAAAAGCAGCAAAAATCTTCCATTCCCTGTCATCAAAGGCAGAGTTAAATTTCACAATCGGATGCTGTCTGTAAAAATCAATGTCCTTATATTTTGTAAGCTCCGAAAACATTGTCGTATCAAGCCAATTATGACCGTATAAGACCGTATTAAAATCAAGCTTATCCGAATTGCACTCAGCTGCCATATAAACAGCACCGCATTCATCCTCTTTTTTATCAAAATTATGAGAAAGGTAAAAAGAATTGTCCGAAGTCTGTGCAACGGGATAGCTTATGTGTGTGCCGTCAATTTCAATATAGCCCACAAAATCCTTGTTTTTATCTATATACTTTTGATATTTGAATACATGGGCTGTGGTCTGAGACACACTGTTTATTGTGCTGTTTTGCGATTCATCCGGCCTATCAGCAAAATAATATGCGGCAAAAACCGCAGCTGCTGTTACAATCAATATAAAAAACAGCAGCATCGATTTCTTTTTCATTTATTATCACTCCAACAAAATCTTAGCACAAAAATTAAACTATGTCAAAAAAGAACGTATCGCAGATTAATATGCACCTCAAAAGCCAGACACCTTTGGAGTGCATATTTTTATGAAATTAAAGACAATTCAAACTGCTTCATGTTTTTTGCTTCAGCTCAAATGAAGAATGCTTTGTATACGGTATGCCGCAGATATTAAAAGCAATGAATATTACAAAGCAAAACAGTTTTGTTTTGTTTTCCGTGCAAGCAGGTACATATCATAATGAATTTGAAGTAACTTTGAGTGCAGATGTTGGTGCAGAAATTTATTATACCACTGATGAATCTTATCCGTCTGCAAATAACGGAATACTTTATACCAAACCTATTTTAATTGATTCAACAACATCTGTAAGGGCAATTGCTGTTTCGATAGATACGGATGCATTTGCATATTGCTGCAGATTAAAAAATATATATGCACCGAAATTGAATTCACTTTTAGTAACAGATCTTATTGATGTCGGAACATTCTACAGATGTTATAATTTAACGGAAGTGAAATTCCCACTTGTTACAGGTGATATACCTGAACATTGCTTTAGCGAATGTGTAAAAATTGAAAAGGCTGAATTTGATAATGTATTAGTTGTAAAATACAAAGCCTTTAAAGATTGTTATAAATTAAACAGCATATATTTAGGCAGAAGCAATAGAACAATTTGTATTTTATAAGGCATATAATTTGAAAAGTGCAGATTTACCGTCTGTTAAAATCATAGAGGACAAAGCATTTGTTTTGTTAAATAAAATGAGTGGTGTTTTTCATTTCAAACGCACACACCCACCTGAATTAATGACAGAGATACTGAATGATTTGATTGACAAAATAATCGTTCATGCTCCCAACAAGAACAGCGGACACAGAAAACACAAGATTGAAATATATTACAAAGCAGTCGATAACATCAATATTGCAACGAATGGTAAACTGTCTGCAAAAAACGGCAGAAGTCAATGGTATAAACAAAAACAATCTGCCTGAATACAAAAAAGACGGTACAGTCTTTCAACTGTACCGTCTTTCAACATAAAACTTTCTTATCGCAACTATGCATATCAATGGTATTCTAACGACAAGCTTTTTGTTTTAGAAAAGATTATTCTTTTTCAAGATCAGCCTTAACCTCTGCAAGTTCAGCTGCAAGCTCCTCAGGAAGCGTATCGCCAAACTTAGCATAAAGCTCATCTACACCCTTAAGCTCTTCTTCCCAAGCATTCTTATCAACATCAAGAATCTTATCGAGTTCTGCCTCTGTCATATCCAGACCTTCAAGGTTGATATCCTTAGCATAAGGAAGATAACCGATTGCTGTTTCCTGAGCGTCAACCTTACCGTCACAGCGGTCAATAATCCAATCAAGAACACGAAGGTTATCGCCAAATCCCGGCCACAGGAAGTTGCCTTCGTCATCCTTTCTAAACCAGTTAACATTGAAAATCTTAGGAGCCTTCTCAGGGTCAAGTGTTTCACCGATTTCAATCCAGTGTTTCCAATAATCGCCCATATTATAGCCGCAGAATGGGAGCATAGCCATTGGGTCACGACGAACAACACCAACTGCACCGGTTGCAGCAGCAGTTGTTTCAGAGCCCATAATTGAACCTACAAATACACCGTGATTCCAATCCTTTGACTGATATACCAATGGTGTAAGCTTTGCACGTCTGCCGCCGAATACGATTGCAGAAATCGGAACACCCTGTGGATTTTCAAATTCAGATGAAATACATGGGCAGTTAACAGCCGGAGCTGTGAAACGTGAATTTGGATGTGCACCCTTTTCCTCGCTCTCAGCACCATTCCAAGGATTGCCCTTCCAGTCAATTGCATTGGTAGGCGGATTTTTGTCAAGTCCCTCCCACCAAACTGTATTGTTGTCGAGATTATGGCACACATTTGTAAAGATTGTGCCCTTCATTGTTGACTTCAGTGCATTCGGGTTTGACTTATCATTTGTACCCGGAGCAACTCCAAAGAATCCGTTTTCAGGATTGATGGCATAGAGACGTCCGTCAGGACCTTTTCTAATCCAGGAAATATCATCACCAACGCACCATACCTTGTAGCCTTTGCTCTGATAACCCTCAGGAGGAATAAGCATTGCAAGGTTTGTTTTGCCGCAAGCCGATGGGAATGCAGCACAGATATACTTTGTTTCACCGTTTGGCTTTTCAAGACCGAGGATGAGCATATGCTCTGCCTGCCAGCCTTCATTCTTACCAAGGTAGGAAGCTATACGAAGTGCAAAGCACTTTTTGCCGAGAAGCACATTTCCGCCATATGCTGAATTAACAGAAATAATTGTATTATCCTCAGGAAACTGGCAAATCCATCTGTTCTCCGGATCAACATTGCACTTGCAGTGCATACCGCGTACCCAGTCATCAGAGTCACCAAGACAGTCAAGTACAGCCTTGCCTACTCTTGTCATAATATTCATATTCAAAACAACATAGATTGAGTCTGTAATCTCAATGCCGATTTTTGAGAAGGGTGAACCCACAGGACCCATTGAATAAGGAATAATATACATTGTTCTGCCTTCATATGAGCCGGCAGCAATATCATAAAGCATTTTGTAGCACTTTTCAGGATCCATCCAGTGATTTGTAGGACCTGCATCCTTCTCATTCTTCGTGCAGATAAGAGTTCTGTCCTCAACACGAGCAACGTCATTCTCTGCTGTTCTGTGAAGATAGCAGTCAGGAAGAAGTTCCTCATTAAGTTTTATCATTTCGCCTGTTTCAACTGCTTCTGCCTTAAGAGCGGCAATCTGCTCCTCAGAACCGTCAATCCAAACAATTTCTGACGGCTTAAGAAGCTCAACCTTCTCGTCAAGCCAAGCAAGCAAAGACTTGTTTGATGTAAGATTAGTTTCCATTACGGTATTCTCCTTTGTAATAGTTTATAATAACAAAAACTACCTCATGGTAATTTCATTAAATAGATTATACCAAATAATAGTAAAAATTCAATAGACGTGAATAAAATTCATTAAAATGTCACAATAAGACAACGTATGTTCAAATAGTTTTGTAATTCTTGTCAATAGGCATAGTGGCATATGCATTAAGGCTTTCGTCCGCCGCTGTACCGCTGAGAAATTCATAATAACCCTGAGAGGCAATCATTGCTGCATTATCGCCGCAATACTTAAGCTCGGGAATATACAAATCCCACCCGCGCTTTTTGCATAAAGACTTTGCCCGCGCTCTTAACTTAGAATTGGCAGAAACGCCGCCGGCAATAACAATTTTATTAAAACCTTTGTCAATTGCTGCTTTTTCAAGATTGGTTATAAGACATTCAACAACACTTTTCTGAAAAGATGCAGCAAGATCAGCAGTACAAATAGTCTCCCCCTTTTGCTGTGCATTATGAACAGTGTTTATGACAGCAGTCTTAAGACCGCTGAAAGAAAAATCATACGGGCTTGCGCTAACCTTAGGTTTAGGAAATTTATAAGCATCTTCATTTCCCTGAGGGCTAAGTTTGTCAATGCTTACGCCGCCCGGATACTCAAGACCCATAGTCCTGCCTGCCTTATCAAGTGCTTCGCCCGCAGCATCATCACGCGTTCTGCCGATGATTTCGAATTCCGTATATGAATGAACAGCAACAATGTGAGAATGCCCGCCGCTTACGATAAGGCATAAAAACGGCGGTTCAAGATCACTTGAAATATAATTTGATGCAATATGCCCCCTGATGTGATGAACAGGCACAAGCGGCGTATCGGTGGCAAGAGCAAGACCTTTAGCAAAATTCACTCCCACAAGCAGTGCACCGATAAGACCCGGTGCATATGTAACCGCAATGGCATCAATATCATCCATTGTGCAGTCTGCCTGCTCCAATGCTTCTTTCACAACGCCGCTGATTGCCTCAGCGTGGCGGCGTGAAGCAATCTCAGGCACTACACCGCCGTACAGCTTATGCTCCTCAAGTGAAGTGGCTATTATATTTGATAAAACCTTTCGTCCGTCCTCAACAACCGCTGCTGCAGTTTCGTCACAGGAGGACTCGATCCCTAAAATTTTCATTGTTTCATTTCCTTTGCCGGTATTATTCAGAGCTTACGTCTACAATTTTCATTCCTAATAAGCCCTTTTTATATTCAATTTTCACATTATCATTTTTCTCAAATGAGCCAAATTCTATCGTAAAGATTTCACCATTGCTTTTCATAATTTCGTACAAATCCGTATCGTCACTGCTGCTTGCATAATATGCTTCAATAACTATTCCCTGATCGGTTCTGATATCCGTATAATGAATTGAGTTCACAAAGAAAATCAGCATTGAACAGGCAGCAGCCACCGATACAACTCTGAATATTTTTTCATGTTCTGTTTTCGGCATATTATAAAAGAAACAAATTACTGTCACGATTATCGTGGGCACTGCCAAAAGTGCATAGGAATAAAAAGCATTTTCGAATTTTGATAAAATTATTTCCCATATAAACGGAAGTACAAATATTAAATTTATAATCACTCCGTCTCCTATTTTATCAATATCGTCCTTTTCGCTCTTATGATTAGGAAAAATTATCAATAAATGCTTCATGCCGAGATAAGCAGAAATAATAAATCCCACCAACCCAATAAGGGAAAAAACATAATAAAAAACCGGCTTATCCGCAACAGAATGAAATAAATCCGTTATGACCGAAAACGGAATCATAAGCTTGGCTATATAGGACAAATCCGCAAGCCTGCTTCTTTTCTTCTGTGAATAAGTGCTTCTTGAATTATCCTGCTTTTCTCTGTAGCTCTTCTTTCTGTATTTTACATTTTCAAAATAGCTGTCGATAATCTCCTGTTCGACTTTATCCATAATATAAAAGGTTGCTCTATTTTCATATCTGAATATCAGCTCGCCTGATTCAAAAAGCTCAGTACTGTCATTAAAAGTAACATCTTTTATACTTGAAAAAGGAATAGACTTATCATGCTTTTTTAAATCAGATAAACGAAAGCTCTTAAGGTCAGTTATCAAATCATCATCGTTATTTATTCGTTTAAATACAAATGTTGAATTATGGATAAAAAACTGAAAATTCTCATACTCATTTGTCAAAATTAAATAATCATTCTGATAATCAATACCTGAAATGGAGCTAACCTTTTCATCATTACTATTGCTATTCTTTTTAAAACTCGGAGTTACATTCAGAAATGCAAGAACAACCGCGCTTAATATCAGTAATACTTTTAATATTCCACTCATACCATTGCATTTCATAATCAGAAATACAGCTAAAAATAAATATGTTATCAGTGAAACTATAAAATAAACATTTCTTTTTTTTATCATAAAATACCTCTTAATTCAGTACAATTCTCTCACGGAATGAATTTCAATTATTTCTTTATTATAGATTTTCTATCCATTTATCAAAATTCCTTTTTCATCATAACTGCATTTTCGGTCGGGTTTGAATAATAGTTTTTACGCAAGCCTATTTTTTCAAAACCGAAGGACGCATATAGCTTTATGGCAGGAATATTATTTTCCCTGACATCGAGAAAAACTGTATCAAGCCTATTTGCCGAAAAGCATTGTTTCAAAAGAGCTCCGGCGATACCATGGCGTCTGAATTCAGGCAAAACAGCAACACGCATAATATCCCCCTCACCGCAGCAAACCTGCATACTCATATAGCCCGCAGGCTTATTGTGAATATAGGCTATATTAAAATATGCACTACCGCTCATTGAATCAGATATACTTTGCTCGTCCCACGGAATAGAAAAGCAAATACGCTCAATGGACGCAATATCTGACGTATTATCTTTTTCTGCTTTTATAATTTTTATGTTCATATCTGTTATTATCCGATTGATTGTTTAATGTGCGTCAAACCATGTATCGCCTATCTTTCCGTCTGCTCTCAAACGCACCTTCATTTTGCAGGCATTTTCCATTTCCTCCGTTACAATTTCAAGTGCCCTGTCTGCCTCATTATCAGGTGCTTCAACAATCAGCTCATCGTGTACCTGAAGAATAAGATGCGATTTCATATTTTCATCTTTGAGACGCTTATCCACCTTGACCATTGCAATTTTGATTATATCTGCCGCAGTGCCTTGTATCGGCATATTCCGAGCAACCCGTTCACCGAAAGCACGCATCATATGGTTTGATGCTGCAAGCTCCGGCAGATAACGTTTTCTTTTAAAAAGAGTTTCGCTGTAGCCCTTATCCTTAGCCAGATCAATCATACGATGCATATAGGCATCTACACCGCTGTAGGTTGCAAGATAATTATCAATATACTGCTTTGCTTCCTTGTTTGTGACACCGATATCCTTTGCAAGCGAAAAGGCACCGATGCCGTAAACAATACCGAAATTCACTGCTTTTGCCCTGCTTCGCATCTCAGGCGTAACCATATCTGCAGGCATATTAAACACCTGTGAAGCAGTAATGGTATGAATATCATCGCCATTATTAAAAGCATTTATCATTGTTTCATCATTTGCCAAATCCGAAAGAACTCTTAACTCAATCTGGCTGTAGTCAACATCAACCAGTTTTTTGCCCTTTCCCGCAACAAAAAATTTCCGCATTTCCCGTCCGAGCTCGGTACGAATAGGAATATTTTGCAAATTAGGTTCAAGTGATGAAATTCTGCCGGTTCTTGTTTCTACCTGATTAAAGCGTGTATGAATACGTCCGTCTTCCTCAATAACCTTTAAAAGCCCGTCACAATAGGTAGACTTCAGCTTAGAAAGCGAACGATATTCGAGTATCTGAGAAATGGCAGGATGCTCATAAATAAGTCCTTCCAAAACCTCGGCATTGGTTGAGTAGCCTGTCTTTGTCTTCTTTTTACATGGCAAACCCAAATCCTCAAAAAGTGCAACACCGAGCTGCTTAGGCGAGTTGATATTGAATTCATATCCAACGCTTTCATAAATTGATGCTGTAAGCTCTTTCACTCTTTCACCGAGCATTTTGCCGAAATTCTCTATTCCCGCTTGGTCAACCTCAAAGCCTGCATATTCCATCTTTGCAAGAACAGCAGAAAGGGGTAGCTCAATTTCTGTTAAAAGCGCCGTCTCACCTGCTGCCTTAATAAGTTCATTCAATTTTTCAAAAAGCGGCTTAATTACTGCAGCGATTGATACGATATCATCTTTTTCACCGAGGCTGTTGAAAAACTCAGGTATTTTAATAGTATATTCCATGCAAAGATGCTCGATATCATAATTATTGTCACTGGGTCTTAGAAGATATGCAGAAAGCATAAGGTCACCGCATACATTTTTCAGTTCAACATCATATCCGCAGGCAAGACGATGAAGCTCTTTTGTATTATAAGAATACTTTTTTATACTTTCATCTTCAAAGAAATTACGTACAAAATAAGAATACTCCGGTGTTTCCGACGGCATAACAATAATCTCATCATCGAAGGCAAAATACAAATCCGTTATACTGCCGTCTATGATATGCGGATAGAAATATGCATCACCGCCCCTTAACCGTTCAAGCAAATAATCTGCATCAACACAGGTAAGACGGCTTATCTGTCTTGACTGTTTCTCATCAATATTTTCATCCGTCACTTTATTCGGGTCAAGGTCAAATTTAGGTATCAAAGAAAAAAGTTCAAGCTTGATAAACTGAGCGACAGCCCTTGACGGATTTCCGCCGGCAATTTTATATTTATCCATATCCAAATCAACAGGTGCATCTGTTCTTATGGTTCCCAGCTCAAGTGAAAGATAAGCTTTATCCCTGTCATTAGCCAGCTTGTTTTTAACACTCGGTTTTATTTCCAAGCTGTCAAGATTTTCATAAATATAGTCAAGGCTGTGAAAACGCTGAATCAGGTCGAGTGCCGTCTTTGCACCGACGCCCGATACACCGGGTATATTATCCGAACTGTCACCCTGCAAAGCCTTAACCTGAATAAGTTCCCGAGGGGTAACACCATACTCCTGCATAATTGCATTTTCTTCATAAATATCCGTAACAGCCTGTCCCATTTTTGTACGTGCAAGGAGTACCTTTACACCACCGTGTGCAAGCTGAAGAGAGTCCCTATCCCCTGTTGCAATAAAACATTCATCGCCGTTTTTTCGGCAGAAATCCGCAAGCGTACCGAGAATATCATCAGCCTCCCAGCCCTCGCTCTCAAGCGTAGTGATACCCAAATTTTTAAGCAGTTCTTTTAATACAGGCATCTGCGCCCTAAGCTCTTGCGGCATAGCATGTCTTCCGGCCTTGTATGCATCATACATTCTGTGACGAAAAGTAGGTGCATGAACATCGAAAGCAACTGCAATGGCATCGGGTGCACATAAATCTTTAAGCTTGAGCAATATATTTAAAAAACCGTAAATTGCATTTGTATATTCGCCGCTTTTTGTTGTGAGCAGCTTTATACCGTAAAATGCACGGTTTACAATACTGTTTCCGTCAATAACAAGTAATTTCATAAACTCCAACCTCAAAATATTTTCTATTATTGTATCACAAATTTTCAAATACTCCAATAGATTTAAAACAAATAAAAAGAAAAAGCCTGATATCCGATATTTTCTAGATTCAAATCAAATGGATTATTTATAATAAATTACATAATTCTATAGAATTTATAAAAAATAAAATTGACATAAAATTACTATGGTGTTATAATTTACTTTATTAAATTAAAGCGATAATAGGAAGTTTTGAAGTGGAAAACTATTCAATAAGTCTGCCGAGCTATTCAATCGGCAGCCGGGTTTATGAAAAAATCGGCGAAATATGTTCGCCCTTCGGCAGCAAAGCGGTCTGCATAGGCGGAAAAACAGCTTTAAATAAAGCAGCCGACTTAATTTGCAAAGCTGCAAAGAATACAGACATCAATATACTTGACAATGTGTGGTACGGCGGTGAGTCCAGTTATGAAAACCTTGAACGGCTCAAAAGCAATCCATCTGTTCAAAAGGCAGATATGATTTTTGCAGTGGGGGGAGGAAAAGCTCTTGACACGGCAAAGGCACTTGCCTTTGTAACAGGCAAAACAGTTTTCACATTCCCTACGATTGCATCAAACTGTTCAGCAACAACAGCTGTATCCATCATGTATAACAGCGACGGCAGTTTTAAAGAGCCGTTCTTCTTCCCGACACCGGCAAAGCATTGCTTTATCTGCACAAATATCATTGCCGAATCACCTGCTGAATATATATGGGCAGGTATGGGCGACACCTATGCCAAATATTTTGAAGCAGAAATGAGCAGCCGCGGTGAGGATTTGGTTCATTACCACGAACTGGGTGTAACAACAAGCAAAATGTGCCTTTACCCGCTGCTAAAATACGGAAAAAAAGCACTTGATGATTTCAGGTCAGGTATAAACAGCTTTGAGCTTGAACAGGTTATACTTTCCGTAGTGGTGACAACCGGCATTGCATCCATTTTGCTGACAGCCGAACATATTATTGACTACAACACCGGTCTTGCACATGCAGTGTTTTATGCACTTACAGCTTATCCCCATATCGAGCAAAGGCATCTTCATGGTGAGGTTGTAGCATTTGGCGTATTAATTCTTTTGCTTGTTGACCGCAACGAAAATATGTTCAGAAAAATGTATGATTTCAACCGGTCGGTGCAGCTGCCCTTGTGTCTTGCCGATTTGGAGATGGATGAAAAGGATTTAGATAAGCTTGTACCTATGATATGCCATATGAAGGATATTGAGCATAATCCATACGAAATAACAAAAGAAATGGTTTTTAATGCTTTTAAAAAGCTTGAAAATATAAAACACAAAATGAAAGCAGGAGAAATTTTATGAAAAAAACATTAAAAAAAATTGTCACTGTAATGCTTGCAGTATTCGTAGCTGCTGCATGTCTTGCAGGATGCTCGGCAAATAAAACAGACAAAGCAAATTCAGCCACACCCGATGCTGCAAAGCCCGCCAAATTCGGTATTGTTGTTCAAACAGGAGCTAACGGCGCCTTTGTAGATATGAAGGATGGAATAATTGAGGAAATGAAGGCTAAGGGCTATGAAAATGCAGTCTTTGATTACAAGGATGCACAGGGAGACCCGTCGGCACTCACAACAATAATTAACGCTATGGATGACGGTTCATATACGGCAATATTCACAATCGGCACTGCCTGTACCCAGGCACTTGTTAATCTCAGTTCGGATACACCTTGCTTTTTCTGCGCAGTATCTGCACCCGTTCAGGCTCAGGTAATTACAGATATGAATAAGCCTGATAAAAACGCAACAGGCACTTCTAATGCAATTCCTGTAGGCGATATTATTGAAATGGGTTATAAAATCACACCGAAGATTACAAAATGGGGATTCGTTTATTCCACATCACAGGTTAATGCCGTAGACACAGTTACATCTGCTCAGGCATATCTTGACAAAAAAGGTATAAAATACGAAGCAGCTACTGTCGAAACCTCAGCTGATGTAAAAAGTGCTGCCGAAACTCTTATTGCTAAAGGCTGTGATGTAATTTTCGTGCCTAATGACGCTATTGTTCAAGACGGCGTTGCTTCCCTCAGTCAGGTTTGTGAAGAGGCAAAAATTCCTGCCTACTGCTCATCTGCCACAACAGTGAACAGCGGCTGCCTTGCAACTCTTGCAATTGATGACAAAGGTATCGGAGCTAAAACTGCCGACAAATGCATTGATTATATGAACGGTAAAGCCATTACTGAAATCCCGGCTGAGGTTGTAGGAATTGACTACTGCACCTTTAATGGCAGTATTGCAAAATCACTCGGTATAAAAACACCAAGTAAAGACAAAATCGGATATGAAATCCGTATTGTTAATGAATAAAATTTAGGAAACAAATATATGCAAGTCTATATTACAGCTATTGAAGAGGGCTTCCTCTACGGTTTGCTTGCCCTTGGAATTTATATTTCACTCAGAATACTTGATATACCCGATCTAACAACGGAAGGATCATTTGGTTTTGGCTCTGCTGTTGCTGCGGTTGTCGCATCACAAGGCTTCAGCTTACTTAGCTTTGCTGCTGCATTTATTGCAGGTATATTGGCAGGAACAGTCACGGGACTGCTGCAAACCAAGCTGAAAGTCCACCCTGTTCTTGCAGGCATTATCACGATGAGCGGACTTTACTCAATAAATCTTATCGTGCGCGGCTCATCGAATTTGAATTTTAATGATAATTCAGTCTTTACAAAATTCTTTAAGCTTGTAAATGCAACAGGCATGAATAAAAAAATAATTGGTCTGATTATCGGTGCTGCTGTATGTATTGTAATAACTGCTTTGATTATTGTATTTTTCAGAACACATCTCGGACTGTGTATCAGAGCAACAGGCGATAATCAGGATATGGTCAAAGCCTCATCCATTAATGTTGATTTCTCTCTTATTTTCGGATTGGCTCTGGCAAACGGTCTTATTGCACTCTCAGGAGCTTTGATTTCTCACTATCTCGGTCTGTCGGATCAAAGCTTTTCAAACGGAACACTCATATATGGTCTCGCCGCCGTGATTATAGGGGAAGCCATATTCGGAAAACGAAATGTTGCACTGGGTTTAATCAGTGCAGTTGTAGGTTCGGTAATCTATAAAATAATTGTTGCGTTTGTAATTGATGTTTCACTTTTCGGCAAAAACAGCGAAAATCTTATGAAACTGACCTGTGCGGTAATCGTTGCTGTTACACTTATCATTCCGGAAATAAAAAAACAGATTGAAAACGGACGGATAAAAAAGGAGGCAAGGAAAAATGCTTGAAATTACTAATATTTCAAAAACCTTTGCCAAAGGCACCGTAAATGAACACACTGCACTTGAAAATATAAATTTGTCACTTAATAACGGTGATTTTGTGACAATAGTAGGTTCAAACGGTGCAGGAAAATCTACCCTTTTTAATCTGATTTGCGGCACCTATCTTCAGGACTGCGGCAAAATAACACTGGACAACAGAGATATTTCATTTATGCCGGAGCACAAACGCGCAAAACTTATCGGCAGAGTATTTCAGGACCCAATGAAAGGCACTGCGCCCAATATGACTATTGAAGAGAATTTAGCACTTGCTTATTCAAGAGCAGGCTCAGGCTTTTTCTCTCAAGCAGTGGGTAAAAAGAAAAGAGAACTTTTCAGAGAAAAAGTTGCAAGCTTTGAAATGGGGCTTGAAGATAGAATGAAAACAAAAATCGGACTGCTCTCAGGCGGTCAGCGCCAGGTTGTCACGCTGTTAATGTGTACAATTGTTACACCTAAACTGCTGCTGCTTGATGAGCATACCGCTGCTCTTGACCCATTAACTGCAGATAAAGTAATGAAAATAACAAACCAAATTGTTCAGGAAAATAATATTACTACGATGATGATTACACATAATATGTCTCAGGCACTTTCTACCGGCACAAGAACAATTATGATGGAAAGCGGAAAAATCATTATCGATCTCAACAGCAGCACAAGAAATACAATGACCGTGCCCGACCTTATAAAGCTTTATAAGGAAAAAGAAAACAAGGATTTTGATAACGACAGAATCCTTCTTCAAAAAGATTAAAATAACACAGCAAAGCCGTGCAGCTGCACGGCTTAAATTTTTAAGCCAATTTAATTAAAAAACGCCTCTATAACCGCAAGAGTGTCATTTATCCTGCCATTGCATAGAATAAAGCAGTAATTAAGGAGTTGACTTTATGTTTAATTATGTAAAAAAATTACAATATCCAATTAATATAAAAAAACCGGACCCAAAAGCCGCTTCCATCATCATTTCACAATATGGTGGTCCGGATGGTGAACTCGGAGCTTCTCTGCGCTATCTTTCACAGCGCTATTCCATGCCTTATCCGGAGCTTAAAGGTCTGCTTACAGATATAGGTTTGGAGGACACACAAGAGCACTTTTCACGCTCCTGTGCCTCAATTTCCCGTGTTCCTGCAAGGATTTTGCCCTGCCATTTTTCAGGTATCATTTTAAGGTGAATATCTATTTTTCTGCCCTTATAAACCACAATTCTGTCAACGATATTACGATAAAATGAATCGTTCCACTCCTCTCCTGTTGATATGGCAGTTACATATTCTTTTATATCGGCAATGATTTTTTCCTTGTCTGCAAGTATCTGATGATTGCTTTTTTCCTTGATAAGCTTCTGTTCAAGGTCTGTTATCTGATATGCTAAGTCGTCACAAGTCTCTCGATATTCTTTTGCCTCGATATATCCGTTAAGGCACATATCAAGCAATTTCTTTTTCTTGTCCTCACACTTGGCAATTTTGCTTTGAAAATGTGCAATATTATCATTATTACTCACACTTTTAACAACGCTTTCTACAGTCTGTAGCAGCGTATTAATTATATTTGTTCGGCTCAGCATCGTATCTGCAACCACAATTTTTAAAATCTCTTTTATATCCCTGTCACTGACGGAATTTGTTGTGCATCCCACAGCAGTTCCGTCCTTTTCTTTATGCTTACCGCCATTCTTTTGACTTTCAGCACACACCCATTTCACATTCATTGTGCCATTCTTTCGCTTTTTCTGCCGTCTTACAAAACCTGCACCGCATTCACCGCAGACGATTTTACCTGATAACGCATATCTGTTTGCAAAGGCTTTTACAGTACTTTCAGACGGCTTCCGTCTTTCAAGCTCTCTTTGCACTGCCTCAAATCGTTCACGAGATATAATCGGCTCATGATGATTTTTTATCGTTACAGTTTCAAGCTCGCCATAATTCCGTTTCTTTTGGTGGGTAAGATAGTCGGGTGTGTAGGTCTTTTGCTGAACCAAATCACCACAGTATTTTTCATTTCGCAGAATGCGCAGAATGACGGTATATGACCAGTCTTTCATTCGTGTTGAAGTCTTGACACCTTCTTCACGAAGTTCTTTTGCAATTCGGTGAGTACCCTTGCCCTCATCAAGAAATTTGTGATAAATCAGTCTTACGGTTTCAGCACCTTCCTCGTTGATTATTAACTGACCGTCACGCACATCATAGCCCAGCATATCCCTGCCAAGTACGACTCCCTTTTCCATTTGCCTGCGAAGTCCCCACTTAACACGCTCACTCGTTTTTCGGCTTTCCTCCTGTGCCATTGTAGAGAGAAATGCAAGGCGCATTTCCGCATCTGCATCAAGGGTATTAATGCTGTCATTAAGAAAAATCACGCCGATACCAAGTGCTTTCAACTCTCTTGTATAACCGATACTGTCAAGAATATTTCTCGCAAATCTGCTGATTTCCTTTGTGATAATCAAATCAAATTTACCATTTTTCGCATCATCAATCATCTGATTGAACGAAGCACGCTTTTTCGTGTTTGTGCCTGAAATTCCGTCATCCACGTAAATATCATAAAGCTCCCACAAAGGATTGCGCTTTATGTATTCGCCGAAAAACTGCTGCTGGCTTTCAAGCGAATTTGCCTGATCGGTCTTGTCCGTTGACACTCGGCAGTAGGCAGCAACACACTTAACCTTGTCATCTGTTTCAAACATATTTTTACTCCTTTCTTTCAGCGGTTTCTCTTAAGTATTGAGCAACTGCCTTTTCTCAACTCACATTATATTCAAAGTGATTTGAATGTCCAGTTGTAGTTACCAAAATTTTCTCAATTCTTATGAATTTCAAAATTTTAACGACTGCCAGTTCTTTTTGCTCCTTTCATCTGCCACCGGCAGCAGTCGCAAGCGAACCCAGCTTTTATGAAAAATTTGAATTTCTATTCAATTTTAAGTCGTTTCCTGCACTCGTCATACTGTGTACGGCTGATTTTTTTATCCTCCAAAAGAGCAATCAGCATTGCTCTTATATATTCTTTTTCAAATTCTTTGTTTGACTGCTTTGCATATTCGTTTTGACTTTCCAAAATAACTTTCGTTTTCATCGATATTCGCCTCAACGAAATCTATGCAAAAGCATCTTGTCCCTATTCCGAAATCCCTTTCAGATTTTGATAAATGCATAAATTGACTTTTCGGCATTTAATATGATATGATTTAGTTACTACGACACATAGGCAGGAATAAAATGGCACAGTATATTGCTTTTGATGTTGAAACGCCAAATCGTTTTAACAATCGTATGAGTGCAATCGGTATTACGATAATTGAAGATGGAATTATCACAAGAAAACTTTATTCTCTTATTAATCCTGAAACAGGTTTTGATTATTTCAATACACAATTAACAGGAATAAGCAATGAAATGGTGCAGAACAAACCGACATTCCCTGATATATGGAAAAAAATCGAGCCATTAATGAACAGCAGTATTTTGGTTGCACACAACGCGCCGTTTGACTTGAGTGTTCTGAAATGCTGTTTACGGGATTATGGTATAGTCTGGAAAAAGAAAGTACCATATCTTTGTACAGTACAGATCGGCAGACGCATACTTCCTAAAATGAGTCACAGACTCAATGCAATGTGTGATTATTACGGCATTGAACTCGACCACCACCATGCAGGAAGCGACAGCCTTGCCTGTGCTAAAATTCTGTTAGAATATATGGAAAGCGGAACAGATGTGACTTCGTTCATTAAAACATATTATTTTTGAATTAAAACAATTTAAGCGTTGGAATTTATTTTTCCAACGCTTTTAATATTATATAATCACAAATATTTAACTTATTGATTCTCTTTTTCATTTTTGTCGGTGCATATTACGTTTTGCTAAAATCAATATTTGCCAGCTTTGCCTGTCTGCACAAATCTTTAGTCTGCAAAATGTATTTCTTGGAATCTTTTATAAAATATGTTGCACATTGCCTGAACTCAAAGCTTACATTTTTTCTTATACACTGCTCTCTTATACTCAGTACCCAATCGAAATTAAGCGGTCTGCCATTTCTGTCTGATTCGCCGCCGACAACAACTAATTCTATATCATCAAGATATCTTTCAATATCAATACTTTCAAGAAGCGGCTGAGCGGTAATACATTTGTGCTTTATCGGCAAATCTTTAAATATATTCAGTTTATAATCGGCATTTTTCTGATTTTCAACCGTGCAGCAAACCACCACATTATCATATCCGTCCTCCCAATCATCGGGAATACAGTGTATAAATCGGTCAATTCTTTTTGTAAGAAAAAGAAAAGTGCAATCCTGTCTTACTCTTATCATTTTCCAGCATTCATCGCGCCAATCATCCGCTTCTTCAATAAGGAAATCACCGGAAAAACAAAGATAAACAATCCCTGACTTCATTTTATAGTTTCCGTTTTTCAGTCGTTGAACGGGCTTATCAAAATCCCTTGTTTTTACAATTTTATTTGTATCAATATTTCTTTTTGCATCACCCTTGTGAATGTAGCAATGCAAACAGCCATCACTGCATTTTTTACATCCGCGCCACGGATTCCACATTGACATACAATCCTACCTCTAATCAGTCTGCTTTTTCATATTTTACCATATATATTTCTTTTGCCGCGTTCACGATTTCAACAACAAATTTGCTTTTACCCGCTGTGTATAAATCTCTGTTTGGTTGATACTTGTTATACAATTTTTCCTTTAACTTTTCATATTCCTTTGCTGTTTCGTAATTATCATTCAAATAATCTCTGAAATACAGTTCATCACAATCGCCGTATTCTTTTATATGAATATGAAATACAGTATCGGCATAGCCGTTTATTGTATAGCCCTTATTAAAAGATATTTTGTTTACTGACTCACCCATCAGAATGTAATGGTTATCCAATAATACTTGTTTTACAATGTCTTTATTATTCAAATCTATTTCTATTAAAATATCAACAATAGGCTTTGTCTTTATATTCTTTATTGCCGTGCTGCCGATATGACTGACTCTTTTGATATAGTTACCTAATAAAAAATTTAACCTTTCTTTTTCGGCTGAAAACTGCTTTGCAAAATCTGCATTATTATCAACAAAATAAATCGGGAACAATTCCCATAACTCTTCTAAGCTCAAATCCTCTAACATAATAAGTATCCCCGGTTATTTTCATGACAACCTGTAAACTAAAACATTATTTTCTTACCGCATATCTGTAATGAGGCATATCCATTCCCTTGTAATGCTTTGTCCAGCTATCCTGCCTTGTCATACCATTTCTGATTGCAACTTTTTGTGACTGTATATTTGTATCGCGGATTATTGAACAAACTTCGTCGGCATCCAACCCTTCAAAAGCATATTTTTTACAGGCTTCAGCGGATTCTATAGCATAACCCTGATTCCAAAACCGACGCTGAAAAAGATAGCCGATTTCAAGTACCTCCCGGTCTTTCCACGGCTGCATGGTCAGACCACACTGACCAATCATTTCGCCGGATTCTTTCAGAATTACAGCCCATAATCCAAAATTCCATTTTTTGTAACGTTCAATCTGTCTGTCGAGCCATTCTTGTACTTCCGAATCATGAAATGCCCCCTCATAAGCATACATCACTTTTTCATCCTGCAGTATCCTGCATAACGATTCAAAATCATTCTGCGTCATTTCACGCAAATATAGTCGTTGTGTTTCCAGTATCATCTGCTTATCTTCCACCGGGTATATCTCCTCACTGCATTATTTTATATCATTTTTGCCTTTTATCTTATCAATAAGGCGCCGTATTCCCAAAGTAATAGCAATACACATGGGGAAAAAAGGTGTGAACGGACCAGCCCAGAATGCAAGATACGCTGTAGCCATCACACTGCACCATTTCCAGCCGAATGCAGCGTGGCACAAATATCCGCCCCAAACAGGCGAATACATAACCACTACAACTATTACAAAAATAACAACTGTGCGCCAATCTTTGCATTCTTTCCATACCCATTTGCAGAATTTGATAAACTTCTTTTTTATCTCTATAAAAAAATCTTTAATCTTCTCCATTTTTCACATATTGCCTTTTGAATAACTTATAATTTATCGGATTATTTGCATCTCAATACAATTCCAAATTTCGCCCATACACGAATAGCTTTCGGTTGTTTCTCTTTCAACTATTCTAAAGCCGCAGGAAAGATAGCACCGAAGGGCTGGAGTGTTATTTTCAAAAACACCCAGGGTTACTTTGTCTGCCTTTAATTCACCGAATGCATATGCAATGGCTGATGTAACAAGCTGCTTGCCGTAGCCCTGTCCTCTTTTTGTATCATCCACAATGACAAAACCGAGACGGGCGATTCTCCTTGCTTCATCAATAAATCGTATCGTAAGATGCCCGATGATTTCATCATCATCAACTGCGGTTAATTTGTATAACTCATCATCACTGTACTGTGAATAGTACCTGTTCATATCCTCGGCTGTTATCGGATAGCTTTCATATCGGTCTGCACTCCACTGACGAAACGCATATTCGTTTTTCAGCCACTTTACAATAGCCTGTGCATCCGTATTTTGATATAATCTTAAATCAAGCATAATACACGTCACCTTAAACATCATAAACATACTGCAGTTCACGCAGCTGCCTACCGCCTATAACTCTATCCAAATATTCACCGCTTGTTTTAAATGCGCATTTGGCATAAAAATGCCTTGCTCTGTGGTTTTCTTCAAGCACCCAAAGAAAAATAGTTTTAAAACCCATTGATTTCAATTCCTTAACAGCTCTTTCAAGCAAGGATTTACCATAGCCTTTGCCCATGTATTCAGGCAGAAAATAGATTGAAATGATTTCGCCCCGGTCCTTATAATCCTCAAAGCGTGATTTGCAGTAGCATGATGTGCCGATTATCTTATCCCCATCCAGCATCACAAGGGTATACCTGTCCGGATTATCAAATGCACTGCACCATTGACCTTTCGCAATACGGTCTAAATACACCTGCGGAATAATGCCCTTGTACGCAAATTTCCAGCTTTGCTCATAAATATTGCTTATCTCTTCACGGCTGTCAGTCTGATTCATTTTTCTGATTTTAATATCCGTTATTCCCATATTATAATTCTTTCTTAAAACAAATTATGCGGTTCGTCTCTGTAAAACCTGTTGCCATATGAAATTCGTAGCTGTTATGATTATCAAGCTCACAGTTACTCGCAAATTCTGCCATCGGCGAACGGCAAATGTTGCCGTGGCATACAAACATAATTTTAATCATAACTATATGATATTTTATTCGTGTATTGTTGTCAATAAAAATGATTTATTTACATCCGTATTTATATACGATTTTATAAACTCATTTTACTTCAGAATATAGTGTATAAGCACTATATTTCATTAAATTTTGCT
>DKZG01000009.1:862-66464 GCA_002493595.1 Ruminococcaceae bacterium UBA7080 | reverse complement strand
CTGCACAACTTGGAGCGGTTCAATCGAGACAGTCTTTTCATTTAGCTTTTAACCATTGTCTTTTATATAATCAAGCGTTGCTTTTTTTGATGCTGCAAAACCCTTTTTAATAAAACCGTGGTCACCGTGCACCTCAACAAGCCTACAGTCACAATACTGCTGCTGTGCCTTTCTTGAATAGTCAATACTGACCAATGCATCCTCTATTCCGTGAATGATGAGCACAGGCTTTTTAAATTCACGGATTTCTTTATATGGGTCAAGTGATTTTGCATCCTCGGCATATTTGCGGCTGAGTCTTACAAAGATTGCATTAAATTTATCAGGAATTTCATTTGGATTAAACTTTGCCGTAATCATATGCCCGCGCCTTGCATCATCCGGAATACAAAAAGCCGGATAATATAGAAACAGCCGTTTTACATCTTCCTGACGTTCTGCCGCAGCAAGAGCAGACACCAACCCGCCTTGGCTGCATCCTGCCAGCGAAATATTGTTTTCATCCACAAAATCAAGATGCTTGGCATAATCGATTACATCAATCAGATTAGCCTTTTCCGTCAAAACACTCATACCCGTGCTTTTTCCTGAACTTATGCCGCTGCCTGACATACAAAAATCATAAAGGATGGCAACATACCCTGCCTGTGCAAAGGTTTTCGCATAGCCAAAGGTGATCACCATATTACTGGCAAAACCATGGCTGACAATAACGGTTTTGCAGGGTGCTTTCATCTCTTTCGGCATTAATATAACACCCCTCAGAGTATTACAATGGCTGTAAATGCTGAATGGTTTAATCTTCATATTTATCATTCCCCCAAAGTGATTTTATAAAGCCCTGCACCATGGGGTGCAAGCATTGCTTTAAACTTATTTTTATATTTGCCTAAGTCCTTCTTGTTCCATATATCGTAAACACTGTAATTTTGATCAGGCATAAGAATGTCATCCAAATTCAGCTTCACGTCATATTCCTTGTTTCGTGTATTAAACAGTGCAGCGTATTTGCAACCGCTGCCGTTTGCAACCCAGATTATGTCACCCTTATGATTTTTCTCATTACGCAAATGCTGGTGTGCACCGTATGCGGTTTGATGCATTTTCATATATTCCTCATTCGTCAGCAACGATAAAGTCCATTCGTCATTGTCGGGAAGATTTCCTCCCATCATCAGCGGACTTTTAAAAATGCCCCAAAGCGTCATCAGCGTTAGCTGCTCTGGTTTAGTAAACTGTGTCATCCTGTCCTGAGGTCCATGGCAGGTTCCGTTTTTCGAAATTCTGCCAAGCGGCAGCATATCACAGTCAGGATAATTGCCGGGTCTTACTTTATCCTGCCAAACAAAGCATCGCTCAAACATATCATAAAGCTTATCCCAGCTGTCCCAAAAGTCACCTGTCATCCGCCACATATTTGCATTTTTTGCCAGATGATCTGCATTTTCAACATTTGCAGGACCGGGTGACAAAGAAAGTACAATTTCCCGTCGGCAGTTATCAATAGCTTTTCTTAGCATCTCAATTTCGTAATCAGCAGAATATGGTTTATCCCACCGGCGAAATTCCGTAACACAGATATCATCACACTTAATGAAATCAACACCCCAATCGGCATACATTTCAATGATGGAATTATAGTAATCCTGTGCACCTTCACAATTTTTCAGGCCATACATATCCGTATTCCACGAGCAGACGGAAAAATGATGGGCAACCTGGCGCGCAGTATATTGACTGTTTTTTATCGGCATATCGCCATGAACTGCCTGACGCGGAATACCTCTCATAATATGTATGCCGAATTTAAGGCCTAAAGCATGGCAATAATCGGCAATTCCCTTGAAACCATTACCGTTTTTTGCACTGGGAAAACGATTTTCAGCCGGAATCAGCCTTCCATATTCATCAAGCTCAACGGGTGTAAAATTAAAATAGTCATTATCCTTGGCATTCGGCTCATACCACTGTATATCGCATACAATATATTCCCAGCCGCTGTTTTTAAGATACTTTGCCATATAATCGGCATTTTCTTTTAACTGTTTTTCAGTCACTGCCGCACCAAAACAATCCCAGCTGTTCCAGCCCAGCGGAGCAGTTTTTGCAAAATTTCTATGCATAAAAAATTTCCATCCTTATATTGTTTGCTGTTTATAGTATAATTTTATAATCCGCCTATATAATTGTCAATAAAAATTATCAGGTGCACAATCGTCATTTGCCGTTTCTTCATACGGCGCAAACAGATACGCATTAAAAATGAATGAATTTAAATATTGTTTTTGGCAAAAATTATTTATAACAGTAATAAGCAAGCGCATTGACAATTGCATTTTTTGTTGTTATACTTAAAAAGTAAAATTATGTCGAATTACAACATTATATGAAGGTGCAGAATATGAATAAAAACAGAGTACAAGTAAAAATAGGCGGCGCAAGCTATACTATAGTGACAGAGGACGACCCGCAGTATGTAGAAGCTCTTGCAGAAGATATCAGCAATGAAATTCGCTCAATATGCAATTCCAACCCATCACTTTCAATTACGCAGGCTGCCGTGCTTGTTGCACTTGACCAGGCTGATGCATGCAAAAAAGCATCTGCATCCGCTGATAACCTCAGAGTGCAGATTAAGGATTACCTTGAAGAAAGTGCACGCGCTAAGATGGAGGTTGAGGTTGCACGCCGCGAGGTTGAAAGACTCAACCGCGAAATCTCTGATTTAAGAGAAAGACTCAACAGATAAAAGGATTAATATGAATTTTGAAATTTTGGCTCCTGCAGGCAGCATGGAGTCTCTTATTGCCGGTGTACGAAGCGGTGCAAATGCAGTTTACCTTGGCGGTAAACTGTTTAATGCACGCCGTAATGCCGGCAATTTTGATGATAATGATTTAAAAAAAGCAGTAGACTATTGCCATAAAAGAGGCGTTAAGGTCTACTTAACACTTAACATTTTAATATCCGACAATGAAATGAAATCCACATATGACACTGTGAAATATGCTTTATCCGTCGGCGTTGACGCATTTATTATTCAGGATATAGGTGCTGCGGCAATGATAAAAAAGCATTTCCCGGGTGCCAGACTTCACGGCTCAACGCAAATGAGCATTATGACTCCGTCAGGTGCAAAACAGGCTGAGGAATTGGGCTTCAGCAGAATTGTGCTTGCAAGAGAAATGAGCCTTGAAGAAATACATGAAATAAAAAGCAGTACAAATTTGGAACTTGAGGTTTTTGTACACGGAGCCCTTTGTATGTGTGTTTCAGGTCAATGCTATCTTTCATCCATCCTGGGTTCACGAAGCGGAAACCGAGGTCTCTGCGCACAGCCCTGCCGGTTGCCTTTTACTGCTAAAGGCGACAAAAAAGAAGCTGCTTTGTCTTTAAAGGATTTAAGCATTATCGAGCATTTGAATAAGCTTGACGGCATAGCTTCACTTAAAATTGAAGGCAGAATGAAAAGACCTGAATATGTCAGTGCCGCTGTTTGCGCAGTGAAAAAAGCAATAAACGGTGAATATACAGACTCTGACAGCTTTACTCTGCGTTCTGTTTTTTCACGAAGCGGCTTTACTGACGGCTATCTCACTGCAAACATAGGCAGCAAGATGTTTGGTACACGACAGAAAGAAGATGTAATCCGTGCAAACAATGTGCTCAAAGACATCAGCCATAATTATGATAATGAAAACCCTCTGCTGCCTATTGATATGAAGTTTATTTGTAAAAAGAATACTGCCTGCACGCTTACCGTCTGTGCTCTTGGCAAAACCGTTACAGTAACAGGTGAAATTCCGGACAGAGCAATAAACAGACCGATGACCGCGCAGGGAATTAAAGAGCGTCTGTCAAAGCTGGGAGGCACACCGTTTTTTGCAGGCAAAATTGAAACAGAGCTTGATGACGGGTTAATTTTGCCCGCGGCAAAAATCAATGAGCTGAGGAGAAAAGCGATTGAAGAAGTTGAAAAACTGCCGCAAATTCATTTTGAGGCAAAGCCTTTTGAAGCCGGAAGCACAAGTCCCAAGCATTGCGTTCCCTATTTAACCGCATCCTTTGCCGATGCCGCACAGATACCGGACAGACATCCGTTTAAATATATATTTATCCCTCCTGATTGTGCGATTGAGGATTTTGTAGACAATCGTGCCGGTGTGGTTTTGCCAAGAGGCTTGTTCGGTATTGAAAACAACCTTAAAGCAAGACTTGAGAAGCTTAAAAAAGCAGGAGTTTCAAGAGCTCTTTGCGGCAATATCGGCTCATATAAGCTGGCTAAGGATATGGGCTTTGATGTGTTCGGTGATTTTGGGCTTAACATTTATAACAGTCTGAGTGCACAACAGATTGATCATCCTATTCTTTCTTTCGAGCTCACGCTTGAACAGGCTAATCAAATAAATGCAAAAAATACAGGCATCATAGTTTACGGCAGAATACCTCTTATGCTGACAAGAAACTGCCCCGTAAAAAACAGCATCGGCTGTTATGAATGTGAAAAAAAAGGCAAACTGACTGACAGAAAGGGTTATGAATTTCCGGTGATCTGCTCGGATTATCCCTGTGTTGAGGTACTTAACAGCGTTCCTATCTACATGCTTGACAGAATGAACGAGGTTAAAACAGATTTTGCACATTTTTATTTTTCAACTGAAGATATAAAAACAGTTGAAAAAATCATAAAGCTTTATAAAACAGGCAACAAGCCTGATTTTAAATATACGAGAGGATTGTATCAAAGAGGTACACTGTAAAAATTATGCTTATACTTGCATCAAAGTCACCGCGAAGGCGTGAACTTTTATCCCTCATAACGAGTGATTTTATCATAAAAACAGCAGATATAGATGAAACGCTTCCGGCTAAAATTGCACCGGACAAGGCAGTTGAATATTTGTCAAGAATCAAGGCATTACCCTTTGCTAACGGTTCAAACACCGTTATCGGTGCAGATACCATTGTGGCCAAGGATGGTGAAATACTCGGCAAACCCAAGGACAGAAATGATGCATTCAGAATGCTCAGACTTCTCAGCGGATGCTGCCACAGCGTGTTTACAGGTGTTACAATAACCGCTCCGAACAAAGACATCACATTCAGCGTTGAAACAAAAGTAAAATTCTTTGAACTCAGCGATAAAGAAATAAACGAATATCTGGATACCGACGAACCTTATGACAAAGCAGGTGCATACGGCATTCAGGGTAAGGGTTCACTTTTTGTTGAAAAAATCGACGGCGATTATTTCAACGTTGTGGGACTGCCGGTGGCCTCTCTAAAAAGAAAACTGTTTTAGACAGAGTAATAAAAACTTGACTAATTAAAGATAATTTATATAAATATGTCTTAAATTGTCTTGAAAAATTTTACTTTTAATGTTATTATATTAATAAGGAAAATGTTTATATTTTTTCAGTGAGCTACCGCTCACTATTTTTAATCATTTTTAAAAGGCAAATTTCCACTGATTTTGAAAGGAGATTAGTTTATGGCAGCAGATTTACATTGTCATACTAAATTAAGCGATGGCTCAGTCGGAATTGAAGACTTAATCGTTATTGCTCAAAAAAGCGGAATAAATACCATTGCCATAACTGATCACGACTGCCTTGCAGGCACAGTCAGAGGACAGGTAATCGGCAAGCGCTACGGTGTAACGGTTATTCCGGGTGTTGAGTTGTCTGCAATTGACAGCGAAGCAGGAAAAAAGGTTCACATTCTTTGCTATTTGGCAGAAAAACCGGACAGGCTCGAGGGACTTTGCAAGCGTACCTCTGTTGCGCGAAAAAGAGCCGGTCAAATTATGATGCTTAAAGTTGCATCACGTTTTCCCGTATCAAACGATTTTATAATAAATCACGCATCAGGCTCAACCAATCTTTTTAAGCAGCATATTATGCATGCACTTATGGACGCAGGATATACCGACAAAATATACGGCGATTTGTATCACGCTTTATTTGACAGTAACAGTGAAACAAATCTCCTTGCACCGGTTAAATACCCTGAAATTAATGATGTTATTGAGGAAATTCATAATGCAGGAGGCATTGCAGTACTTGCTCATCCTGCCCTTTATGATAATTTCAGTGAAATTGATAAATACATAGAGCTTGGACTTGACGGCATTGAAATTTGGCATCCGTCAGCAAGCAACGAGGATATTGAGAAGCTCAGTAAAATTTGCAAAAACAATAAGCTTCTTTTAACAGGCGGATCAGATTTCCACGGTATTTACGGCACAAGAACAGTTACTTTGGGCTCGTGCACGACACCGGATGAGCATCTTGACAAGCTTTTAGGATACAAGGCTAAGAAAAAAAGAGCACAGCGCAAAGCAGAAAAAGAAGCAGCTGCAAGTGCAGCGTTAAACGACTGATATAAGTAAAAATCACCTCAGCTAAAGCCGAGGTGATTTTTTATTTTGCTTGGCGGCAAGTCTTTCTATTTTTCTATCATCAAAAATATTTTTCAGCCCTTCCCATGCCAGCTGCCTGCGTTCAAACCATAAAATTCCGAGCTTTCCTCTTAATGCATTCGGATTGGCTGCATTTGGCTTTGCATACCTGATATTATTCTTATCAAGAAAAGAATAGTAAAAATCCAGTTTGCTTGAAAAGCTGCTCCAGGAACATTCTCCGCTCCAACCCGTTTCACTGATACAGCCGATTCGGGGGAAACTCATATAGTCAGCCTTTTTCATATCGGGAACATATTCTGTCCAAAGCGTTGCCTCAACTCCCATTGCATTGCCCGAATAAACCTTATGATTTGCACTGTCCTTTAAACGAATTCTGCCATACGGCAAATCTATGTAATAAGCCTTCGTTGATGTATCAATAAAGGGTCTGTCAAGCGTGTTCATTTCGCCGCATTTTGTAAAGCCCAAATCATGATCAATTAACTTATCGTCCTCCAAATCCCAGCTCCACATAAATGCCTGTCGATTATGCGCCTTACAATAATCCTTAATTTGATTCATAAACCAGAACTGGAGTTCATCGCTGTTTTCGAGCCCAAGCTCTCTTCTCTTAGCCTGACAGTCGGGGCATAAATCCCATCTGTGCTTAGGAACTTCATCGCCGCCAATATGTATATACTCGTCAGGGAACATCTCAAAAAATTCATCGAGAACATCATAAACAAACTGCATTGTGCCTTCTTTGCCAACACACAGCACATCATGCTTAACACCCCAATGATCGGCCACATGCAGGTCACGGGGAAAACAGGTTAAGCTATTATAACAGGCAATGGCAGCGCGGCTGTGACCGGGTATATCAAATTCAGGCATAACCTGAATGCAAAAGGCATGTGCATAGTTTACGATATCCTTTATATCTTGTTTTGTATAAAAACCGCCGTGTGGCTTACTATTAAAGTTTGTCTTTTTTCGCATTGATCCTATCTGCGTTAAAAGAGGATACTTGTCAATCTCAACACGCCAACCCTGGTCCTCAGTCAGATGAAGATGAAGCACATTAAGCTTATGAAGTGCCATTCGCTTGATTATCTTTTTCACATCACTTACAACAAAAAAGTACCGGCCAACATCCAGCATAAATCCTCTTATTTTATAAAAAGGCTTATCATAAATTCTTAAAACAGGCAGTTCACCGCCTGTCTGTAAAATAATTTGCTTAAGCGTTTGCAAAGCATAAAGCTGGCCCGCCGATGAGGATGCCGTTATCGTAGTTATTTTACCTGTTTCAATAATATACTCCTCGTCACTGAGCTTATCATTGATTTTAAAAACAATATTTTCTTCTCCTTTGGGAAAGCCGCAGAATGAAGTAAAGTCATCTATTGCTTCCTTGCTCAAAAAACTTTTACCCAAAGCAATATGTTTAAGCATAATTTTATCATCATTTAAAATTACAATTTCCTTAGGCTGTGGTATTATTTTTATCATAACGCATCACCGGTTTCAGTATACCATACAGCCGTAGAAAATAAAACAGATAATTCTTGAATTCACAAAATCGGTATGATAAAATTTAATTGACTGAAAAACCTTAGGAGAAAAGCATGAAAAAAGGTATAAAAATAATCACTGCGATACTGCTCTTCTTTCTTCTTGCATCCATGCTTTGCGGATGTTCAAGGGTTTCATTTGAAGGGAAATGGAAAACAACTGTTAACATTCAAAAACGCATATCCGCTGATCTTGATATTTCAGCAAAAAAGGGCACGGGAAAATTCGCAGGAAAATTTGAATATCCTTTATCTATCGACCTGTTTTTTGTTTTTGACTCAGACAACGTATATACATGCTATCCTGATGAAAAAAAGTTTAAAAAAGATTTTGATTTGATGGCTGAAGAATACATCAGCTTTGTTATGGAAGCAATGTACAAATACGCAGAAAGCAAGGGTCTTACACGCATGCAAACAGATGAAGCAATCACCGCTGATTCGACAATGAGTTTAAAAGAAAAAGTGACCAAAGATATGGCAATGGATGAATACTATGAAGAACTGATTACCGGTTTTACACATTCCCAACCGCAAAGAGCAATAATAAAGGGTGATAAATTCTTTTTTACAGATAAAAACGGTAATCCTACAGAATACGAAACATTCACGATCAACAAGGATACACTTACGTTTACAGGAAAATACGATACAAATGACCGGCTCCTTGAGGATGATATAAACATCTATCCTAAAATTTTCGTTAAACAACCTGAATGAAAGGAAATGTAAAAATGAACTTTAAATTTAATTTTATTTACAAAAAGGGCAGCACTGTTTTTCACACCTCAAGCTGTGAAAACAACGACTTCTCGGTTGAAGCGGAAATAAAAAATAATAAAATTGAACTGACAGTTAAACCAAAAAATCAAATTGAATTTGTGAAATTTGAAATGCTTATGCCATATCGATTCAACAGCGCGCATCGTGTTTTTGTTAACGGATTCCAGAGCTGGACGGTATCTCGTGAGTATTCACCCAACGAAGCCATGAATGAATTCAAGCCGCGGGTGCTTGGTCTTGAAAAAAGAAAATTTAACCCTCTGGGCATATGGGGGGCTGGCGATTTAACTTTTCATAAATACCCTGAAAAAGCAGGTATTATATACGGCTACTCATATGGATATATAAGAAATAAAAATCATCTGTTTTTTTTAGGCTCTCTCAGCGAAGCAGCCGGCTACACAATCATCACCTTTCATTCAGCAGCAGACTGCATATCAATTGAAAAAGAACTTGAGGGGGTAACCTTCTGCAAGGATAAAAAGGTCTTATCCCTTGCAATCCTTGAAGGCGGTTTTGACTGTGTTTTTGACAGATATTTTGAAATGATGCAAATTGAAAAGCCCCGTGTAAAAAGGCAATGCGGTTATACCACCTGGTATAACTACTATACCGGTGTAACTGAAAAAATTGTAAAGCGTGATTTGGACGCAATTTCAAAGCTGGGCGTGAAGATTAACATTTTTCAGATTGATGACGGCTATGAACGTACAGTCGGTGACTGGCTCGAGCCTGACAAAAGGAAATTTCCAAGCGGAATGAAAGCGGTTGCCGACAGCATTCATCAAAAAAACATGCTCGCCGGTCTATGGCTTGCACCCTTCGCCGTTACACCTAAATCACATATTTATCAAAAGCATAAGGATTGGCTGGTCCGAGACAAAAAAGGGAAAACTCACTTTGCATCGCACAATTGGGGCGGATTTTATGCACTGGATATATACAACAATGAGGTTCGTTCCTATATCAAAAAGGTTTTTGACACGGTTTTAAATGATTGGGGTTACGATATGGTAAAGCTTGATTTTCTATATGCCTGTTCCATAATTCCTATTCATGGCAAAAGCCGCGGAGAAATCATGTGTGATGCAATGGAATTTCTGCGTGAATGCTGCAAAGATAAAATCATACTCGGTTGCGGTGTTCCGCTTGCCCCCGCTTTCGGCAAGGTTGATTTTTGCCGCATCGGTGCAGATGTAGGCCTGTGCTGGGAGGAAAAATCCTTTTCGCGCGAGGATGTATCAACACAGCACACACTGATGAACACTATTTTTCGCAGACAGCTTGACGGCAGAGCCTTTTTAAACGACCCGGATGTTTTTTTGCTGCGTGATAATAATATTAAGATGCCGCTGCAAAAAAGAAATATCATTGCTCTGGTAAACAGCCTTTGCGGGAATTTGCTTTTTGTTTCGGATGATGTCTCAACCTATACCGAAAATCAGAAAAAAATCTTTATGGATACAATTACAAGGTCAAAAGCAATTATAAATTCAGCTGAATTTGTAAAAGATAAAATCATAAGGATTGATTATACACTTGACGGCAAAAGGAGCTGCCTTGTTTTTAACCTTGCAACAGGCGAACAGTTAGGTTGAAAACTGATAATACCTATGATATAATTAGGCAATAAAGAGGTGCAGGTATGAAAATTTCCACAAAAGGCCGATATGCCTTACGACTTATGCTTGATTTGGCTGAAAACCAAAAGGACGGCTTTATTGCTCTTAAAGATATCGCCCAAAGGCAGAACATATCAAAAAAATATCTCGAGCAAATTGTTCCCCTGCTCAACAAATCGGGCATTCTGATTACCAGCAGAGGGTATCAGGGCGGATACCGTCTTGCCAAAAGACCTGAAGAATGCACAGTCGGCGATATTCTCAGAATAACCGAAGGCACTCTGGCTCCCGTAGCCTGCCTTGATACTGCTGAAAATTTTTGCGAAAAAGCAGAAAGCTGCATGACTCTGAGTGTATGGAAGGGTCTTGAAAAAGCTATTAACGAATATCTCGACTCCATAACACTTCAAAATATCATTGACACTCATCACAGCCGCACTGCTGACGAATATTCTATTTAGGTAATCACATTATGACAAATCAATTTTCACGTACGGAGCTTTTAATCGGTACTGATGCAGTAAAAAAACTAAAAAACAGCCGCGTTGCCGTTTTTGGGATTGGCGGTGTCGGCGGCTATACCGTTGAGGCACTTGCAAGATCGGGAATCGGAAGCCTGGATTTAATTGACAATGATATAGTTTCACTCACAAATCTTAACAGGCAAATCATTGCTTTGCACAGCACACTGGGTATGGATAAAGTGGACGCGGCAAAAAAACGTATACTTGATATTAATCCCGATATCAAGATTACTGTTCATAAAGTGTTTTATTCGGCTGAAACAGCAAATCAGTTTAATTTAGCAAACTATGATTATATTGTTGATGCAATAGACAGTGTATCCGCTAAAATTGAACTTATATTACAGGCAAACCTTGCAAGGGTCCCCATAATCAGCTCAATGGGTGCAGGCAACAAGCTGGATGCCACAGCCTTTGAAGTTGCCGATATTTATAAAACCTCAGTTTGCCCGCTTGCAAGAGTAATAAGAAGAGAGCTGAAAAAAAGAGGAATTAAAAAGCTTAAAACCGTTTATTCTAAGGAAACACCTTCCACTGCTATAGATGAAAGGAATGAGACAATTAAAAACCGCCGGCAAATTCCTGCAAGTATTGCTTTCGTACCGTCAGCGGCAGGTCTTATCATCGCAGGCGAGGTTATAAAAGACTTAATTTCTTGACATTATATGATAATTGTGATTTAATAAATTAAATAAATCCTATTAGGAGATTTTATTATGAAAAGAATTTTAACTTACGGCACATTTGACCTTTTACACTATGGCCATATCAGGCTTTTAAAAAGAGCTAAGGCAATGGGCGATTACCTTGTTGTAGCCCTTTCAACAGATGAATTCAACGCAGGAAAGGGAAAAAAAGCATATCACACCTATGAAACAAGAAAAAAAATGCTTGAGGCAATCCGTTATGTTGACCTTGTTATTCCGGAAAATTGCTGGGAACAAAAGCTTGATGATGTAAAACAATATCATATTGATACCGTTGTAATGGGCGGCGACTGGGCAGGCAGCGACAAATTTGATTATTTAAAAGAACATTGCGAGCTTGTCTTTCTTGACAGAACGCCCGGTGTTTCAACAACCATGATAAAAAAGGATTTAGGCCTTAAAGAAGCTGTCAACGGTGTCGACCAGCTCCCTGACGAAAAATAAAATCGCAACATGCACAAATGTCTTAAAATATAAAAACCATATTACAAAATATTTTCTTGTTTTGTGCATGCTTCGATTTGTTCTATCCGTAACCTGCAATACCTATCTCCGGGATAGGTATTTTTATTTTTATCAATTTTGTTTCACAATATTTTGTAACCTTTTTTTCTTTTTAAGCAAAAGAAAAATGATAAAAGCCATGTGAAACAGACAATTGTCTACTAATCTACATATACATATTTTTGTAGCTGAAAAAAATAAAAAATACAATATATTGTGTATTTTGCTATTTTACTATTGACAGGCAACTAAATATTTGATATGATTAATCCAGTCGATTTATTCAATGTAATATTTTTGTAATATATTCAGAAGGGGTAAAAAAATGAAAATCATTAAGCGTAACGGCTCTGAAGCAGATTTTGATTTAAACAAAATCATTGTTGCCGTATCAAAGGCAAATGCAGCCTGCAGAAAAGAAGAGCTTTCACAAAGTCAGATAAATGAAATTGCCGAATATGTAGAATTTAAAATTTCAAAAGCGAACCGTGCGTTATCCGTTGAAGAAATTCAGGATATTGTTGAAAATCAAATTATGGCACAGGGGGCCTTTGATGTCGCGCGCCTTTATGTTAAATATCGTTACAACCGCTCACTCATACGAAAGGCCAACACCACTGACAACCAAATCCTTTCACTTATTGAATGTAATAATGAAGAGGTTAAACAGGAAAATTCAAACAAAAACCCGACTGTGAACTCGGTTCAGCGTGACTATATGGCCGGTGAAGTTTCAAAGGATATCACCAAGAGAATTCTTTTACCGCAGGATATTGTTGATGCACATGAAGAGGGCATTATCCATTTCCATGATGCTGATTATTTTGCTCAGCATATGCACAACTGCGATCTTGTCAATCTTGAGGATATGCTGCAAAACGGCACGGTTATATCGGATACCATGATAGAAAAGCCACACAGCTTTTCTACTGCCTGCAATATTGCAACACAGATTATAGCTCAGGTTGCATCAAGCCAGTACGGCGGTCAATCCATATCACTTTCGCATCTTGCTCCTTTTGTTCAGACGAGCCGAGAAAAAATCCGCAGAGATATCCTTGACGAAGCGGCAACTCTTGGCATTGAAATGACAGATGAGCAGGTTACTCTGCTTACTGAAAAACGTCTGCGTGACGAGGTTAGCCGCGGTGTACAGACAATTCAGTATCAGGTAGTGACCTTGCTCACAACAAATGGTCAGGCTCCGTTTGTTACTGTATTTATGTATCTGAACGAAGCCAAAAGCGAACAGGAAAAGAAAGACCTTGCTTTGATTATAGAAGAAACTCTCAAGCAGCGTATTCAAGGTGTAAAAAACGAGGACGGTGTCTGGATTACACCTGCTTTCCCTAAGCTTATCTACGTTCTTGAAGAAGATAATATCAAAGAGAATTCCAAGTACTTTTATCTCACGGAATTGGCTGCAAAATGCACCGCTAAGCGAATGGTACCCGACTATATTTCGGAAAAGAAAATGCTTGAATATAAAATTGATAAAAACGGTGAAGGTCACTGCTATACCTGTATGGGCTGCCGCAGCTTCCTTACACCTTATGTTGATCCCAAGACCAACAAGGGCAAATACTACGGTCGTTTTAATCAGGGTGTCGTTACAATCAATCTGGTCGATATTGCATGCTCATCGGGTGGTGATTCAACAAAATTCTGGAAAATATTTGACGAACGTCTTGATCTTTGCTATCGCGCACTTATGTGCCGTCACAACAGACTTAAGGGCACTCTTTCTGATGCTGCACCTATTCTTTGGCAGCATGGCGCACTTGCAAGACTGAAAAAGGGAGAAAAAATTGACAAGCTGCTTTTTGGCGGATACTCCACCATCAGCCTTGGTTATGCCGGTCTTTATGAATGCACAAAGTATATGACCGGTATGAGCCATACCGATGATAACGGCGGCAAGGAATTTGCACTCAGCGTTATGCAGTATATGAATGATGCCTGTGCAAAGTGGAAAGCCGAAAACAATATTGATTTCAGTATCTATGGCACGCCGTTGGAGTCAACTACATATAAATTTGCAAAATGTTTGCAAAAGCGTTTTGGTATTATTCCGGGCGTAACAGACAGAAACTATATTACAAATTCCTATCACGTTCATGTTGCTGAGGAAATTGATGCCTTCACCAAACTTAAATTTGAAAGCGAATTTCAGCGCCTGTCGCCGGGCGGAGCTATATCCTATGTTGAAGTACCTAACATGCAGAATAATATTCCTGCCGTATTACAGGTAATGCGTTATATATACGACAACATTATGTATGCTGAACTTAATACAAAATCAGATTACTGCCAGTGCTGCGGCTTTGATGGTGAAATTCAGATTGTCGAAAATGAAGATGGCAAGCTTGTATGGAGATGCCCAAAGTGCGGCAATGAAGATCAGGATAAAATGAATGTTGCCAGAAGAACCTGCGGTTATATCGGCACACAGTTCTGGAATCAGGGCAGAACACAGGAAATAAAGGAAAGAGTTTTACATTTATAAGGAGATAGGGCAGCCATTTAAACGGGTTGCCCTTTGTTTACATTATGAATTACGGAGAAATCAAAAAAAATGACATTGCAAACGGAGAAGGGGTAAGAACATCTCTTTTTGTTTCAGGCTGCCGCCACCATTGCCAAAACTGCTTTAATCAGCAAACCTGGGACTTTTCTTTCGGTGAGCTCTTCACGGAAAAAACAATGGAAGAAATTTTGCATTCCTGCGAACCGGACTGGATAAACGGCCTGTCTCTTCTCGGCGGCGAACCTTTTGAACCTGAAAATCAAAAGGTTTTACTGCCATTTCTTATCATGTTTAAGGAACGTTTTCCAAACAAAACAGTGTGGTGCTATTCCGGATTCACTTTCGAAGAAATACTGGGTATTGAAAAATCAAGAGCTCATACCGACATCAGCGGCGAAATGCTGGGATTAATTGATGTTCTTGTTGACGGTCGTTTTATTGAGGAAAAGAAGGATATTTCTCTGGTTTTCCGCGGCTCATCAAATCAGCGTGTTATTGATGTGAAAAAAAGTATAAAAAATAAAAATATCACATTATATTTAGAATAGCTGACAGCCGGAAAATATGTAATAATTGACATATTCATTTTTAATGGTATACTAAATATATAAATTATCGGTTTTCAGGTGTAACGTCCTGAAATTAAAAGGGAATTGAGTGAGAATCTCAAACAACCGCCATTACCGTATCTGACGAAGCAAATGCATTTGCCATTGGGAAACCGAGAAGGCGCATTTTGCATGTATATTTTAACCTATATACTATATCACAAGCCGGGAGACCTGCCGAATTAAAAATTCAGCTTTTGGGCAAGTGGAAAAGCAATGGATTTTATATGTCCTGCCATACCCCTGTCCAACAACAGGGGTTATTTTTATGAAAAAAATTACTGCAATACTTTTAACTATATTTATTTGTGCCGCATTTTTCGGCTGCACAGCCAACAATACAGAAAAAAGCAGCATAAATACAACAGAATATACGCTGTCTTCAAAAAGCAACAGTACAAACGAGCAAAAAACTTTCACTGCCGAGAAAAAAAATACCGATAAAACAAATTCTGCCACTCAAAATAGAAGTTTATCGGCCCAAAACACGCAAAAAGCTAAAACAAGCTCTATCAAAACAACTACTGCAAAAAGAAGTAATGGTACGACAAATACTGCAAAGGCCGAGAAAAAGGGCTATACCTCAACTACCCAAGCAGCAAAAAAGCCCGCCCAAAGCTCTAAAGCAGAAAAGCAAACAACAACCTCATCTTATATAACCTGCACAGTAACCATTGAGTGCAAAAGTATTCTGAATAATATGGATAAACTTAAGAACGGACATGAAAAATATGTTCCGCCGGACGGCTACATAATAAATAAATATGTTGTAACATTAGACAATAACAGCTCCGCCTTTGACGCAGTCAAAGCGGCCTGCAATAAACAAGGCGTAACAATAAATACTGTGAACAGCTCCTACGGCAAGTATATTGCAGGCTTTAATAATATAGATGAAAAAGACTGCGGCAGCCAAAGCGGATGGGTTTACAAAGTAAACGGCAATAGTCCTTCAAAAAGCTGCGGCCGTTACAAGCTTTCAGATGGTGATAACGTTGTATTTTCATACACGTGCACAAATAAATAACAAATATCAGGAGGAAAAGATGAAAAAATTATTATCAGTAATTCTTGTAATCGGCATTCTGCTTACAACAAGCATCACGGCATTTGCAGCAGAAATACCGCGCGCAGAGGACGTAAAAAAGCAACTTAACGGCGCTGCAGAGTACCTTACTAAGGATACAAAAAGCTTTGGCGTTGATAATGCAATTGATTTTTGCCTTATGGCAGACTCGGCTGCGGATATGACAAAATTTGCAAAAGATTTTTTAAAGGATGTCAAAGCAAATTTGGATGCAAATAATGGAAAAATCATATCTGTATATGGTGAAAATCTTGCATCATACAGTGCAGTCATTATTGCTCTTAATGCACTGTTGGAGGATCCGAGTGATTTTTACGGTTACGATATTGAAAAAGCATTTTTGGCTATGGACCCGACAGTTGTTCCTGCAACACCAAATTACTATAGATATATTGCAAAAGCTGCATTTTATTGTTCGCACGACAATTCTGAGCAATTCTTAAAAAAAGCACTCGATACTTATATTGAAAACTTTTATACCAAAGGTAAGGGCATTGATTATTTTGGTTTTTCCTGTGATAACACAGCTAACTTTGTTGATGCATTGTCCTATCTTTCAGATGAATATAATGACATACTTGCTGATGCAATAAATGTAATTGAAAGTTATAAGGTGAAGGGCGGATACTGCTTCAATCCGGAATACGGCAAAGAGCCAAATACAAATTCAACAGCTCTTGCACTCCTTGCCCACTGCTCATACGGCCATGGCCTTGATGCTATTGAACGTGAAGAGGATTATGCATCCTTTTTAAACAATCATTTTGATAAGGTTAATTCAATTTATAAGGAGCTCTGTGTATTTGAGAGTTCATCTGCCGGCGTATTTACCTACGACAACGAGGCCAGCCCTTATGCAACAAAAGATGCATTTGCTGCACTTGACTTATACTATTATGAACTTCTTATGCAGGAAGCTTTAGCAGAAGAAGAGCCATCAACAGAGGATGATTATACTGCCAAAGAAGATGATATTTCTGCTCGCGAGACTACTGCTGTAAAGGCAAATACAACAGCTCAAAAAACAGCTTCCGTAAAAAAATCTCCTGCAACAGGCATAAATGAAACAGGTTTTTCTGTTTCTATTGCTTTAATTGCAGCAAGCGGTGTATTTGCTGTTATAAAAAAGAAAGAAAATAATTAACATTATTTGCCTAAAAAAGAACCCCGCAAAATCAGCTCACATATAATGCTGATTTTTGCGGGGTTTTCTGTTTGATTGAAAAATAAATACACAGAAAAAACCGACAGTACGAATTCTTGCGATTTATTGCGTTAAAAACACTCTATAAACAACTGTTTTCCCGAGTTTTGCTTTCCACACTCTTTATTGCAATCCGGTTTTGACCTTCATTACAGTTAAAAAACAATACATTATTTAACAAATTCTTCTGCGACTTTAACAATATTCTCAGCCGACAAACCAAACTGCTTAAGCAGATCAACAGCCGGACCGCTGTGACCGAACTCATCATTAACACCAATTCGCTTAACCGGTGTAGGACATTTTTCGCTGAGCACAGAGCATACAGCCTCGCCCAGACCGCCGATGATATTATGTTCTTCAACGGTAATAACTCTTCCTGTTTTTTTAGCTGATGAAATAACAAGCTCCTCATCCAGTGGTTTAATGGTTGCAATATTAATAATTTCAGCACTGATTCCCTTTTGAATAAGTTCTTTTCCTGCCTCAATTGCTTCAGCAACCATAAGCCCGTTTGCAATTATTGTTACATCCGTTCCTTCGCAAACAACCTCACCCTTGCCGATTTCAAACTTGTATGCATCATTATGGAACACGGGCACTGCAAGCCTGCCGAATCTAAGATAGACAGGACCATTATAATGGTAAGCAGCCTTAACCGCCTGCTTTGCTTCAACATCGTCTGCCGGACAGATAACAACCATGCCCGGAATTGCTCTCATAAGTGCAAAATCCTCGCAGCACTGATGTGAAGCACCATCTTCGCCAACGGATATACCGGCGTGCGTTGCTCCGATTTTAACATTAAGATGCGGATAGCCGATCGTATTTCTAACCTGTTCAAAGGCTCTGCCTGCAGCAAACATTGCAAAACTCGATGCAAAAGGCACAAGACCCATAGTGCTCATACCTGCTGCTGCACAAATCATATTTGCTTCTGCAATGCCGCAATTAATGTGGCGCTCAGGATATGCTTTTTTAAATATTCCTGTTTTGGTTGCAGCCGAAAGGTCTGCATCAAGAACAACTAATTTATCAGCGCCCTCTGCTGCAAGCTCCTTAAGAGCATTGCCGTAGCTTTCACGAGTGGCAATTTTTTTGATTTCTGCCATAGTTATGCCTCCTCAATTTCTGCAAGCTTAGCTCTCAACTCAGCCATTGCAATATTATATTCTTCTTCATTAGGTGCTTTTCCGTGCCAATCAACCTGGTTTTCCATGAAGGAAACACCCTTGCCCTTGACAGTCTTCATAATTATGCCAAATGGCTTATCACAATGATGGAATGCATCAAATGCTTTTTCAAGCTGCTCAAAATCATTGCCATCTACAATCACAACCTCAAAGCCGAATGCCTTAAGCTTTTCATCAATAGGCTCAGCACTCATAACATCCTCACATTTTCCGTCAATTTGAAGACCGTTACTGTCGATGATAACACAAAGATTATTGAGCTTATATTGGTTCGCAAACATCATTGCTTCCCAAACCTGCCCCTCTTCTATCTCACCGTCTCCAAGAAGGGTGTAAATATTAATATCGTCATGTCCTATGTATTTGGCACCCTTTGCCATACCGACAGCCGTGCTGATACCCTGACCGAGAGAACCTGTCGACATATCAATACCGGGCACAGTGTTCATATTCGGATGACCCTGAAGATATGAATCAATGTGGCGCAATGTCGGCAAATCCTCTACAGGAAAGTATCCCTTAAGTGCCAGCGCACTGTAAAGGCCGGGTGCACAATGACCTTTTGAAAGAACAAATCTGTCACGGTCCTCCCACTGCGGATTTTTGGGATCAACCTTCATTTCCTTGAAATACAGATAAGCAAACAGCTCAGCTGAAGAGAGGCTTCCGCCCGGATGACCGGCTTTTGCACCGTAGGTGCTCTCGATTATACCCATTCTGATTTTTGCGGCATATGAGGAGAGCATTTTTTTTGTTTCTGCGTTCATAGTTTAACTCCTGTATATAAAAAATATTTTTAGTTTATTTGCGTATAAAAGGTTTCAAGCACGGTCTGCATAAGTTTATCCTCATCCGGATAAAATTCAGCATAAACCACATCTGCATATTCCATTTTCGTACTCGGCTTCATTTCACCTTCTATTGTTTTTGTTTCAAAATCCGTAATATTTTTTGACAGCATAAGCGATGCAAGGTAAGTCGCATCTGAAAGTGAAATATTGGTTGTGCTGTAATCGGTGGCAGTTGAATACAGCTTGCTGATGATGCTGAAATCGTTCATTACAGCAGGAAGAAGCTGCGCGGCAAATGCTTTTATATACTGAATCTGCCTTGCATTTCTGTTAAGTGAGGCCTCAACATTATCCAAATCTCTTGTTCTTACATAAGCCTCCGTTAAATCACCTACAAGATGAACCTTGTCACCCTTGCTTATATTAAGATTTTTAAAATCATAAAGGGACTCAACCGTAACACCGCCAATAGCATCGTTAATAGGTGCAATACCGTTTAAATCCAGTGCAAAATATTTGTTTATGGGAACATTATACAATATTCGGCTGAGTGAAGTAGTTACATTTGCTGCAGAGGTGTCTGTTCCGTTACCGTAAGCATAACTCAAACAAAGCTGCATCTCTTCGTTTCTGAGGAAAATATTATTTTCAGAGAAAAGTGAAACCTCAACCATCGTATCTCGAGGAATTGCCAAAGCCTTTGCTTTGCCTGTTGCGGTATCGATTGTCATGATAATATTAGCATCATTCTGGCCTGCAGTTCCGACAGCACCGTCTTCAAGTCCCAAATCACGTTTATCAACACCGATAAACGCAATTGAAATGATATTGCTGTTATAAACATAATCATGCCCGTTATATGTTATTGTTTCTTCATAATTTGTTTCAGATTTTACGTTTGTCAGTTCATTCTTGCCTTTATATTCAAGAAACAAAATTGTACCCACCACTGCTGAAACAAGAATTAAAATAATTGCAAGAACCGCAATGGCAATCTTAGCTGCCGCAGGCAGCTTTTTCTTATGCTTCTTTTGCTTATGTGCATGAGAAGAATGAGAGGAATGATGTGAATGCGAATGATGATGTGATGAACTGTGATGATGGTAATGCTTTTCACGCATTGTAAAATCCTCTGCCTTACTGCTGTTTGCAGAACTTTCGCTGCCGACGGACAGAGAAAAGCCGTCATTCTCACCGTTTTTTAACGAATCATCCTCTTTGTAAACAGACGCAGAAACCTCATCATTATCTATACCAAGCGGTAATTCTTCATTATCAAAACTGTCTAAATTGGGGTCAATAGGTTTTTTCATCTTTTGTTAACACTCCGCAAATTAAATATCTACTGCTTTTCTGATTTGTAATACAGGTCGATAAAACAACAATCTTGCTTGATCGGTCCATCGGTTTGTCCAAATCCGTTCTTACATTTTTTAATGCCGATGTAGGATTCTGTATATAATCCTGAAACTCTTCAACGACTGATAAATCAGCGAAATTAAATGAATTCATAATATGACGGTCATCATATTTAAAAGCCGATACAACCTGATATGTCAGCTTTTGTGTGGGGGTATAAATATAGAAATAAGGATGATCGTCAAAAAATGCCTTATCCCTGAATTTATGAAGCGTTGTAAACATTGTGTCGCCATAACCGTTGTGACCGTAAATCAGCGTAACCGGATCCTTAAACGTTTTATGGTTAATCAGCTCGGTATATATTGCACCGCTTGCCGACCAGCTTTTATCCTCTGCTGTGTGTTTAAGATAAAACTCATCGTTGGTGGCATTCTGCACAATCGGGTAATCAACTTTTGTATCGTCGACTTTAATCCACGCATATATTTCGTCATTTTTTGCCTTTAACGATTTAAAGTCGATAGGATTTTTCTCACGCGCATCCGTGGTATTGACGGAAGACGAAACTGTTGCTGCAGTCGTTTCCTCAGGCTTGTTAATAAAATTATTATAAATTTGTATACCAAAATAAACACCGCAGAAAACAACAACAAAAACAATAATAAATATGAGTATAAGTTTTGCTGCCCTTTTCTTTTTATTGTCCCGCTGTGGTGTTTTCTCCATATTTTCGTTTTCGTTCAAAACGTATCACCTTGTTTAAAGATTAAAAAGACCTGTTTACCAAAAGGTAAACAGGCTTTAATTGATTATTTAAATTATTCAGCGTCCTTCTTCTTAGTTGCTGCAAGGACTGCTGCGCCTGCAAATGCAACAGCAACGCTGCCTGCTACGATTGATGAAGATATGCCTGTTGCAGGTGCCTTTGATGAGCTGTTTTTCTTTGTTGTAGCCTTTGTAGTCTCGCTTCCAAAATCAACAATTGCGTTAACAACTACATCACCGCTGCGCCAAACCTCATTTGCCTGCGCACTGATGAATGTGATTGTAAATGTACCGTCTGCATTCATTACAGCTGTATAATCAGTACCCTCTGAAAGACCCAAATCAGCAAGATTTTCTTCCCAACCCTTAAGAGTACCCTCACCGGTATAGGTAAAAGTAATTGTGCTTGTGTTGTCCTTATCGGGAGAATAGTTAATATCTGTTTCTGTAGGAACACCGTTCACCTCAAGAGTAGGCTTTTTGCTTTCAGCTGTTGAAGCTGTAGGGCTCATAACATCTGCTGCAAATGCCGGCATCATTGAAACGGCAAAAACTGAAACTGCCATCATAGCTGCAAGAACAACTGATAATAATTTTTTCATAATAACACCTCTATATACTTTCTTGAAATATAAAACTATACAATATTTGAGTAAATTATAACATCAAAGTGCCTAAAAGTAAAGGCTTTTTTAGATAATTATTTTAGAAAATAATGCAAAAACGACACACCACAAGCTATTGTGTAATTAATGCATTTAAACGTGCAGCAGTATACAAGATATTTTTTTATGTTATCAACTAAGCTTGGCCTTTCCGGTACACAGTTCATAATATCTGCCCTTTTGAGCAATTAAATCATCATGATCACCGCGTTCAATTATCTCGCCGTTCTCAAGTACCATAATTGCATTTGAATTTCTTACTGTTGAAAGTCTGTGTGCAATCACAAATACCGTTCTGCCTATCATAAGCCTATCCATGCCGTGCTCAATATGCATTTCTGTTCTGGTATCAATTGATGATGTTGCCTCGTCAAGTATCATAACGGGCGGATCTGCAACAGCAGCACGTGCAATTGCAAGCAGCTGGCGCTGGCCCTGAGACAGATTATCACCGTCACCGGTAATTTTTGTATTATAGCCTTCAGGCAATCGGCAAATAAAGGAATGGGCCGACGCAAGCTTTGCTGCCTCAATGCATTCCTCATCCGTAGCATCAAGTCTGCCGTATCGGATATTATCCATAACCGTGCCGGTAAACATATGCGTATCCTGCAAAACAATTGCAAGGCTTTTTCTCAAATCATCCTTCTTAATCCGCTTTATATCAATACCGTCATAGGTAATTACTCCATCCTGTATATCATAAAAACGGTTAATCAGATTTGTAATGGTTGTTTTACCTGCACCGGTTGAGCCGACAAAAGCGATTTTCTGACCGGAATTAGCATAAAGGTTGATATTTTTAAGCACCTGTTTTTCAGGAACATAACTAAAATCAACATTTTTAAAAACAACATTTCCTTCAACAGGAATTTTGCTTTCTCCGTCCAGCCAGTACCACTTTTTCCCTGTTTCGCTTTTTTCCTCAAGCAGCGTTACTGTGCCGCTGTCGGTCTCGCTCTCCATATCCATAATTTCAAACACACGCTCAGCACCGGCCAATGCAGAAAAGATATTATTCATCTGGTTCATAACCTGATCAATAGGCTGTCTGAACTGCTTTGTATAACTGAGAAATGTAAAAAATGTACCGATACTGAGTGAGCTTGACAAAACAAGAATTCCGCCCATAAGGGTAATCGTTGCATACAGCGCATTATTGATACCGGTTCCGCACGGACCCATTAATCCCGAATAAAAACTTGCGTTTGTTGCAGCCTTTCTGTAATCCTCATTCAGCTCGTCGAATTGTGAAACAGCCTGTTTTTCATGATTAAACACTTTGACAATTTTCATGCCTTCAATTGTCTCTTCAATATTTCCGTTCATCGCACCCAGTGCCGATTGCTGTGCAGTAAAATATTTCCTGGTGCGCTTTGCAATAAAAAGTGAGCTGGCAATCATGACTGCAAGAAAAACAAGTGCAACCAAAAACAGTCTCCATTCAAGCACTATCATCATAACAACGATACTGATAAACGAAAACACCGACGAAATCAGCTGAACAATTGTCTGTTCCAGCATCATTTGAATATTATCAACATCATTGGTAAAACGGCTCATAATTTCGCCGTGGGTCTTAGAGTCAAAATACTTCAGCGGCAAAGTCTGCAGCCTGTCAAACAAATCCTTTCGGATAATATTTGTTGTTTTATAGGCAATTGATACCATAATTTTAGACTGAATAAATGAAAACAGGGCAGCGCCGATATAAAACAGTGACACAATAGTGAGGTTCACCATCAAAGTATGCACTCCCTCGGTAGCGAAATTGCCGGCCTTGATTGCACCTGCCACACCATCAAGTATTGGCTTAAGCCAATAAGATGCACCCGTGGCACACAGTGTGCTGAAAACAAGCATCAACAATACCACTATCAAAAGCGCTGCATTTTTACCGATATACTTTAAAATCCTTGAAAATGATTTTTTCGTGTTCTTGGGCTTGTGACCTAACGGTCCTCTGCCCGGAGGCCCCATTGGCGGCATTATTCAAGCACCCCCTTTTGCTGTGTTTTGTAAATCTCCTGATAAATTTCATTATCTGCAAGCAATTCTTCATTCGTGCCTACAGCGTTTATTTGTCCGTCATCAAGCACAATAATTTTATCAGCGTCCTTAACCGATGAAATCCGCTGTGCAATAATAATAACGGTAGTATCCTTAAGACTTGTATAAAAGCTTTCTCTGATTTTTGCTTCCGTTGCTGTATCCACAGCAGAAGTAGAGTCATCAAGTATAAGTATTTTTGGTTTTTTTATCATCGCTCTGGCAATGCAAAGCCTTTGCTTTTGTCCGCCGGAAAGATTGAGTCCGCCCTGCGAAAGATCGGTATCATAACCATTTGGCTGTGCCATAATAAAATCATGTGCCTGTGATGCCTTGCAGGCATCGATAATTTCCTCATCTGAAGCATCAGGCTTTCCCCAGCGAATATTATCCTTAATTGTTCCGCTGAAAAGTACATTTTTTTGCAGCACAACACCTGTCAGCTCACGCAGTGCGGCAATATCATACTTCCTTACATCAACACCGTCAATCAAAATTTGTCCTGACGAAACATCATAAAGACGCGGTATAAGATTGACCAACGAAGATTTTCCGCATCCGGTTGAACCGATTATGCCCACAATACTTCCCGCCTCTGCGGTAAAATTAATATTTTCAAGCACCATATCCTTTTCATGATAGGCAAAATCAACATTTTTAAATTCTATTTCCCCTTTGGGACTTTCGGGAATATATGCATTCTCGGGATTAACGATATCAATTTGCGTATCAAGCACTTCCACTACGCGGTCACCGCAGGCCTTTGCTCTTGTAAACTGCAAAAGGAACATGGAAACCATCATTATATTCATCAGAACCTGCACAATATAGGATGACAAAACCGATATCTGCCCAACCTCCATTATTCCAGCTGCTGCATCTGTTGCACCCTTATAATAGGTATAAACGATAACAATATTCATCATCAGCATCATAACAGGCATAATGGTTACAATCAGTCCGGCTGCCTTTGAACCCTGCCTTGCTAAATCATCCGACGCACTGTGAAATTTCTCTTTTTCCTTATTCTCCCTCACAAACGCCTTCACAACTCTGATACCTATAAGGTTTTCCTGCACAACACGGTTAACGGTATCAATCTTTTTTTGCATTTTCTGGAACATCGGAAAACCGAATTTTAAAATAAGAGCAACTATAATAAAAATCACAGGCAGCAAAAATACAATAATCAGCGAAAGCTTTGCATTAATCGTAAATGCAAATATTGCAGAAACTATCAAAAGAGCAGGAATACGCACAAGCATTCGCAGCATCATAATTACAGTATTTTGCAGCATGGTTACATCATTGGTCATTCGCGTTGTCAATGACGCAGTTGAAAATGAATCAATATTTTTAAATGAAAAATCGCTTGTTTTCGCGTAAATATCTTTTCTTAATCGATACGAAAATCTCTGCCCTACAACGGAAGATGTTTTCATTGTCGCAATACCGCCGCACAAACCCAGTATAGCCAAAGCAAACATTGCAAGTCCGATTTTTATAACATAGACTCTTGTTGCAGAATCACCTGCCGACGCAGCGGACACATTGCTGTAAACAATATTTGCAATCGATGGCAGTGAGAGCTCACAGATTGCTTCAACAATCATACCCATGGCACTTATGAATGCAAGACCCCATAGTCCCTTCATATATTCAGCCAGTTTTTTTATCATTTCCCTTCACCTCTTTAAGCATATTCTGTATTGCAGTCTCCAGCAGCAGCGAAAACTCTGCTGACTGCTCGGCTGTCATATTTTCCTTTAAAATATTTTCAATACTATCCATTTTGTTTTTTATATTTTTTGGTGCACTCTTAGCCTTTTCGGTTGGATAAAGGCGAGTAATACGAGCATCCTTTTCATCAGCCTTTTTTATTATAAACCCTGTCTTCTCCATTCGTTTTATGGATACGCTGGCAGTCGCACTTGACACATCAAGCAACTTTGCCAGCTCACTTAATGTTAACCCTTCATTTTCGACGAGAGCAAACACTATATCCTGCTGACCGGAAAACAGACCCTGCTGCGAAACAGCCTCATTAAAGGACCGTCGAAGCAGTTTTGAAAGAAACATAATTTTGGGACCTATCGTTTCTTGATTCGGCCTATCGCAGCACTTTTTATATCTCATAATATACAACCTTTGCATTGTAAATTTAGCCGACTATCTTTAGCCGACTAACGGTTATTTTATCACAAGTTACCAAAATGTCAACATAAATATTGTAAACGATTTATTAATATGTTAGAATAGCACAAATCAAACAAAGAAAAGGTGACACTATGGATTTATATGATTATAATACTGTAAAAAGAATACTTTCAGGACACGGCTTCACCTTTTCAAAGGCACTGGGGCAGAACTTTCTGATTAATCCCGATGTTTGCCCCAAAATGGCAGACAGTCTTTCTGCCGACGAGCATACCGGAGTGCTTGAGGTAGGACCGGGTATCGGTGTACTCACAAAAGAGCTTTGCTCTGTTGCAGGCAAAGTTGTATCTGTAGAACTTGATAAAAGACTTTTGCCTGTTCTTGATGAAACGCTTGCACAGTTCAACAATCTTGAAATTGTAAATGACGATGTTATGAAGCTCGACCTTCACAAACTCATTGCAGAAAAATTTGACGGCTGCACATCGGTTAAAGTATGCGCCAATCTTCCATATTATATAACATCACCGGTAATTATGACCCTGCTTGAAAGCAGGTTGCCTATTGATGAGATTGTAGTTATGGTGCAGAAAGAGGCAGGTGAGCGCCTATGCGCACAGGTCGGAACACGCTTGGCCGGTGCAGTTACAGCAGCAGTAAATTATTATGCAGACAGTGAAACTTTATTTGATGTGGCCCGTGACAGCTTTATGCCCAGTCCTAAGGTGGACAGTGTGGTAATCCGCCTGAAAGTCAGAAAAGATGAAAAATACAAAGTAAATAACGAGAAGAAATTTTTTACGGTTGTAAAAAGTGCGTTTTCACAAAGACGCAAAACTGCACTTAACAGCATATCAAACACAATGGGTATCTCTAAAAAGGACTTGACAGAGATATTTGACAATTTGGGACTTGATTTAAATATACGTGCAGAAAAACTTTTAATGGATGATTTTATTCATATTGCAGAAAAACTTTAGAAAGGATGATATTTGATTTATGAAAGATAACACAAGAGTATTTAAGGACTATAAGGTACCCAAGGCAGTTGCAACAATGGCTTTGCCCAGTATGCTCGGTATGCTTATTAATATTGTATACAATTTAGCGGATACATTTTTTGTTGGACAAACCGGTGACAGCAACCAGGTTGCAGCTGTATCGGTATCCATGCCGCTTTTTTTCTTTTTCCTTGCTATCGGTAATTTATTCGGAATCGGCGGCTGTGCTTTCATAAGCCGTTCACTTGGCGAGGGTCATAATGACAGGGTAAAAACCATCAGCAGTTTTTGTATTTACGGTTCACTTGTATTGGGTATATTAATCGGAATTATTTTCTTCGTTTTCAGACAGCCGCTGCTGTATTTGGTCGGTGCGAGCGATAATACGATTGATTTTGCACAAGATTATTTAAAATGGGTTGCTGTGGGGGCTCCGTTTTCGGTACTGTCTATTACAGTTTGTAATCTTGTGCGCGGCGAGGGTGCTGCTAAAACCTCTATGATTGGTTCTGTATTGGGCCAAGTGGTTAACGTTATTCTTGACCCGATTTTTATTTTAGACAAGGGCGATAAACTCTTTGGTATAACACTACCCTTCGGTCTGGATATGGGTGTTGCCGGTGCAGCAATTGCTACCGTACTGGGTAATGTGTTCAGTGTAATCTTCTTTCTCATTTATTTTCTTAGAGGAAAAAGCATTCTGAGCATCACGCCGAAAAGATTTTCAATGAAAAACGGAATCGCAAAAGGCGTTATTAATGTAGGACTGCCTGCAAGTCTTAATAATTTACTTATGAGCATCAGCAATATTATTGTCAACATCGTTTTGGTAAGCTATGGTGATAATGCAGTTGCGGCAATGGGTGTTGCAATGAAGGCTAATATGCTGGTCATTATGCTTCAAATCGGTTTGGGACAAGGTGTTCAGCCGCTAATCGGATATTGTTATGGCGCTAAAAACTATAGCAGAATGAAAAAGTGTATGGGATTCAGCATTATATGCAATATTGTTATCGGAACGGCAATGATGCTTTTCTACCTGGTATTCAGAGAAAATGTAATCAGTATGTTTATTGATGACGCCGATGTTGTTGATTTGGGTGTAAAGATGCTCACTGCAGTAATGAGCCCCGGACCTGTTATCGGTATTATGTTTGTACTTAACTTTGCATTCCAGGGAATGGGGAAAGGAATTCAAACCTTTATTCTGTCAGTTGGCAGACAGGGTGTAATTTATATTCCGCTTCTGTTTTTACTTAACAAATTTGTAGGGCTTGACGGAATTATATGGGCACAGGCAACCGCTGATTTCTTCTGTGTAATTATGAGTATCGTAATGTATATCATTATTATGAAAGGTATAAATAAAAAACAGGCCTTAGGCCGGTAATTAGTATACTAAATATATAAAAAGGAGCAGTTTAGCCAAAATGCGTTAACTGCTCCTTTTTTTAGTATTAGTCGAATAAATATACTCTTGTTTCATAAGGCCTTGTTTTAAATCCGTTACCCTGAACAGTCGGATTTTTATAGTTGCACAGTATAGCCTTACCCTTTTCAAGTTCAAATCCATTCGGTGCTTCAAATGCAATATTATCCTCACTGAATGAATTGATTACCAACAGACGTTTGCCCTTGTAATTTCTTTCATAAACATAAAGCTTTGAAGAATTTTTATAATGCTCTTTATAATCACCGTAAATTGCGACCTCATTCTCCTTTTTAAATTTAATCAGCTTTTTATAATGATTAAAAATGGAGTCGGGATCAGCCATTTCCTTTTCAGCGTTTATCTCGGGATAATTTATATTAACAGGGAACCATGGCTTGCCTGTAGTAAATCCGGCATTCTCGCTGCCGTCCCACTGAACCGGTGTTCTTGCATTATCTCGGGTTGATTTAACAGCCAGCTCAAAACAAGTCTGCTCTTTAATATGAAGTTTGTTTTTTGCCACCTCATAATTGTTTTTTACAAAAACATCTGCATACTCATCAATAGAGTCAAGACGTGTATTAAGCATACCAATTTCCTGACCCTGATAAATAAACGGCGTGCCCTGCTGCAAAATATACATATTTGCAAGCATTTTTCCCGATTCGGTTCTGTACTTCTCGCTGCCATATCTTGAAATAATACGCGGATGATCGTGATTTTCTATATAAAGGGTATTCCATGCCTTGCCGTTAAGCTTATTCTGCCAGGAAGAAAATGCCCTTTTCATACTTTTTAAATCAAAAGGTTTCTGAAGGTAATCAATCAAAAATGCATCTGACTCTATATGCTGGAAATGGAACATTAAATCCAGTTCTTTTTTACCCTCACTTATATATTTAAGTGCATTACCCGGGGTCATCATCGGTGCTTCACCAACAGTGAAGCAATCATATTCATCTGTTACCTCTCGGTATTCCTTAAGATATTTATGTACATTCGGTCCATCCATATAATGCTCAATTCCGGTTCCGACAGGAAGCGGCAAACCGTTTGGCAGACCCGGGCGCTTTGATATAAATGTAATAACATCCTCACGGAAGCCGTCAACACCCATATCAAGCCAGAATTTCATAATCTCTTTAACCTCTTCTCTCACCTTGGGGTTATCGTGATTGAGATCAGGCTGTTTTTTAGCGAATACATGCAGATAGTATTCCTTGAGCTTTTCATTATACTCCCACGCTTTTCCCTCAAAGCAGGAAAGCCAGTTATTGGGAGGAAGCTTCCCGCCGAGCTTGCCCTTGCGCCAAATATAATAATCATGATAGGGAGAATTTTTATCCTGAGATTTAATAAACCAGTCATGTTCATCCGACGTATGATTAACTACAAGGTCCATAATAACTTTAATGCCTCGCTTATGAGCCTCATCAAGCACCCTTTTGAACAGGTCTAAATCGCCGTAATCCTTATGAATATCTTTGTAATCTGCAATATCATAACCAAAATCTGCATTTGGAGACGGATAAAGCGGCGAAAACCAGATACAGTTAATTCCCAGCTCCTTAAGGTAATCAAGCTTGCCCAGCACACCCTCAAGGTCACCGATACCATCGCCGTTACCGTCACAAAACGAACGCGGCCAAATCTGATAAACGACTAATTCCTTGTACCAATCCTTCATAATTTCTACCCCTTTTATTTTTTATAATTCTATCGTAACAAAAAAGCTTTCATTTTACAAGTACCATTATCACTTTAAAGCAAGTTATATGGTTTTTTATCAAAACAGTTTATCCGATTCAATCAAGTGCAAAATCTAACCCCCGCAGATATGTCATCTGCAGGGGTCGGTATTTTTGTTTATACTATACGCGTGCATATCTCATGCGCAATTTTGTTTAACACACTTTTTGATGTAAGGCCGATATCAATCGTAACGGTTCTCTCCTCTTTAAGGGTAAGAATGACCTTTGACTGCCTGTCTTTAAAATTCTTAACAAGGCTCGCCTTGTCATCCTTCTCGGTTTCAACCTTTTCAATATCCGCATATGCAAAAATATTCTCACCATCAAGCCCTGTGAATTCCATTTCATCATCATGAAATTTAATTCCGTGAGAAAATATTTCCTTCGTAACCAAAACAGCTATAACCAATGCAAAGATTACACAAATCGTAAAGAATATAACACTCATTCTCTGATTTATAAAAAGTCTTCTAATTGCAAATACCAAAAAATATAATACTGCTGCATCAAGCACTGCAACGATTGCAATCTGAATAGGTGAAAGTATTCTTATAAATTTTTCTTTCATATAAATTTTCTCTCCTTAAAATCTTTTAGAAGTCTTATATTTTCCGCCTGAAATTCTCTGCCGTTGAGATAAGCAAGTGCATTTTCATCATCGGTGAAACTGAATTTAAGCCTATAGCTGTAAAGCGCCTGTCTGTACCTGCCTTTATCCGCTGCATACTTGCCGTCACCGTAAAGCGGATGACCGATATGTGCAAGATGGGCTCTTATCTGATGCGTTCTTCCTGTGAGCAGCTTAACCTCAAGTAATGAAGCGTCGTCATAATAATCCAAAACACTGTACTGTGTAATGATTTCTTTAGAATGATTAACCCGGCTGTCGGTAATGCTTACCATGTTTTTTTTCTCATCTTTGACAAGATAAGCTTTGAGTGTTTCACTTTGCTTTGGCATCCTGCCATGAACTACGGACAGATAAAATTTTTCAATCTCTCGGCTTTTTATTTTATCATTTATTGTTTTAAGAGCCAATGCATTTTTAGCCCCTATTACAATCCCTCCTGTATTCCTGTCAATTCTGTTTGCCAGTGAAGGTATAAATACGGAATGCTCAGGTGACCACTCACCTTTTTCATAAAGATAGCGTTTCAGCCTTGCAACGAGATTATCAACATAATCTTTGCCGTCAGGATGACAAAGAACTCCGACTTTCTTATTCATCAGAATTATATTATCATCCTCATAAATAATATCCAAATCAGTTGATGCCTTGAGAAAATCATAATGCTTCTCTTTTATTTGAAGTACATCATCCTTAAGATAAAGTTCTAATACATCACCTTCATTTAAAATCTGCTGAGGCATGCATCTTTTTCTGTTAACCTTAATATTCTTTTTTCTTATTTCCTTATGCATCAGCGACTTAGGCAAATGCACAAAGGTTTTCATTATAAACCTGTCAACTCTTTGACCGGCATCCTTGCTGCTGACTGTAATATTCTTCATATATCAGTTGTTTTTCTTTTCTTCCTCAAGCTCCTGCATTTCTTTATAAAAAATATTTGCTTTAACATAAACCTGAATAAAATCCTTTATAACTTCGGCAAGCTCACCCTTTTGGTAAGGGTTCATCAATATACGCTCATCATCGTCAATGGCAAGCGGACCTTTTTCATAGTCATTAAAAGTAGGCATAAGCGAGTAATTTGTTTTCGTTTTAACGATAGAAAGCAAGGTGTAATCGGCTGTTGCATGAACAAAGCCTTTTTTCTTCGTGTATTTTTCTATAGTAGAAAGAGGAGAGGCATCATTATGCTTTTTGGTATAACAGTAGGAAATCACCTCTTCAATAAAACTTTCAATCTGCGTGTCCGAATAGGGTGCTTTTAAAAGTACAACCTTATCTATATCGGCTATCCCATATGCATCACTTTCGCCGCATGGAATTCCTATCATATTTTCGTCCTGATCAACGTAAACGGATATTGTGTAAAAATCCTTTTCCATAAGTGCACCTCACGATTATTGCTTCTTTTAATTATAGCCTAAATAATTGAAAATTACAACCGTATATGCTACAATCTTATTGGTGATTTTATGAAAAAAGTATTAATAACCGGCGGTGCAACGGGCATAGGCAAAGCTGCTGCACAGCTGTTTTGCCAAAAGGGATATGATGTGTATATCACTTACAATACAACAGAGCCTGATTTCAGCGGTGTTACAGCAGTAAAATGCAATCTTGAACACGTTTGTGATATCGAACAACTTTTTGATACTGTAGGCGATATAGATATACTTGTTAATAATGCCGGCGTAAGCCTTGTCAAAATAATTAACAACACCTCTGAAACCGAATACGATTATATTAACAGTATAAATGCTAAATCGTATTTCTTCTGCTCAAAGCTGGCAGTTAAATCTATGATAAAAAAACATAGAGGCTCGATAATAAATATTGCCTCCATCTGGGGGCAGATAGGTGCTTCCTGCGAGGTCGCCTATTCAATGAGCAAGGCAGCGGTAATCGGTCTTACCAAAGCACTTGCACAGGAACTTGCACCAAGCGGCATAACCGTTAATTGTGTATCACCGGGTATCATCGATACTCGTATGAATAGCCGATTTGATAAATCAGAACTTGAAAATGAAGTACCGCTCGGCAGACTCGGCACCGCCGATGAAATTGCACAGGCAATATTGTTTTTAGCACAAAGCAATTATACCACCGGTCAGATACTTGGCGTAAACGGCGGAATTATTTAAAGTAATCTGTAACACTTTCTCTTTTCAGTCATAGGATAGTTTAGAAAAGGGAAAGGGGGTTGCGATTATGGGTTGCGGATGCAATAACAACTTTGGTTGCGGCGGTTCATCTTGGATTATCATCCTTATCATCATCCTTTTACTCTGCGGCGGTTGCGGTGGTAACTGCGGTTGTGGTAACAATGATTGTGGCTGCGGCTGCTAATCAGTATTAAACCAAAAAGGCACTCGGGAAACCGGGTGCCTTTCATTTTTATTAATTATAGGTTGAAACCGATTTATTCATAGCAATCAGTCATTGCTTTTCTTCGTCTTTTTATTTTTAAATATCAAAAACTTACTTAAAAAATAATTTAAGATTACAACAATAACAGCAAGAACTATTTTTGAATAAATACCGTCTGTAAATAATATACCCAAGGTGATATTCATTCTTTCTAATACATTATAAAAAACGGAATCAAAGCCTGTTTTTGCAAGCAGCGGAACACAAACAATTTCAATCACACCGGTTATACCTCTCGCAGCGACGAAGCTTACAATTTCTTTGCCTATTACACTCGGCTTCCAGCTCTTTGACTCAAACACCCATAGCTTATTGGTAATATAGGCAAAAGCGACAGCACAAACCCAGCTGAGTAAATTGCCTAAGAACACCTTCATGGACAGTATATTTACAAATACTGCATAGCTGCCCCAGCTGACTACTGTTGTAAGCACACCAAACACCACATATGTGATTATCTCTTTATATTTATTCCACAAATTCTTCATCTGTTATCCTCTTAATTTATTATACATTTCAAAAATATTTTCTTCGGTAAGGGCAATCGGATTCCTTGTCATCAGCATGGACATGCTCTTGCTTGTAAGCTCCTTAATCTGCTCATCTGTAGTGCATCCAATTTCTTTAAGGGTTGTTTTCATACCCATTCGCTTTTTCATTGCCGTAATTTCATCTGCCATAGCATAGGCAGAATCAAAACCGCAGTCCCTTGCCAGTGCAGCTATCCTACCGTCGCTGTCTGCGTAATCCGCATTAAATTTGATAAAATAATCAAGCGTAAACGCGCAGGCCTCTCCATGCGGTACACCATAAATATTTGTCAGCGGAAATGAACAGGCGTGGGAACCTGTTGTACGCGGATGACTGAAGGCAACGCCGGCAACAATGGATGCCTCTGCCATCTTCTCTCTTGCCTGCAAATCATCGGGATTGTTATATGCCCTTTCAAGCCATTCAAATACAAGCCTTGCACTGTAAACAGAACATGCACTGCAAACAGGCTGGTGAATTGTAGCCCAATAGCTCTCAATCGCATGCGCCAGTACATCAAGCCCTGTTGATGCCGTAATCTGAGGCGGAACAGTTAATGTCAGCTCCGGGTCAACAACAGCAATTTTTGGATACATTGCAGGGTCGTTCATAGGGTTTTTCAAATTCAAATTTAAATCTGTTAAAACCGAAATATTAGTAACCTCAGACGCAGTACCTGAAGTTGTGGCAAACGCAATCATGGGAATAGCCTCGGCCGGAGAAACGGCCTTGCCGCCTGAATGGTAAGCACTTATAACATCATTGCCTTTAGCAATTGCACAAGCCGCCTTGCAGCAGTCCATAGGTGAACCACCACCCAATGCAACTGCAAAATCCGCATCCAGACTGCGCATCAGCTTTACACATTCATCCACATTATCCGTTGTTGGATTAGGTCGAATATCACTAAACACACCTTTAAGGAGACCGCCGCTCAGCCTGACAAATTCATCTGCAACCCCGTTTTTGGCAAAGCCTCTTGATGCCACAAGCACACCGCGAGTGCCTTTAATCTCTTTAATATATTTTTCGATATTTTTTCTTTTGCCGCTGCCGAAAATCAGCTTGACCGGTAAATTAAATTCCCAATCCATTTTATCACCTTTAATTATGGTTATATGTATTTTTTATATAGTATCACTTTTTGGTCGGTTTCGCAACAGAATATACAAAAAGCCAAAAAACACCCGAGATTTCGGGCCTGCAACTAACGGTTGCACAGGAATTTGTAAAGCCGGATTGATAGCAATGCTTGTCCTCAGGCGGTAAAATTTGGTTGTGGGCTGAGGTAAAAGCCCAACATAAAAAACAACAAAACCACATCCGAGGAGTTAGAATTATGAAAACAAATAAAAACATTATAAATCGTGAGCATTTTGGAATAGCAAGAAAAATCGTGTCAAATATGACATCCGAAAGCTGGGAAACAATCCCCCATGCCGTAATATCATACGAGCCTGAAGTTACAGAGCTTTTAAAAATTATGAAAGAAATAAACAACACTGCAACTGCCGAAACAAAGCTAACACTCAATACAATTATGCTTAGAATTATTGTTGAAGGCATTAAAGCCTGTCCGGTTTTAAACTCTCATATAGAATTTAACAGACGTCTTGTGCGCGGCGAAATTAAAACCTTTGAAGAAATTGATATTTCCATGCCGATGGTTTTAAAAACAGGAGAAATGATGACAATCAATATGCATAATATGCAAAACAAAACAATGCGTCAGATGCGTGACGCTATTGCTGACAGTGTACGCCGAGCAAATAATTCAGATATGAACGAAGTGATGTATGAGGTTTCACTCGACAATACAATTCAAGGATTAAAAAAAGGAAAAATCGCACAGACAATCAACAGGCTTATCGGTTCAAAAACAGGCAGACACAAGGTGCGCACTCTCTCCGGTCAGGCTAAAAAGGACTATTACTCCATTTCCAAAAAAGACAGGCTGACAAAGCACGATATTGAACAGGGCACCATCACCGTGTCAAATCTCGGCTCCGTATGCCGCAGCTGGAACGGAATATGCACTTTGCTTGAAATAGTTCCGCCGCAGATTTGTGCAATTGCCATAGGTGCTGCACAGCTTGTACCAATTGCAGATTCTGACACAACCGTGCGCACAGGCTATAAGCTCCCCTTAACAATTGCTTTTGACCACAGAGCTCTTGATATGGGCGATATAACGCCTTTTATCGGCAGACTTAACGAAATTTTTGCCGATCCGCAAATTATTAAAGAATGGATATAATAATTTAAAATTTTTGTTGCCTTTGACCTCAGGTAAAAAGATATGATGTACTAAAAAAGGAGGTCGTTATTTTGAAAATCAAAGAAGTTTGTGCAAAAACAGGGTTGACCGACAAGGCAATCAGACACTATATAAGAAACGGACTTGTTTTCCCCGTTTACAATGAAAACTATACCGGCAGAAAATCCTACAGCTTTTCCGAATGCGATGTTGAACGCCTAAATCAGACAATTCCGTTCCCTTTGAACTTTTATATAACCGTGCAGAAAAGGAAAAGAAAATTCTCTGTGCATTCCTCATCATTATTCTTTTAGCAGCAGCAATCGGATTATGCACGTATTTTGTCCAATTCTGGGTAGAAAAAGAAACTGTAACCGATATCAACAGCTACTGTGAAATTCTTGTTTTCACCTGCGACAAAACAGATTATCAAAAAGAATGTTCACGCCTTAAAGCACTGAAAAGCAGCCCAAGCCATAATACCTACGCAATAACAGGCTTTTCCATATGAGCTGTTAGCCGTTCTTACAGATGATTATGCAGGAATTATTTATGCTATGACCGAAAAAGAAAGCCAAAGGCTGATTTATGTCGATATTCAGTTTTGCAACTTTTTCTGTGATATAGATTACAAAAATGTTATTGACAAAAATACCTTCCGATAAATTTTGATACGCAATACGGCAATAAAAAGCGGCAAGAATTTGAGGCTCAATTTGATAAAAAAGAATATGAGACGGTAAAAAACTAAAAAGCCTTTTTAATAAGCGATGCCTGTTACACGAATCCCTTTTTACTTTCTGTTTGTTATTTACATCCTGTGATTATAATGCTATAATTCTTTTATAAAAGGATAAGAGAGGGATATATATGAATCAGGATATTGAAAAAATCCTTGTAACACAGGACGAGCTTGCTCAGATTTCAAAGAAGCTCGGTGAGCAAATAACAAAAGACTATGTAGGCAAAAAGCTGCTTATTGTCGGCATTCTTAAGGGTTCAATCTATTTCCTTACAGACCTTTCACGCAACATTGATTTGCCCTGCTGTATTGATTTTATTCAGGCATCAAGCTATGGCAGCGACACGGTATCAAGCGGCAATATAGAAATAATTAAAGATATCAGTAAGGATTTAAGCGGCTTTGACGTACTTTTGGTTGAGGATATTCTTGACACGGGAAGAACCTTAAAACACATTCACGATATGTTGATTAAAAGAAATCCCGAGTCCATCGCAATTGTAACGCTTCTTGATAAACCGTCAAGACGTGAGGCGGATATTTATGCCGATTATGTAGGCGTTGATGTTCCAAATGCTTTTGTAGTAGGATATGGACTTGACTACAACCAATTTTACAGAAATTTACCATATATCGGTATACTCAGCCAATCAAAAATCGAACAAAATTAGGTTTAAATTTAAAATTCGAGTAATTTAAACCGCACTGCAACTAATGCAAATTGAAAGAAGTAAATAAATGTATGAATTAATTAAGACCGGATGCCAAAGCTATTATGTAAACAGCCCTGCAAAAATCGGCATTTTCAAGCAAAATGATACTGACATTTATCTTATTGACAGCGGAAATGATAAGGAGGCCGGCAGAAGGGTACGTAAAATACTTGATGAAAAAGGATGGTCTTTAAAAGGCATCATCAACACACATTCAAACGCAGACCATATCGGCGGCAACAAATATCTGCAAAATCAAACGGGATGTAAAATCTTTGCCAAGGGTATTGAAGCAGCATTTACAAACCATCCTATACTTGAACCATCCTTTCTTTACGGTGGATATCCCTGCAAAGACTTAAGGCATAAGTTTTTACTGGCGGACAAAAGCAATGCTGTTGATATAAGTGACCATGATTTTCCCGATGAACTGCAAATTATAGATTTAAAGGGTCATTTTTTTGATATGATCGGCATTCGCACACCTGATGATACCGTTTTTCTTGCTGACTGCATCAGCAGCAGGGAAACACTTGAGAAATATCAGCTTTCTTTTATATACGATGTGCAGGAATATCTGAATACCCTTGATAAGATTGAAAAGCTGCAGGCAAGGATGTTTGTGCCTGCTCATGCACAGGCAACAAATAATATAGGCGAACTTGTACAGTTTAACCGACAAAGGGTTTTCGATATTGCAGATAAACTTTGCAGCGATTTAACACGCGGTATGTGCTTTGAAAGCTTATTAAAGAAGATTTTTGATGATTATGCGCTTACTATGAATTTTGAGCAGTACGTTTTAATCGGAAGCACAGTAAAATCCTACTTATCCTACCTTAAAGACAATGGAAAAATAACAGTACAGTTTAAAGACAATCAACTGCTTTGGAAAAAAGCATAACAAAAAGAACCGATGACGGGTTAAAATAAATCCGTCATCGGTTCTTTTATGCACAATTTTCTTGTTTTTTATCATATAGACGAAAATCATCTTACAATCCCTTGTAAGCGTTTATGCAATGCCTCGATAAAAGTTTAAAATAAGGCTTTTTTTCTGTGGGGTAAATATCCAAATTCTTGTGTAAACCGAAATTTATAGATTTCTAAGATTATCAATTCTCTCGGGGTTTTCGAATGATGCCCATTTCTTTAGCATATCGCAAGGGAATTGAGAACACTTACCACAATGGTCTTGATTTTTTTGGGAATTGCATTTGTATAAATCACATTCACCCCAAAAAACTTTACCTTTAATAGATTTACAGCCTTTGCAATAATTTTTGCAATTAACACTTTTTGATTGCACAAAATCAAATACTATTTTTTTATTATTGTTTCTTTAACTTGTGCAAATACCTCTCTCAGCAAAAAAGTCGGAAGCAGCGTTATCTTTGTTTTCGATGAAACAGCACTTACCTTAAGACCGTACTTTTTACAGATAAGGGATACTCTTTGCTGATGATATTCGGACGTAGCAACCGCCGCTTTCTTTTCAAAACCCAGCTTTGCCATTATTTCCAGTGAAAAACGTATATTTTCATCAGTTGTAGTTGACTTGTCCTCTAATATAAGCCTATCTTTTGATATGCCTTTTTCATACAGCAATTGCTGCATACAGCGTGCTTCCGATAAATTTTCGTCCGAACCCTGACCACCGCTTAAAACGGCAACACAATCCGGATTATTTAACAGAAAAATATAAGCTGCATCCACTCTCTTGACCAAAGCCCGACTTGGAATATCACCTTTTATTCTGCATCCGAGAACAATTAAAACCTTCTCCTTATCAGCATTTGATTTGCCTTCTGAATATACAGCACAAAGCTTAAGTATTACAACAATCAAAACAAATAGAGCAGCTATTACACAGAGACTCTGATACGATGCACTTAATTTTTCCGTCCATATACCCAAAATGATATAGGCAATACCAAATACAATCCCTGCAATATTGCCGAAATTTAAAACCCCGTCAAATATTGCTGCTGCAAAAACAGCAATAATCAACACACCGGTAAATATTAGAGTAAGCTGCATTACTTTGTAGGAACAATCCTTTCTTTTCCACCCATATACATACGAAGTGCATCAGGAATAAGAACCGAACCGTCTGCCTGAAGGTTGTTCTCAAGAAATGCGATAAGCATTCTCGGCGGAGCAACAACAGTATTGTTAAGTGTGTGAGCAAGATAGTTTCCGCTTTCTCCCTTAACTCTGATTTTAAGGCGGCGCGCCTGAGCATCAGTGAGATTTGAACAAGAACCAACCTCAAAATACTTCTGCTGTCTCGGTGACCATGCTTCAACGTCAACAGATTTAACTTTTAAGTCAGCCAAATCTCCGGAGCAGCATTCAAGCGTTCTTACCGGAATATCAAGACTGCGGAAAAGATCAACTGTATTCTGCCAAAGCTTATCAAACCAGATTTTCGACTCCTCGGGCTTGCATACAACAACCATTTCCTGCTTTTCAAACTGGTGAATACGATATACACCGCGTTCCTCAATACCATGAGCACCCTTTTCCTTTCTGAAACAGGGTGAATATGAGGTAAGTGTTTTGGGAAGCTCGGATTCCGGTGTTATTGTATCAATAAATTTACCAATCATGGAGTGCTCCGATGTTCCGATAAGATAGAGATCTTCTCCCTCTATTTTATACATCATGGCATCCATCTCTTCAAAGCTCATTACACCTGTTACAACATTTGATCGAATCATAAACGGCGGCACAACATAAGTAAAGCCCCTGTCAATCATAAAATCCCTTGCATAACTGATAACGGCACTGTGCAGTCTGGCAATATCACCCATGAGGTAGTAAAAACCATTTCCGGCAACTCGGCCTGCCGCCTCAAGATCAATTCCGTCAAAGCGCTCCATAATATCTGTATGATAAGGAATTTCATAATCAGGTACTACGGGTTCACCGTATTTCTGCACTTCAACGTTTTCGCTGTCATCCCTGCCTATCGGCACAGAGGCATCAATGATGTTTGGAATGGACATCATAATGGAGCTTACCTTTTCATTGAGCTCCTTCTCTTTCGCTGCAAGCTCCTCAAGCTCCTTAGCCTGTGCATTAACCTGTTCGCGAATTGCCATGCCCTCTTCCTTTTTTCCCTGCGACATCAGCATACCTATCTGCTTTGAAAGTTTGTTTCTGTTAGCGCGAAGCTCGTCTGCTTTTGACATCGCCGCACGCCTTTCTTCATCAAGAGCTATAACCTCATCAACCAAAGGAAGCTTTTTATCCTGAAATTTTTTCTTTATATTTTCCTTAACAAGCTCAGGGTTTTCCCTGACAAATTTTATATCTAACATTGTTTATTCTCCTAACTTATTTGCAATTTGCTTTAAATCCTCGGCGGAATAGAATTCTATTTCAAGTGTGCCCTTACCTCGGCCGTTATAAACCTTAACCTTTCTGCCTAAAACTTCGGTCAGCGAAAGCTCAACTTCATCATAAAAGGAATCACGTCTTTTAGCCCCGCAACGGCTTTTTACTGTACGTTCAGTCATCTTTGCCAAGCGCTCAACATCGCGCACGGTTAGGTTGTTTCTGATTATATTTTCAGCGGCTTCACAAATCATTGCTTCATTGTCAAAGGAAAGTAACGCTCTGGCATGACCGGCAGAAATTTCGCCTTTTCTGGTCATGTCTCGAACTTCCTGCGGCAGTTTAAGCAATCGCAATGAATTTGCAATCGCCGGTCTTGATTTTCCAACTGAAACAGCTACATCCTCCTGCGTAAATCCGCACCGATCAATCAGTGCCTGTAATCCTTCTGCTTCTTCTATAGGATTAAGGTCCTCACGCTGCAAATTTTCAATAATTGCAATTTCCATTGTCTCAATATCAGACAACTCTTTAATTACAACAGGAACTTCTTTCAATCCGGCTATTCTTGATGCACGCCATCTGCGCTCACCGGCAACAAGCTGATAACCGCCTGCCGGAAGCGGTCGTACTAAAAGCGGCTGCAATACACCATGCTGAACAATACTGTCTGCCAATTCCTGCAATGCACCCTCATCAAAAGTTTTTCTCGGCTGGTCCTTGTTCGGAACAATCTCGTTAATGGATAGGGTGTTTGTTGCTGTCATATCATCAACAGCATTTTCCATCATTAAAGATTTTAATCCTTTGCCCAGTCCTGACTGTTTTGATGCCATATTTCACCTCTTATTGTTTTTTTAAAAATTCATCTGCAAATTTTTTGTATGCAAAGCTTGGCTTGCAGTATTTTTCATAATACATAACAGGCTTTCCGAAGCTTGGTGCTTCTGCAAGCTTTACACTCCTGGGAATAAGTGTTTTGTACGCTTTACCCGGGAAAAAGCCATCAACCTCATCCATTACCTGCTGGTTGAGCTTTAATCTGCTGTCATACATAGTAAAAATAATGCCTTCAAGCTCAAGATGCTCGTTGTGGCTCTGCTTAACCGTGCGAACTGTGCTTATCAGTTGGCTCAAGCCCTCTAATGCATAATATTCACACTGCAACGGTACAATTAGAGTATCAGATGCCACAAGTGCATTCAGACTTATTAAGCCTAAACTTGGCGGACAATCAATAATTATATAATCATAATCCATCACAACAGGCGCTAAAGCTCGTTTCAAGGCCTTAAAACGATTGTCATTTTCAGCCAATTCCAATTCCGCACCTGCCAAATTCATGTTCGCAGGCAATAAATATAAATTTTTGAACTCCGTCTGCAGAATTACGTCTTTAATGGAAACATCATTGATAAGAACGTCATAGGATGACGCTTCCAAATCGGATTTATCAATACCCACACCGCTTGTACTGTTTCCTTGAGGGTCAACATCAACCAGAAGCGTTTTCTTTCCCTTAATGCCCAATGCTGCTGCAAAGTTAATACACGTAGTTGTTTTTCCAACTCCGCCTTTTTGATTAAATATCGATACGGTTTTACCCATAACAGCACCTCCGTGCTATTAATTATACAATATTAGCATCACATGGGCAAGTAGTTTCACGTGAAACAATCAGAATTTTTTTGCATTTTAGTATTTCGTTTTTTCTTATATACTATATATAGATGTTTCACGTGAAACACTGTCTTTTTCCTGATGATTGTTTTACTTTAGTTATATCTATAGCCTGCATACCTATAAGCTTTAGTGAAACCATTTGTATTTCTCAAAAACACAGTTTATATGAAAAAACTATATCTTGTATTATGTTTCACATGAAACACAATCAAAAGTCTGTAAAAGCAGAAAAAACGAGCATAAGCTCGTTTTTTCCACGTGATGAAAAGAGGAGAATATGTTAAAACGGTTTCCCGTTTTAAGCAGGGTTTGTTTGCTGCTTTGCAGCTTGTGCACCTTCTTTTTGTGCATCCTTAGGTATTCTTACTCTGAATTCTATATATTCGTCTGTCTCTGTTTTATCGGATTGCGCATCAATGCCTGCATCCTTCATTGTCTGAATGGCTTTATTGACTGTATTTACAAATATTCTTACATCCCTGAATATTTTAACAACATTTCTTTTATGCTTAATCTTTTTATCCGTGATAGAATCTATGTATTCCTCAGTTTGCTCAACATTAAGATGTCTTTCCTTAATGATTTTCAGGGTTGTCCACATATCTTTTTCATTCTCAAGCCTCAAAAGTGCTCTGGCATGTCTTTCAGTAAGGCCCTCACGCTCAATAAAATACCTTACCTCCACCGGAAGTTTAAGCAATCTCAGCTTATTTGAAAGAGATGACTGGCTTTTACCTAATTTTTTTCCTATTTGCTCCTGTGTCATACCGAAATGATTTATCAACTGGCTTATAGCCTGCGCTTCTTCAAAAAAATCCAAATCGCTTCGCTGTATATTCTCAAGAATAGAAAAGACTGCACTTGATTCATAGTCGCATTCAATAATTACACAGGGAACAGTCTGCAAATTAGCAAGTATTGATGCTCTAAGCCGCCTTTCACCTGCAACCACCTCATAATAATCGCTGTTATTAATCTGGCGGCACAAGAGCGGCTGCAAAACACCGTTCTCCTTAATCGACTCGGAAAGAGAAAGCATGTCCTCGCTTTTAAATTGTTTTCGCGGCTGATAAGGATTAGGCAGCAGCTTTTCTGTAGGTATATGGATTATTTGCTCCACACGCCTCATCTCCTTGACTTAACTATACCACATTTTTTCATAGAAAAAAAGGATTTCTCATAGTGAGAAATCCTTTGCCTTCGACATATAATTATTTTATTAGAGTGGCCTGCTGTCAATTTTTTTAGACTTCCTCGGATATTTTGTCGGAGTCTGCGAAATCTTTCTTATAATAACGAGGCTTCTCTTATCTCCGTTTGAGAGAGTATACTCATCAAATTTTACAACCTCGCCGCCTAATATCCCGATTGCTTTTTCTGCCTGTCTTAACTCTTCAGCACCTGTTGCACCTTTCAGTGAAACAAACAACCCGCCAACCTTAACCAGCGGCAAACAATACTCACAAAGCACATTGAGCGGCGCAACCGCTCTTGCCGTTGCAAAGTCATATCTTTCACGATACTCACTGTCTTTTCCCAGTTCCTCGGCACGGGCATGTGTCACATTTGCTACCAAACCCGAGTTTCGCAAAACATCTTTAATAAAACCAAGCTTTTTGCCGACACTGTCAACAAAATTAACTTCAAGCTGCGAATTGGCAATAAGTATCGGCAAACCGGGAAATCCTGCACCGCTGCCGATATCAATAAGGCTTTGGCCGGGGGAGAACTTTATGTATTTCAGCGGATAAAGACTGTCAGCAAAATGCTTTATCACAATATCATCCGGCTGCGTAATTGCTGTAAGGTTTATGTGTTCATTCCACTTAACGAGTCTTTCAGCATAAGAGTCAAATCTATCATAGCCATAATCATCAAGCTGCAAGCCTATAGCATTTAACTCTTGCTTTAATAATTCATAATCAATCATAATGTCTCCAATAATATATTCAGCGCTGCAATATCAGCAGGATTTACACCGCTTATTCTGCTCGCCTGTCCAAGATTTTCCGGGCGTATTTTTGAAAGCTTTTCAACAGCCTCAAGCCTTAAGCCCTTTAGGGAAGCATAATCCATATCCTCAGGAATTTTTTTACATTCAATTCGGCGCATTTCTTTAATCTGCTGCTCTTGTCGCGCAATATAGCCCTCATACTTAACCGCAATTTCTACCTGTTCAAAAATCTCTTTAGGCAAATTCGGTCTATCCTTATCAACGGGAGACAAAATTTTATATGTAACCTGAGGACGTTTAAGCAGCTCAATCATCTTACAGCCTCGGTCAAGAGGAGTGGTTCCGCAGTCAACAAGCAATTTTTGCAATTCATCGCTTAACGGAATTGATTTTTCACAAATACGCTTATACTCTTGTTTGATATTTTCTTCCTTTAATAAAAATTTATCATATCTCTGCTTCGAAATCAAGCCTATTTTAAAACCTATCGGAGTCAATCTGATATCAGCATTATCCTGTCTGAGCACTAAACGGTATTCACTCCGGCTGGTCATCATCCTATATGGATCCGTACATCCCTTGGTTACAAGATCATCTATAAGCGTTCCTATATAAGAACCGCCGCGATCCAGAATCAATGGTTCCTTTCCCTTAATTTTAAGTGCAGCATTAACACCCGCAACCAAACCCTGGGCGGCTGCTTCTTCATATCCGCTGGAGCCATTAAACTGTCCGGCGCCGTACAAGCCTTCAAAATCATTGAATTCCAATGTGGCCTTCAGTGCTGTTGGGTCAACACAATCATACTCAATCGCATACGCTGTTCTCATAACCTGTGCACCCTCAAGTCCGGGAATCGTATGAATGAATTTAAGCTGCACATCCTCGGGAAGGGAAGAGGAGAGTCCCTGTATATACATTTCCTCTGTGTTAAGACCGCAAGGCTCTATAAACAGCTGATGCCTTTTTTTGTCTGAAAATCTTACAATCTTATCCTCAAAGCTGGGACAATACCTCGGTCCTTTGCCCTCAATTTTACCGGAATACATGGGGCTTCTGTGAAGATTATCAAGGATTATCTTTTTCGTATCATCATTTGTATAGGTAATATGACAGCATACCTTGTTTTCGGGTGCTGCATCTGTTTCAAAGCTGAAGGGAACTGTTTCCTCATCACCGCACTGAACATCAAGATTAGAAAAATCTATTGATTTTCTGTTCACTCTCGGCGGTGTACCGGTTTTAAATCTCCTTAGCGGAATATTCAGCTTTTTAAGAGCATCTGCCAATGCAGCTGCCGGAAACATACCGTCGGGACCGCTTTCATAAGATATATCTCCAATGTAAACTCTTCCGCCTAAAAAAGTACCCGTTGCAATAATAACTGCCTCAGCTGTAAACAGCGCTTCAAGCCTTGTTTTAACCTGCCATTTGCCGTCTGCAGTCCTTTTGATATCAACTATTTCACCCTGTCTGATATCAAGATTGTCCTGTGTTTCAAGTATATGTTTCATACCTGCAGAATATTCGCGCCTGTCAATCTGAGCTCTTAACGAATGAACGGCAGGACCCTTCCCCAAATTAAGCATACGCGATTGAATGGAATATTTATCCGCCGCCTTGCCCATTTCACCGCCCAGAGCATCAATTTCACGTACAAGATGTCCTTTTGATGTTCCGCCTATTGACGGATTGCAGGGCATATTGCCAACCCAATCAAGATTTATTGTAAACACGGCAGTTTTACAACCGAGACGTGCCGAAGCAAGACATGCTTCAATACCTGCATGTCCTGCACCTATTACTATTACATCATATTCCTGTGAAAAATATTCCATATTTTCCTCCGTTGAGGCCAATCATAAAACCGTAATTATTTACCTACACAAAATCTGCTGAATATATTATTAACAACCTCTTCTGTTGCTTTTCTGCCGGTAAGTGAAAGCAGCTCGTCAATTGCACTGTCAATCATTACATTTATTGCATCATATGTTACACCCATCTGTGCACCTTCAAGTGCCCTGCATATATGATTATGTGCATTTGACACACAGAGCTTCTGCCTTTTATTTGCAAGCAACGGCAGAGAAGCGTCAAACTTATCAACGCCCAGCATCTTCTTAACAGATTGCTCAAGCACATCGGCACCCTCTCCGTTTTTCGCACATATATATACAATACTTTCAAAATTCTCCTTAAGCTTATTGATATCCGCTTTGATATCTAAGTCTACCTTATTAACTACTGCCACGCATTTTTTACCTTGACATGCATCAATAAGCATCCTATCATCATCATTAAGCCGCTGTGAGCCGTCAAAAACAGCAAGTATCAAAGAGGAACTTTCTATTCTCTCAACAGCCTTTTTTATACCGATAGCTTCAACTACATCGTCACTTTCGCGTATACCTGCTGTATCGGATAAATGCAGCACCAAGTCGCCAAGCTTTACTGAACCTTCAACAATGTCACGTGTAGTACCCTCTATATGTGTTACTATACTTTTTTCAACACCCGAAAGCATATTCATTAATGTTGATTTGCCGGCATTCGGTCTGCCTGCAATGACTGTGTCAATGCCCTGTGTCATCACAATACCATTTTCATAGTTTTTAAGAAGTTGATTAAGCACCTTTTCAGCTTTTGATAAAGTATGCTCCAAATTTTCTTCACTAAGCTCAGGTATATCCTCGTCAGGATAATCAACCCAGGCCGCCATAGAAGCACTGCAATTTATAAGTTCATCAAGAACAATGGATATTTTATTGCTCAAAGAACCCTGAAGAAGCTTAAATGACGCCTTTGCAGCTTCCCGGCCCTGAGCAGAAATAAGTGATGCCACACCTTCTGCTTGTGTCAGGTCCATTTTTCCGTTTAAAAAGGCTCGTTTTGTAAATTCTCCGGGCTGGGCAGGATAAGCACCTGCCGCAAATACAGCCTCCAAAGTTTTTTCAACAATAAAAATTCCGCCATGAACAGAAAGTTCAACAACATCTTCTCCCGTATAGCTTTTCGGATTTCTGAAAACAAGTGCAACAGCATTATCAAAACTCTCGCCATTGGATATAACATTGCCAAACTTAGCAGTATAACCCTTAAGCTCACACAGCGGTGTACCATCAGCAGGAGCAAAAACCTTTTGCGCAATACTTATTGCATGATCACCGCTGATACGGATAACACCTATGCCGGCAGCACTGTTTCCCGTTGCTGCAGCTGCTATTGTTCTTGCCATAATCGGGCACACCTCCTAAAATAAATGGTGGACATTTAAGTCCACCATTTCCGCCTCAAATACATCTGTCGCCATTAATCCTTGCTGACCTCAATTTTTCCGAACTTCGGAATATCTGCACGGTCAACCTTTTTTTCGCGGTTCGGGTCAGGCTTTGCCGGTGAATAGCTGCTGCGCGCGCCTGTGCGCCTGCCGCCGCGTCCACCTGAATTTCTTACACCGCCTACAGGCTCAATCAAAACCTTGCGATCCATTCCGCTGCCTACAGAACGCGAAACTGCGCCCTCAACTTCCTGAACTGCTGTATGAATAATTCTTCTCTCATACGGATTCATTGGTTCAAAGCTGTATCTTCTTCCCGTTCTGACAACATAATTTGCATTCTTAATTGCAAGTGCCTTAAGAGTTTCCTCTCTCTTTGCACGGTAATTACCAACATTTAATGTTACTCTGACATACTTGTCAGTAGCCTTTTTTATTGCAAGGCTTGTAAGATACTGCAGTGCATCAAGCGTTTCACCGCGGCGACCGATAATAATACCGTAATCATCGCACTCTATATCAACCTCAACAACACCGTCATTAATCCTTGCACTAATCTTTGCGTCCTCTACCTTAAAGCTGTCAATCATAGTTTTAAGATAAGCACATACATAATCTAAATCGATATCTCCATCGTTGACTTTTTCAGGCTCATGCTTTTCGCGTACAGGTGCTTTCTTCTGAGCCTCAGGCTTTTTCTGAACAGGTTTCTTTTCCTGCACTGCGGGCTTGCTTTTCTTTGGCTTTGGCTTTCTCTCTTTTTTGCCGTCGTCATAGCTTGCCTTAACCTGTGCATCACTGCCGCCGAATAAGCCGAGAATTTTCTTCTTCGGCATAGCAACAACCTCAATCTTAACATCTGCCGTCATTGGCGCGTTAAGACCTGTCTTTGCTGCAAGGGTAGCCTCATCGATAGTTTTACCGGTTCCGATAAATTCCTTTATCATATATTCCTCCGATAATTATTTAATTTTCTTCACATTTTCCTCACGGGAACGGCGCTCAATCGTATTTTCAATCATGAGCCTTGCCTGTGTTTTCCTCGGGGGATACTGTTTGAAAATGAATAACTGCTGCAAAATTGCAACAATGTTTGATATAATCCAATAAAAACCTACTGCAGCCGGAACCTTAAATGAAATATAGAAGGAGAAAAACGGCATCATTAACATCATCATCATCATCATTGATGCCATCTGCTGACCGGCAGCCGGATTATTTTTCTTTTGAATTATTGTTGAAACAACACTTGAACCTAATGACGTTACCAAGCAAAGGATAGGAAATACCATAATGACTCCGTCCTTCCAGTGCGGAAACGCCGTCATATCAAGCCCAAATAAATTCATACCCTCACGGTAAACCGAAATCGCTTCACACTTTTCTGCCGTGAACAGCTTTGGAAAGCTTTCCATAAGGACTTCCTTATATGAATCGAAATTCTGAAGCAACTCAAGCTGGAAATAGGTTATTCTCTCATCACCGACAATGTTCTGATAAATGGGATAAACCGCATCATAAATTGCCTGTGAATTATCATTAAAATCAGGAATACCTATAACATAAGCAAGAGGATAATAGATAATACCGATAATACCCATAAGAAATACCATCTGGAAAAGCATTGGTCCGCATCCCATATTCATAGGATTGTGACCCTCTCTTGCATAAAGCTCCTGCATTTCCTGATTCAGCTTATTTCGATCCCGTGGATCAGGATATTTATTCTGAATTTTCTGGATTTTAGGCTGCAACCTGGTGGTTCTGGCCATTGTCTGCTGCTGCTTGATATTTAGTGGTAAAAGTAAAAGACGAGTAGCGAGCGTAAATATTACTATCGCAAGGAAATACTGGTTCCCCAATACTCCCATAAGAAACTCCATACATTTACCGAACAGCCAATAGAGAGGCTTAAATATTGCAATTCCGTTTGAAATTGCATTTGAAACAAGTAAAATACTATTCATTAGTTATCCTCTTTATTTTTCTTTGGGGGAACAGGGTCCCAGCCTCCCTTTGAAAAAGGATTGCATCTTAAAATGCGCCATGCAGCCAGTATGCTGCCCTTAAAAACGCCATGCATTTCAATCGCATCAATTGCATACTGCGAGCATGTAGGATTAAATCTGCAGCTGCCGTGTGAAAATCTGGGGCTGATTGTCAGTTGATATGTTCTGATAAGAAATATCATTGCTTTTTTTATAAGCTTTTTCAATTTAATGCACCCAGCTTTCTCAGCTGCTCCTCCATCTGTGTTTGAACCTCCTGCATTTTTGACAGTGCAGTTTTGGTTCTTGCAACAAAAACAATATCATAACAGCCGTTAAGCCTGTCCTCATATTTGCTGAAGGCAGCACGAATAAGCCTTCTTGCGCGGTTGCGTTTGACGGCATTGCCGATTTTCTTACCGCTTGTTATGCCTACTCGCGTTTCATTAAGACGACTTTTCATAATATAGGTTACAATGCAAGGGGATGCCTGTGACCTTCCCCTGTAATACAGACGGCGGAAATCCTTATTTTCCTTCAGGGTTTTGCTTTTCACCTAATCACTCCCAATCGGTAATTAGTAAGAAAGCTTCTTTCTGCCCTTTGCACGGCGGCGGGCAAGTACCTTTCTACCATTTCTTGTTGACATTCTTTTTCTGAAACCATGTTCCTTCTTTGCGTGCCTTTTCTTAGGCTGGAAAGTTCTCTTCATTCTTTTTTCACTCCATTCAAAAGACTAAACTTGTCTTAATCTTTTATAAACTCTGCACGGTATAGTGCAGGCAATTAATTATTGATAGGGATACAACTCCACATTATCGTCTGATATTATATATTAAAATAATAAGTTTTGTCAACAAAAAATTTATTATTCTTGTATTTATTCTGTTTATATATTATAATAGCACTATATGTTGGGGGCAAACTTAAGCCTGACAACAATTAATTTTATGCGAGGGATTTTTATGCTGGGAATTATCGGTGCAATGGATGTTGAAATCAATGCAATCAAAGAAAAAATAACACAAAAAACAACAACCAAAATTGCCGGCTGTGAATTCGTATGCGGCTTTATTGAAAATGTTGCAGTATGTGCTGCTCAATGTTCGCCGGGTAAGGTCAACGCCGCCATATGCACGCAGGCAATGATTGATAATTTTGATATTGATAAAATGATTAATATCGGAGTAGGCTGTTCTCTTTCAGCAGATGTTGTCATAAAAAATGTTGTTATTGCAACCGATGTGTGTGAATATGATATTGACATTACTGCCTTGGGCGAGCCTAAAGGTTTTATTAACGGTCTGAATACAATTAAAATCAAAACCGATTCTCAGCTTTCGGAAATGCTGGCAAGAACAGCAATTAACTGCGGCGAAAAAATTCACCGCGGAACAATTGCCAGCGGTGATACATTTATCGCTGACAGCACATTAAAACAAAGCCTCTTAAGCGATTTTAATGCCATCTGCGGTGAAATGGAAGGCGGTGCAATAGGGCACACCTGCACGGCAAACCATATCCCTTTCGCAGTTTTACGTTCAATCAGTGACGGCGGTGACGAAAAATCCCAGCTTGATTATCCAACCTTTAAAAAAATCGCTGCGGATATCTCCACAGCGATAATTATTGCGTATATAAAATCACAACAAAACCAGTTTGCCTTATTCTAAATAAAAACTTGTGAGTATATGCTCTTCTGCTCTTTCGATAATAGAATGCAGTGCAGTTTTTTCACTGAGATCGGTGCCGGTGCGGGATTTATCCTCAATAAATACAAAACGTGCATCCTCAACTGCAATTGCTGCCGATGCAAGTTCCCTGCCCAAATTAAAATCAATTTTAAACATCTCTTTCGGCAAAATACCGGCTTTGGCCATAGTTAATGCACCGCGATATACACAAAGTGTGTAGTAATCATAAATATACTTGCTTGCGCTTACATCCTTTGCAGTCGCAATCATCTTTAAAAGCATATTTGAAGCCTGAGCCAGTGTCTGGACTGTTGAAGCTGTTGATGTGTCAACATCCGCTGAATAGGAAATATCAACACCGTTTCTGCTGGAACTAATCCCTAAAAGATAATCTGCTGTAACACCATAATATTCACTGCATTTAATAACAAAATCCAGGCCGCATTCTCTTATCCCTTTTTCATAGTGGCTAAGCAGCGCTTGGCTTATCCCCAAATCGCCTGCTGCCTTCTTCTGGCTTATGCCTCTTTCTTTTCTCAGCTGGGAAAGTATCTCAGCAAATTTCGACAGCTTCTCAGATTTGTTCTGCTTAGGCTGTACCTGTAAACTATTTTCCATTAAACTTCCTCCATTTATTACAGATAGTATTATAACACCATATTACTATTTGTAAATAAGGAATTTGATTTTGTTAATTATTTGTAATATTTCGTTTAAAAAGGAGCTTTTTTAATTGAAAACATATACGATTTACCTCTTCAGACATGGATTGACAAAAGGAAACTTAAACGCACAGTATATTGGGCATACGGATTTGCCGCTTACTACAGATAGTATATCCATGCTGAAATCGATCAAGGCCCACCGGCATTATCCCAAAGCCGATGCTGTTTTTTCATCACCCCTAAAAAGATGCTGCGACTCTGCAAAAATTATGTTCCCCGAAAATAATATTTTGGTAATTGATGATTTTATTGAATACAATTTCGGCGAATTTGAAGGGATGAGTGCTGAAGATTTAAAGGATAACGAAGACTTTAAAAATTGGATGCAGGGCGGCGTTTACGCCTCTACCCCCTTTGGTGAAAGCAATGCCGATTTTGCCAAACGTGTGTGCTGCGCCTTTGAAAAGGTGGTCGATGGATGTGTAAAAACCGGTACCGATAATATTGTAATTGTCGGTCACGCAGGTGTTCTTATGACAATTCTTTCCTGCTACGGTCTCCCTGAAGCACCAATGGCACACTGGCAAATGGATGCAGGCTACGGGTATAAGCTTAGACTCACACCGTCGCTTTGGATGCAGGCAAAAAAATTTGAGGTCGTTGACACCTCACCAACATCACTTAAAGATTTAAAAACAAAAGAATAAAGGAGAATATTATGCCTACAAAACAAAAAACTAAAAAGAAATCTAAAAAAATATTCATAAGCATAGCTGCCGTTATACTTATAATTGCGGTTGCTGCCGTAATTTTTGTCCATGCAGTACTGACTCCCACTGCTGCAGATGATGAAAATGCGGTTGCCGTTGGCGGACTTATCGTTTCCGATACAATTAATTATCAGCATGAGAACAGCAATCTTAAAGCAAATCCAATCATTAAAATTATGCAGGTTGTTTGGAAATTCTGTTCTGAAGGTGATATGAAAAAACATGCCGATCAAACACCGCCGGAAAATATAAAAAAGATTACGGATATTCCCTATATTGATGATCGGAATATTTATCATCAGCTCGATGTTTATTATCCCGAGGGCACAACAAAAAAGCAGCCGGTAATCATTGATATTCACGGCGGTGGCTGGATGTACGGCAACAAGGAGCTTAATGAATACTACTGTTTAAGTCTCGCTGACAGAGGGTATACCGTTTTTAATATAAATTATCGTCTTGTACCGGATGTTACTGTTAACGAACAGCTTCAGGACTGCATGTCTGCACTGCAATGGATTAAAGAAAACATGCACAATTATCCCTGTGACAGCAATAATATTCTGCTTACAGGTGACTCGGCAGGCGGACAGCTTGCCGTGTATTGCGCCGCACTGCTTCAAAGCCGCGAGCTGCAAAAAACCTTTGATGTGGTTGATGCAGGACTTGAACCCACTGCACTGCTTCTTACCTCTCCGGTTTCCTATATGAACGACGGCAGCCCTTTCAGCCTATATACCAAAATTCTTTGGGGCAGAGATTATAAGGATAAGCCGACGGCTGATTATATGAATCTAGATCAGATTATTGATTATGCTCAATTACCTCCTACATATCTTATAACCAGCAGCGGTGATACACTTGCTCACGGGCAGACTTTAAAAGCATATGAACTTTTAAAAAGTAACGGCGTTGACTGCAGGCTTGCCGATTATGATAAGGTCGAGGGCAAAAAATTGGTTCACGTATTCAGTGTACTTTATCCATTTGATACCGCGGGTAAAACTGCAATTGATGAGGCACTCAGCTTTTTTAAGCAAACCATGAATAAATAATTCAGATTTCTTTGTGAAATTTATCTGAATACAATTAACAAGTAAAAAAGAACCTTATTGAAATAAACAATAAGGTTCTTTTTTACTTGTTATCTTCCCATGGAAATATAATCGGGCCTGTTTTCACTAAGCTGAATATTTGATTTGCCGTAAATAAGTGTCTGAAGTTCATTGGCATCCTTAGGAATATCCGCGAGCCAAATCCAGTTGTTCGGTGCAACAGAAAACTTCTGTCCGCCCTTACAATTTTCCGGTGCCGGAACGTTAGCCGTTTCAATCTTATAACCGAGCCATCCGTCCCTTAGAGCGAGATTACCGATGGAAATCAGTTCCTTCTTTGTATATCCGGTCTTTGTATACTGAGAAAGCTGGTTAACAACCTTAACCGCATCAAGCGTTCCAGATCCTTTCATCTTATCAAAAAGAGCGTGCAAAACTGTCTTTTGTCTGTCAGCTCTCGCATTATCCGAGTCTATTTTTCGTATTCTGCAATAAGCAAGGGCCTGTTCACCTGCAAGTTTAACCTTTGCCGGATTTCCCTCTGCGTCAAACTGTGCTTCAGGCAAGGTTGCATGGGCATATCTGACAGGGTGACTGTTAACCTCATATACTTCTGCATTGGTTAAAGCAACCTCAACGCCGCCTAAAGCATCAATAATCTTTGGAAAACTTGCAAAATTAACGACTGCATAATTATCAATTGAAATTTTATAATACCGTTCAAGTGTCGTAATATAGGTATTCATTCCGCCCATTGATGCGGATTCATTAATTTTACCATAATGACCCTCACCATTGACTTCATAATAAACAAAAAGGTCACGCAAAATCGATGTTAAGTGTATTTTGCCCGTGTCAACATTAATACTTGCAATAATCGCAGAGTCTGCTCTTGAGGTATCTGAAATGGTTTCCTCTCTTGTGTCCTCACCGATTAAAAGTATATTAAGCACATGTGACGACCTTACCGGATCTCCATTTTGATACCAGTATTTAAGATACTCTTTATAACTGTAAACATCACCGGCAGATTGCTCATTTATTGTCGGAAAATCCTCCTGCAGAAAGTCCATTCCATCATAATATTCAGTTGCCTTATATGGTTTTTCCTCAGGCCCGTTGGTTACACTGTTAAGCATGTTATTAACATAGTAGAAGGCAAAAGCCCCTGCTGCTGCGATAAGAATAACAAGAACAACAACAATTGATACAACGATTTTTCCCTTTTTGGTCTTTATAAACTTTTCTTTTTTAAGTTTATCCTTCGTTTCTTCTGTTGAAAAATGATCTTCTTCCTGCGTAAGATGAAGAAGATCAACCATATTGCTGTTTTCTTCTTCTTTTATATCCTTTGTCTTGGCTTTTACATTGATATCTGCTGTTTCTTTCTTCTGAGAAACAGACTCTTTCTTTTTTGGCTCAGCCTTCACACTGTCTTTTTCGGAAACAATAACCTGATTAAAAGTCTCTTTTTTAGGCTGCTTTATCTGCGTTTTTTTTGCTTCTGCTGCAGCTTTGGCCTTTTTCTCAATACTCTTGGTTTCTGTTTTAACAGCATCGCTTTTTTTTAAATCAGTGACATCAGCTTTTGTTTTATCACTGTCTTTTTTTAACATCTGCTCCTGCTCTTCCCGTCGCTTTTTCACTTCAGAAAGTATATCGTCTATATTATATGACTCTTTCTCCAATGATTACACTCCTCTTTACAAGGTTTTTGACATTATACAACAAAAACATGCAAATTTCTATAAACAAATTGTAAATAACAATTTATGCCTAATAAACCCTTTTTATTATTTATAATTGACTGCATATTTATTAACAGTTAATTTTCAGTGCTTTCATCACGCATAAGATTACTGTCTTCGGCTAATACTTCTTCTTCCTCAGCCTCAATTCTATCTACTACCGAAAGAGTAGCCAGCTTTTCCCCGTCATTTACCTTCATTACCTTAACGCCCTTTGACGGTCTCTGGAAGGTAGAAATCTGATTGGCCGGAGTACGTATAATAATTCCGTCAGAGGAAATCATAATAACATCATTTTCATCACAAACAGGTGCAATCATCGCAACTTTACCATACTGTGCAGTACGATAATTTATAAGACCCTTGCCGGCTCTTGACTGAACGCGGTAATCAGAAAATTCACTTTTTCTTCCATATCCCGTTTCGGAAACGGTGAGAAGTGTGTATCCCTCTCTCTCAACCGCAAAGCCAACAACATAATCGTCCTCATCAAGCTGAATTGCCTTAACGCCTCTTGCCGTTCTGCCGATAAGCCTTGCATCCTTTTCTTCAAAGCATATGCTCATTCCGTTATGGGTTGCAACAACAAGCTTCCTTGCTCCGTCTGTTATATCCACCCACGAAAGCTCATCGCCGTCATCAAGATTAATTGCAATAATTCCGGTTTTTCTGATATGATCATACTGGTCAAGAGCAGTTCTCTTAATAATACCATTTCTGGTAACCATGCAAAGATAGGTTCTGTCCTCCTCCTTAGGCACCTTAACCATCGCGCTTATCTGCTCCGCATTCTCAAGAGGAAGAATATTAACAATATTCATTCCCTTGCTGGTACGGGATGCCTCAGGAATCTCATATCCCTTAAGCTTGAATACCTTACCTTTGTTTGTGAAAATAAGAATAAAATCATGAGTCGAGCATGCAAACATGGTTTTTGCAACATCCTCTTCTCGTCTGCTCATTCCCATAATTCCTCTTCCGCCGCGATTCTGCGCCTTATAGGTATCAACAGTCTGACGCTTAATATAACCTCGTTCTGTCAGGGTAAGAATACATTCCTCAACCGGAATCAAATCCTCGTCGTCCACATCACCGCTGTAGCCCGAAATCTCAGTTCTTCTTTCATCGCCGAATTTATCACCGATAGCTCTGGCTTCAGCCTTAATTATGTCGTTAATTCTTTCCTCATGATTGAGAATATCAAGAAAATCCTTTATCTTTTCGTGAAGCTCATCAAGTTCATTTAAAATCTTTTCAATTTCAAGGCCGGCAAGCTGACCCAATCGGTATGCAACAATGGCACTGGCCTGCGGATCATCAAAACCAAACTTGTCCATAATTGCCTGTTTGGCTTCCGCCTGTCCGCCTTTGCAGGAACGTATCGTTGCGATAACCTCATCAACAATATCAATCGCTTTTGCAAGACCCTCCAAAATATGAGCACGCTCCTGTGCTTTTTTCAAATCAAACTGTGTTCTTCGCCTTACTATTTCTTTTTGGAAGGTAATATAATGCTCCAAAATTTCTTTAAGGGTCAATACTTTTGGTACACCGTCAACAAGTGCAAGAAGAATTGCACCGAAAGTAACCTGCATATCTGTCATCTTATAAAGATTATTAAGAACAACCTGCGCATTTGCATCTCTTTTAACAACAACTTCAATATGCATTCCGCGTCTATCGGAATAATCCTGAACATCAGCAACTCCCTCAAGGCGCTTTTCCTTAACCAAATCAGCAATTCTTGTTATAAGTCTTGCCTTATTTACGCCATAGGGAATTTCGCTTACAACAATTTTAAAGCGGTCACCCTTGGTCTCAATTATCTCCGCTCTTGCTCTAACATATATTTTTCCCCGGCCTGTTGCATAAGCCTCTTTAATTCCTTTAGCACCCATAATAATGCCGCCTGTCGGAAAATCCGGACCTTTTATATGCTCCATCAAATCCTCAAGTTGCGCATCGGGATTATCAATAAGACAGCACATGCCCTCAATAACCTCGTTCATATTATGTGACGGAATATTTGTTGCCATACCTACCGCAATACCGGAGGTTCCGTTAACAAGAAGATTTGGAAAACGGGCAGGCAAAACCGTCGGCTCTTTTCCGTTATCATCAAAGTTCGGTGCAAAATCAACCGTATCCTTCTTTATATCCTCAAGCATCTTCATTGAGATTTTGCTCATTCGGCTTTCCGTATAACGGTATGCTGCAGGCGGGTCACCGTCAATTGAACCAAAGTTGCCGTGACCGTCGACAAGAGGATGTCTCATAGAGAATGGCTGTGCAAGTCTAACCATTGCATCATAAACAGATGCATCACCATGAGGATGGTAATGACCCAGCACTTCACCGACTGTGGTCGCACACTTACGGTATGGATTTGTGGGATAAAGATTGTTATCATACATTGCATAAAGAATTCTTCTGTGAACAGGCTTGAGTCCGTCCCTAACATCCGGCAATGCACGGCTTACAATAACACTCATTGAATAATCAAGGAATGCCTTTCTGATTTCATCGCTGATTTCTACATCAACAATTTTTTGATTGTCATAACGAATTTCATTTTTATCCATTCTGTTTTCCTCCGATTTTGCAGGAACTCATTTTACTTAATAAATATATAGTTCTTATTTTTACTTATATTTTTTTTAGCTTCTTCGATTAATTCTGCAGGAATTGCTCTTTTTGGTACAATTTTGACAAGCAAATCTATAAAAAAGTAGTAATTTTCTTCTGTCTCATAAATTGCCTGCATTATGGCATAAGGATAAATTTCAAGACTGCCGCTCTGATTTTCATCCGGCAGACTTTTTACCTCAATTGCATTTTCACTTATTATGATTTCATTTTTATTAAGACAGCCGCTGTCTTCTTCAATCATTTTTTTTACACGCTTCTTTGGTGCAAAAATGTGCGAATATACCGTGCCGGCACAAACAGAAAGCACCACAGCTATATTTATATATATAATTTCGTAATTTCTACTTGCAATACCGGTATATAAACCCATAGCAAAATAAAAAATCGTCATTATATATATAAAAAAGGATGATCTGTTTCTTTTAAGCTTAAATCTTTCGAAAACCAGATAATCATCAAATGTAAGGGAATAAACAAATTTTACCACTGCTGTCTTCCCCCTTCCGGTTTTACGTGTTCTTTTATTGCTTCTGTTATATCGTCAAGTTCCCGGCCTGCATATCTTTTTTTATTTATAACAGCCCATCCGCTGCCGAAGTTTAAAAATATTTTAAGGTAATCGTCCGTTTCCTCTACAGCATAAATACTTTTCCACGGTGCAAATACTTTTTTATAGCTGTTAAAAAGCTCTATCCCTTCGTCATATATACGGATTGTATGCTCGGTATTTTGTGTAACGGAAAGTTCATATCCCCTTATAATTGCTTTTTTTTCAGCAAATTTTGGAATAAAAGCAGCTATAAAAATCATTGCAGAAAGAAATATGATATTTGTATCTATTTTCAGCACAATAAATATAGCAATAAACGTAATCGCTAAAATAATATAAAAAGCAATACCTAAAAAATTATTTAGTTTCTTTTTTCTGTATTTCCAGGCAAGATAATATTCTTCGCCTGTCATTTTAAACGTAAGCTTCATAATTATACATCAAGATTCTGAACAAATTTTGCATTTTTTTCAATAAATTCACGTCTTGGCTCAACATTGTCACCCATAAGGATTGAAAAATTCTCCGATGCACGCTGGGCATCATCAATCGTTACTCTGAGCATGGTTCTGAATTCAGGATCCATAGTCGTTTCCCAAAGCTGGTTTGGATCCATTTCACCAAGACCTTTGTATCGCTGCACATCACAGTCACCGCCAAAGGCTTCAATATTAATATCTCTTTCCTCTTCGGTGTAACAATATACACCCTTCTTTCCCTTTGAAACTTTAAAAAGAGGAGGCTGAGCAAGGTAAACATAGCCATCCTCAATAATCTGCGGCATATAACGGAAAAAGAAAGTTAAAAGTAGCGTTCTGATATGAGCACCGTCTACATCGGCATCCGCCATAATTATAATCTTATGATATCTGAGCTTTGAAATATCAAAGTCATCACCAATGCCTGTGCCCAGTGCCATCACGACGGGAATCAGCTTTTCATTAGAATAAACTTTATCCATTCTTGCTTTTTCAACATTAAGCATTTTTCCCCAAAGCGGAAGAATAGCCATATGTTCTCTGTCTCTGCCTTCTTTTGCAGAACCGCCTGCCGAGTCACCCTCAACAATATAAATTTCACATTTTGATGGGTCCTTGCTTGTGCAATCTGCAAGCTTGCCCGGAAGAGAATTGCTTTCAAGCGGTGATTTTCTTCTTGCATTCTCTCGTGCTTTTCTGGCTGCCTCTCTTGCACGTGATGCATCAAGGGATTTATTTATAAGTGTTTTGGCAACAGACGGATTTTCTTCAAAATATGTCATCAGCTTTTCATAAAGCATAGATGAAACAAGACCCGTAATATCTGTATTTCCGAGCTTTCCTTTTGTCTGTCCTTCAAACTGTGCTTCTGTCAGTTTAACGGAAATAACAGCAGTTATACCCTCTCGAACATCCTCGCCGCTGAATTTTTTATCACTGTCCTTTAAAATACCAAATTTTTTGCCGTAATCATTAAATACTCTTGTAAGCGCTGTTTTAAAGCCTGTTTCATGTGTACCGCCGTCAATGGTGTTAATATTATTTGCAAAAGATAAAAGCGTTTCATTATATGAGTCCGTATAACAAAGAGCAACCTCAGCACTTCTGTCTCCCTTTGTGGTTGAAAGATGAATAACCTCTTCCTGAATAGGGTTAAGTCCTCGGCTTATATTAATATATTCAACAAAGGAACGTATTCCGCCCTCATAGCAAAATTCTTCACCGTTCTCCTCTTGTGCGCGCTTGTCGGTAAGAGTAATAGAAAGCCCTGCATTTAAAAATGCCTGTTCTCTTAATCTTCTGGCAAGAATTTCATAGTCATAAACAGTAGTTTCCTGAAAAATTTCTTCGTCTGCTTTAAATCTTATAAGTGTTCCGTGACCGTTGGCATCACCGATAATATGTAAATCATTAACCGGATTTCCTCTTTCAAATCTCTGACTGTAAATATGACCGTTTTGTGTTACCTCGACCTCCAGCCACTCTGAAAGTGCATTTACTACAGATGAACCAACACCATGAAGACCGCCGGATACCTTATATCCTGAGCCGCCGAACTTACCGCCGGCATGAAGCACCGTTAAAACAACCGTAACTGCAGGAAGACCGGTTTTTTCATTAATACCGACCGGTATACCGCGTCCATTATCTCTAACCTGAATAATATTTCCCGGCAGAATATCACATTCAATATGTGTACACACACCTGCAAGTGCTTCATCAATAGAGTTGTCTACAATTTCATAAACAAGATGATGAAGTCCTCTTGGTCCTGTTGAACCAATATACATACCCGGCCTTTTTCTTACAGCTTCAAGTCCTTCAAGCACTTGAATATCCTTCGCAGAATATTCTTCGGTTACGACAGTATCAATATCCTCTTCCTCTAAATTTGTTTTGATTTCTTCACTCATAAAATAAAACTCTCCTTATTTGATTCGCTTATTCAACGTTGCTGTATTAAGCGGACAAACATAAATTTTATCTTCACAAACTACAAAACTTTTTGGTAGTTCATAATTTACATAAATTATTTTTTTCTCTTTTTCGGCTTTCGACAGATAATCACGTGTTGATTTATTCACCGTTGAGGTATCCATATCAAAAATTCCGATAATTTTTTCAGTTTTTACGGCAAAATCTCCGCCGAGATATAAATACATTACATTAAATCCCCGTTTGCAATATGAAAAGTTTTTCCCTTTTTCAAGCGCAGTACAGTATTTGCATCACAGCAGGTTATAAAAACCTGCCAATCCTTTATGTGATTTAAAATATAATCCTGTCTTGCTATATCAAGCTCACTCATTACATCATCCAACAAAGCAAGAGGTTCATCCTCTGTCATTTGTTTAAGAAGGCTTGCTTCTGCCAGTTTTAATGCTAAAACACATGACCGCTGCTGCCCCTGTGAACCATAATTTCTTGCACTTTTTCCGTTAATTAATATTTCCATATCATCACGGTGAGGCCCTATTGTTGTAGCTCTATTTATAATATCGATACTTTTATTTTTATCAAGTTCTGTTAAAAACTGATTTTCTATATCATTTACAGTTAAATTGCAATAATCAAAAGGACCTTTAAGTAATAAATCTATATCTTCTCTTCCGCCTGAGAGACCATAAAATATTTCTTTTGCAAAGGGAAGCAATGCGCTGATATATTTATTTCGCTGGTATATAATTTTTGAACCGCTTACAGCTAAATTTTTATCCCATACATAAAGCATATCAAAAAGAGAAGAATTTTTAGAAATATCTTTTAAAAGCATATTTCTTTGTATCAGACTTCGATTATAATCCTTTAATAAGTTGCGATAATTTGATTTTAACTGACATAATGCATGATCAATAAATTTTCTTCTTTCTGCCGGTCCATCTTTAACCATTGATAAATGAACAGGTGAAAAAATAACTGCTTTTAATTCATCACCCAGCAATGCTGCAGATTTCTTTTTTATTCCATTAAGACTTGCTGTCCTTTTATTTTCAATAAAAATTTCTGCATTTTGAAGTCTGCTTTTATTTTGAAAATCAATTTTTAATCTTGCAAAATTTTCATCAAATTTAATAAGTTCTTTATCCTTAACTCCTCTAAAGCTTTTAGATCCTGTAAAAAGATAAATAGCTTCAATAAGATTTGTTTTGCCTTGTGCATTTTCACCGTAAATAATATTTACATTTTCAAAATTCAGAGATAATTCTTTTATATTTCTGAAATTTTCTATATCAATTGAATTAATTTTCATTTTTTATATGATAATCAATACTGAAAGCAGAAATTTTATCTCCTGCTCTCAATTTTTTTCCTCTGGCAGTGCATATTTCATCATTTACTTTAATTATTCCGTCCTGAATAAATGCTTTTGCCTGTCCGCCTGTTTCGGCAATGCCTTTAAACTTTAAGAATGAATCAAGCCTTATAAAATCAGTTTTTATGGTTACATCCTCATTCTTTCTTTCAGCCGCTTTAATTCTAATTTTCATTTTTAAGCCTCATAGGAAGAACTAAAAATAAAAAGCTGTCATCTTGAATAGGCATAACCTTTGCCGGACTTACTGCACTATTTAATTCAAGTTTTACTTGGTCTGTATCTGCTGCATGAAGTGCATCCAAAATAAATTTTGAATTAAAACCGATTTCAACTCTGTCGCCGCTGACATTTGCATGTGTATAATCCACAACTCTGCCAAGACTTGATACTGTAGAAACTCTCATTTCGTCATTATCAAATAAACATCTAATTGGATTCTTTTTATCATTTTCAATAACAGGAAGTGTTCTTTCAATACATTCAATTGCATCACTTGTATTCATTAATACAGTTGTTGATGCCATTTTAGGAATAGCAGCATTATAATCAAGAAAATCGCCGTCAAGAAGTCGACTTATAATACTGTAATTTTCAACATCAAAAACAATGTGCCTTTTTCCTACACTGATAGAAACATTTTTGTCATCTTCATTTCCCATAAGTTTTATTAATTCTCTTATGGTCTTTTTAGGTACGATAAAGCTTATATCCTCTCCGTCATACTGAACGGTTTCTTTCCTGACAGCGAGTCTGTAACCATCAACACCTATCAGCTTAAGTTGATTTAATGTCAATTCAAATTTAAGACCGGTGTGAACCGGCTTTGATGATTCATTATCAGCAACTGCAAATAATGTTTGTGAAACCATGCTTTGCAATATTTTTTCATTAAGAAAAAGAGGATAACCCCCTGAAACGGAAGGAAGCTCGGGATAATCATCTGCATCAATGCCCATAATATTATATTGTGCTGCTCCGCTGATAATAGATACAGATGTGCCGCTTATATCAAAAGTTACATTACCTTCAGGTAATTTTCTTATAATATCACTTATAACCTTTGCATTGATAACAATTGCTCCGGGTTCAACAACATTTGCCTGCAGAGTTGTATTAATTCCAAATTCAAAATCATATCCTGTTAGGCTCAATGTATCAGAACCGCATTCGATAAGTATACCTTCAATTGTAGGAATGGTTACTTTTGTACTTACTGCTCTCATGACATTAGAACAAGCATCACTTAAATCTTTTGTATTACAGGTAAATTTCATAAATGCATATCCTCCGTTTATGATAGAAATTAACTTTTAGTATTCGTATTATAGGGTGTTGAAAATGTTAAAAACATTTATTTTTGCTTTAAATAAACAAAAAGCAAGAAAAAATCTTTAAATTTATTTTGATGAAAAATTGTTTATATTGTGGAAAATTATAATTTTCCACATTTACTGTTAAAATTTATAATGAGGAAAATAAAAAAAATGTTAAAAACTACTGCTCAATTTTGACATTGCTTATAATATCATTTATCTGACGTGAAAGCTTTGAATTTTTTTCAATTTCCTTTTCAATTTGGTCAATATTATAAATAACGGTTGAATGATGTTTTTTAAATTCAGCACCGATATCCTCATAGCTCATATTTGTAACTTTTCTTATTACATAAAATGTTATTTTACGAGCATGTGAAATATTTGCTTTTTGTACTTTGCTGTAGATATCCTCAACGGAAACACCTGTTGTTCTGCTGACTTCATCCACAATTTTTTGAATTGTTACGGGAAGCGGCTGTGTATCTTCCATAATAACCTTTATAACACTTTGTGCCAGTGCAATAGTAGGTGCATGGTCATTAATATCACAAAGTGCATAAAGTTTCTTTGTCACACCCTCAAGTTGGCGAATATTTGATTTAATTTTTTCTGCTATGTAACTTACAACATTATCGCTTATTTCAAAATTAAGAAGCTTTGCTTTTCTTTTTATTATCTCACAACGTGTTTCAAACTCAGGAGGCTGAATATCGGCAAGAAGACCGTCTTCAAAGCGTGATTTAAGTCGATCGGTAATAGATTTAATATCTTTGGGAGGTCTGTCCGAAGTAAGAACAACCTGCTTGCCTGAGCAAACTAAAGAATCAAAGGTGTGGAAAAACTCATCTTCCGTAGAGGTTTTGCCTGATATAAACTGAATATCATCTACAAGAAAGACATCGATATTATTCCTGTATTTATTATGAAATTCATCAATTGTTTTGTTTGCAAGTGCCTGATAAAATTCGTTTGCAAACTGTTCCGTGCGAACATACATAATATTCATATCGGGAAAATTCTTTTCAACCTCGTGACAGATTGCATTAAGAATATGTGTTTTTCCAAGACCGGAATTACCATAAATAAAAAGAGGATTATAA
>DKZG01000009.1:0-575 GCA_002493595.1 Ruminococcaceae bacterium UBA7080 | reverse complement strand
CCATAAATAAAAAGAGGATTATAATTGCTTGTAGAGAGTCTTGAACCCGGGTCGGAAGCAACAGCTTTAGCTGCAACATATGCAAATCTGTTGTTTGGACCGACAATAAAATTTTCAAAAGTAAATTGAGAATTTTTATAATCCTCTAAATGCTGTGTTTGATAAGTCGTTTTATTTTTGTCATCTTCATCTTCAAAAACATCATCACATACATATGAAATATTTACTTTAAATCCCAAAACGTTTTCAAAGGCTTCTTCAAAGAGACTGCCGTATTGAGGGATTACAATATCTAAATGCATTTGTTTTGGAAAGCGAAGTGTAACAGTTGAATTACTGAAACCATCAAAGGAAACGATTTTTATCCAAAGATTATAAGCTGTTTCATTTACCCTTGCTTTAATATAATCTAAAACAGCCTGCCATATATCATTAAAAGAATCCATTTTTACCTCCTTGAAAAGAAATAAATATATAAAGATAAAGAATTGTACAAATATCCACTATAAAAAACATTATATCAGTTTTTAATAATTAAATCAATATATATCAATAAAAAATATATAATATATATA
>DKZG01000013.1:6829-37877 GCA_002493595.1 Ruminococcaceae bacterium UBA7080 | reverse complement strand
AACAAAAAATAATTTTTGTTTTCTATATTAGTGTTACAAATTCTTAAGACAAAACAGAAAAATATTGATATACTTTCTAATATAGTAATTTGTAACAAAATTGGATTGTTTAATCTGTTACAAACTATTATATTGGATATATTGTGAAAAATCAATATATTTAATTAATTAGATAATAAAAGGAGTCGTTATCATGACAGAAAAGCAAAAAACAATGATTAAGAAAAAGAGAGAATGCAAGAGATTATGGGAAACAACGGATTTACCTGGAGAAGAAATTGCAAAAAAGGTAGGCGTTTCTCCTACTACCTTCTGGCGTTGGAAAAACAGTGAAGGTTGGGTAAGAAACTCTGCAAAGAATGTTAATTCAACGATAGATAATACCGAGAAAACAAAAAATGATAAAGTGTTAATTGAATTTAAATCCATCTCGTTAAATCAATATAACGAATTATTGTATGCTATTCAAACGGATAATGTTTTATCAAAAGAAGCAAAAGGATTAGCAATTGAACTTCTTCCGGGTTTAGTAGATAATACTGATCTTTCGATTAATCCTCGAGTACCACTCGATACAGATATGCAATTTTTGACATCAAAGAGTTGGACAGAACTTGTTAATAATGGTTATATTGCGGAGCATCAAGAAAACAGCAATTTTTCATACGGACGAAAAAGATATGAATTTGCAGTGTCAGATACAGTTGCCAATCTGAAAGAAAAACTGTTGGAAAAAGAGAAAGAAATAGAAAGGTTGCATGAAATATTGAAATGCTATAAAGAAATAGGGGACTTATATGATTAACATTGATGCCTTTGTTGAAAAACAAAATCACGAATCTTTTTATGCTCTTGTAATTTATGATGGCATAACGGACCCTACATATTTTTATACTGTTGATTTAGGAAAAGAAGGGTTACTTAATCTGCATTCTCCATGTGAGGTTTTTAAAAGATTTGAAGGTATCGTTGAAATTGAAAATTATTTCAAATGGCTTATGGAAAAAGAAAACGGTGGACATTCCGAAGAGGATATAGATAAATACTTCCGTCCGTTAATCGTGGATGATATATATTACGAGGTTGAAAATTTTCAGTGTACTCCATATCTTCCGCAAGAGGTTGACGCTGTTGAAATTTGTTCTGAAAGAAATTGTTTGCTGTATATATTGAGAAATTCAAAACAGTAGATTTTAGTTAAATCGGATGATGAAATGAGGTGATTTGTAATTCTTTCAAAGATTTTGAATGCAATGAAGGATGTTATCGGGCAGGATGAAGCAAAACACAAAGTTGCAGCCGCAATATATAAACATTTTATAGTGTGCAATTGTTCGTCTGAAAATCTACCGCAGACAAATATCTTTCTGTGCGGTAACAGCGGCTGCGGCAAAACATATATGGCTTGTAAAGCAGCTGAAGCAATAGAGTTTAATGTTATTTTAGTAAACTGTTCTATTCTTACGCAGCAGGGATATCGGGGACTTAATATAAATCAGGCTCTATATAACAGTTGGAAAAGTTGTGTTTCTGACAAAAAGGATGAGTTCGGGAAATCCATAATCATTCTTGATGAATTTGATAAAATTGTGGACAACCTGAAAAGAGATCCGCGCGGAACGCCTATATTTGATTTGCTTCCTCTTTTAGACGGAAAATATAAACTGGATTTATCCGAATTTAAAGAACAGGGTTATGTTGATATGAGCAAATGTATGATTATACTTACCGGAGCTTGTTATGGAGTAAAACAGTACAAAGCAAGAAAACATAATACAATCGGTTTTGGAGAAGCAAATAATTATTCTGCAGACAATAATACACTTAATACGGAATTACTGAAAGAAGAGGATTTGCTTGATTATGGCTATCCTATCGAAATAATGGGCAGAATATCTCAAATTATAAATATTAATCCGCTTAATCAATCCGATATTAAAGAAATCATTACAAATTCTTATGACTCACCGTTTAATCAGTATAAAAGATTTTTTGAACTGCATGATATAAATTTAAGAGTTACAAACACTGCTGAAAATGAGATAGCAAAAATGGCTCTACATAAAAACACAGGAGCCAGAGCGATAAAAACAATCATAGAAGATGTATTGTTTTCTGAGATTGAACACATTTGTAACAACAAGAATGTTGAAGAACTTGTTATCTCATACAGCAAGCACAAAGGAATTTATGTTAGTCGAAAATATTATGAAGAGCAAAATTGCAGCAAGTTTAAGGATAATGAAATAAATTTGTAGATTTTAATATCATCAGGTGGTATAAATCATTTGACTATATGCTGCCTGTTATGATATAATTTCTGTTGCGACACAGTTTAATAGTTTATTCCAAGATGGTCATACTATATCTAAAAATGTATGGCTTTGATTGTCATATCCGTCTTGGAATGAACTGTGTCGCAACAGAAATCGGAGCTATGTGTTTTATGTGCGTAGCTTCGGCTGCGCACTTTTTTTATTTCGAGGAGGAAAAATTATGAAGAATGTTCAAATCAACGATGTTAATGGTGTTAATAATGGGAAGAAATTAAAAAGGGCTTTGCCGTTTATTATAACTGCGTTAATTTTAATTATTGCAGTTATAATTATTTTTGTTTCAAGCAGTAAATCAGTAAATATTGAGGACTACATAACCGATAGTATAAAATTCAGCGGATATAATGGTTACGGTCAAATTGAAGCAGGTCAGGATATTATAGATTATGACAGATTGATTACCGATTTGGAGATGCAGTCAACTGATTTTTCAGAAATGCTGGGAGCTGAAATTGTATTGGAAAGCTGTATCAGTCTTAATATCAGTACAGGTGAGGCACCGAAAAATTTAAGCAACAGTGATAAGGTTGAGTATATTATTACTGTTGATTATGACAAAATCAATGGCAGCGGGTTCAAAAAGAAACTGAAAGGCAAAGATAAAATTACAAAATCCTATGAGGTTTTAGGATTAACGGAAATTATCGAAATAAATCCCTTTGATGCAATTGAAAAAGTAATTGTGAGTGAAAGCTATGGTACAAAAATCGTAAACCTTCAAATTGCTGATAAAATTAATAATTATGATATAATTACCGAGTCCTATGCAAGGTTAAGTTATAATTTTAAAACCGAGAATGGTACTATATATGTTAACTTTAATGTCCCTGAAATTGCTAACATTAATGCAGGGGATAAAATAAAAATTTCGCTTCAGGAAGATGCCGAAAAATATATCAATAAAGGTATTAAATTCACTGCTTGCGAACAGGAGTTTTCCGTTGTGACGGCGGATGTCTTAAACAGCGCATCAAAAGTTACAGGAGCAAGCTATAATGTATTAAAAGACAAATTCAATAGTTATACAAAAAATGAAAATGGTGATGAGTATGCTTTTTGCGATTTGTACTTTTTAAGTCAAACAGGAAATTACACAAAGAGTGTAAGTAATCAGATTATAGCAATTTACAAATTCAAGAGCGGCGCAGTAGGAAGTACAGAAGAATATATCTATTTATATGCTGAAAATCCTTTAATTTCATCAGATGGTGAAATTGTTAAGGGAACTGTTAATGTGCAATTGTCAGATATGAATTTTGACTTGTTTTCTGAAAATGTTAAATTCACTTCTGCAGCTGAATTGGAAAAAAAGCTTGCAGCCAGTGAAAACGGGGTTACCGTAACAGCATTTGAAAAAATTACATTTTGATTCTGTGCCTTGAGGAGATAAAGCTATGGCGTTGACACAAAAGGAAAGAACAGGCGTATTGCATTATACGGAATCTGTTAGATATTATACACCGAAAATCAGCAGTTTAGTGCTGAATATGATTTATTCATTGGCATTATTCGGCGGATGTTTATATGCTGTAATTGCGTTTAATAATTATATACATACTAACGAAGTTTTTTTAAGTTATTCTAAGGAAGGCATAAACATATATGAATTTGTAAGTGGATCGGTTTATTATTTTATAACTGAAAGTAAAATGAACGAAGTGCTCCCGAAGCTTATTAAGAATTTTAATGTGGAAAGTTTTTCCGAAGTTACTGCTGTTTTGCTTTTGATTTCAACTGCTGTATTCATTTTTGTTTTGTTTTTAACCTTTGTTTATAATTTGATATATATTATTTATTCTAAAACTACGGATAAATGTGATATGTATTATCTTGATGAAAACGGAAACGAATATAATCCTTTAGAGCAACGGCTGAATAAAGGCATTAAAATTGTTAATATTACTTATTCTGTAATCAGTTATATATCCATTTTGATAACAGAATTGGCTGTTGTTTTTACAACAATTATGGCAGGCTCTGCTGTAGCGAGAGGATTTTTTGACGGAGATGATGAATTAAACACAGCAGTAAAAGCAGGCAAAATTCTGATAATAATTGGTTTTGTTATTCTGTTCTTCATCGCAACAGCTTTAATTGTTAAAAAAGGTGAAAGAATAGCAAATACTCCGAATTATATTTATTATGAAAATTTGGGTACATACCTGAAAGGAATAATCGTTTCACTGATTCCGTTATTCACCATTGCTGCCATTGCTCTGTTTTTCTTGCTCATTATTGTTTATTTGATTTCGCTCGGCGCAAGATCGGATGATTAGGAGAAAAATTTATGAATAAGATTATAAGCAAGCTTATAGAACAGCGTTTTGAAAAGCAAAATTTGAATTTAAACAACCTAGTTAAATCTCATTTTGAGTATGATGAAATTATCAATTTAATCCATTCATTCGGCGACTATGATGTTGAACAGATAGTTGTGGATTCATATGATGAAAAGGATACCGAACTATGTACATGGCAGGATTGCAATTATGTCGGTAATTGGGCATCTACACAGGCTGAATTAAATGAAAGTTTTCTTGCAAATTTAGAGTTTATAAATAAAACCATAAGTCAAAGCAGTATCAATACGGATGACTATTTTTATACATATCGGGATAAATATCAAATGATTTTATATTTTCCATTGCGATTATTAGAAAATGAAAATTTGGATGATTACCTATTCATATTAACAAACAAAAACAGAATTGTTACTCCGTTAGATGAACAGCGTAATAAAAATTCTTTATATGAGATTATAGAAGAGTCAATTCAAAAGGGATCGGGTATTTCATTTGATGAAAATACTAATTTGTTGTTGGCAGATGGACTGATAAAAAGCTGCGGAACTATGGCGAATTACGGAATAGTTTTTACAATTGATAATTTATTATGGACAGACAGTATGCATAATATTTATAAACCAATTATAGCTGTGAGTTTTATTGAAACTAAAAAGGTTGCCTTTGTTCCGTTCTATGATAAGCGTTTTGTAGTGGTCGGCAGTATTACACCGGATGGATTTTCAAGCGGTGATGTAAGTATGTTTAATGCGAAAAACAGATATAAAACCGCTATTTAAACAAGTTCAGGTTGACAAAAAGTTTAATGAGCGTTAAGATGCAGATGAGGTGATGATATGAATGGTGTAATTTATGCTCGATATTCAAGTGATAATCAGCGTGAAGAAAGTATTGACGGGCAGTTGAGAGAATGTAGAGCATTCGCAGAAAAGAACGGAATCCGTATTATTGACTCATATATTGACCGTGCTTTATCTGCAAAGACGGATAATCGGCCTCAATTTCAGCAGATGATTAAGGATAGTAATAAAGGGTTATTTGATGTTGTCATTGTTTGGAAATTAGACCGTTTTGCCCGCAATCGTTATGACTCTGCTCATTATAAAAATCTCCTCAAAAAGAATGGTGTCAAGGTTATATCTGCAACAGAAGCAATCAGCAGTGGTGCAGAAGGTATATTGCTTGAATCAATGTTAGAGGGATATGCTGAGTATTATTCAGCAGAACTTGCGGAAAAGATAAATCGTGGATTAACCGAAAATGCTCTCAAATGTAAATATAATGGTGGTACGGTTGCATTAGGATTTACAATTGATGAAAATCAGAATTATCAAATCAATCCGACTACTGCACCTATTGTTCGTGAAATATTTAATAATTATATCGCAGGTATGACACAAAGCGAAATCAAAGATTCACTTAATAACAAAGGTTTAAAGAATAATACAGGCAGAAACTTTACAGTAAATAATATTGCCAATATATTATCTAATCGAAGGTATGTTGGCGATTATGTATACAGTGATACTATAATTGAAAACGGCATTCCTGCTATCATTCCCAGAGATGTGTTTGATAAAGTTCAGGATATGCTTGCAATCAACAAAAAAGCACCATCAAGGCATAAAGCCATTGATGATTATCTCTTAACTACAAAACTTTATTGCGGCAAGTGTATGTCATTTATGGTAGGAGAAAGTGGCAACGCAAAAGGTAGACGGTATGCCTATTATAAATGTGTTAACACAAAGAGAAACAAGACTTGTGATAAAAAAACTGTTAAAAAAGACTGGATTGAAAACATTGTAATTAATCAATTGATTCAATTTATCCAGAATGATGACTTGATAGAAAAACTTATTAATAAAATAATGGCAATTCAGGAAAAGAAAAGTCCGACTCTGAAGATTTTGAAGAAACAGTTGTTGCAAACCAACAAGGCTATTGAGAATATAGTTGTCGCCATAGAGCAGGGTATAATCACTAAATCGACAAAAGCAAGGCTTGATGAACTTGAAAGGACTCAAGAAAACCTTGAAACTGAAATTGCTAAAGAAAGCATAACACATTCAACTATAAGCAGAGAGTTTTTGGTGGAATGGTTTGATAACTTCAAAAACTTGGATTTAACTAAACTTGATAATAGACGGATGCTGATTGACACATTTGTAAATTCAGTTATCCTTTACGATGACAGAATAGATTTCTATTTCAATTATACAGATAATGCAAAATCATTATCTGTATCAGAACTGAATATTGTTTCGGATTTGGCTTCTCCATCTCCACCAAAACCAAAATCCGTTCTCCATGGAGAGCGGATTTTGTATTTTTTGTAAAGAGACAACAAAAGCCTTGCAAACCTTTTGGCTTGCAAGGCTTTACTATTATACAAAATCAGTTTTTTGCCTGTTCAAATTCCTTAATAATTTCATCATCAGGCTTAGGTGTAACAAGGGAAACAACCACATTTACCACAAGTCCCACTATAAATGCAGGCAGAAGCTCATAAACATTCAGAACATCTGAAAGTCCTGCAATCACATATTTCCATAAAAACACCATTGCTCCGCCGGCAACCATACCTGCAATCGCTCCATACTTATTGGAACGTTTCCAAAAGAGTGCCAACAGCATAATCGGTCCGAAAGCTGCCCCAAATCCTGCCCAAGCAAAGGATACAATGCCAAATACGGATGAATTTGAGTCCCATGCAATAACAACGCCGATAACGGAAATAACAATAAGCACAACTCTTGCAACAATCATCTTTGCTTTCTCAGACAAATCCAGTTTAAAAAGGCCGCCCAAAATATTCTCTGAAACAGAGGAAGAAGCAGCAAGCAGCTGACTGTCGGATGTTGACATGGTACAAGCAAGAATACCGGCAATAATGACACCCGCTACAAGAGCAAGACCAACACCATTCTGAGAAAGAAGATTAGCAATCTGAATAACAATTGTTTCGGAATCTTCAAGGGGCGCAAGCGCATTGTTAGACACCATACCGAGACCTACAACACCGATAAGGATACCAATGCTCATAGAAATAACAACCCAAACCGTTGCAACACGGCGTGAAAGCTTAATTTTTTCCGGGCTTTCAATAGCCATAAATCTAAGAAGAATATGAGGCATACCGAAATATCCGAGACCCCAGGCAAGCGTTGAAATCACTTTAAGCGGACCGTATGAAGTAGAGCCGCCGGTTACTGTATCATGTAAATCAAACATTGAAAGATAGCCCTTAAGAGACTGAGCATTTGCCATAACTGCATCCCATCCGCCTGCCTGATTGATACCGAAAGCCAGCACAACCACAAGTGCAATTGTCATAACAATAGACTGGATAAGATCCGTTGTCGATGCGGCATTAAAGCCGCCGAGAGAGGTATATCCCACTATAACAATAGCAGATATTATCATCGCAATATGGTAATCGACACCGAAAAGTGTTCCGAAAAGTTTGCCGCAGGCAGCAAAGCCGGATGCTGTATAAGGAACAAAAAATATTACAATAATAATTGCAGCGATTGCCATTAAAATATTCTTTTTCTCTTTATATCGGGTTGAGAAAAATTCAGGAATTGTAATTGCACCTATATTGGCAGAATAATTACGAAGCCTTTTTGCAACAATGAGCCAGTTAAAATATGTACCTATGCCAAGACCTATTGCAGTCCAGCCGGCATCACAGATTCCGGTAACATAAGCCACGCCCGGAAGACCCATAAGAAGCCATGAGCTCATATCCGATGCCTCTGCACTCATTGCGGTAACAATCGGGCCTAACTTTCGTCCGCCAAGGTAAAAATCCCCGACATTATTTGTTCGTTTTGAATATAATGCACCTATGATTACCATCATTACAAGATAAACGACAATAACAATCATGATGCATATCTGTGCAGTTGTCATTTAAATTCCTCCATTCATTCATAAAAATAAAAGACACTGTATGTTTATACAATGTCTTATTTTAACATATTAAAGTGATAATGTAAAGGTTTGTTATTTTTTGTCTTAATCAAGTATTAAGCCGTTCACAATGGTTTGAATACATCTGAAGCATGCTTGCATATCGGACAAATAAAATCGTCAGGCAGCTCCTCACCCTCATAAACATAACCGCAAATTGTGCAAACATAGCCCTTCTCTTTCTTAGGCCGAGGCTTCGGCTTGATATGATCAAAATAGTATTGATAGGTCACCGACTTTTCATCAGACAGCACCTTTGCCTCTGTAACCTCGGCAACAAAAATCGTATGTGAGCCGCAATCCAGTGAATCGATAACCTGACCCGATAGAAAAGCGTTCGCAAATGAGGATAAATACACAATGCCGTTTTCGGCTCTCGGCATGGTATCAGCCACTATTTTGTCAGTATCCCTTCCGCTTTTAAAGCCATAATGCTGAAACACCGTAAAAGGCACGCTTTCATCCAAAATTGAGATATTAAAACATCCTGTATTTTTTATCATATCGTGTGTATAATTCGTTTTATTGACCGTCACACAAATACGAAGCGGAGAGTCGGTTACCTGCTGTGCAGTATTGATAATACATCCATTATCCTTTCCCCCATCCCTGGCAGTCAAAACAAACAAACCATAGCTGAATTTAAAAGCAGACTCTTTCTCAATCATTTATACCACTCCCGCGTTTTACATTAACAATTATTATACCCAAACAAACAAGAATCAATGCACTGATTATTTGCAGCACCGACTGATTTATACTTTCCTTAAGAAACAGTGCAGAAAAAATACATCCGAATACAGGCGTCATAAAGCCAAAAACTGCCACATGTGATACGTCATTATATTTTAGCAATATTCCCCACAGTGTATAAGCAGCCGCGGAAAGAAACGCCATATAAAACAAAAGCACAACGCCTTTTGCAGAAATTAAATTCAAGCTGCCGCCAAGCACAAGTGAAAATACAATCATGGAAACTCCGCCGATAATAAACTGATATCCGCTTAATGTAACTGCATTCTCACTTTTGGAATAGCGTTTTATCAGCACTGAGGAAACGGCATAAGACATTGCTGATAATACAATAAAGCCCTCGCCCAAAAAAGACACATTAACATCCAAAGAATTACCTGAAAGGTTTACGATAACAGTTCCTGCAAACCCTATAACACACCCTGCAGCCTTTTGAAAGTTAAATTTTTCCTGTTTAAAAATAAGACCGGAAAACAGCACGGCAAAAAACACACCGGTACTGTTAAGCACCGAAGCCTTTGTACCCGAAGTATAGGCTAAGCCTATATAAAAAAACAAATACTGAAGTACAGTCTGAAAAAGTGAAAGACTGACAACCTGAATTAAATTCTCACGCTTAGGAAAAAGAATACGACGTGAAAGCAAACTGCCGAATATTATAACAAGCATACCTGCAAAAGTAAATCTTATACCGGCAAAAAGGATTTGCGATGCCGTGTCCGAGGCACTGATTTTAAAAAGCTCATAACCGATTTTAATAAACGGAAAAGCACTGCCCCAAAGCGCACAGCAAAACATGGCAGCCAAACAGACGACCGGCGGCTTTTTCAGCAGCACAGATAGATTATTTTTATTCATTATTTTGTAGTTGATCCAAAGCCGCCGTCTCTGATGCCGCTTGCATCATCATCTACAGTTATTCCGAACGGAGTAAAAATACCCTGAGCAAAACCGTCACCGGCAGCGACAGAAGCAGTATGACCCTCATCATGTGCATCACAGCTGATTTTAATCATGATGTGACCTTCGTTTGAAGAATTATAATAATCAGAGTCAATAATGCCTACCGTATTATCCAGCTGACAGCGATGCTTAAAGCCAAGTCCCGAGCGCGGATAAAGGGAGAGTACCCAACCCTCTTCTATCTTTGAACGGATACCTGTCGGAACGAGAACAGACTTGTCCTTAACAAATACAAGATTATCCGGTGCATAAAAATCATAGCCTGCAGAACCTGTTGTAGCTCTTTTTGGAAGCTTGATACTGTTGTAAATCTCTTTTACATGATTCGTATTCGGAAAGCATTTCAGCCAATCCTTTTCAAACTGTTCAAATGAAACCTTTTCAAATTTGGCAATTTTTTTCATATATGAACTCCTATACTTAAATTTTATAGGAGTATTTTAACATATATAAAACAATAAAACAATCCCATAACTGCCTTGCTTGACAAATTTCAAGGGGCAGTGTGCGATTGTTTTTTCAAGCAATAATTATAATCCAAAGCTCACGCTAAGTGCATGATTTACTTTACCCATATCACCCGTATCAAGACTGCCCATTTTTTCCTTAAGCCTTCTTTTATCGATCGTGCGCACCTGTTCAAGCAATACAATGCTGTCCTTTGCCAATCCGCAGTTTCTTGCATCAACCTCAATATGTGTGGGCAAATTATTTTTATCCCTCTGCGAAGTTATGGCAGCAGCAATTACTGTGGGTGAAAATTTATTTCCAACATCATTCTGAACAATCAGAACAGGTCTTACACCACCCTGTTCAGAGCCAACTACGGGACTTAAATCGGCATAGTAAATTTCGCCTCGTTTTATTACCAACTAAATCACCTTCATAAAATTCTTGTATCTTTAATCATCGCATTCCGATTCAAAATACATTCATACCGTTTTTATTTATATCTCAATAATTTTAAATCAGATCAGCGTGAATAAGGATATAAAAGCAACATCCCTGTCTTCAAAATTAGCATTGCCAAATTTTATCCGTCCTATACCATTATATGTAAATTCTTTTTATGTGTTTTGAAGATGTTTTACAGCACTCTTTTTTCGATTAATTTTATCAATCTAATAATTTTTTCATATTATAAAATATCAGACTGATATTTACATTAAATATTCATTGTTATTCAGTCTAAAGAAAGGAGAATACTATGGATAATTATGTTGACCTTTTCAAGCCAAGCTTTTTAAAAAAAGAACAGCGTCCTGCCCTGCCTGCCGATGCAGCTGTAACAATGGCATATGTTCCGCTTCAGCTTGAGCTTGTATCATATGATAAAGGCGAGGGCCTTGACAACGGCACAATTTTTCCTGCTTTGAATAAACCTTTTATGGGAAGGATGGTTAAGCAGATATGAACAAAACTAAGCTTTTAAGAAGAGTAAGCGAGCTTGGCTTTGCAATGCTTGAATACAGACTTTTTTTGGATACACATCCCGATGACCAGGACGCAATTGAACTGTTTAATAAATGCAAAAAAAAATATGAAGCAGCTAAAGAAGAGTATGAAAAACAGTTTGGTCCGCTCACCCTGAACGGATATAATTCGGATGAATGGCTTAAGGATCCATGGCCCTGGGATAATGCCGCTAATTAAAAATAATGACAATCTGCTAAAAAGGTAAACTAATTTCTTTTTGTATATAATTAATAAAACACAAAAGAAATAATATATAATGATTTAATTACAGAACCAAAACCACCCGTGAAACGGGTGGTTCTTTGTTTCGAGCCTTTCGACTCTCAACTGTCTTAAGACATAAAAGAAAAACAGCATAGTAAAAACTATGCTGTAAAAAACACACCGGACTTTAGGTACATCTTCATTAATAAAAATGTCCTCAACTCACAGTTTTATTTTTATATTATTTACTTTACTGCTTTGCACCATTATCAAACATTTCAAGAACTTTAACACTGATTGCAAAACAATCGGCAAGGCCCTTAAGATTCATATTATCATATGTATCGCGGCGTGTATGATAATAATCCTCTAGCTTATGATTAAGACCGGTTATACCTGTTGACCTAAGTCCTGCCTGAGCAAAGGCAGCATTGTCGGTCGCACCGCCGAGAGGAGGAACCCAACCTTTCTTGCAGGGAATATTAAGCTCCTGTGCCGCTTCCATAAACAAATCAGATACATCCTTATCTGCCTTAACGGTTCCGTTAAGATCTCGATAATTTGTCATAAGGTACTTTGGATCATGGATTGTATCATAAGAATAAATAAATGTCGGAACATCGTCAAACTCACCCTTATGAGCCTCACACCATGCCTTTGAACCTCGGAGTCCGGCTTCTTCAGAACCTGAAAGAATAACACCTACCTCGGTATTTTCAAGAGTAATACCGGCATCCTCTAACGCTTTCATAACTGCAATACCCATATAACAGCCTGAAAGATTGTCATTGGCACCGTCAACAATTCTGTTTTTATTCCACATACGATAAAGGCCGATGAGGAAAGGTACAAAAACAAGACCTCCCATTGCCAGTTTGAAAAGCATGGATGACTTGTCAACCATTGCAAAACCAACACCATACTGAACTGTATACATAATGGAAATAACAAGATAATAAATAGCTCCGATACCGCAGATAATAGCGTGCCCCTCAAAGCCTACACCGCCGAGTCTGTAGTTAACAGGCCATTCCCAAGCTGCGTCAGGATGACCGTTAAAAAAGATTCTGCGCTTAACCTCACCGGTACACTTCTTAACAGCCGTAACATTGTGACCTGTTTTTTCAGGGAAAAATCTATCCACAAACTTTTTGTAAAGACCAAACTGCAAAAAAGCAATAACAAGACCTGCTACAATAAGCACAGCAGAAATAATCGGGCAAAAGAAAAATGCAATAATTGCAAGCAAAACAAATGTTATAGTAAAATAAATCCAGCCAAAAAATGAACCCGGATTTTCCTTAAAAGACTCAACATCTGCTCGTTGACAGCCGCAATCCTTTTTTAACACATCAGCCATATACTCACAAGCCTGCTTTTCACCCTCTGAACCGGGGTCACGCTTATCCATATCCTTACAGATATGGGTAATCTCATCAAGCATGTACTGAGCATATTCATCCTTTTTTGCAATAATGCTTTTCAATTCCATAAAAACCCTCCGCTTTCAAAATATTACTATAGTTATATTAAAACACAAAACAGATTATGTATCAAGTGCTTTATTAAGAAAAGCTTTTAGAATTTCACTTTTTGGATTATCAAAAAGCTCTTTAGGGGTGCCAGCCTCTTCAATTACACCATTTGCCATAAAAATAACCTTATCAGCAACATTTCTTGCAAATTCCATTTCATGGGTTACAACAATCATTGTACTGTTCCCTGTTTTTAAGCTGCGAATTACATTAAGCACCTCACCGGTCAGCTCAGGGTCCAACGCGGAAGTCGGTTCATCAAAGCAAAGTATATCCGGATGCATGGCAAGTGCACGGGCAATAGCTACGCGTTGCTGCTGCCCCCCTGAAAGCTCACAGGGATATGCATCTGCTTTTTCAGTCAGGCCGACACGCTCAAGCAAATCTGCTGCATTATTCTCAATTTCACAATACTGTTGACTTTTATAAGCCTTTGGCACATTCTTTTTTGCCTTTTTCATCTCCCTAATCTCACCTTTTACGGCCAGCTTTGGAGCAAGTGTAAGATTATCAAACACCGTATACTGAGGAAAAAGATTAAATTGCTGAAACACCAAGCCGAAATGAAGCCTGTTTTTGCGTATTTCTTTTTCACTTAATGTATTCTTATCAGATGCATCAAGCAGAGTCTGCCCTCCTACGGCAATAGAGCCGACATCCGGGGTTTCAAGAAAATTCAGACATCTTAAAAGAGTCGTTTTTCCGCTTCCCGAGGAACCGATAATAACAAGAACATCACCCTTATTAAGTGAAAAATCAATACCTTTAAGTACTTCATTGCTGCCAAAGCTCTTACGAATATTATTAACCTCTAATATTGCCATAGCTTTAACCTCTGTAATAATCTAATTTTTTCTCAATTTTACCAAACAAAATTGTCAGAATTCCGCAAAACAGCAAGTAGAATACACCTGTATAAAGCAGCGGCCACAAAAGGCCCTCCAGCTTCATAAACTTTTCACCCGCCCATATAATTTCATAGACAGATATAACGCGTGCAAGAGAAGTATCCTTAACCAAGGTAATGATTTCATTACTCATCGGCGGAATAATTCGTTTTATAACCTGAAGCAGTACAACTTTAAAGAAAATCTGAACCTTAGTCATACCCAAAACCTGACCTGCTTCATACTGTCCCTGAGGAATAGCCTCTATTCCTCCGCGGAAAATTTCCGAAAAATAACAGGAATAGTTTATTATGAATGCAACAGATACGGCTGCAAAGCGCTCCATCACTGTCCACGATGCAATCCATGTTATAAGTGCATTCGGATTTTCAATATTTTGTGCCCAGTTACTGATTAAACCCGGTCCGTAAAAAACCACAATCATCTGAAGAACCAGAGGCGTGCCTCTGATCATCCAGATGAAAGTTTTAAATACAGCTTTTATCAGCTTTATTTTGCTCATTGAACCAAAACTGACCAACAAGCCTAACGGAAGAGCAACAATCAGTGTAACACCAAACAGCTTTAAAGTAGTTAAAAATCCCTCAAAAAGAGATTGTGTTACGTCTAAAAACATATTGTCCCTCTCACTGAGTTTTATTTTATAATAGCGATTTCATACTTCTGAGCGAGCTTATCAAGTGTACCGTCAGCAACAAGCTCCTTTTTAATCTCATTAAACTTTGCAGTAAGATCTGAGCCTTTTCTGAAAGCAACACCATATTCCTCAGCCTCAAGCTTGATAGAGAATCCAAGCGTAGGATTACCTGAACCCTCGCCTGTCATTGAATTTGCCATTGTTAAGTCAATAATACATGCGTCAGCTGAACCTGAAGCAACCTCTGTAAGCGCAAGAGCCTGCGTATCCGAAACAACAAGATTTGCAAGACCCGCTGCTTTTGCAGCCTTCTCACCTGCCGAACCGCCTTCAACAGCAATACTTAAATCCTTAATAGAAGCTGCATCCTTATATTGATCAAGATTGCTGCTCTTCATAACAACTACCTGTGCATTTTCAGCATAAGCCTCCGACACATCCGTTGCATCCTTAACCTCGTCTGTAATTGTCATACCATTCCAAATAGCATCAATATTTTTTGTGCTGAGCTCATTGAATTTATTGTTCCAGTTGATTTCAACAAATTCAACATCAACACCAAGCTTTGCACCGACTGCCTGAGCAAATTCTGTATCAAAACCGGTCCACTCATTATTTTCTTTATAATTCATCGGCTTATATTCTGTAATTCCGATTACCATCTTACCTTTTTGCTTAATCAGGTCCAGATCGGCAACTGCAGCAGAATTAGCTACTGTGTTATCCTTACCCGTTTCATCTGTCTTTGCATCCTTTGAGCAGGCAGCAAACAAAGTTACGACCGATAACATCATCACTGCTGCTAAAATAACTGATAATACTTTTTTCATCTTTTTATTCCTTTCAACATTCATAATAGGTTTTAGCCTGCTGCGGCATCACATTAACGCTCTGCCATAGTAAAGCAATTATTATATTGACATTATAACAGGTAAATATATAAAAAGCAATAAAAAAATAACACCCGTATAAACAAGCTGATTTATACAGGTGCTTTTCTATAACAATCTATTTCAATTTTGCAATGGTTACACCGTTTTCACCCTCGCCGTATTTGCCCAGCCGATATTCGGATATGTTAGGATGATATCTCAAATAATCCGTCACTGCTGCTCTGAGTGCACCGGTTCCCTTGCCGTGTATGATACGTACTTCTTCAATATTATTCAAAATACATTTATCAATAAATAAACCAAGCTCACTCAGAGCTTCATCAACCGTTTTTCCCCTCATATCCATTTCGGTTTTTACATCTGCATCGGCACGTGAGGATGTACGATAAACATTATGTCTTACGGATTTTGGCTTTTCTTTAGGCTTGTCCAATATCATTATGTCGGACAGTCTGACACGGGTCTTAAGCAAGCCCGATTTAACCAAAAGCTTATCACCTGCTTCAATAACCTCTCCTTCGCCGATTCCTTTTATAATGACTCTATCGCCGACTTTAGGTTCACGAGGAAGCTTATAATCATAATCCCAATTATCAGCCAGGTCAGCAGGATTAATCAATTCATCCATTTCACCCATCTGAGATTTAACTGTGCGTCGTGTCCTGCGTGCAATTTCAGTGGCATTTGATGCGTTCTGTTCCTTTTTCAGCTTTTCAAGTTCAAGTAAAAATTCGGATGATTTTCTCTTCGCCGCCTCAATAAGCTTTTCTGCTTCACGCTTTGCCTTATCCATCTCACGCTGCTTAAGAGTTTCTATTCTATCTTTTTCTGACTTAGCACGCTCTTCCATTTTTTTAGCTTTTGCCGTCATTTCTTCAGCGGAACGCCGCTCTTCTTCAAGCGCCTGCCTTGAGGCTTCAAGCTTTTCAAGCACGGCTTCAAAATCACGGTTATCTGAATCGACTATACTCTTAGCCTTGTCAATAATATCCTTTGCCATACCCAGATGCTCGGAAATAGCAAAGGCATTTGACCTTCCCGGAACACCGATAAGAAGCCTGTAAGTCGGTCTCAATGTATCCACATCAAATTCACAGCATCCATTTGTAACACCTGCTGTATCAAGAGCATAAGCCTTCAGTTCTGCATAGTGCGTCGTTGCAGCAATAACAGCACCCTGTGACCTTAGCCTTTCAATAACCGATACGGCCAGCGCCGCACCTTCAACAGGATCGGTTCCTGCACCAAGCTCATCTATAAGAACAAGTGAACGGCTGTCTGCTTTGCCTATTATATCAATAATATTAACCATATGGGAGGAAAAGGTTGAAAGCGACTGCGCAATACTCTGCTCATCACCGATATCAACAAGTATTTTTTCAAATATAGATATTTTTGATCTGTCACCTGCCGGAATTAGAATTCCGCACATGGTCATTGCAGTTAAAAGTCCCAGCGTTTTAAGCGAAACTGTTTTACCGCCGGTATTGGGACCTGTGATAACCAATGTATCATATTTTTCACCGAGAGTAATATCAGTAGGCACTACCTTTTTAGGATCAATAAGGGGATGACGGGCTTTTTTTATAGAAACAATACCCTCTTGATTCAATAGTGGTTTAACTGCTTTCATTTTGTAAGCAAGATGTGCCTTGGCGAAAATCAAATTAAGCATTACCGCACTGTTATATGAATGTTTTATGGATTCGGCAAAATCCCCCGCCTCAGCAGAAAGCTCAAAGAGTATACGCATAATTTCGTCACGCTCTTTGCCCTGAAGGACTTTTATATCGTTGTTTGCATCCACAACTGAGGAAGGCTCAATAAAAACAGTGGCGCCGGTTGAAGAAGTATCATGAACAAGACCTGCCACATTACCCCTGCATTCTGCTTTCACCGGAACAACAAAACGCCCGTTTCGCTGTGTTACAATAAACTCCTGCAAATACTGCTGATAGTGAGGAGAATGAATAATTAAATCCAGTTTTTCTCTGACAGAATTCTCTTTTGATCTGATTTTTCTTCTTATATCGTTCAAAAGCTCAGAGGCTTTATCGGCTATTTCTTCTTCGCTGATAATACAGGTAAAAATCCTGTTTTCAAGATACTTATTGGCTGTTATCCCTTCAAAGAAAAAATCAAGGCTTGTTCTAACGCCGCTGCAATGCCCATACCACTCTGTCAATGTTCTGATAGACCTTAGACAATAAGCTATATCCAAAAGCTCTTTGGGATTAAGTGAACCGCCTGCATTTGCTCTATGTAAAGGGTTATTAACATTTTTGAGTCCTGAAAATGACGGACCGCCAAAGCGCGCCAAAAGAGAAAACGCATCCTCGGTCTGTGTAAGCAGCAAATCAACTTCGCTCATGTCACAGCTCGGATTCAGTGAAAGTGCCAGCTCTTTTGCATCATCGCAGGAACATTCATCTGCAAGCTTTTTAAGTATCAAATCAAGCTCAAGTGTTTTTAAATTTTTGTTCATATGATTATCCTTTATATCAATGCCTTGTAAAAATCAAGGGTCGGTAATTTTTTTTGCACTCGGGTTAAAAGATATTTTTCACTGACGCATGTAAGCAAATCCAGATTTTCGCCGGACAGTGAAAACGAAAAAATTTTTTTAGGCTCGGTAAGACAAACAAAGCGTATTGCTGTAATAACGGTTTTAGGACAAAGAACGGCACCTGCTTTTTTGCAGTCCTGACAATAAATGCATCCGTCAAGAGTATCAAAATACATCATATCGGTTTCATACACTGCGCAATTTGCACAGGCAAGAATATTTGGCATATATCCGCTCAAAGATAAAAATCTGAACTCCACTGCGGTTTTAACTACCCTTATATCCTTACTGCTGCTGCAAAGCAGATGAAGTGCATTAAGCAAAACAGAAAGCATTTCAGGGGCAGGCTGTTCTTCCTCACCAAGTTCATAGGCAAGCTGAGCAAAATACTGTGCAAGCGAAAGACGTACAATATCCTTTCTCAAATCAAAAAACACCTCAATAGGAGAAGCATTATCCACCACAAAAGCATCCCGCCCCCTATAAAGTGAAAAGTCACAATAAGCAAAAAGGGAGGTAGAGGATGCCAGACGATTTTTTATTTGCTTAGCCCCTCTTACAAAAGCTCGTACAAGACCGTAATCAGCAGTAAGGAGAGTAACTAAACGGTCACTCTCCCCTATTGTCTGTTCTCTGATTACTAAACCCTTTGTTGTAGTCGTCATCGTTTTCTGCCTTTTCGTACTCTTTATAATCCAAATAATCCTGAACCGAGCCTGAACGCCAAAAGCTAAGCCATTTTTTATAATCCATAAAATACACCACCATTATATTAAACTAAGTTTTTCACTCCACGTTAATATTTTATCCTATGGCGGTATATAAAATTTGTGTTAAATTAATCCAATCCGAAATTGTGAATAAGACCCTCTCTGTTACGCCAATCGAGCTTAACCTTTACCCAGCAGTGCAGATTAACTTTAATTTGGAAAAACTTTTCCAAATCCTGTCTTGCATAGGTTGAAACTTTCTTCAGCATAGTACCGTTCTTACCGATTACCATACCTTTGTGACTTTCTCTTTCACAATAAATAGTGGCGTCTATATCCAATATATCTTTATCGCTGCGCTCACTCATTTTTTCAACAGCTACGGCAATACCATGCGGAATTTCCTTATCCATAAGTCTAAGAATTTTTTCTCTTATAATCTCCGCTGCCAGCACTCTCTCAGGCTGGTCGGTCAGTGTATCCTCCGGGAAGAAATGGGGTGACTCAAAGGCAAGCTTATCAAGCTCCGACTTAAGTGCATCAATGTTATCACCCTCGGCAGCGCTTATAGGAACGACAGCATAAAAATCAAAAAGAGATGTAAGATAAACAATTCTGTTTAAAAGCTCTTCCTTATCCTTAAGCATATCTATTTTATTGATTGCAAGAATAACAGGCATTTTCTGCTTTTTAAACATTTCAAGCAGCTGCCTTTCCTGTTCGTTAAGTTCGCCGCCGGGCTCGGTTAGAAACAGGCAGGCATCCACACCGCCGACAGTATCACCGACAGCCTCATTCATTCTCTCACCCAGCTTATTATGTGCTGCGTGAAAGCCGGGAGTGTCAGTAAAAACAAGCTGTGTTTCACCTTCGGTCAGAACACCCATAATCTTTGTTCTCGTTGTCTGCGGTTTTGATGAGACAATCGCTATTTTTTGACCGAGTATTCTGTTTAAAAGTGAGGACTTGCCTACATTCGGCTTGCCAACAATTGCAATAAAAGCAGTTTTCGTCATTATTCATCACCCATATAATAGCTATTATCCCTCTTCCAGCCGATTTGAGTCAGAACAGTTTCTTCTTTCTCACGCATATGTACCTCCTCAAGACCACCGTTTTCATGGTCATATCCCAGAAGATGAAGCATGGAATGAACGGTAAGGAATCCGATTTCACGCTGAAGCGGGTGATTATAAAGCTCCGCCTGCTCAAAGGCCTTTTCAATAGATATAACGATATCTCCCAGTATCTTAGCACCGGTATCCATATTAACATCGTAAATACCGTTTTCGCCAAGAGGAAAAGATAACACATCTGTTGCCTTATCTATATTCCTGTACTGACTGTTCAGCTCTCTTATCTGTTCATTATTAACAAAACGGACACTCACCTCAGCAGAACCGTCAAAATTCTCAAGTTCAAGCACGGCATGGCAGCAACGCCGTATAAGCATACGTATACCTGTTGGTATTTTTATATTTTTCTGGTCATTTGAAATAATAACCTTAACTGAATTTGTTGTCATCTTTTTTCCTCCTTCTCGTATTTTTCATAAGCATTAACAATATCCTGAACCAGCTTGTGACGAACAACATCCTTTTGGTTAAATCTGCATATCTCTATATCATCAACATCTTTTAAAATATGCATTACCTTTTTGAGACCGGATTTTTTTCCGTCAGGCAAATCAATCTGTGTAATATCGCCTGTAATGACCATCTTTGAGCGAAATCCAAGTCTGGTTAAAAACATTTTCATCTGCTCAGGCGTTGTATTCTGAGCCTCATCAAGAATAATAAAGCTGTCATCAAGTGTACGTCCCCTCATATATGCAAGAGGAGCTACTTCTATCGCACCTCTTTCTTGATAACGCTGAAAATTCTCGGCACCAAGCATATCAAAAAGTGCGTCATAAAGAGGCCTTAAATAAGGATCAACCTTGCTTTGCAAATCACCGGGAAGAAAACCGAGCTTTTCACCGGCTTCTACAGCCGGACGTGTCAATATTATCCTTGTAACCTCTTTAGCTCTGAAAGCGGTTACAGCCATTGCTACAGCAAGATATGTTTTACCCGTTCCTGCCGGTCCTATTCCAAAAGTAATTATATTCTTATCTATTGACTCACAATATTTTTTCTGGCCAAGGGTCTTAGGCTTAAGCGGACGACCCTTAGCAGTGATACAGATTGTATCCGAGGTCATTGAATTGAGCTTATCCTCATTTCCCTCATTGACAAGAGAAATAACATATCTTACATTTTGGTCTGAAAGGCTTTCTCCCTTGCCGATTAAAACCAAAAGTGAATGCAGCACCCTGACTGCTGCCGAAACATTTTCAGCATCACCCACAACTTTTAAATCCGTTGCACGTGAAATAATGGATACACCGTACTCACGCTCTATTAACTTAACATTTTCATCAAAGCTGCCAAAAAGGTTGACAGCCTGATCAATTGCTTCAAATTCAATTATCTGTTCAATCATTGTTCTTCTCTACTTTTATTTTTTCTATGCGTCTTTCATCTACCTCTAAAACAGTAAAGGTAAGATTTTCATAAACTGCTATCTCGTTTTCCTTTTTTCCTGTAGGCAGATAACCTAAGAGATTAATGACAAAGCCTGCAAGCGTATCATAATCACCCTCCGGCAGTTTAACAGCAAGCACCTTTTCAACCTCGTCTATATCCGCAACACCGTCAAAGGTAAAGGTTTTTTCGTCAATCTGCGTAACAAGTTCTTCTTCATCATCGTATTCGTCACGGATATTGCCCACAATGCTTTCAAGCACATCTTCCATAGTTACGATACCTGCTGTTCCGCCATACTCATCCACAACGATGGCAAGCATAATTCTCGTCTCTGTCATTTGGGCAAAAAGCTTACCGCAGGGAATCGTCTCGGGAACAAAAAGCGGCTTGCGGATATAATCCGCTATTTTGTCATCCGCAGTGATCTTGCTGCCGACAAATCTAAGTAAGTCCTTTACATATATTATTCCGCAAATATCATCCAAATCATTGTTAAAAACAGGGATTCTGGATCGCCCGTGCTCAATTGCAATTTTTACTGCGTTTTCAAGAGAATCACTGATTTCAACTGCATCAACATCTGTACGATGCGTCATAATATCACCGGCATTGAGATCATCAAATTCGAAAATATTGTTAATCATTTCTCTCTGGTTTTTTTCAAGCTCACCAACCTGCTCGTCACCCTCAACAAGCTGTTTAATTTCCTCCTCGGTAGAGCTTTCTTTTTTGAATAGCTTTAGTAGACCGCTGCCCATAAAGGCAAATACCTCCAAACAATTTTAGATAATTTAATATCGTATATTATATATTAAAATGATTTATTTGTAAAGCCTTGTAAAATGTGATATAATTTAAACAGAATTTTCATACGCTTCTGACAGCTTGGAAAGGTTGCAAACTAACTATGCTTGAATTACTTAAAGAAAAAGAAAATGTGTGGGACATCATTATAAACAGCGGCAAACCGATAACGATTTACGGCATGGGAAATGCTGCGCAAAGAATAATTCAAATCATTGAAGAAAAGGGCGGTAAAATAAGCGCAATATTTGCTAGCGACGAATTTGTAAGGGGGCATTCATTTTTAGGATTTAAGGTAATGAAGTATGCTCAAGTATGCGAAGCGTTTGATGACTTTTCCGTGGTTCTGGGATTTGCTACACATATTGAAAGTGTGCTGGAAAACATAAAAAAAATCAGCATGCAGCATCCTGTTTATGCACCGGACATCCCGGTAGCAGGCGCAGGACTTTTCACAATAGATTATGTGAAGGAACATGAAGAAAAATTCGATTTCGTATATCATCATCTTTATGATGATGAAAGCAAAAGAGTGTTTACCGATATTATAAACTTTAAAATCAGCGGCAAAGTAAATTATCTGTTTGATACGTTTTGTGATAAGAACGATATTTACCGCAATATTTTAAAACTCAGCCACAGCGAAACCATTGTTGATTTAGGCGCTTATGACGGCGACACAATAAAAGAATTCACAGATTTCACCGGCGGCAGATATAAACATATTTACGCTCTTGAACCGGATGCAAAAAATTATAAAAAACTTTTAAAAAACACAGAGAACATGAAAAATATTACGTGTTTTAATATGGGTGCATGGGATAAAAAAGCTACACTTATATTTGATAAAAAGGCCGGCAGAAATTCCAAACTGTCAGGTCAGGGTGTACCTGTTGAGGTTACGGATATTTCGTCACTGATTCAAGACAAAGTTACAATGATAAAAATGGATATTGAAGGAGCAGAGCTTCATGCACTTAACGGTGCTGAAAAAATTATTAAAATGTATTCTCCCAAACTTTACGTGTGTGCATACCACAGAAACGAGGATATGTTTGCACTTGCTTTAAAAATTCTTGAAATGAACGACAAGTACAAAATCCATTTCAGACACAGTCCTTACATACCTGCCTGGGAGTGCAATTTTTACTGCACTGTGGATTGACAGCTAATGTATGACAAGTTAAAATAAACATTATAAGTATTTGAGGAAAAAAATGATTACTTTAATTTACAGTCTGATTATATTCATAGCCTGTGCTGTAGGCGCAACAGTAGGCATCGGCGGCGGTGTAATAATCAAACCTGTACTTGATTTTATGGGATATCACACCGTTGAAACCGTTGGCTTTATTTCCACATGTGCCGTATTTGCCATGAGTATAAGTTCTTCTGCAAAGCACATTGCATCGAAAACCGAATTCAACAAAAAAATTGCCGTTCTTGTCTCCGCCGGTTCAGTATTGGGCGGAATAATAGGAAATAAGCTCTTCGAGCTTTCAGTTGAAAAAATGAACCCGGATATCGTCAAAGGAATTCAAGCCGTAATCATTGCTGCTTTTATATTATTTGTTATCATTTATGTGAATGCAAAAAATGTAAAATCTTTTAAAATAAACAATCCCGTTCTTACAATACTGACAGGATTGGCCCTTGGTCTTATGAGTGCTTTTCTGGGCATCGGAGGCGGACCGATTAACACAGCATTTCTTGTTCTTTTATTTTCATTTACGGTTAAAGAAAGCGCCGTTTACTCAGTAGCAATAATTTTTTTCAGTCAGCTCAGCCAGCTTATTACTATTTTTATAAATAACAAATTTGAACCTTTTCAAAAACAGTTTCCGATAATTATAGCAGCCATGACTGTTTCCGTTATAGGCGGCATCATAGGTTCAAAGCTAAACAAAAAATTATCTAACAAAACAATTACAAAAATTTTTTCCGCAGTTCTATCCATGGTGGCAGTAATAAATGTATTTAATGCAGTTACAGGCTTTTCCGCCTGATTATTAAAGTAAAGGGTAACGATTTATGAAAAGGAAAAACATTATTTTTTATTTCTCAGATCAGCAGCGATGGGATACGGTGACTGAAGAAATCACACCTAATCTCTGTCAGCTTGCACACGAGGGTGTAAAATTTGAAAACAATTTCACCTGTCAGCCTGTATGCGGCCCTGCAAGAGCTTGTTTGCAAACAGGAGTTTATGCAACACAATGCGGTTGCTACTGGAATGCAATTCCGCTGCCGCAGGACATTACGCCGCTGGCGCATTATTTTAACGAGGCCGGCTATCAGACAGCCTATATAGGCAAATGGCATCTGGCATCCGACAGACTTCCGGGAATAGGACTTCACTGCGAAAGCAAACCGATACCTAAAGATCGTCAGGGCGAATACCAATATTGGCGGGCTGCAGATGTATTGGAATTCACTTCGCACGGCTACGACGGATATGTGTTTGACGGCGACGGAAACAAAATTGAATTTAAAGGCTACAGAGCTGACTGCATTAATGATTTTGCGCTTGAATACCTTGACTCCTGCGACAAAGAAAAACCATTCTTTATGTTTATAAGCCAGCTTGAACCCCATCACCAAAATGACCATAATACATATGAGGGTTACAAGCCGACTGTTGATCAATATAAAAACTATCCTCTTCCGGATGATTTAACCTTTTTGAAAGGCGATTACAAAGAAATGTATCCGGACTATATTTCTGCAATCAACAGACTTGACTATAATGTCGGCAGATTGGTTGATAAGCTAAAACAGCTTGGTATTTACGACGATACAATAATAATATACACCTCTGATCACGGCAGTCACTTTAAAACAAGAAATCCCGAATACAAGCGAAGCTGCCATGAAAGTGCAACACACACACCTCTGATTATAAAAGGCGGCGGCTTTGAAGGCGGAATATGTGAAAAAAGGCTGTCATCCTTAATTGACATTCCTCCCACACTTCTGTCAATGGCAGGCATAGCTATACCCCAAACATATATGGGCATTGACCTTACAAAACAAATAGATAATCCAAGTTTCAAAAGAGACTGTGTTTTTATTCAAATCAGTGAAGCATCCAATTCCCGTGCCATAAGAACAGACAGATTTAAATATGAGGTACGTGATATGGCTCCCTTAGGTTATCTTCATCACCGAGCAAAGCTCTATTTTGAAAGCTATCTTTATGACCTAAAAAAAGATCCTGACGAAAAATATAATTTGGTTAAGGATCCACGCTACAGGCACGTCAGACAAGAGATGAAATATATGCTTCTCAGTCAAATGAAGCAGGCAGGAGAGGAAGCACCGGTTATTATGCCGGCTATAATAAAAAGGAGAAAATGATGAGCGTTAACAAAAAATATCTTACAATGAAGGAAAGAATTTGCTTCACCATCGGAGCCTTTGGGCGTTCGGGAATTTACACGCTGATGTCTATGTTTACACTTGTATTCTTCCAAAACGGTGCAGGACTCACTTTGAAGCAGGGTACAACCATTATACTGATCGGTAGAATTTTTGATGCTCTCAACGACCCTCTGATGGGAATGATTGTTGACAGAACAAAATCAAAATGGGGTAAAATGCGTCCCTACCTTTTATTTGCCCCTGTCCCGATCGCAATTTGCACAATCCTTTTATTTTCTGCACCCTTTGAGCATGGTTCCCCTGCAGCATTTGTATGGGCTCTGGTTACATACATCCTATGGGGTGTTGCATTTACAGTTCAGGATGTGCCTTTTTGGGGACTTTCGTCTGTCATTACACCGCTTGAGAGTGAAAGAACATCCTTTATTTCTACAGCAAGACTCGGTTCAACGTTCGGCGGCATACTACCTGCCCTTCTTGTACCGATGCTTTATCAAAGCAACATGGGTTACACAAAAGGATTCTTTTTAAGCGGTCTGATCTTTTCACTGCTGGGCTGCGGACTTTCTATTCTGATATTCTTCGTTTCTAAAGAAAGAGTACCTAAAACAGACCATACTCCTACCTTTAAAGAAACCTTTCATGTTTTGGGAAAGGATAAGCTATTAATTATTGTAATTTTCGCATCGGTTTTGGGATCAACAATGGTAACGGCCAATCAATGCGCCGATTATATAGGTAATTATCTGATCATTCAAAACTATACCGATTTCAGTCAAATATTTGACACATTAGGAAATATATTGCCTGATGTTGATGCCAAAGCTGCTTATGATTTTTGGATACCGAGAGGAACAATTGTTACCACTCTGACCGTCGCAATCGGTGTAGGCATGGTACCTGCCATGGCACTTTTTCCCGTCCTCAGAAAAAAGCTTTCTCTCAAACAGATTTACATTGGCTCTGCTGTATTCGGTCTTATTGTGCACGCACTTTGCTATGTCGTTTTTGCTCAGGATATTTCTAAAATAAACATATATCTTCTTTGGATTTTCCTTTTCCTTATGGGCTTGCCTCTCGGCATTTATAATGTAATCACTTATGCACTCATTGCAGACTCCGTTGACTATCTGGAATGGAAAACAGGTGAAAGACATGAAGGGGTTTGCTTTTCTTTCCAGACCTTCCTGTCAAAGGTCAACGCAGCAATTGCGACCTTTGTATTCGGTCAAATTCTTGACAGAACAGATTTTAAACCCGTTGACAAATCAATGGTGGACATCGCAGGCAGACAAATCTTTTTTCAGCAATCACCGGATACCCAAAAGGTACTGCTTGCACTTGTGACCATAATCCCTGCAATCGGTTTTCTGCTGACAATCATTCCTATGTTCTTTAACGATTATACAGGTAAGACAAAGGAAAAAGCACAAGCCGAGCTTGAAGCAGCACGCACAGCCAAAGGCATTGAAGAATAATAAAACACATCATTTAAAAGCAGCTGTCAGTTAAAGCTGCTTTTTTTAGTATAAGTTTCGAAGACAATAACAGCCTGGAAATTACGAGTAATTTCCAGGCTGTTATTTCCTACTGCAGCACGAGCAAATCTCTGCCCTGCTTCATTATTTTTCGTCGTTCATCTGAGCTCTTTTCGCTACAAGCTCATCAAGCATTCGCGCATGCTCCTGATCAGGCAGTGCATACCTGAGTGTAGGCAGTACCGAAAGCACCATACCGATTGCAGGCGGTATGGAAATAAGAAAAAACATAGTAGCTGCGTATTTTCCTGCACCCGAACCACCGTCGTACGTTAGAAAATCGGCACCCTTTTTCAGGGCATCGTTCATTACGGCAATATTGGTATCACTATAACCTACCATATTATAAATAAAAGCGGAAAGAATGGAAGCAATACCTGCTGAAAGCTTGGTAATAAAACTCTGACCCGAAAAGAATACACCATCCGTGCGCACTCCGTTTGTATATTCCTCATAATCTACGCAGTCTGCAATCATAACGGACTGAAGAACATTAATACCGCCCATTGCTGCACCCGCTAAAAGGAAACATAATCCGGTAAGCATAACCCAAACAAGATTTGTTTTCAGGTCACCGCCTGCCATTTTATAAAACACATAAAGAAATGCATGCGGAACAGCTCCTGCTATTGAATAGAAGTTGTAAAGTGTTTTCTTTTCAAAACGTTTGATAAGCGAAGGTGTGATTCCCATTGCAATAAACTGACCAAGAAATACAGAAGCAGCAATAATGCCAAGCCTTATTACAATCGGCCAGTTCAAAGTATTGTCGCTTATAACATTTAAAAAATCTCCGTTAGCATAATAATAAGTGATTAATGTCATTGAAATCAGCATAAGAAGCTGAATCGGACTTCTCAGTATTCCCGAAATCAAAATTTGTCTGAAAGGCTTGTTTCCAAACATAATTTTAAAATTCTCTTTAAAAGTATATTTCCTTTTGCTCTGCTCAACCTTTTCTCTCGTGCAGATACCTGCAAATTCAAAAAGTACTGAAGCAATCACAGTCACTACAATAACAGTTGCAATAAAGCCATACTGCGACGCCTTGGCAGAACTGTAGCCCCTGCCTTCAAATATACCTGCAACAAGCTGTGCAATTTGCACAACCAGAACACCAATTCCGCCTATTCCTGCTGCAATACGCGCAAGTCCAAGTATTTTGGACCTATCATCCTCATCCTCTGTCATTAAAGATGTGATGCCCCATAACGGAATATCACAAACCGTAAAGCACATACCCCAAACGATATAGGACACTGCTGCCCAAGCTACAATAACTACCCTTTGAGCAGATGTATCCGCCTCAGCATAATTACCGTTAATAAAGGCTAAAATTGTTGACAAACCGATTACCGCCGGAAAAATAATCAGATAGGGTCTACACTTTCCCCACTTGCTTCTTGTTCTGTCAACAATGGTACCCATCATCGGATCATTTATTGCATCCCATATTCTTGCAATGGCCATAATCCAGCCAAGCGCCATTGCCGGCAGACAAATAACATTTTGAAAATAAAAATAAAGACCTGTAGCAATAATATTGTAAATAAGGTTCTGACCGAACATACCTACAAGATATCCTTTTAGCTCTCTTTTTGTATATGTGCGAATTCTATCACTCATATCATCGCTCCCAACATAAATTCTATCGTCATTATCCTATCAAATTATACAATATAAAACAATAATGTATAAAGATATTGAACAGATATTAAAATTTGTACTGTCATCTTTTTTATTATGTGCAAAATTTTTTTAAAATCATATAATGGACTGACAAACAAGGAGGATATTATGATAAGCATCAGTTTATGTATGATTGTAAAAAACGAAGAAAAAGTATTGGCACGCTGCCTTGACAGCATTAAAAATGCAGTAGATGAAATAATAATCGTGGATACCGGAAGCAGTGACAACACAAAAATCATTGCATCAAAATACACAGATCATGTATATGATTTCAAATGGATTGATGATTTTTCCGCAGCGCGCAATTTTTCTTTTTCAAAAGCAACGAAAGACTATATTATGTGGCTTGATGCCGACGATGTGATTGATGAAGAAAACCAAAACAAACTGATTGAGCTGAAAAAGCAGCTCACAGATGCTCCGGCAGTAATGCTTAAATATAATACGGCATTTGATGAAGAAAACAAACCGACTTTTACATTCTTCAGAGAACGCTTAATAAAACGTGACTGCTTTATCAGCTGGAAAGGAAGAGTTCATGAGGTTGCACAATTCAGCGGCAAAGCAATTTACGCTGATACGCAAATCAATCATAAATCAATCAAAAAAGAATACAGTACAAGAAATCTTGAAATTTATGAAAAACAGGCACTTCAAGAAAATGATATGTCGCCGCGTGACCGCTTTTACTTTGCACGTGAACTTTATTATCATAAAAAATACGACCGTGCAGCAAATATGCTTACTGCTTTCATTAACGATGAAAATGCATGGATTGAAAACAAAATCGAAGCTTGCAAAATATTATCCTTTTGCTTTTTAGAAAACGAAGATATAAAAAATGCATTAACAGCCCTGTTTAAAACATTCTCATTTGACAAACCGCGCTGTGAAATATGCTGTCTTATCGGTAATATCTTTATGTCTCAAAACAATTATAAAACTGCCATATTCTGGTTTGAGCTCGCTTTAAGTCTTCCATCTAATGATAAAAACGGCGGCTTTGATGATTTAAATTCAAACGGCTTTACTCCATGCATACAATTATGTATTTGCTATGACAAATTGGGTAATTACAAAAAAGCTGAGGAATATAACAGACGCGCCGGTCAATTTCGTCCCAAGTCATCCGCATATCTGCACAATTTAAGTTATTTTGATTCACTTCACACAAGAGGTTTATTATGAATAGATTATTATAGATGCTGTTAATAAGCATCCATAATTTATTCAAGGAGAGCCAAATATTATGCATTTGAATACAAATATTTACAGCAACAGCGGATGTCCTTGTTCATCAAATGATGACAGATGCTGTTGTCATAATCACACTTGTTGCTGTATTCCCGGTGCTACCGGTCCTACTGGTCCAACAGGTCCTACAGGCCCTGCAGGAGGTCCAACCGGTGCTACAGGCCCAACAGGGGCAACGGGAGCTACAGGAGCCGCCGGAATGAATGGCGCAATGGGTCCGACAGGCCCGACGGGTGCACCCGGAATGAATGGTGCAATGGGTCCGACAGGTCCAACCGGTGCTACAGGAGCTACAGGTGCCACCGGAATGAATGGCGCAATGGGTCCAACCGGTGCTACAGGTCCAAGCGGTCCTACGGGTCCAACCGGTGCTACAGGTCCAAGCGGTTCTACGGGTCCAACCGGTCCGACAGGTCCAACCGGTGCTACAGGTCCAAGCGGTTCTACGGGTCCAACTGGTGCTACAGGTCCAAGTGGTGCTACAGGTCCAAGTGGTCCGACAGGCCCAACAGGTGCTACAGGTCCAAGTGGTCCGACAGGCCCAAGTGGTGCTACCGGTCCAAGCGGTCCGACAGGCCCAACAGGTGCT
>DKZG01000013.1:0-6556 GCA_002493595.1 Ruminococcaceae bacterium UBA7080 | reverse complement strand
TACAGGTCCAAGTGGTCCGACAGGTCCAACAGGCGCTACCGGTCCAAGCGGCACTACAGGCCCAAGCGGTCCGACAGGCCCAACAGGTGCTACGGGTCCGACTGGTGCTACGGGTCCGACAGGTGCTACAGGCCCAACAGGTCCTGAAGACGGCTTAGCTGCATATGGTGGTGTATACAGCACAGCACCTCAAACACTTCAGCTTACACTTGCAGGATCCACACAAATTCCAATGGCATCAACAATGCCTGCAGATAACGTAACCTATACACCTGCTAACAGCATTACCGTAACTGAAGCAGGAACCTATGAAATCAATTATTTCAGCACTGTATCTGTAGCATTAGGAACAACACTTACACTTGCAGTAAGAAGAAATGCAAGCAATATCCCCAATGCCACAATATCACGTCTTCTGGCTGCCGGCGTAGGATCGCTTTACAGCGGAAGCGTTATAATTGACCTCAATGCCGGAGATGTTATCGACATCGTTCTTTCAGCACTCGTTGCAGTAGGCGTTACACTCGGAAGCGGCGTAAATGCTTCGCTTACGCTTAAAAAACTGAATTAACAAAAAAGGTGAAATATGAGAATACCATTAAAATGTATTCTCAAACTTCACCTACATAATATGAGCTGCACTCCTGCTTTTTTTCTCTAAAGCTTTTACCGTAATACTTTTTTAAAAGACGCTGTGTTTGGCGTTCACAAAGGCCTATTCGCCTTGAAAGCTCAGTAAGTGTAAGCTTCTTTGAATAAAGGAAGAATTGTTCAATAATAACAAATCTTCGATCATTTAATGTCTCCTCAAACAGGCTTTCGTTAAATGAATTAGGCAAAAACATTCTGGTAATATCCGTTAAAATCTTCATTGTCAAAGCAGCGACTACAGTTTTATAATCAGCTTTTTTACCTTTATATTCATCGAGAATTTCGACAGCCGATCTATTATCAAATTTGCTGCAAAAGCAAAAATGATTTGCCAAAAAGACTGATGAAATTGTATTAGCCCGATCACAATTCACCGCCTGAAGCATAATAAAAATATCCTTAACAGGTCTGCTCCTTTTTGCTGTCTGTGCATGATAAATACCCGGACCGGTAATAAAAAAATCACCGCTTTTAAGTGCATATCTTTTTGTATCCGTTAAAAGTTCACCCTCTCCATCCAAAATAAAATGAAGTTCATAACTATTTTTTGAATGGGCATGCCTTGGTATATCATCACCTAATGCTCCTCCGCCTAAATCGGTTATGTTAAAGTCTACTCCGTTCCAAACAAATTCAATCATATTATCACCAAACCAATACTAACACAAATACGACATTATTTCAAATAAGATGTCGTATTTTTTTGATGCCATTATGTTATACTCAGTCTGAGGTGATAAAAATATGAAAAAATATATACTTAAAACAATCAGTCTGCTGCTGTGTGCGATTCTGATTTTTACACTATCAGCCTGTGGCTCAAAAGAGGAGCTGCATTCCGATGTCATAGATAAACTGTTTACGGATTTAAGCAAAATTTCGTACAGTCAAAAATATACTGAACTGTCTCCTAAGAAAAAAAATAAAGCAAAGAGCTGGCGCCAAGGTATGGTTTCAGGAAACGGTCTTCAGGGTTTTATAGAGAGCGGCTCACCATATTCCGATACATTTATTTTCCAAAACATGCACTTTATTCTTCCAAACCAAAATGTGCGCACTTGTCCAAAAACCTTTAACGAGCTTGAAAGTGTGAAGCAAGCTATTGTTAAAGGAGAGGATATTACGGACAATGCAAGCTATGACGATGTTTACCGCTATCATCCCGGTGCACAGCTCAGATTAGATTTTGAAAAAAAGAAAAACTCCGAATATGTGCGCTACACAGACTATGAAACTGCTCAGTCCGGCGTTTATTTTGAAAATGCTGATGGCGCCTGGGATAGAAAATCCTTTACATCTATGGCAGATAATGCAGTCATTACCCAAATAAGTTCCTCTGATAAAGGCAGTAAGGTAAATGTAACTCTGTCTATAGACGATATATCAACACTGGCAAATTTTGGTGACAGTGATGAAACACAGCTTCAGTATAAAAAATTTGCCGGCAGTGATGGTGAATTTATTGCTATGGCTGCACATTATCCCGATTACGAAAACAGTGAGCTCAAAGACGGGGGCTACGCCACTCTTACATATATCATTACATCGGGCGGAACAAAAGAAAAAATAGAAACAGAAAAAAACACACAGGAAAGTCAGTTTAAAGCAAGCGAAAACTGTGCAGTAAAAATTACGGATGCCCGTTCTGTATATCTTATCACAATTTCTGACAGAACTTATGATATGGGCAAATACAGCGACTTTGAAAAGCAAACGCATTTTGCCCTTGTTGATGCGTTAAAAACCCAAGCAAAGGCAGTTGCGGATAAATATACAGCTAATGACAATTTTAACTATGACAAAGCACTGGAAAATCACCTTGAAATATATAAGCCTCAATTTGATGCCGTTACACTTGTGCTTGACGATGCAAGCACACAGTCAAACGAAGGCCTTTTAAAAACGCAGAAGGGTGATAAAAAAATAAATGCACAGCTTGCTGAAAGAACATATTACGCCGGACGCTATGCTTACCTTTGCTGCAGCGGATATTCTACCAGCCGCCTTTACGGAATGTGGACCGGTGAATGGAACGCCGGCTGGGGAAGCAAATACACGATGGATGCAAATGTAAATCTGCAGACCTCGTCAATGAACACAGGCAATATAAAAAGTTCGCCAATAGGCTATACCTATTTCATACTTCGCCAGCTGCCTGACTGGGAGGAAAATGCATACGCCACACACGGCTTTAAGGACGCCATTCAGGCTCCTGTAAACACAGACGGTGACAAAGCCGTGATTACCGAGACCTGCTACCCGTATCCTTTCAGATATTGGAATGCCGGCACTTCATGGATGCTTCAGCCATTATATGAAACACTTCAGTGCTACGGCAATATTAATATCCCGCTTAGTGATGAGTTTAATCTTGATACATTGAAATCCGTGCTCTCCGTGAATGAAAAGGACTTGACTGACGAAGATATCACACGGATTACACAGCGCGGATATCTCAGACTGCAGGAAGATATTCTGCTGCCTCTGCTGACAAAATCAGCTAACTATTGGGCCCAGCTTATGACTGCCGAATACTATACCGACAAAAACGGCGGTATTCATTATCAGAAAGGCAAAACACAGCTGGAGGATGGCGAAACCTACTGCATACTTCCAAGCTATTCACCCGAAAACAATCCCTCAAACTACCCGAGTCCCTCAGATGCAAACTGTGCAATTGATATTGCAGCCTGCAGAGACAATCTCAATATGCTGATTGATATTATGTCTAAAGTCACACCTGACGCTGACACATCAAAATGGCGAAATATACTCGACAAACTGCCGCCGTATCTTTATGATGAAACAGGCGCAATAAAAGAATGGGCTACTACTGCCTTTGAGGAAAATAACGAACACAGACATTTAAGCCACCTTTACTGTGTATGGCCTTTATTTGAAACACAGGATAACGAAAAGCTGAAAAAATCCTGCATTCAGGCAATCGATAACAGAGAAAGTGAAAATGAAGCCAGCCATGCACTTGTTCACCGATCCCTTATTGCTGCAAGACTTAAGGACAGAGCAAGTCTTACAGACGCTCTTGTTAATCTGATGAACCATAAAATACGTTATGATTCACTTATGACCAACCATGATTATGATCAGGGAAGCTGCTACTGCACTGATTTTGCAATTGGTTACTTAGGCATTATAAATGAAAGCCTTGTTTATTCAAATGAGGGTGAAATTGAAGTTCTGCCCGCGCTCCCCGAAAGCGGCTTTGACAATGGCAGTATACACGGTATTAAAGCACGAACAAGAGCAACAGTTGACTCTCTCACATGGAATACGGATGCCGGAACGGTTCGCATAAAAATAACCTCTGATATTGACCAGGACATAAAGGTATCCTGTGCATTAACCGATGAAGAGCAGATACTCAGCTTTAAAAAGAACGAAACAAAGGATATTTATTTCAGAATAAGCAAATAATCTATTAATCATAAAAAGGCAGCGGATTTCTCCGCTGCCTTTTCCTGTGATGAAAGACGACTATTTATTAATCTGTTCATCAGATGGAATATATCCGTTTATTGTAAAATTTATAATACAGTATTCTTTTCCAAAACCTATCAGCTTTCTATCTCCGACATTCTTAACAGGTACTACTTTGACAGGCTCATGATAAATTGTGCCGTTTTTTAGATTTTTGTCACAGGAAACAGAAGTATCTTTGCTAATATATGTTTCACCAAGATATGTAACAATATAATAATCTGCATCCTTAACCTCACGCCAATTCACAACTACTGCATTGGCTGTTTTGGAAAATCTGTAGTCAACTGAAATCACATTGCCCCATGGGAAATAGGACTCACTAATTGTAGCTTTTTTGCCCCATTCATTCATATAGCTGTAAGATACTTTAATCGATTTAGTATTCATTTCGCTGTCAATTAAGTGACCGCTGCCGCCTTGAATGATTTCATAAGTCACATCATTTTCAGTTAACTGCATTACCCTTCCTCTTCGGTCGGTGTACTCCAGCTTAATACCTTCTATATTAAATGTATCACCCGGCATCAATGTATCTGAACCCTTGTTGGGATCTGAGATGATTTTCAAACCGCTATCAGCTATTTTATCAACAATATAAATTTTACGATTTATTGATATCGTTTCGCTGCCCAAATCAACCGAGAATACAGCATCGTATTCACCGGACTTATTTAAATCAATTCCGCTTAATTTAACACAGTCATAGAATACATCAAAATAATTATCAAAGGCATGAAGCCGCAGAGTATATTTATGATCTAAGAAATAAGCTTTATCTATTCCTTTGGCAAAGGTATCCTGGTCTGCCGCATCAGAAAGAAGCTCTGCAGTCACAGCATCCTCAAAACCATTGCTGTAAGCGTAAACCACTTTTGTCGGATAAACAGCTGCTGTAGCATCTGAATAATAGTATTTGCTCCTGTCAAATAAAAATTTCGCCCACACAAACATGGAATCAAACTTTGTATCCGGAGAAATCTCGGAATAAGTCAGGGAGCCCTCATTGTAACTTTGGAAATAATATACACTCGTTTGAGAAGCCGGTACGTTTAATAAGCTGCCATCAGAAGATTCGATATTAAATGACAAATCGCCGAAATTTCTATCTGCAAAATCATTTATATTTAATTTAAGGAATGGATTTTTCTGACTTGCTTCACACTTTGAAATCTGATAAGCATGGCAAACCCTGTAGCTGTAGCTTTCACCTGAAGGTAAATTAACAACAGCCTTCTGCCATCCCGGAGTGTTCTCATCCTCAAGAACTGCATCTGATGCTGAACCGCTGATAAATTTAACCATAGGGTCATTATATGCAGCCTTATAAGCATCATCTATATTACCGTATTCTTTCAGGTATTCATCTATTATAGGTTTGTATCTGTCATCAAGAGTAAGATTGCCATCACCAATACATCTCATCCAAGAACCGGTTTTCAGGTCCTGCGCTTCATTACCGAATGTAACGGTAGTATTCGGTATTTTGGTAGGCACATAACCCTCGTCGCCGTAGACAAAAACAATTATATTTGTCAGATAAACGCCTTCATAAAAAACATCAACAGACTGATAACCAATGGTATATGGATCATAACCGTAAAAATCCAGTTCATTGGGATAATAATATTTGCAAAACTGTCCGCCAACACCGCTCCAGTAAACCTTAAAACGCCAGAGACATCCTGTTAACAGAAAATCATAGGAATTTTTCTCTTCGCCATCTATAAACGAATTCGTAGATTTCAAATGAGTAATATCACTGAAAAAATCAGAATGCTCTTTACCCAAGCATAAATCCTCACCATAATAATATAAGAATTTATGCTTATAATTGGTATTGCCGTATCCCATAGATTTATCGTATTCAACTTTTAATACACTGTTTCTGCTTTCAACCGTATATCGTGAAGCAGCAGTGCAGCCCTTATAATAAGCTGTAAAAGATTTCGTATAACCAATCGTCTGTTCGGATGTATCAACACCTATAATTGAAATTTCATCTTTTACATCATTATAATTTTTATAGACAGACTTGCCGTCATTATAAACAATATGGAAATACAGTTTTGAATAATCAGGTTCCTCACCAAGATAAAAATGATAGGTCGAATACTCAAATCTCATTGATTTTATATTAAAATCCGTTTTGACATTCTCAATGATAATTGTAAACGAATAATCAAACAAATTGGCTATCCTAACCGTAACAAGCTGTTCACCTGTTACTGAAAAATCAACTTTCGTAAGTAAAACAGCACTTTTATAATCATACTCACTTGAATAAGTGCCGTCGGAATATACAGCCCTTACCCTTAATCCTTTCAGATTAACGGCGGTATCATTTGTTGTATATACCAACTTTGTAGGTGCTGTACCTTTCACACCGGTAACGACTTTTTCGGTT
>DKZG01000014.1 GCA_002493595.1 Ruminococcaceae bacterium UBA7080 | reverse complement strand
TTAAAATAATTAATCAGTTTTCAAATAAAAAAGAATTAATTGAATTTTATCGCTTTATAGATAAGTTTAATAAACAAAATGATTTTAATGAAATTGATTTTTCATTAAGTAGTGAAAAATATATTAATGATAATTTAGAATGTGAGGATATAATATATATATTACTCTTCTGGGCTCTATCAAAAAATTATAATAATGCTAGCAAAATTGATGATAAGATAATATTAATTGTAGATAATTTAGATTATGTAGATGTATATAATGATTTGTTAGTGTTTATTAATGCGTTAGATGCATTTACAATAGACTTTTCAGATAAATTTTCAAAACTTAAATTGTGTCGTGATTTAAATAACAATATTCAGTATACTGATAAAATTAAACTTTTTATAGCAATGAGAGAAACAACAAGAGCAAGTTTACCAACATCACATTTCTCTGATGCGTTTCAAACTATTTATAAAAGTAATGATATAACCGAGTGGTATGATAAAAGCAATATTATACGAAAAAGAATAGATACATTAAAAGAATATGATAAAAATAATTTATTAAATCCACAAATATCTAAACAGTTAAATTTGCTGTTAAAAATAACAGAAGACTCTTATACCCAAAATGTTATTTATCCATTCTTTAATAACAACTACCGCTCTATGATCGGTATGATATCTAAAATAGTCGTTGAATATTTTGAAAATTTAAAAATATATGAATCTATAATGAATATTTCTGATACAACATTTAGACATGGTGCCCGAGGTATATTATTTAAATTAATTTTTGATGAATTAAATAAAAATGATGGAAACGACGAAAGCTGCTTCAAGAAAATAGGTGTATTGGATCTTCTTAATAGAAAAAACAATGATGTAAGTATATGTAGATTATTATTATCATATTTAAGCAATTATACAGAAACAAAATGTGATTCTGCCAGAAATAGTATAAAGCTTAATGATTTATTACGTGACTTTAAAGGAATATTCAAACGCGAAGATATTTTAAATAGTTTATGTTCAATGTTCGAATTAAGAGATACGAAATGGACACATTTAGTCTCATTTAATCAAATAGAATATAAGAATAAAAATTCAATTAATGATTTAGGGAAAATTGAATTTAAGACTCTTGATCCAGAAAAAACAATGATTCACTATAGTTGTGCTGGAAAGATTTATATTGAATATGTAACAACACATTTCGAATTTTTCACAGCACGCATTTTTGGTGAGACTGTTGACTCATTATTTTGTGAATCAAACATGAAAAAAACTTTGTCAATATGTGAATATAAATTTATTGAAATCATAGAAAAGGTTTATGGTGAGGTTGCTCAATGTTGCAATTCTTTATGCGGGTTTAATAAAACAGTATGTGAAAAGAATAATTTTTCTAATCCATATATCGATCCTGAATTGTATAAGAAATCGCACTATATTTGTCAGTTTAAGAGAATTAGTTTTGATGATTTTGAAGAGAGAAGATTTAAACAATATCATGAAGATAGAATGATTAATAGTCATATTGTTTATTTAGATAAGTTTCGATTGTATGTATTAAATTATTTTCCTAATATAAAAGATAAAGAAGAAAAAATCCATATTAATAAAAAACTTATTGCTTGCATAAAGAAATATTGCATGTTGCTAAAAGCAAAAGAGATACTAACTACAGATAATACAAAGAATAGATTGATTCCTCATTATGATGAACGCATAGAAAAATTGGAAACTAATCCTTCTGATTTTCATACCGAAATTAGCTATAATAATTGATTTATTAATTAAGCATTATTTTCTTCGTTAAATATAACTAATTAATTTACACCAAGGTGACGAAACCGTCAGGTTCTAGTGAATGCAAGTTCATGAGGGTTCAAGTCCCTTCTTCCGCACCAAATGAATGACGCAAGAATTTCTCTTGCGTCATTCATTTACGCGGCTGTAGTTCATCGGTAGAATGCAAGCTTCCCAAGCTTGACAGGTGGGTTCGACTCCCATCAGCCGCTCCACAAAAGAGCAAGTTGTAAGACTTGCTCTTTTGTTTTATCAGTATCTTGTAGCTATTTACAAAAACAGCGTTTTATTTTTATATTGAAAAACTATATTAATTATGATAAAATTTTTATGATTATACTATGTGAAAAATTAATGATTTATTGTTGATACTTTATCAATTTTAAAGCAAAGAAGGTTGATATATATGAGGAAAACAGGAAAAAAAGTATTAATTTTTTATCTGGCATTTTTAATTATCATTTCAATGATAACACCTGCTTTTATTGTTAGCTATGGTGCGGTAAATTCTATTAATATAACCGATGAAAACGGCGTGGAGATTACACAACGCCAAACAATTAAAGAATATGATACGGTTCAGCTTAAATACACTACTTCAGAGGCTGTGCCGGATGGTGCGTATGTTGTATGGTCAAGTAATCTGCCACTTCTTGCAGGCGTTGACGAAAATGGTGTTGTTATAGGATACGACTATTCAAAATCTGCAGTTATTAATCTTTGGATCGACGAGAATATCCGTGTTCTTCCGCTTGTCGGAGATGCAATGGCAGAACAAATTTTGAATTCCTTAACAAATACAGGAGTTGATCTTGATGATATGAACAATGAGCTTATTGTTGCAATCATCAGGGGTGTTGCAGGTGATGCACTTGCAAATAGTCTGGAAGCTGTTTTAAACAATATGAATGTAAAAATTACAGTTACACTCAATGATGTTAACGGTAATGAAATTTCATCAGATACCGTTGAATTTGTTGTGGAAAAAAATATTGTTGCAAGTGTTATTCCGACAGGTGTTCATATTACAAACAGAAATGTAGTTCCTCTCGATGTTGCAGTAGGAAAAACGGTGCAGTTATTTGCAGCTGTTACTCCTGTCAGACTTCATCATAATGTAAAATGGTCTGTTGGTAAAAATTCATTTGACCTTGAATCCAAAAAGCATGCAGAAGTTACTGCGGACGGTCTTGTAACATTTACTTCACCGGGTACCGCATCAATATTAGTTCAGGATGCAAGTAATCTTGCTTTTTCAAGTTATATTACATTTCATGTTTATGATACGGCTGATTTGCCTGTTGAATCATTTGATATTGTTGGTAATACAACTGTAAAGGAAGGCGAAACAGCTCAGCTTGCTATTGCAAATGTTGTGCCTGCCGGAGCATACACAGGTGACCTTGCTTGGTCTGTTGAAGATGCGACTGTTGCTGTCATTGACCAAAACGGTAATGTAACCGGTCTTGACGGCGGCGATGGGTATATTGAATATTCAAAAACAACTCAGGTTACTGCTGTTGCAGGCGGAGTAACTAAGACTGCTGATTTAAAGGTCACGCGTGTCGGTGTAACCGGTAATCTCTCTGCTGTTGAAATAGCGGGTCCGGATGCAATTTCTGTTGGAAGTGTAACGGAATATAAATCAAATGTTACCCCTGCACGACTTAATGAAAACAAATCTCTTTATCGAGAATGGGGATTGATTAATCGTTTAACAGGGGAGACTCTTTGGGCAGCTGACGAAAATCCTGTTACAGACAATTTTATTTCTGTTGATTCAAATGGTAATGTGACTGCTATTGCAAGCGGTCAGGTTACTCTTGTTGCAAAAGCGACACTTAATAATCAAACTGTGGAAACAAAAAAAGATGTAACAGTCGGTAAAGCGATTGAAAGTTTTGATATAACAGGTAAAATAAGTGTTGCTGAGGGAGATGAAGTACAGCTCTCTATTGCCAATATTTTACCTGAGGATTACGATCCGGAAATTTTAGCTACTGCTGTGTGGTCTGTTGCTGATCCAAAGGTTGCATCTGTAACGCAGAATGGTCTTGTGAAAGGCTTAGATTGCGGTGGGTCAATGATTTGGAATAATCAATCAACTGATGTTACTGTTTCTATAGGTGGTATATCAAAAAGTGTAACTGTTAAGGTTACAAATAAAGTCGGACTTGATAAATATACCGGCGGCCAAATTATTGGATCGGATTATGTAATTAAAGATTTTCCAATGGAATATTCTGCTGTTCATTCTCCTGCAAGAGTTGATGTAAGCAGGCAGTTTTGGGGTGTAGCTACAGACGATGGCTCAGCTCCATGGAAAGCAAGCAGTAATATGGGTATAACTAACTTTAAAGGTAATATGGAAAATTCAACTGTTAAAGTTGATGCTCCGACGGACGGAAACGGTTCAACAGGTAAAATCATTGGACTGCAAGCCGGAAGGACCACTATCCATACATATATTGCAAATCTTTTAACAACTTATATTGACCTTCAAAAAGAAATTACGGTTGTTGAGATTGAACCTAAATCAATAAAAATCACACCTCCGACAAAAACTGATTATATTGAAGGCAGCGTTGATTTGGATTTAACAGGTATGGTTATTGAGCTTACTTACAGCAGGGATGATATTGCTGAATATTATGGTGAAGAATTTGCGAATAATCTTACTGATGAAGAGCTTACAGTTCCTGTGACAGATTATACAGTCGGAGAATTAAATGAAAATACTCTGGATACGGAGCAGTATGTTCTTGTTTCCGTGACGCGAGCAGGAAAAAGCTTTAAAACTGTTTTTCCGGTAACAATACATTCAAAAGAATTAACAAGTATTGAACTTGAAAATCAGCAGTATGAATATTTTGAAGGTGTAACAAATCTCAATCTTTCAGACCTTCGTGTTAAGGCAAATTATAATAATGCTGAATCAGAATATGTAACGGATTATGTTGTTAATGAATCTGAATTCAATCCTGAGCTTTTTGATGAAGAGCAAAGCATTACTGTTACATATACACACGCGCACCGGAGTGCTTCAGCTGCTTTTCCTGTAATCGTTTATGGTATTCCTGTTGTGTCGGTGGATTCGGATTCGTATACCGGGGACTGGACCGACAAGGATATAACCTTTACACTTTCTTCAACACACCGGCTTGACGGGATAAAATATTATTATAAAACAGATTCTGATTCACAGCTTGTTGAGATTGACGGAAATACCTTGATTGTTAATTCAAACACAAATGATGTTTATTATTTTAAAGCGATAAACAGCAGTAATGTCGAAAGTGAGTTTACACAAGGTTTTGAAGTTAAGCGTGATGATATTACACCGTCATTTAAATTAGAGCAAACTGTTAAAGATGTTACGAATAAAGACTACGCTGTTTCAATCCGTGATGTGACAATTGGTGCATCCGGTATTAAATCGGTTACTTTGAACGGTTCTGATATAACAGACACATCAACTCAGTTTACAGTCAGTGAAAACGGGACATACGATGTTGTAATAATTGCAAATAACGGTCGTTCTTCAATACAGTCAATTACTGTTGAAAATATTGATAAAGAAGCTCCGACAGTGAACAACATATCTATTGCCCATAAAGAAAATGGCGGCTTTGCAAGATTCTTAAACAAATTAACATTTAATAAGTTTTTCAATGAAAAGGTGGAAATAACAATTGATGCGTCAGATAAAGGCGTGTCGGGAATTGACAGAATAGAATATCGTTTGCTTGACGAAAACGCAAATCCTATTGATGAGAATTGGAAAACATATAATGAATCTGACAAGCCGACCCAGGATTCTGAATTTAAAGGATTTGTTGAAGCACGTGCAATTGATAAGGCAACCAACAAATCAAGTATTTTGCGTTCAGACGGTTATGTAATTGATAGAGATAATCCGACTGAAGTTATAATGAACGCCACATACAATGGTGAATCTTATACTCCGGCAACATGGGTTGCGGGGGATGTTAATGTTCAATTATTGTCAACAGCTTTTTCGGATATTTATGAATATTGTTATCGTGTTGACGGCGGTGAATGGATTTCTCTTGACTCTGATACTTTTACAGCAACGCAGGTGGGAATACATAAATATGAATTCAAAGCAATAAGCTATTCAAATATTGAAAGTGCTGTATCAGAAATTGATATAAGAATTGACCGTCAGATTCCTGTTATACGAGTTGCCTTTGAAGGTACATTCGGAAGATGGTCAGGTGACGGCGTTAAGTTTAAATTGTCTACCGAAGAAGAATCACTCTCAGGTGTATCCTATTATTATAATAACGGCAATGATTGGGTTAAAATAACAACAGGCGAAGAAATTGAAATTAATTACAATGTAAATGCAATATTCTGCTTTAAAGCTGTTAATAATGCCGGTACGGAAAGCTATCCGTCTGATAGTTATATTGTTATGATTGATGCAGAAGAACCAACAATCACGCTGAATCAATCCGTAACAGCATCAACAACAAAACCCTATAGCATTGAAATACAAACTACGGCAGGTGAAGCAGGTCTTAAATCTGTTTTTGTTAATGGCACGGATATAACAAAGGAATCGGAATTTGAAGTTTCTAAAAACGGTACATATGTTTTCACTGCTATTGGTAATAATGGAAAGATTACAACAAAAGCATTAGAAATAACAAATTTCCTTCCAACTGTTTTGGAAGTAACAAATATCGATTTCGGTGCTTATTCAAGACATCTCGATAATGAATTCGGATATTATTATTCTTCACAGCCCGAAATAACTGTTTTGACCAATAATACAGGTGCCTCACCGATTTCAAAAATTGAATATCGTTTGTTTGATGATAAAGGCAATGCAGTTTCTGATTGGCTGGCATATAATTCAGATTCAAAACCAAAACTGCCGAATGAGTTTAAAGGATATGTCGATGCGAGAGTTATTGATACAGAAAATAATGTTTCGCTTGTAAAGCGTTCGCTTGGAATTACTGTTGATGCAGCACCTCCGACTGCTCCCGCTGTAACAGCTGTTAATAATGGCAGCGAATATAACGGCGAATGGGTTTCGGGAGATATAACTTTTAATGTTAACTCAATAGCATTTTCTGGCATATTTGAATATTTATATAGAATTGACCGCGGACCATGGCAGAAAATGACCTCTAATTCATTAACTGTTAATTCAAACGGTGAACATAATTATGAATTTAAAGCTGTTTCAAATTCAGCATTAGAGAGTAATATTTCATCCTCAGTTGTTAAAATTGAAAATGTACCTCCTGTACTTCAGATTGCAGTTAAGGGTACAATAGGATATGTTACGAATGAAGATGTAGTGTTTACACTTAGTGCGCCGAATGTTCTTTCAGGTGTTAAATATTATTATTCAATCGGTGCAGAATGGATACCTTTGGACAGCGATACACTTACCGTTTCAACAAACTGCTCTGCTGTTTATAAATTTAAGGCTGTTAATAATGCAGGCGTAGAAAGTTATATCAGCCCGGATTACAGTGTTATGATTGATAAGTCAATGGATTCTGTCAGCAGAATTCCGTCAATAATGATTATTCCGTCAGGTACAATAGGAAGTTATACGAATAAACCTGTTACATTTTCACTTTTTGCCGAAAACTGTAAAGATGGCGAAACATTCTATTATAACGATGGTTCAGGATTTAAAGAACTAGATGGAAATATTCTTGTTCTTGACAGCAGCACGAATGCTGATTATACATTCAAAGTAAAGGACGGTACCGGCAGAGAAAGCTCAGTCAGCCCTGTGTTCAAAGTTCTTATTGACATAAATAAACCTGATATTGATGCTTTGAAAGCTGCTGTTGAAAAATTCAGCAAATTAAATTCGGCAGATTATTCAGAAGCGTCATACAATAATCTTAAAAATATTGTTGATAATAATAAAAGTTTGTTAGATACAGCACAATCTCAAGAAGATGTTGACCGAGCAGTGATAGAAATCCTTGAAGCAATTTATGAACTGCAGCCTTATTTTTACTTTACTGTTTCATCTGAAAATGGTAGTTATGAAGTAAGTTATGATGAAAATATATCAAGTAACAATAAGTATTCGCTTCTGTTCGGAACAGAAATTACATTGTCGGCAACAGCAAATGAAGGCTATGAATTTATTGGTTGGTATGATGTAACAAATAATTTGTATTTCAGCAGAGAGAGCACATATACATTCAAGATTACGTCAAATACCAATTTGAAAGCAGTTTTTGCTGAAAAACAGTCTGCAGCATTGACATTTACTACATATAGCAATTGGGTGCAGTCAACAGTTACAAAGACAGTTGATGAATGGAATGGCATAACAAGTATCGATGATTTATTGCCTAAAGTTCCTTATAAATATGGTTACAGTAACGGCAGATGGGTATATGATAATGGTGAAGTTCTCGCAAAATTAAGATCTGGTGAAAGCGTATTTCTTATTCCTGAATATGATGAAGATGAGACATCATTGCCAACACCAAGAGAATCTGAAGATGGAGTTCCGGCACTTGATTTGTATTATAAGCTTGATGCCGATGCTAATGTCGGTTCATTTGTAATGGCGGCAGGAATACCCGATGGTTGTCAGATTGAATCTGTCGGAGTAGCATTCTACTACAAGAAAGCAAATGAATTTGATCCAACAAAGTTTGAATTGTTGCTTAATAACAAAATGCTTGCAGCCAGATTTAATACGGATGAAATTGAGGATATTTATATAGTTAATATGAATAAATTCACATCACCATATAACTGGGCAGCAAGAGGTTATGTAACATATTATGATGCTGACGGCAATCTGAAAACTGCATATTCTAATCAGGTTAATACTGTAAATAGGGAGCAGGTTTAATATGAAAAAAACGCAAATATCAATACTCATTTTACTGCTTACAGTTTTGCTCTGCAGCTTAAACATATTTGTATATGCTGCTGAAATCAATATTACACCGCCCGAGGAAGGCCACAAATATGTTGTGTTGAGTATCAACGATAATGATGTAACATATGTTTGTGATGATTGTGGTGAAATAGTACATTTGCAAAAAAGCGAGATTGTTGTTATGTGGAATATTGATTATGTTAATAAGCCACCCCAACCAACCGATATTGACGATAGTTCTTATCTTGATTTGAATAATGACAATATCATCAATGCAAAAGATTATGCGATATTGATTCATATGTAGTTATGCCAATATGACGGTAATACTGTATGGCATAATAAAGTTGAATTATGCTCGGATACAGTGTACCGGTTGCATAATACCTTTGTACCAAGATACCGCTGCCATCAGGTTCTGGTCGGCGGTAAGTCGGTGAGGGTCAACTCACATTTTCTATATCAGACAATAAATCCTAAACTTATTCTGCAAGAATAAGTTTAGGATTTATTATTGACAATTTGAGTTGATTATTCTATCATATCTATATAGATATATATGAGTAAATTAGAGTATAATAACAATACAGTAAAATGGCTTTTAGATACAGCAAAGAGTAAATATAGTAATGAGCATAACAGAGCCTCTGTTATTGACAGTAAACAAGTATTATTTTACCTATTATATATCTACATATTGTTTAACCATAGCACAAATAAATGATTATAAAGCTATTTTGCTACACGAATTTATTCTTTATATGGATATACTTATTCCGTTTTTTCTTAATATTGACGATTAGTTTTTTGTTAGCGCTAATCTCTGTTACGATGATGAGAGGGATTATCTCAATGAGAGATTACTATGTAATTAATGCGAAAACTTGATATGCTAACGATTATCTTCAGGAAGAACCGTTATTTTTATCAATTTAGTTAGCAAATTTATCCATTGGAGACTACTGGACCTAATAAGCTGGTAAGTAATAATAGAATTCCATTATATAAAAAAGGTTGGGTTTTAACGGTTACATCTATTGTTTTATTCGTTATTTATGTAAATAGTAAGAATTATATTAGTTAGGAGTGATAAATTATGTCCGAAGATGCAAAAAACACAATAAATGCCATTAAGTCTGGTGATCTGCCTCCAATCAATAATCCCAATGGCAATCAACGTGTTGGTATAGGTACAAGTCAAAGAGGATTAGATAGAACAACATTCGGTTTACAGACAATTAGTGAAGGAATAAGAATAAGACGAAATAAGTAGTCTATATCTAAAATAAGGCAGAAGTCATTTGACTTCTGCCTTATTTTAATGTCTTTTATATAGAATTGTTTGGCAAGAAGATTTAAGAGGGAATGAGAGTAAAATCTATTCTATTGATAAATTCCTTAGCTGTGTGTATAACGCATAGTTAAGGAATTTTTGTTATTTGGTTAAAAGCAATATCCGTTTTATGCTTTAGAGAAGCAATTGTATTGTTTTATTTGTGATAAATTTATTGTGATACCACCTTTTTTCAAAAAACTTGTGCAGTTGCAGAAACGGTAGATGATTTACGAGGTGTTTTGAGGTTGTTCTGAATTATCGTAAAGTACAGTATCAATTTTTTAGTGATAAATAAAAAATTAATAAATTTTTGTTACTTTTTATAACTTTTGACACTTATATATTAAAGGGGTTGCAAGATTTATTTTTCTATAATGAACCCAATTCGTGAAAATTTTATATTTCGCAAGAATGATTAAGAGCAAAATAGAAAATGATATAAATACGAAAAATGAAATATTGTGGGTTGATGATTATTTTAGAACTAAAATTAGGAGTGGTATTTTATGCGTAAAGCTTTATGTGTTGGAATAAACTATTATGATTTTGTATCTAGTTTGGAGGGATGCGTTAATGATACTAATGATGTAGCAAATGTATTAGAAAGAAATTATGATGGCTCTAAAAATTTTGACGTTAATATGATTACTGCATTTGACGCAAATAGCCAAATAACAAGAAAAAATTTAAGAAATGCGATAGATGACCTGTTTTCTGATAATCCTGAAATAGCTTTGTTTTATTTTTCAGGACACGGATATATTGAATCAACAGGTGGATATTTAATAACATCAGAATGTAAAGAAGGCGATGATGGACTACCATTATCAGATTTACTAACTATTGCCTCTCATTCAAAGGCAAAAAATAAAATTATTATTCTTGATAGCTGTTATTCAGGAGTTATGGGTAATTTAAATCAATTTGATGAGTTTTCACTTATATGTGAAGGAATGACAATATTAACAGCATGTGAAAAAAATCAATACTCAATAGAAAGTGAAAAGCATGGTGTTTTTACATCATTGTTAGTTGGTGCATTATTAGGCGGTGCAATGAATTTACTCGGAGAAGTAACTCCTGGTAGTGTTTATGCTTACATAGATCAATCTTTAGGTGCCTTTCAGCAAAGACCTTTATTTAAAACTAATATAAAAAACTTTGTTTCATTAAGAAAATGTAAACCACCTGTAAAATTGCAGGAATTACATAAATTAACATCTTTGTTTTTAAATCGTGATGAAGAATTCAAATTGGATTCTAGTTATGAACCAACCAGTTTAGAACGCAATGATGAGCATTGTGAAAAATTTGCTGTTTTACAGCATTTTAATCATGTTAATTTAGTTGTTCCTGTAGGTACAGAACACATGTATTATGCTGCGATTGAAAACAAATCCTGTAAGTTAACACCGCTTGGAATCCATTATTGGAATCTTGTAAAAAATAAAAGAATTTAGGAGGTTACAATGAGTAAACAGTATAACTTATTTATAAGTCATTCTTGGTCATATTCTGACACCTATGATAAACTTGTTAATCTTTTAGATAATGCAGAAGATTTTAATTACAAAAATTATTCTGTTCCTAAAGATAATCCTGTACATACTAATGGAACTGATAAACAATTAAAAGCAGCTATAAAAGAACAATTGTCACATGCTAGCGTTGTTCTAATTCTTGCAGGTGTTTATTCTTCATACAGTAAATGGATAAATAAAGAAATAGAAATCGCTAAAAAAGAATTTAATACGCCAAAAAAGATAATTGCTATTGAACCGTGGGATGCTAAAAAAACTTCGAGTGTAGTTAAAAATGCAGCAGATGAAATTGTAAAATGGCAAACTAAATCTATTATTGATGCAATAAAAGAATTGTCATAGAAAATATTATGGATTCCAAGTGGTGTTTATTTAATGAAATATTTAGGTTGTATTTTTTAGAATATTAGAATACTATAATTGAGTCAATTAAGTAAAAGTGATTATTACAATATGTGTCAAGCGCTTATTAAAGATACTCAATTTGGTTCAAAAATAAAAGCTCTTTCCTTAATGTTAAAGTGTGAGTGGACTAATTCCCCAGAAGAAGTGAATTTTTGGAAAGCCAATGTAGATGCCGTAACATTTGAAATACAAGCAAACGGTGTATTTGATGATGATACTGCCGAATGGTTGTCAAAGAATATTAATATAATTTGGATTTCTTGTGATGGAACTCCGGATATTCAGGATGCACATAGAATATGTATAGATAAAAATAAAAAATCTTCTGAACTTATAAAAAAGAATATTAATGAATTAAAAAAAGCAATTGTTTTGTTGGAATCAGATCTACAATAACAGATGAAAATGTGGATAGACAAATAGAAATGATTGATTATTTTAAAAGTATTGGTGTAAATATAATTTGGGTTGATCCAATATTTCCTGGTGTTGGTGATAAAGAAGAAAGTAATTTCGACCACATGAAGTTTGCCAAAAAGTTTTTAGAAGCTGTCAATATGCTGAAAAAGAAAATGTGTTTTATGGCAGTATATTAACATGCAATTTTGGTGATACAGTAACGACTCATTGTAGGGCTTGCCTTCTGGTACCTCATTTAACAACTGACGGTTATGTATCAGCTTGCGATATGGCTTTATTTGGAAAGAAAAAAGGTGTATGTGAAGCAATAAGATTTTTAGATTCACATATGACTGAAAATCAAAGAAAATATCTTTACACACACCCATAATTTTCAATAATTTCTAAAAGTTTTTTGAAATGGCTAAACAGTGTATGGTGACTGTGATAATAATATTTTGATGCTGTGATGATTTATGATATAATAATCATAAATCATGAATAGTTTTTTTAATTTGGCATATTGAATTTAAAATGAAGAGGAAAAAATATGAGTGAAAATGATACAGTTTATGATAATAATTCTGTTAAACTGTTGTTGGAAACTTCTAAAAGTGAATATGATAATGAACATAATAGAACTACAATAATTGATAGCAAGACAAGTATTGCATTGCCAATTATATCAGCATATGCTCTTGCATTAACACAACTGAATAATTACAAATCACTATTCAGTATTTCTGTTAAAAATTTTGTTGATTTAATTATACCATCAATGTTATTTGTTACATATACAGCTAGTTTGATATTAGCTTTACTTGCAGTGATAATGATGGTTAAAGTTATATTAATGCGTAATTATAGTGTGATTAAAGTTTGTGATTTGTATGATAACAATTACCTAACCAAAAATGAAGTGTATATTTCCATAAAATTAATTCAATTATATATTTCTGCAACGGAGAATAATAAAACAACAAATGATAGCAGAATTCCACTGTATAAAAAAGGTTGGATAGTTACTGTTTTTTCAATTATTTTATTTGTAATATTTTTTCTTATAAATAATTATATTTTTAGTTAGGAGTTGATAGTATGTCTGATAATGCAATTGAAACAATAAATGATATAAATACAGGTGAACTCCCATCTATTGACTGTAATCCGCAATCTGTTGGGTTGGACTCCAATTATAGAAGTATTGATACAACATCATTTGGTTTGCAAAATCTAACTCATAGTCAAGATGATTGATACAAGTAATTAGGTAGAAAGTATATTGCAGAAGCATCAAACTAAAGTACCGCTGCCATCAGGTTTTGGTCGGCGGTAAGTCGGTGAGGGTCAACTCCTTTCTCCTGCACCAATCAGAGCAAACAAAATTTGCTCCGATTTTTTATACTCCTTAAAAATTTTTTATTCTCGAATTCGTCAGTGTATGCTTATTTATGACACATTGTAACAATTGAATTTTGTTTTCATATCATACTAATAAAAGAGGATAATAGATGAAAACAGATAATATAATCACCGAGAAAGGGCAAGTTTCCCTAATATTTCTCAGAAATGAATACAATAAACAGCAAGCCCTCAGACTTGCTGTTTTTATGATATTTATTCGTTTTTAAACTTGTTTTCAAATATTTTTAATGAAATAATGACTGTAGTAAATCCGATAACACCGCCTATTGTTACATCGCTGAGGTAATGGGCACCCATTATGAGTCTTGTGAAAGCGACTATGCAGGTGTAAATACAAGGCAACCAAAAGCAGAGCTGATATTTTTTATCCCACTTTTTTGACAGGTATGGGAAAAACATCATAAGATAGCTCATTGCAGCACCTGCAGTATGCCCGCTCGGAAAAGATTTGTTGCCGTTTATACCATTGATTTTATACCATGGCGTAAATGCATTATAGCTTCCTGCGGCGAGCAAATCTCTAAATCTAACACGACCCCAGAGATATTTGACCGTTTCAATAACTGTTATTTGTATGAACATAACAATAATACTTAATATAGCTATTTGTCTGATGGTATTTTTGTGTTTGTCAGGTATTTTTATAAATTTACCAATAATAAGACAGAATATTCCGAAGCCTATTCCGTAAATGAGGCTGAAAATCATTCTGTTTTCTTCTAAAAAGAAATGCTTGCCTATGTAGTACCCGAAATATGCACTGCCGCCGATTGTAATTAAAAAACCGGCAATCTGTTGAAGTTTATCTTTGTATGTATAAAAAAGAATCGTGCCTGCTAATGGGCAGATTAATCTTGACGGGATTTCACCTGTATTCTTAAACCATATAGCAAAAATATTTTCAGGATTGTTCAGCGCTATATCGAGTTTTAAATCAATAAAAATTGCTGCCGCCAAAGCTGCTGCTGCAGCAGCATAAAACAATGCTATATTCATTTTATACTTTTTTATCATAATATTTTCCTCCTTAATTTCATATTAGCATATATAAGATTTTTATTCAATTATATATTTTTATATTGCCTTTTTTATTCTTAATGTGTAAAATATAAAAGATACTTGTGAGAGGATAGATTTAATCTATGGTATATAATAATGTTCTTGAAGCCATAGGGCATACACCTATGGTAAAACTAAATAAAATGGCAGACACAGAGTCTGCTGATATTTTTGTTAAATTTGAAGGGCTGAATGTCGGCGGCTCTATCAAAACCAGAACGGCTTACAATATGATTTGCGATGCCGAAAGAAAAGGGCTTATAAATGAGGATACGATTATTGTCGAGCCTACAAGCGGTAATCAAGGTATAGGGCTTGCTCTCGTAGGTGCTGTAAGAGGGTATAAGACAATCATTATAATGCCGGACTCTGTAAGCAGAGAGCGCAGAATGCTTGTTGAGCATTATGGTGCTAAGGTTATCCTTATTCATGATGCAGGAAATATAGGCGATTGTATTGAGGAGTGCCTTAATACGGCACTTAGAATGCGGGATGAAAATCCTAATGTTTATATACCTCAGCAGTTTGAAAATCCTGCAAATCCTATGGTGCACAGGCATCATACAGGTCTTGAAATTCTTGAGCAGGTAGCAGGTCCGATAGATGGTTTTTGCTCAGGCATCGGAACAGGCGGCACAATAACCGGAATCGGTGAGGTGCTTAAAGCACAAAATCCGGATATAACAATTTGGGCTGTAGAACCTGAGAATGCTGCCATTCTTGCCGGAGGAACGGTTGGTACGCATAATCAGATGGGGATTGGTGACGGCGTCATTCCTGATATTTTAAATCAAAAGATATATGAGGATATTTGTATTATATCGGATGACGAAGCTATTAATACATCTAAGGACCTTGCAAGGCTTGAGGGTATTATGTGCGGAATCAGCAGCGGAACAAATGTGGCTGCGGCCAAAAAGCTGGCTAAAAAGCTCGGTAAAGGAAAAACCGTTGTGACAGTACTTCCTGACACAGCAGAAAGGTATTTTTCCACTCCGCTATTTGAAAATGATTAAGGAAGAATAAAATGATTTTAGTAACACCATCTTTTTATAAGGATTTTAAGTGTATTGCAGGTGACTGCCCGGACAGCTGCTGTCAGGGTTGGGAGGTTGACGCGGATCAGGATTCGCTTGATTACTACAGTCAATTATCAGGCGAAATCAAAAATAAGATTGACAGCGTGCTTGATTTTGATGAATTCGGTAATACCGTTTTTCGTCTGGCAGACAAAAAGAGATGTCCTTTTTTAAACAGCGAAAATCTTTGTGATATGCATATTGCAATAGGCGGCGAGCATACCCCTTATACCTGCCGTATGTTTCCGAGATTCATTAATGATTTCGGCGGCACAAGAGAAATGGGTGTTTCGTTTTCCTGCCCGGTTGCTGCTGTTATGATGTTTGATTTAAAAGAGGCAATGCGCTTTGTAAATGAGGTGAATGATCTTCCGCCGCAGCTTAATGAGATTGATGCACAAACCTATTTTTATTTGTCAAAGGCTAGGAAGAAAGCCTTTGATATTATTCAAAACAGAGCAATACCGATGAATCAAAGACTTATTACTCTTCTTAATTTCGGTTTGCAGCTTCAAAAGGATTTAGAGCCTTATGAAGAAGGGAATGAGCAGATTGATTTTTTTGATGTTTTCAGAAATCCGGAGTTGATTAATCCTGAGTGGATTTATAAAATAAATCATGCTGAAATTAAGTCTGTTTCCAATGAAATATTTAATGAAAATATTGCTTCATATTTTATTTTCAGATATTTTCTGACAGCTGTAAATGATTATGATATTCTGTCAAAAATAAAAATGGCAGTAATCGGTGTTTTAATTGTTACATATTTTGGTGAGGATAGTTGGACGATACATTTGTGGAGCAAGGAAACTGAGCATTCACAATATAACATGGACAGGTACAAGAATTTACTGAAGCAGGCGAAATGCCTTTCAGCAGATGAACTGAAGAAAAGGCTGCAGATTTAATACGTCTGAAAGCAAGTCTGTGGCAGCTGACAGTGAAATTGCCTAAAACATTGCCCCAAAGCCTCGCAAGACAGAAGTCTTGCTGTGTTTTTAAACTATATTACCGCCTGATTTCTGTTGCTACGAAACCGTAAAGCGCTTAAAATCATTAGATTTTTAGATAGAATAAGGCACAACAAAATCCCCATAAGGCTTGCCGCCTTATGGGGATTTTTAACGCAATGATAGCTCAGTATCTGCTTTTTTGCTATTTATAAACTCTCTTTATTTTGGGATTTACCATTAAAGGTGAAATATCTACGCTTGCTGTATCACCTATTTTTACATCACTGTTGGTTATATCAACTGCTGTATGGCTTAAACCGATTTCACCTATTACACTGTACATTCTATTGTTTATTTTTACATATATCTTCTGTTTTTTTAAGAACTTTTTAAACTGTGATAGTACAGAATGGAAGTCTGCTGTTTCTCTTTCTTTAGTAATACCGAATCCGTCATAGTGACCTATTGGAACTATGGCAATTTTTGTTTCACGCTTTGTTGTAAAGTGCCCGTTATATCCAATAGAATATCCGGAAGGAACCGTTTTTATTTCAATAACATCTGCCTCCAGGCTTCCTATTTTGTTCAGTCCGATTTTATTTTTTGAGATTACTCTTCCTGTAAAGGCAGAGCCTATTCTGACGCTGTTAAGGCAAACATCGCTGACATTCAGCAGTGCAGGGGAGTTTGCTGCATGAATGATGCCCACATTTTTTCCTGCTTTTTCAATTTGAGTTACTGTGTCTTTAAATAATGCCAGCTGTGCTTTTGTCAGTTCTGTATTTGTAAATGCACTGGAAAAATGTGTATATATGCCTATAAAATCAAGATGCTCAAAATCGTAGCATTTTATTGCATCCTGTATTTCACTTGGCATAAAGCCGTACCTTCCCATTCCTGTATCAATTTTTAAATAGCATTTTGTTTTGACATTGAGAATTCGTGAGGCTTCGTCCATTACTTTTGCCGCATTTACAGAGCCGATAGTAGCAATACAGCCGTTGCCGGCGATCATTGAAGCTTCCGATTCCATGCATGTTGAGCGCATAACGAGTATTTGACTGTCGTCAACCGCCTCTCTGAGGTCTTTTATATCATCGACCTCGGTGACAGCAAAGGTGTTAATATCGCTGCTTTTCAGAAGTTTTGAGAACTCCTGTATGCCAAAACCATATCCATTTCCCTTTACAACACCTATGATAGGAACGCCTGCCTTATTTTTGATGATTTCAATATTTTCCTCAAGCTGTTTTTTGTTAATTACATATCTGCTCATATTTTACCTTATCTTTTCAAGCACTTTTGTTGCCAAATTATACATTTTATATATCGGTTTATTGATCACATAATCAAATTCACCCACGAATTCTTTCATATAGCCGCCAAATCCGTGCTTAAAGCGCCACAAACCGTAATGTGGATTATCAGGATTTTGGCAGTCACCCGATATTCCGCCGAAATCATATACTTTGCAGCCGCATTCCATGCCCCATTGCATCATTGCCCACTGAAGAGCATAGTTCGGATAAACATTTCTGTGTGCATTAGATGAAGCACCATATTGATACTTCATAACGTTTTGTCCCCATTTAATGGCAATGGTGCCGGCAATAGCCTGTCCGTCATAATATGCCATATACAGTCTTGCATCGTCTGTCATGCAATCAAGTATTTTTTCAAAATACGCTTTTGGTCTTGTCGAAAAGCCGTCGCGTTCGCCGGTTTCGCTCATGATTTTTACAAAATCGTCAAGCGCTTCTTTACCGCATATTTTTACTTCTACGCCTTTTTTAGGTGCTTTTCTGATTCTGTTTCTGTAATCGGATTTGAAGGTTAGCATCAGCTCATCCTCAGTTAGGCCATTGTAATCAAAGCAGTAAACAAATCTTGGCTGAACATTTTCAAAATCCATACAGCCCGGATTTAGTTCAACAAATCCTTTGCTGAGAATGTGCTTTTTGAATTCCTTATTTTCTATTATAATTTCCGGATCGATTTTAAGACAGTAGGCATTGTATTCTTTTCCGATTTCAAGCAAACCCTCAAAAAGTTTGTCGAATGTATCAAAATCATTTTCGTTACAAACAAAGCCGCGACAGCAGTACATAAGAGAGCTTTTTATTACAGGTACTGAACGGATAAGAACTGCAGCAGCTCCTTGGATTTTACCATTGTCGTCTTTAAGCATAATAGCTTCAAATTTCCATGCAGACTTAACCTTAGCCCACTTGGATGAATGCTGAAAGAGTCCTTTCGGATGTGACTTTATAAAATTCTCATATTCATTAAGATTATCATGGTTTACTCTTACTATCATTATTTTTACTCCGTTTTAAGAAATATTATTTATAAAATATTATATCAAATTTCACACTTTTTGTCTATATTGACTTTTATTCCCACATTATTATATAATTATTATATTATCAACTTTAAGGAGAAGTAATTATGTCAAAATTCAGATGGGAAGATCCGTCGGTTTTCAATATAAATAAAGAAGACGGTCATACGCTTATGCTTGCGTTTGATAATGAAAAGGATGCATTATCAGGCGATGAAAGCAAATATAAGCAATCACTTAACGGCATGTGGCAGTTTCATTGGCAGAGGGGACTGAAAAATCAACCCGATGGATTTGAACTTACAGGCTTTGATGCATCCGATTGGGATGAAATACGTGTTCCTTCAGTCTGGCAGACAGAGGGATATTCAGTGCCATATTATTATGCGTCAACCTTTCCCAAGGCTTTTAGCCGCAGCAAGGCTAAAATTCCGTCAATTGACCACAATATGCAGGAAATAGGTTTTTACAGAAAAAGCTTTGAATTGGATGAATGCTTTGACGGCAGAGAGATTTTTCTGCATTTCGGTGCCGCAAAATCTGCACTTGAGGTATATGTTAACGGGGAGTTTGCCGGATATTCTCAGGGTTCAATGGTGCCGCATGAATTTAATGTAACAAAGCTGTTGAAAAAGGGCAAAAATCTTATTTGTGCAAAGGTCTATCGCTACAGTGACGGTTCTTATCTTGAGGATCAGGATATGTGGTGGCTGTGCGGTATTTACCGCGAGGTTTATTTATATGCCGAACCAAAGCTGTGCTTGAGGGATTTTTACATTAAAACTGATTTTGATGTTGACTATAAAGATTCTGATTTAAGTCTTGACATTTTTCTGAATAACTATAATAATGTTCGCGGTAAATGTGCAGTTCATGCAAAGCTGATTTCCGCAACAGAAAGAGAACTCGAAATAGGTACAACGGAATTTGATTTATCCGGTGGGAATGAAAAGCTGCATTTTGATGAAAAAATCAAATCCCCGAAAAAATGGTCTGCTGAGTCACCGAATTTGTATACGCTTGTTATGTCTGTTTTTGTTGATGGTGAGCTTATATGTGTAAAAACGTATAAAATCGGTTTTAAAAAGGTAGAAATTAAAGGCGAAAAAATATATTTTAACGGTATGCCGTTGATGATTAGAGGTGTTAATCGCCACGATTTTGATCCTGATTACGGCTGGGCAGTTCCAAAAGAGCGCTATACCCAGGATCTGGATATTATGAAGCAGAGCAATATTAATTCCATTCGTACATCACATTATCCCGATGATCCGTATTTTTATGAAATGTGCAATGAATACGGTTTTTATGTTATGGATGAATGTGATCTTGAAACACATGGCGTAAGGCGAAAGGGCGTTCCGGGTTCAAACCCTATGTGGACTGCGGCAGTGGTTGACAGAATGCAGCGCATGGTCCTTCGTGACAGAAATAATCCCTGTGTATTTATGTGGTCACTTGGTAATGAAGCCGGTGACGGCGATAATTTTATGAGAATGAAGGAAGCTGCCTTAAAGCTTGATGATACAAGACAGTTTCATTATGAGGGCGATTTTGACCAAACGAAGAGCGATGTTATTTCTCGTATGTACCCTACAGCCGATATTATGGAAAAGCTCGGCAATAAGCAGGAAATTAAGATTTCTCTTTATGACAACATAGCCAATCAGCTTGCGGCGGACAGCAAGCCAATTACTCCGGAAATGTACGAAGGCAAGCCGATCCTTCTTTGTGAATATGCCCATTCTATGGAAAATTCTCTTGGAAATTTCCAGGAATATATGGACGATTTCGAAAAATATGATAATATGTGCGGCGGTTTTATCTGGGATTTTGTTGACCAAACGCTTCATGTAAAAGATGAAAATGGTCATGACAACTATCTTTACGGTACTGATTTTGAAAAGCTGGAACCGAAAAGGCTTATAGATATTCCTAATACTACAGCCATGACCGGTTCTAACGTTTATTTTTGTGCCAATGGTATAATCGGTGCTGACAGAACACCTCATCCTCAGATTGCTGAGGTAAAAAAGGTTTATCAGGAAATTAAGACAGAGGCTTTTGATCTCGCAGCAGGCAAATTCAGAGTGAAAAACAAATTTCTCTTTACAGATATCTCAAACTATAAGTGTAAGTGGGTGCTTAAAGCAGAGGGCGAAATAATAGAATTCGGCGAGCTTGATAAGTTTGAATGTCAGCCTTTGTCTGAAACCTTCATTACAATACCTTATTCTGTTGACAAGATACCAAAAGATAAGGAGGCTATTCTTACTGTCTCATTCTTTACGAGGAAGAAAACTCCGGGTCTGAAATCTAATTATGAGATTGCTTGGGATCAGTTCATTATTCATGAAATGCCGCAGCCTGAGGAAGAGAAAATCGAGGGAAAGCTTTCATTTTCAGCAAAAGGTAATAGGGTTGTAATCAAAAACAAGGATCTTAAGGTAGTGATTGATAACGGCAGAATAGTAAATTATGAGCTGGATTGCCGAGAATACTTTTATGCACCTATGATGCCAAACTATTTTCGTGCACTGACTGATAATGATATAGACTTTTTAAATTTTACTCCTCAGTTTGCAAAATTCCATCCTTTTTACAAATGGCAGCATGCGACTAAGCACACAAAGGCTGTTAAAACTGTAGCTAAGACAGGGGATAATAACTGTGTAGAAGTTCATGTTGCGTACAGAACCATCGGACTTAAAAATTCAGTAGCTACATACAAAGTTTATCCTAACGGTAAAATCTATGTGTATCATTCTGCTGTTCCCACATCCAACATGCTTAGGTTTGGTTACCAGATGACACTATCTAAGGATTTTGAAGTTGTTGAGTGGTATGGCAGAGGCCCTGTTGCGACATACTGTGACAGGAAAACCGGTGCCAAAATTGACACATATTCGTCAACAGTCACAGATTTGGAATATCGTTATATGAGACCTCAGGAGTCATCAAACAGAACAGATATACGTTATATGACAATTACCGATAAGTGGGGCAAGGGCTTTAAATTTACTGCGTATTTTGATGAACCTATTAATTTCTCCGCTTATCATTACACAACTGACGGCCTTGAAAAAGCAACGCATATTAACGATATTCCGTATGATGATATAACTACGCTTAATATTGACCATATGCAGTGCGGAGTGGGTGGCGATTTGCCGGGTCAGGCGTTTGTGCGTGAGCCATATATTATGAAAAAAGGAGTTAAACAGGCATTCTCCTTTGTTATGGAGCCTGTTAAAAAGTAAGTTTATGAAAAGAGTGTTTGCGTTTGTTGGTTTTACTTCAGCAATTACTCTTATTCTGCTTAACACAGTTGATTATTCCATTGCAAAAATTGTATTTTTGTTATCGGCGGTGTCTTTTGCGGCATCGCTGATTATTAAAAGCTTAAGACAGGGAAGAGTTGTGCCTTTGGTTCTGGGTACAGCACTCTTTTCCTGTTTTATTTTTGCGGTTTTTATGCAGGGCAGTGTTATGCCGCAAAAGCAGCTGGACGGAAAAACGGTACAGGCAGATTTTAAAATAATTGATATTGAGCAGGAAACGGATAACGGTTATATTTATACGGTGAAAACGAGTGATATTGATTTTATGAATACACCGCAGAATATAAAGGTTAAGATAAAAACGAAATCAAAGATTTCTGCCGATTATTATGACAGTATTTCCGCTTTGCTGTCCTTTTACAGCTGCGCCGATAACGCTTTTGATTCGTTTAGTGATTATGCAGACGGTATTTACATGAGAGCAAGCCTTTTAAGCATTGAACATGTTTCCGAAAATAAAAAGCCATTAAATTATTATGTGCTTAATCTAAGACTGAAAATTAGGGATCTTATAACCGAAACCTTTGATGAGGATAAAAGCGGGCTTGCATATTCACTTCTTACCGGCGATAAAAATTTGCTTGATGATAAAATTAAGAATGATTTTAAAGTTAGCGGTATTTCCCATATCATTGCAGTATCAGGACTGCATATTACTCTGATATGCATGTTAATATACTATATTTTAAAACGGATTGGATTTAATGATTTTTTTGCCACGTGTATAACTGTATTATTGATTTTGCTCTATATTGCTGTTGCCGGTTATTCAAAGTCGGCAATCAGAGCAGGAATTATGATTGCTGTTATGCTGATTGCCAAGCTGATTCACAATAAAGCCGACACACTTAATTCACTGGGCTTTGCTGTTTTTCTTATGTGTCTGAATCCGTTTGCGGTTACAGATGCAGGCGCTTTGCTTACTGTAACCGCGGTTTTGGGTCTTTGTGTAATAAAACCAGCATATGATAAGGCGCTGAGACCTAAAAATAGAATTGCAGCATATTTTTATGACAGTGTATCTGCGAGCTGGTCGGTTTTACTGTCCACATTTCCTGTCGGATGGCTGATTTTCGGAAAGACTAGCATTATCTCAATATTTATGAATATCTTGTGTATTCCGCTGATGCAAATAGCGTTGATCAGCGTGTTTTTGCTTTGTGCGTTTCATGCAATATCCTTTCTTGGTTTTCTGCCGAAGGAAGCTGCTGATTTTTGTTTAGGCCTTTTGATAAAAATATCTGCTTGGTGTGAAGAAAAGTTAAATGTACTTTATCTCGATATATCTAATGAACTGATTGGTGTTGTAATAGCCGGATTGCTTTTGTTTGCCGGTATATCGCTTATTATATGCAACAGAATAAATGTAAAGCTTATAACATTGTTTATGTGCGTAATTTTTGCTGTGACGAGTATTTTCAGCATTTATAATTACAGCAGCTATGCATATGTTTTTGTAAGCAGCAGCGGTGCTGTTGTCATTTATGATAAAGAAAGTGTGCTAATTATCGATGCCGACGGCAGAGGTGATGATTATTTTATTGAAGACAAGCTTTCGGCAAGGCATTTTAAAAACGTTGCTGCAATTAATTCCGATTTTTGTAAAAAGGAGATTCTTAAACTTGCTGCTTCAGTTGATTTTGATTTCAAAGCAGATGAAGAAAAAAGCTTGGGTGATCATATAACGTTTAAATACAGTAAAGATACAATATTTGTATCGGTTTATGATAAAGTCTTTAAAATTGACGATGATTATGTTAAAATAAATAATTATAAGCTATACAGAAATATTTATGAAAGCTTTCATGAAACTGATACTAGAATGCTTGTATTTGGCAAGCATACGGATATATTGTTAAAGGAGGGGTGATTTTGCGTTTTAATGAACAGCAGCTTAAGGAACAGATAAAATCAGGTGGTTATTCAAATGCGTATTTAATTTATGGTGAAGAAAGCTATCTTAAAGAGTATTACATTTTGCAGCTAAGGAAAAAGCTTGTTGACCCGGCTTTTGAAGCATTTAATCTGCATAAGTTTGATGGGCGTGACACTGCACTGGATGATATTCTTAAGGATGCTCAAATGCTGCCTATGATGAGTGCGTATAATTTGGTGCTCGTGCGAGATTATCCTGTTGAAAAAAATAAATCCGATTTAAAGCTGATTGGTGAATTTTTAGACGAGGTACCTGACACTACGGTTTTGATTTTATATTATGATGCGTTGGAGCCTGATGTAAAATCGGCCGGTTTTAAAAAGCTTGCAGCCGCTTTTGATCATGCCGGCACAGTTATAAATATGGAAAAAAGAACGGAAACGGATACAGCCAAGCTTTTGGTCAGCGGTGCTAAAAAAAGAGGAGCTGTCTTGGATATTCATAATGCAAAATACCTGATTTCCGTTTCTGGAAACGATTTAAAAAATCTTTTAAATGAGCTTGATAAGCTGGCATATTTTTCCCATGGTCAGGAGATTACTAAGGAAGTAATAGATAATATGGCAACCAAATGTCTTCAGGCAAGGGTATATGATTTATCAAAATCAATTGTAAACGGTGATATGGATACAGCTTATACTGTTCTTGATACGCTTTTTTGCATGAAGGAAGACCCTATTCTTATACTTGCGGTGATAGGCGGTGTATATGTGGATATGTACAGAGTTAAATCAGCTAAAACGGCCGGCTGTTCTTATGATGATGTGGCAAAGCATTATAACTACAGGGGCAGGGAATTTGCACTGCGCAATGCATCCAGGGACTGTGCCGTTCTTACAGAGAAGCAGCTTAGAAGATCATTAGATGAGATAATGAATACCGACCTGAAATTAAAAAGCACCGCAACAGATAAAAAGCTCCTTTTAGAGGAGCTTATCGTTAAGCTTATACTTATTGCCAAAGAGGTGAACTATGCTTAAAATCAAAGAAGCAGTTATTGTTGAGGGTAGGTATGATAAATTAAAACTGTCAAATTTTCTTGACACGCTTATTATCGAAACAAATGGCTTTTCTATATATAAAGATAAAGAAAAACGCGGATTTATCCGCAGACTTGCGCAGGAGCGCGGTATTATTATTCTTACAGATTCCGATCACAGCGGATTTCAAATCAGAAATTATATTGCCGACGGCATACCAAAAGATAAAATTAAGCATATCTATATACCTGATATTTACGGGAAGGAAAAAAGAAAGAACCGACCGTCAAAGGAAGGAAAGCTCGGTGTAGAGGGGATGTGTGATGAATATCTGATTAAATTGTTTAACGACATCGGTGTTTCACATGAGTCGGTCGATGCAAAAAATCCAATAACTAATTTTGATTTATTCGATTTAGGTCTTTCCGGGAGGGAGAATGCAACACAAAACAAAAAGCAGCTTTTGAGTAAACTGGATTTGCCGGAATTTCTTTCAACAAATTCTTTGCTAAGTTACATAAATTCTTCAATGTCAAGAGATGATTTTATAAAGATTTGCCATGAACTTTATAAAACAGAAAATAAAAAATATTAAATTAAAAATCACGGTACATACATTAAGCATGCACCGTGATTTTTAATTGCAGGTCGGAAATAACAGAAAACTTAAACTAAATTTTTTTCTATACAGGGTATTCCAAACTATTCCTTTTTTATAACTATTTTTGAAGTTTGCTCCGTGCCGCAGGGAAGCGGATGCTGATATCCTAAATTATAAAGATCTGTACAGCTGCATTCCAATTCAAAAAGGCTTTTGGCAGCGTCGGATTGTGCATGTGTGTCACTATAGCGGCTTATAATAGGCAAAATTGCACTTTTTTTCATTTGAGAGAGTAAATTTCTGCCTTTTTCATTAAATCCCAAAATGCGTATATAAGGCACATCTGAAATATATTCTTTTTTTATGCCCAAAAAAGCCTTTAAAATGATTCTTCTTATTCTTGAATGTGTGTACCTTTTTGTTTTTATTTTAGCGTAAATTTCATTAAGTGAAGATGATGTTCTTACTGCGTTATAAATCCTGTTTTCAAGTCCCTCGTTAACATCCTCAATTTGCATAAAATCATTTTTGCTCATCGTTCTCAGTTTTGCAAGTATAGCTTTTTCGCAGTTTTTCATGGATGAAACAGTACTGAATTCCAGCGTTTTTCTTATTGCAGATGCACTGTAGCTTAGGTCATCGGTATCGTGCCCCTTGCCAATGCGTTTTACAGCTCGGCAGGGAAGGGATGTTTCATTAATATATTCAAGTGCAAGTATATTATTCGGAGTATCAAGAATTTCGCTTCCTATAACTCGGCGCCGTGCCTCAGGATAGGAAATGCCTTTTTTCATTTCATTTCTTATTTTATTATCGGATAATCTGATTTCTTTCGCTGTTTCGGTCAACTTTTTTATATCGTCACATTCAGCACCGAAAGCAATTTCGTCAACAATTCCCAAAGACTCTAAAATTTGTACAGCGTATTTGGCAAAGCCGTTTGCCGACATAAGAGAATAAATACAGGGCAGTTCTATTATGATATCAGCACCGCCGTCCAAAGCTGCTTTGGCTCTTGTAAATTTATCATAAACTGCGAATTCACCGCGCTGAACAAAATTGCCGCTCATAACACAAATAACACCGTCAGAATATTTTCTGACCGTGTCAATCAGGTATCGGTGTCCGCTGTGAAAGGGATTAAATTCGCAAATTATGCCTGTTATCATAAAAAATCCTTATAAAAAGTCCTTGACATTATTATATAATTTATATTATTATATTACTATATTATATTTATTATTTCAATAGCTGGAGGAAATATTTTGAAAATTCTTGTTATTAATTGCGGCAGTTCATCACTCAAATATCAGCTGATGGATATGTCTGACGAGTCTGTGCTTTGCAAAGGTGCTATCGAAAGAATCGGTATGCAAATCAGCGGTGGAGAAGAAAATGTTATTGTTAAAGTAGACGGTGAGAAATTTACATACGATAAAGAACTTCTCACACATACGGATGCTTTTAACGAAGTTAAATATATCCTTTCCGAGGGCGAGCATAAGGTTATTCATTCATTCAGTGAGATTGATGCTATCGGTCATCGTTTTGTTCAGGGCGGTGATAAATATACCAAGAGCGTTCTTATTGATGAAGAAGTTGTTAATACGGTTGAAGAGCTTGCGCCTCTTGCCCCTCTCCATAATCCTGCTAATCTTCAGGGCTATAAAGCTTGTCTTGAGGTTGTAGGTCCGAGTGTTCCTCAGGTTGCTGTATTTGATACTGCATTTCACAGCACAATGCCTGCCAAAGCATACATGTATGCTGTTCCTTATGAGTATTATGAGAAGTACGGTGTTCGCCGCTATGGCTTCCACGGCACATCACATAAGTTTGTATCTCATAGAGTAGCCGATAAAATGGGTAAAAGCATTAATGATTTAAAAATCATTACCTGTCATTTGGGCAACGGTTCATCTATAGCTGCTGTTGACCATGGTAAGGTTGTGGATACATCCATGGGCTTTACGCCTCTTGATGGCTTTATGATGGGCACACGCTCAGGCGGTGTTGATCCTTCCGTAGTTACATTTGTAATGAAAAAGCTTGGTCTTACTCCGGATGAGATGGATAAAATCCTTAACAAGAAATCAGGTGTCAGTGCTATTTCGGGTGTTTCTTCCGATGACAGAGATATTGTTGCAGCGCAGGCACAGGGCCATGAGCGCGCAATTCTCGCTCACGAGATGCAGGCCTATGAAATTGCAAAGTATATTGGTTCATATATCGCAGCCATGAACGGTGTTGATGCTATTGTATTTACAGGCGGTATAGGTGAAAACGGTGTTTGGCTTCGTTCAAAGGTTTGCTCTTATTTGGGTTACATGGGTGTTTATATTAATGAAGCAGTTAACCAAAAAACACAGAAGGGTGCAGAAGCTGAGCTTACGAATTCAACGGATAAGGTTAGAGTGTTTATTCTTGCAACAGATGAAGAGCTGACAATTGCACGCGATACAGCCGAGATTGTAAGCAATCTTTAAAGATTTAATGCAGTAAATTATATTAAGTAAATTAATTTGATTTAAAATATGCGAAAAGGAGGAGTATTTATGCCTGAAATCAAGTATGAAATCACAGAGCACCTTGGAGTTATTTCCGAAACTGCAAGAGGCTGGACAAGAGAAGTTAATATGATTTCTTGGAACGGCCGTGAACCAAAGATTGACGTCAGGGACTGGTCACCTGATCATTCTAAAATGAGCAAGGGTCTTACCTTCACGGAAGATGAAGTTAAGGAACTTACTAAAATTGTTGAAAAGCTCTGAGAAAAGTAAATCTAAAGGGCAACAGTATTCTATTGTTGCCCTTGACGCTTTTATTAAGAAAAATATATTTTATTTGATAGTGTTATTTTATTGTCAAGTGAAATTTGAGGTATATAATTATGGAATGGACATCATTAAATGATTTAAGAGAGAAATACTTGTCTTTTTTTGAGAGCAAGGGACATTTAAGACTTCCCAGTTTTTCGCTTGTGCCAAACGGGGATAAGAGTCTTTTATTAATAAATTCAGGCATGGCGCCGATGAAAAAGTATTTTACGGGAGAAGTAACTCCGCCTCGCAGCAGAGTTACAACCTGTCAAAAGTGCATTCGTACACCGGATATTGAAAATGTCGGCAAAACAGCACGTCACGGTACTTTTTTTGAAATGCTTGGAAATTTTTCATTTGGCGATTATTTTAAAAAGGATGCAACAGCATGGGCTTGGGAGTTTTGCACAAAGGTGCTTGAAATGCCGGTTGATAAGCTTTATATCACAATTTATGAAAATGATGATGAAGCATTTGAAATTTGGACAAAGCAAAACGGTGTTGCACCGGACCATATTGTAAGGCTCGGCAAGGAGGATAACTTCTGGGAGCATGGTTCGGGTCCATGCGGTCCGTGCTCTGAAATCCATTTTGACCGCGGCGAAAAATACGGCTGCGGCAAACCCGATTGCGGTCCGGGATGTGAATGTGACAGATATGTTGAATTCTGGAATAATGTTTTCACCCAGTTTGACAATGACGGCAATAATAACTATACGCCGCTTGCACACCCGAATATTGATACAGGTATGGGTCTTGAAAGGCTTGCTTGCATCATGCAGGATGTGGACAATATTTTTGAAGTTGATACTGTGCAAAACATTATGAAAAAGATTTCCGAAATTTCCAAAGTAACATATCATGATGATGAAAAAAAGGATATTTCGCTTCGTGTTATTACAGATCATGTGCGTTCTTCAACCTTTATGATTGGCGATGGTGTAATACCGTCTAATAACGGCAGGGGTTATGTATTAAGACGTCTTATACGCCGTGCATGTCGCCACGGAAGGCTTTTGGGCGTCAATGAGCCGTTTCTTTATAAGGTATGTAAAACTGTTATTGAGGAAAATGCTTGCGCTTATCCCGAGCTGGCAGATAAGGAAGAGCTTATTACTAAGGTTATTCTTGCTGAGGAGGACTCGTTCGGCAAAACAATTGATGCCGGACTTGCGCTTCTTGATGAATATATCACGAATATGGAAGGTCATGTTTTTTCAGGAGAGGATGCTTTTAAGTTGAATGATACTTACGGCTTTCCGCTTGATCTTACTAAAGATATTCTTGAAGAAAAGGGAATAACGGTTGATGAGGACAGGTTTAATGCTCTTCTTGCAAATCAAAAAGCAACAGCACGTGCAGCCCGTAAGGATGCGGGAGCCGACGCTTGGAAGGGTGAAAGTGTAAAGATTGACGCTGTAAAGACAGAATTTGTTGGATATACCGATTTTGAATGTGATGCCAAGGTTCTGAGTATTGTGAATTCAGACGGCGAGCTTGTGGATATGCTTGGTGCTGATGAGCAGGGTATGGTTGTACTTGATAAAACCCCGTTTTATGCCCAGTCAGGTGGACAGGTCGGTGACAGCGGTGTAATTAAAAACGGTGATAATAACGTGTTCCTGGTTGCCGATACATCAAAAAATGCTGATGGTATTTATCTTCACAGCGGTAATGTATCAAAAGGTGTTATCAGTGTTGGCGACAGAGTAAATGCAAGCCTGAATGAGCTCAGACATAAAGCAATTATGAAAAACCATACAGCGGCTCATCTTCTTCAGGCAGCACTTCGTCAGGTGCTTGGCACGCATGTTGAGCAGGCCGGTCAGCTTGTTAATGAAAAGGAAGTTCGTTTTGACTTTACCCATTTTAATCCGATGACTGCTGATGAACTTGTTAAAGTTGAAATGCTTGTAAATCAGTTCATTATGCAGGCTCAGCCTGTAATTATGCAGGAAATGCCTATCGATGAGGCAAAAAAAATAGGAGCAATGATGCTTTTTGGTGAGAAGTACGGTGACATTGTTCGTGTAGTTAAGGCCGGTGATTTTTCAACTGAATTCTGCGGCGGAACACATGTTTCAAACAGCGGTGAGCTTGGTTTGTTTAAAATTATTTCTGAGTCATCAGTTGCTGCCGGTGTAAGAAGGATTACAGCATTTACCGGTATGAATTTGCTTGCTTATTTAAATCATAATGAGGCTATGGTAAAACTGGTTGCCGCTGCATTTAAAACTTCAGATAACGAGATTAATGAAAGAGCATCGGCCATTGTAGCTGAGATTAAAGATAAGGATAAAGAAATTCAGCGTCTGAACGCAGAGCTTACAAAGCTTAAAAGTGCAGATATGTTTTCAAAGCCTGTTGAGATTGACGGACTTGAATTTTATTCAGTGAGAGTGGAGGGCACTACACCGGATGCTTTGCGCTCAATGGGTGATGATCTTAAGTCTAAGGGCGATAATGTTGTTGCAGTTGTTGCCGGTGTAAACGGTGATAAGGCAAATATTGTTGCCGTGTGCGGAAAAAATGCAATTGCAAGGGGCGTTAAAGCCGGAGATCTTGTTCGCGAGATTGCAAAGCTTGCAGGAGGAGGCGGAGGCGGCCGTCCTGATTTAGCTATGGCAGGTGCCAAGGATTTGTCAAAGCTTGACAGCGCGTTGGAAGCTTCTGAGGGCGTTGTAAAATCAATGATTAAATAAGAGGTGTTGCATATGTGTTTGTTTTGTAAAATCATTGCAGGAAATATTCCTTCGACCAAAATTTATGAGGATAATAATATTCTTGCTTTTAAGGATATTGCACCTGTTGCACCTGTTCATATTATCATTGTGCCCAAGGTGCATATTGAATCCGCAAATAATGTTACAGATGAAAACAGTAAATATGTTGCTGCTATTTTTGAGAAAATTCCTGAGATTGCAAAGTCTCAGGGAATTGACTCTTACAGAATTATAAATAACTGTGGTGAAGATGCGGGCCAAACGGTTAAACACCTTCATTTCCACCTTATCGGCGGAGTAAAAATGGGGGAAAAAATCATATGAGAGAGGAATTTTATACTCTGAAAATAGCAGGTGTTGAGCGTCAGCTTAAGCGCTTTGCCGTTTCAGACAGTCTTGATATTGCAGCATTTATTCTTTTTGGTGATGTTGAACTGACAGAAGCCTGTGCAAAGGCATTGCTGAATAAATGTCCTGAGTTTGATTATATTCTCACACCGGAGGCCAAGTCCATTCCTTTGGCTTATGAAATGAGTAAAATCAGTGGTAAAAAATACATAGTTGCACGCAAGGGTGTTAAGGTGTATATGGATAACCCTGTTGAATATACCGTAAGAAGTATAACCACTCAAAAAGAACAAACGCTCTATCTCGGTCACGAGGACGGCGATTTGCTGAAGGATAAACGAGTTCTTATACTTGACGATGTTATTTCTACCGGTGAAAGTCTAAAAGCGGTTATCGGTCTTGTGGATGCATTTGGAGGCAAAATTGCTGCGTGTGCAGCACCGCTTGCTGAGGGTGATGCTGCCGACAGAACAGATATTGTTTTCCTTGAAAAATTACCGCTTTTCTTTAAATAAATGTTTTAGCAGCAATTATATGCTCAAGCAAAGATAGAACCGCTTTTGCAGATTGGATTTATGGACTGTTGTTGCTTTGTTTGTTATATAGAGTCTATAAATAATGGTGAAATATGGCAATTACTCAATTCATAAAATACTGCGATGTATCTGTAAATAATTGGGCTTCAAAGAACGATTCAATTTTCGTTAGTTTTTTTGAAGATAAGCATTTTGCCCTTTGGACAGTGGAGTTTAATCTTATAAAAATTGACTTTGTTTTTTCAAAGAAGGAACAAACATTTTGTCCGGTCGGAACTTTGTTTTGTCGGATATATCTTAATAAGAATGATGAGCTGTATTTTCATTTGCCGGAATTGATAGCGTATATGGATTTGTCAGATTATCGCTGTTATTATTTTTCATATATTGAAAATAAAAAAAGGTTTCAGGCTTGTTTTGATGTTCTAAGCAGTTTTTTGAATTTACATCTGAAAGAAATCGAAAAAATAGCTGGCGATTCTGTTAAGTGTAATATGCTGTCTGATGCAAAACATAAAGAACTTACAAAAGTGTTCACTATCAAAGAAAAAGATATTCCTGATGATTCGGCAGAAAAAACTGTTTTCTATGAACTTATTTACAGTCAATATGAAACGTTTATTCTCCTTGAACATTATACAAGATTTGACGGCTATATTGATTTTTTGAAGGGCGATTATTCAAAATCAATAAAAGAATATGAAAAACTTGATCGAAAGAATAAACTTACATCTTATGATAAAAAGCTTTTAACCTTTATAAGAAATTTAGATGATGATTATTGTGCGATAACTTCGGAATGTGCTTCTTTTTTGGAAGTTGCTGATTATAGGTATGGCAAAAAGGATTTTGTGTTACTTCTGAAAACCCTTTTATTTTTATTCTCTATTTTTTCAATATTCTTTTTTGCAGTAATTATGATTTCAAATAAAATAATGGCAAAAGACACATTATTCTATTCAGGTTTGAGAGGTGCTGATTCTTTTATTTTTGCCGGACTTCCGGCTGCTTTCGGAAGTATAGCTTTTAAAAATAAATTCAATAAGTTGTTTAATAAGAAAAACGCAGCCAAGGCAGAGGAATATGATAATATTTTATATTCTTCTGCAAGTAAAATAACAGCGATTATTTTCTTTGAAATTGTTCTTGTTTTAACTCTTATTTTTGCAGTTGATATGATTGGCGGAAATATGAAAGTTTATGATGATTATATGGTTTATAAGTCTGATGCTTTTTTGTCAGATGAGTATGAAGAATATCAATTTGATGAATTACTGGGAATATATCATGTCGATGGAAGATATAATGTGTATGGAGATTGGATTGAAAGAGAATCGTATATTTTTTCTTTTTCTGACGGAAGAAAATTTGATACCGACTTAATACTCTCATCGGAAAAAGAAATTGAAGAAAAGCTTATTCCTATTTTAAAAGATTATGTTGATGATATAAAATATATAAACGATGAAAGTCAAATTTAACATAAATTAAGAATTATCACCCAAGAGTTGGCAACAATACTCTTGGGTGATTTTATGTTTAAGGATAATAAAAAAGTGGCTATAGTCGGTGTTGGTATGGTTGGAATGAGCTATGCCTATGCTCTTTTAAATCAAAACATTTGTGATGAGCTTGTGCTTATTGATATTAATAAAGAGCGTGCCAGAGGAGAGGCGATGGATTTATCCCATGGCTTGCCTTTTGCACCGAGCTCTATGAAAATTAAATCCGGTGATTATAATTGCTGTGCAGACGCGGATGTTGCCGTGATTTGTGCCGGTGCTCCTCAGGAAGAAGGCGAAAGCAGGCGAGATCTGTTGCAGAAGAACTATAAGGTGTTCAAAACAATCGTGGAAGCTATTGTTTCCAGCGGCTTTAACGGCGTATTTCTCATTGCTTCAAATCCTGTGGATATTATGACACAGGTGGTTTATCATTTATCCGGTTTTCCGGCAAATCGTGTTCTCGGTTCGGGCACAACTCTTGATTCAGCCAGACTTCGTCATATGATGAGTGATTATTTTAAGGTCAATCCGCGAAATGTTCATGCTTATGTTATTGGTGAGCATGGTGATTCGGAATTTGTTGCATGGAGCAATGCTGCAGTATCTGTTAATGCTCTTTCGCAACTGGAAGAAAGGTACCCTCATTTAATGGAAGATATGCAAAAAATTGCAATTGATGTTAAGGAGTCAGCGTATGAGATTATTAAAGCTAAGCGTGCAACCTATTATGGTATCGGTATGGTCCTTGCAAGATTGACCAGAGCTATTCTTTTTGATGAAAATTCAATTTTTACCGTTTCCACATATCTAAAAGGTGAATATGGTGAACAAGGGATTTATGTCGGTGTTCCGTGTGTTGTTAATCACAATGGTGTTCGTGAGATTATACAAATGCAGCTAAATGAAGAAGAGAGAGAAAAGTTTTCATCTTCATGTAAAATTCTAAGGGAAATGAAAGATGAAATAGGAATATCATAATAAAAAAACATTAACTTATATTTTGACAGCTCAAAAAATATTGAAAAATGTTTATATCTTTTTTGTTACAAATGCTCTTCAAGTTCACTAATGAATTGAAGGGTATTTGTAATGGTGATGATATGAAAGAACTGCATATTTATTTAAAGAGTTTGCCGCGCTTAGAAAAAACTGCTCTGATTCTGATTTTGCTGCTTTATATATTAGAAATGCTTTGGTCTTTGTTTGGTAATAGAATATATTTTAACTATGTTCCTGTTAAAAGCATATATGACTTTTATATTTTGTTTTTTCCGTTTGCATTTTTGTTTATCAATTTTATATGCACAGTTAAACAATGTTTAAATCCATTCGTTATAGCCATTGACCTGATATTGGAATTTACATATCCTCCTTTTTTACTTTTACTTTGCCTTTTATTTTCATAGGTGTGAAAAGAATTTTGCAAATATACATTTGATATTTTGCATTCGTTTGTGAAATTATGAACAGTTTATTTATTAAACGATTATTATATCACAAGTATGTTGACAATTTTTTGTCTATGAATTATAATTAATATATTGTCTGAAAATGACAAATTGTTAATTTTTTATTATATTGTATTTTGCGGAGGAAATGTTATGAACGTTTTTATGATTGGCGGTACAGGTCTTCTCGGCTGTGAGGCAGCCACCTGTCTTATCAAAAAAGGTCATAAGGTAACTTCGGTTGCTTTACCGCCTTTACCTGAGGGAGCTCCTATTCCTGAGGAGATGGAGATTGTATTCGGTGACATCAACAAAAGAAGTGATGAAGAGCTTGAGGAGATGCTTAAGGGAAATGATGTATTCATTTTTGCTGCAGGTGTTGATGAGAGAGTAGAATTCCCTGCACCGGTTATGGATTATTATTATAAGTATAATATTGCACCGCTCAAGAGAATCTTCCCGATTTGTAAAAAGGTTGGTGTTAAGAGAGCTGTTGTTCTTGGCTCATATTTCTCATATCTTTCAAAGGCAAGACCCGATATGCGTCTTACCGAGCGTAATCCGTATTTCAAATCAAGAATTATGCAGGAAGAGGTTTGTGAAGCTTTTTGTGATGATAACTTCAGCTGTGCTGTTCTTGAGCTTCCTTACATATTCGGTACACAGCCGGGCAGAAAGCCTGTATGGACTGTTCTTCTTGAGCAGATTGGATTTATGGACAGCTGGCCGTTTACAATGTATCCGACAGGCGGTACAACCATGCTCACATGTCGTCAGGTTGGTCAGGCAATTGCCGGTGCTGCGGAGAGACAGAAGTCCGGATTTGAGGCAATTCCTATCGGAATGTACAATATGAAGTGGGATAAATTCCTTGATATTGTTTACGAAGCAAGAGGAATGCACAACAGAAAAATTGTCGGTGTTTCACCTATGATGATGAAAATGGGTATGATCAAGGTCGTTAAGGATTATAAAAAACGCGGTATTGATTCCGGTATGGATCCTTTCAATCTTCCTGATATTATGGACATTGACCTTTTCTTCAACAATGTGTACACTAAAGAGCTCGGTGTAGAAGAGGATGATATTGAGGAAGCAATTGCCGATTCAATCAGAGTTTCGGAAGCTTCTTACAGCGGAAAGGTTAAGCTCCTTGAAATGAAGGGTGAATAATTCGCAAGAAAAAACCATAAGTCTTAATTTAAGATGCCATAACGAAAAAACCACGAACATTCAGTGTTCGTGGTTTTTTATTGTCCCGATAAAAAATAACCCAAAGAACAATATTGCCCTTTGGGTTAAAACTTTGTTATAACACCGACGTATATGCCTTATTTTTTGTGCTTTGTATCAATAGATACTATTTGTTTGCCTTTATTTGACGCTTTACGATATGTGCAATTGCCTTTGAACCCTTTGTTATATAATTCTTTAAATTTCCCGTCAGGCCTGTTGCAATTGGATTTTTTAAATCGCCTTCACCAACAGTATCTTTGCTGGCTTCTTTAATAATTACATTGTCAGATTCAAAAGGAATCAGCGCTGCATCCTTAGGCGAACTGAGTACTGCACCGTCTGAAAAAGCATTGATTTCGGCAAGCTCTTCCTCTGAAGGCAGATTGCCGCAGAGCGGATATAATGCAAGCATAGCAGTTTCTTGGGTTCCGTTATACGAGGGAGCGATAGATTTTCCCTGAGGAGTAACAAGTGTATATGTTTCAAGAATTTCATCTTTTGCTCTGCCCCAATGGTGGCGCTGCTTGCCATAATAGGTTCCAAAAGGGTTCATTTTAACGGTTTTATTCTTTGCAAGTCTCATCGGGCAATGGGCCATTGAATTAAGCACCTGCCGAGAATTTGCAAGTATAATACCGGCTTCACCGTCTGTAAGTCCTACAAATCCGCCGGTTAACTGGTGATTAAAAGAAGCTAGATAATTATTTTTTGGGTCACATTCAGCGAATGATTGCGTTCTGAAAGAGGAAACGTCGTTCATGAAATTTCTTTTTATAACTGAGATATTATTGCCGAGCTTTGGTGTTAACTGGAATGGAACAGCCTCTGTCCATCTCATATCACTGTATCGCCCGAGTGATGAATTTTCAGTTGAGATGGATGTTTTTTCAGGTGTGTAAGGATATTTTATTTCAGTTCTTATAAAAACAGCATTTGACGATTTTATTTTAAAGAAATCGTATTCAAAACTTCCACCGTGAATCTCATTTGGTAAATGTATTTCACCGCTTATTTTTATGCCTTCTGCGCTGCCGGCACATTTAAGAGCGGTTAATTTTTGTTTTTCAAAGATATATTCCTTGTTATCATATGTAATAAAACTTTTTAGGAAGCTGTTATCTCCGATTTTTCTTCCGTCGCTGCTTACCTCATAAATATTGCCGTGAACAGAAAATTTTATGGTTATTCTGCCTGTTTCAATAATATTCTCTGCTTCCTTATCTTCTTTCTTTGTATTTTGACTAAGTTCAATTTCGTATTTGTCTTTAATTCTATCGAATCTTAGCATTAAAAATGCAGAGTTATTTTTACTGTCCATAGGAATAACAGCAAAATCGGATAACCCTTCTGATTTAATATTCATAGATGTAATATCATCAATCTTTTTATTCAGATTAACCTGTACGCACTGGAAATTTGAATTGCTTATATTATGAACAACAATTTTTTCACTTGCCGGCAATAATGCTTTTTCAGCTGTAATTGCTTTTTCAGCCAAATCAATTGCAGTTTTTTCTCTTTGAATATTGAGCACTGGAGTAGCCAGACCAAAATGCGTTGTTGACAGCAGAAGGACTCTGTCCATAAAGGATGGTGATTCTCTGTCATACTTTGCGTTTACTTTTGCCATGGCTCTTGCACGTTCAAGTGCTGTCCAAATTTTTCTGTTAAACGGTTTTTCGGACCATGAAGCATAGCCTGTAAAATTACCGTCTGCAGTGTCTTGTGTAAAGGAAATGCTTCCGATTGGTTTGTGTGTTTTTATATAGTTTCCGGGTGTATCAAAAACGATATACGGAAGATCACATACTTCATTTATAAGACCTCTGATACCATCCGTATTCGCTATTTTGCCCGAAAGCGGACCCAAGTTCATCGGTTCCCAAAAAATGCTGTCAGCGTCCATATTAATAAAAATAAGAATATCTGAATTTATTTCGCCCTTTTCCTGTTTTAGATGCAAATCTTTTACCCATGCCCGCAGACATCCGGCGTCACATACATCGGAATTGCTGTATGTTGGCAGAATCAGCATGCTTTCACCTTTATATGTATATTGAACGGGATTAAATGCAGCCTCGTCTGAAAGCTTAGGTATAACAGTTCTGAATGCATCAAACGGCACACAACTGTAATAAAGACATAAGGCTTTAACACCAAGCTTGTTGTAAAGGGTAACCTGTGAAGGGGTAAACATAACTTCCTGCGGTCTTACAAGCATTTCACATTTGCCGAAAATATCTTTCAAACCCGAATTGCTGCTGTTTGTGACTGCCAGATTTATAGATGCTTCAAATTCATCCTCGGTCATTGCGGAAAGTGCGCCGTTATTATATCCCATAATGATATTCTCGTCACCGTATTTATTTACACGCTCTTTCATTTTTTCAATGATTTCCGGTGCGTATTCAGGCAATATTTTTTCCAGAGAAAAGAAGTTCTCGGTATCCCAAGTGCCCTTTACAGGTATTCCGTCTTCATTAAATTGTGTAAGTATATCAAGAATTTTATTGATAATTCTTATATCAGATCCGAATCCGAGATTGTCATTGCTGTCACCTCTGTATGAATGATAGCAGTTTACATGAAAGCCATAGGCAATGTGTATTTTATACTTAGTCATTTTTCCTCCTTAAACGAACTTAATATTTACTGTTTTTTTAATGCTTTAACTGTCGGCGATACAAGACAAATCGTCAATACAAAGGATAAGATATCTGCTATAGGCTGAACAAGTGCTATTCCGGTTAAGCCAAGCCATAAAGGAAGTGTCAGCATAAGCGGAATATAAAATATACCCTGTCTGGCAAGTGCAAGCACTGTTGCCTTTGAAGACTTTTTCAGCGATTGCATAAGCATATTTGATGCTGTGCAGTAGCCAACAATCGGCATAGCAAGACACTGTGCTTTTAATGCCATAGCACCGATTTTAATTACTTCATTGTCGTTGCGAAAAACGGAGATTAGCTGCTCAGCAAAGAAAAATGCAGCAATTGAAAATACTGTTATTATGCAGGTTGTAATAACCGCTGTAAATTTGTAGCCGTTATATACGCGTTTATAGTTTTTGGCTCCATTATTAAAACTGCAGACGGGCTGAAATCCTTGGCCGAAACCGATTACTACCGCCATACCCAGAAATGCCACTCTATTAAAGACACTCATACCGGCAACTGCTGCATCGCCAAATTTAGCACAGGCAAAATTAAGACTGATTGTTGCTGCTGTTTGTATTCCTTGTCGTGCCAATGATGGCATTCCGTTTTTTGAGATATCAAGCAGTACTTTGATTGATGGTCTTAGAGATTTTAAGGTTATTCTGATGTTTTCGCCTTTTCTTGTTGCAAATAACAGGATTCCAAATCCTATAAACTGACTTAATACGGTTGCTATGGCTGCACCTTTTACACCCATTTTAAATGTAAAAATAAATAATGGATCAATTGCTATATTAAGAAGGCTTCCGACAAGAATTCCGGCCATTGAATATATGGCGCTGCCTTGGTAACGAAGTTGATTGTTAAGCACAAAAGAGCATAATATAAAAGGTGAACCAAGCAAAATATATTTTAAATAATGACTTGCTGATTTTAATGTGGATTGTGTAGCACCAAGCAAAAAAGCAATCTGATTTGAAAAGATAAGACCGACAACTGCCAGTATTACTCCTGCGATAAAAGCGCTGAAGAAGGCTGTATTGGCATAAAGCTGTGCCTGTTCCTTTTTCTTTTCACCTAAATAAGTACTGATCAGAACTCCGCTTCCGTTTCCGAGAAAAAAACCGATTGCCTGCAGCAGTGTCATTGCCGAAAAAACAATACCGATTGAAGCAACGGATACTGTATCAATTTTGCCGACAAAATAGCTGTCTGCCATATTATATAATGCGGATACAAGCATGGTTATAATAGTGGGTATTGCTAACGATGAAATAAGTTTTTTCACCGGTGCATTTGACATTTTATCAAATTTATTCTTATATTCTTTCATTATTTTATCCTTACATATACTGACATTTCATTTTCCTTGCGGTTGGCCCATTTATAGTATGGAATAAATTTTATTGTACATTCTTCATATTCGTCAGCTTTGTAGTCCTGATAAAGATAATCATCTGCTTTTTCCCGGTAACCATTTGCAAGAATGATGCCATTATGGTATATAAAATTTGGTTTGTCACAAAGCTTAAGCAGATGAAGATTTTTTCCGTTATCTGCTTCTTCAATACAAAAAACAATCGGGCCGCGAGTGACCGCAATTTTACCTATATTATACTTTACCATGTTTGAGCAGCGTATCATTTTAATTTTCGGATTAAAAGCAGCAGTAATGCAAATATCATTTGTAATATTTATAAATGCATATCCATTCCTTATTTTATCAGTATAGGATATTTCATATTCGCTGCACCATGCAGGAATACGCAGTGCAAGCGTGAAAGCCTTTTTGGGTTTAATATGCAATTCAATTTCTCCGCTTTCAATATAGTCGGATACCATTTTGATTTCAGCTTTATCATTTTTTATTTCACTGCCGATATATTGATTAACAAATATTATATTATCGTTTTCAGAATATATATATTTGCCGATGGAAGAGACGAGTCTGGCAAGATTAGGCGGACAACAGGCACAGTTAAACCATTTTTGTCTCACTGTTTTAATATGCTTTTTGCGTGAATCTTCTCTTGAGGCAATTGGCAATACCTCCAGCGGATTAACATAAAAGAATGATTTTCCGTCTTCAGCCATTGAAGCAAGTACGGTATTATATAATGCACGCTCGATGATATCCGAATACTGTGAATTAATTTCAAGCTCAGACATGCGCTGTGCAAAGAATATTAAACCTATGGAAGCACATGTTTCACAGTATGCTAAATCATTCGGTAGGTCATAGTCAAAAGAAAAGGCTTCACCTTCTGCTGTTGCTCCGATACCTCCTGTTATGTACATTTTTTTATTTACAATATTATTCCAAATGTTTTTGCAGGCTGCAAGAAGCTGAGCGTCATTATTATATTTTGCAATATCAGCCATTGCACTGTAAAGATAAACGCCTCTTACTGCATGTCCAAGTGCTTCTTTTTGCATTTTGACCGGCATATGTGCCTGGTTGTATTTATAACTGCTTCCGTCGGTTTTGGTTCCTTGCTCCTTGTCAAAATAAAAAGGAGTTTTTCCTCTTTCCTCAATAAAAAAGCTTGCTGTTTCAAGATATTTTATTTGTTTTGTTTTTTCATAAAGCTTTACAAGTGCTAATTCTGCAATCTCATGACCCGGATAGCCGTTTATTTTGTCTTTGCCGAATGTATCACATATTAAGTCGGCAAATCTTACAGCTGCATCAAAAAGCTTTTTGTCTCCGGTCGCCTCATAAAAACTTACAGCGCCTTCAACAAGATGACCGAAGCAGTACAATTCGTGAAAATCTTTTAAATTGCTAAAAGTCTTATGCCTGTTATTGATGATGTAAAGTGTATCCAGATATCCGTTTTCAAGCTGAGCGCTGCAGATAATATCTATATATTCTCTTGCTTTGGCTTCTAAAGCCTTGTCCGGATGATTTTGAAGTGAATATCCTACTGCTTCTATCCATTTATATACATCACTGTCCTGAAAAACCCAGCCGTGAAAAGCTTTTTCGTCAGCATTCTTTTCATCGTAATACCATTTGTCAACAGGGTAGGTTTCAACTTCGATTCCGTTATTAAGATTGCTCACAACGTTTGCGGCTTTTATAAAATTATCAATACAATAGCTTTTTTCAGCATCTTCAATTTTATCCTGTAAAGCCAAATATTGATATGGAATAACATTGTTTCTGACTGTTTCGCAAATATTGTTCCAAAAGCTGTCATTGATTTTTACTTGTTTTAAAGCAATGTGTTTTGAATGATTATTTCTATTCATAATACCGCCTAAAATATAAATGCACTTGTTTGTTACAAGTGCATCATACCATATTTTTTATAAAATGAAAAGGTTAAGCAGCGAAATCAGAAGGATCAATCCATTTTTTTATTTGCGCCAATTCCGTTTCGTGTTTTTCAATTCTTCTTAAATGCCTTCTTTTAAATTCCTGTTCTCTCTTTAATTTGATCCTTTTTGCTTCATACGTATACCATACAGACACAGCGGCAAGTGAAAGAGCAACGATGTCTGCTGCAAAAAGTATTTTCATTTGATTGGCTGTGAGTGTGTCAAAAAGACGGAATGAAATAAGCGTTATAAGAAATCCTGCTGTTAAAGTTACTGCCATAATAATAGCTCCCGAAACTAATTTTTCCCAATTCTTTTTCATAAGAATACCTCCCTCGTTTGATTACATCTACATTTTAGCCTTTCATTTTTCAATAATCAATAGGGTGAGGGAGTAATGTCCCATATTTGGGACTATTAGAACAAAAGTACTATATTTTTTTGCCTTTTAAGACAGTTTTCAGTGCATTTACTGCATCTGAAATGCATTTTTGGGGAATTGCTGATGGAGAAATAACCATTTTGATTGTTTCATTCTTATATTCTTCGATAAAAACCTTTAATCCGAATTCTTCAAAGTCGGAAATTTTACCGTAAAATTTTCCGCAAAGTTTTATCTGAAGTGTGTTTTCTCCTATTTCACTTTTATAATCCGGCATTTCTTTTTTTAGCAAATCACAAAATGCCTTGGTCTTAGCACAGTAGAGTCGTTTGATTTTTCTGGTTTGTGATTTAATATGACCGTCACGTATATAATTGCACAGTGCAATTTGTTCAGTTTTGCTTGCAGTTTGTGCAAAGCGAAAAGATTTTTTATTATATTCTTTAATCAGTTCAGGTGTGAGTACCATAAAGCTTATTCTTATTCCGGGCAAGAGCATGGCCGAAAAGGAGCCCATATATATTATGTTGCCTTTTCCCAATGCATAGAGTGATGGGGTAGGCCTGACATTATATAAAAATTCATTTTCATAATCATCTTCAATTACAAGAGAACCATTTTTGTGTGACAGTTCTACAAGCTCAAGTCTTCTTTTGATAGGCATTACATCACCCCAGCGTGTCATGTGCGAGGGGGAAACATAAATAATATCTGCATTTTTATCTCTTGTGTGAACCTCAAAGCCGCAGTCACTGAAAATTCCCATTCCCTGAATAAAGCTCTTATCCGGAAATGATACTGTGCAGTTTTTATCCACCAATGTACATAAAAGCTGAAGTAGCGGCCAAACGCCTGCTCCTATAATTATTCTGTCAGGGGATGCAGCAACGTTTCTTTTTTCCTTAATATATTGTGAAACAGCACATCTCAGATCATATTCGCCTTTGGGCTCACTGTAAGATAATAGCCTTTCTTTTTGACGCAGTGCACTTTTTATATATCGCTGCCATAATCTAAAATCAAAACTGTCTTCGTCCGCTGCCCCGCCTGAAAGGTCAAAGCGAATATGGCTTTCCTTATTGAACGACTTTTCTTTTGTCTGGATATTTTGAATATCGGATACATAGTATCCGCTTTTATTCTGTGCGATGATATAACCGTCGGCGCAAAGGTCAAAATAAGCATTTTGAACCGTTGTAGTCGAAACATCATATATCTGAGCCGCTTTTCTTACTGAGGGCACTTTCTCATTGGGCAAAAGCTCGCCGCTCGTAATCATGTTTTTTAATCTGTTATATAATTGTGTATACTTTTTCATAATTGTACCCTAAAATATTATTAAAACTGTGTATTTTATTCATTACAGTAATATTATATAATGACATTGAAATAAAAGCAAGAGGGTGATTTTTTGAAAAAATGTGCTGTTATAAACGACCTTTCCGGCTACGGTAAATGTTCGTTAACGGTTGCATTGCCTATCATTTCCGTTATGGGAAGTGAAGTGCATCCGCTTCCTACCGCCGTTCTTTCAAATCAAACATCATATGAAAGCTATGCTTGTGTGCCGCTTACTTCAGCTATGTCTGATTTTATTGAGGAATGGAAAAAAATGAGTGTTTCCTTTGATGCGATATTGACAGGTTTTGTTGCCGATGAAAAGCAGCTTGATATCATGATTGGCTTTATTGATTGCTTTAAAAAAGCGAATACGATTGCCATTGTTGACCCTGTAATGGCTGATAACGGTTCATTATATGCGGGCTATACATCTCAAATGTGTGAAAAGGTTAAAGCACTTTGCCATAAGGCAGACATAATTACACCTAATATAGCGGAGCTCGCTTTTATAGCCAATGAAGAGTATAGTGAGGATTATGATACAATTATATCATACTGCAAAAAGCTTGATAATCAGGGTATTTCAAGAATTGTTGTTACAGGATATAAAGAAAATGATACAATATCCAATATTGTTTTTGATAATAAAAGAATATATAAAGCTTCTGCTCACTTTATCGGCGGCTACTACAGCGGGACAGGTGATATTACGGCATCCGTAATTGCAGGTGGTCTTCTTAGAGGATTAACTCTTTTTGAGTCGGCTCAGCTTGCATCTGATTTTATAAGCAAGGTGATTGAGCATACGGATTGTTCAAATCACAATGATGGTATAGATTTTGAAAGATTTTTAAGTGATTTATCGGAAAGGGTGCAGTAATGAATAAAAGAAATAATAGACTGTTTAAAATGAGTTGCACAGCGATGTTTGCTGCAATGATTTTTTTGCTTACAAGATTTGTGTCAGTGCCGGTAGCGGCAGGGTATGTGCATTTTGGTGATGCTTTAGTTTACATTGTTGCTTCCACACTCGGCGGTGCATGGGCAATTTTCGCTGCAGCGATTGGTGAAGCACTAGCTGATATTGCATCAGGCTGGTTTACATATGCCCCGGCAACTATTATAATTAAGTCGTTGATTGCTTTAATCTTTGTTGCAGCAAATAAAAAAAGTGAAAAGATATTGACACCGATTACTGCATTGCTTACAATACCGGCAGGCGTCATTACGGTAGCCGGTTATTTTGCAGCTGATATAATAATTGACAGAGCTTATGCAGTTGTTAATATTCCGGGCAATTTAATTCAGGCAACCGGCAGTGCCGTAATTTTTATACTTCTTGCTGCATCGTTTGACGCTGCAAAATTAAAGAAAAAAATTTTTTATAGGTAAAGAGGATTATTTCTATGGCAGATATTGTTTATACACTTGAAGGCGGAGTTTATCTTAACATTACAAACAAGTGCCCTTGCAACTGTGCATTCTGCATCCGCTCAAAGGGAGATGCGGTAGGCGATGCAGAAAAGCTATGGTTTGATAAGGAACCTGATTTTAATGAAATAAAGCAGGCTATTGATGTTTTTGATTTTTCAAAGGTTAAAAGTGCTGTTTTCTGTGGCTATGGCGAACCTACCAATGCCTTTGATAATTTGATAAAAGCAGCTGAATATCTTAAAGCGATGTATCCGGATATAAAATTAAGATTAAATACGAATGGACTGTCTGATTTAATCAACGGAAAACCTACAGCTAAGGCTCTTGCAGAGGTGTTTGATTCAATTTCGGTTTCGCTGAATGAACCGACTTCTGATAAGTATGATAAAATAACAAGGAATATATTTAAAGGCAAGGCTTTTGATGCAATGCTGGATTTTACCCGCCAGTGTGTTAAATATTGCAAAAATGTAAGAATGACTGTTGTTGACGTTATTTCAAAAGAGGATATAGAGGCGGCGCGCAGAGTCTGTGAATCAACCGGTGCTGAATTTAAAGTGCGCTCTTTTGAAAAAGGCAGATAGATAATTATTAAATTGCATTCCTGTCATTATAAAGTTGAAATGCGCTGATAAAGCACTGCTTAAATTATTGTTTTTTCTGTATTATTTCTCTTGATTTTTTATTGTAAAAATATTCATATAATGTTAAAATGAAGATATAAAATACAAGGGGGATTATTTATGGCTAAAAGTAAAAGGGCAGGTGCTCTCGGCGGACGTACCTGGATTTCTATTGTTCTTTTTGGACTGATAGGTCAGATTGCATGGGTTGTTGAAAATATGTATTTTTCACGTTTTATGCAAAATGAAATTACGCGTGAGCCTTATGCAACAACATTAATGGTTGCATTTTCTGCCATTTTTGCTACGGTTTCAACGCTTATCGGCGGTGCAATCTGTGACAGAACGGGTAAACGTAAGCTTTACATATGCTGGGGTTATCTCATATGGGGATTTACCATTATGATGTTTGCACTTGTGCCTATGAAGCCGAGTGCAGAAAAGGTATTGCCAATGGTAATTCTGGTCGTGGTAATGGACTGTGTAATGTCTGTAATCGGTTCAATCAGCAATGATGCAGCATTTAATACATGGATAACAGATATTTCCAATACAGCTAACCGAGCCAGAGTCGATACGGTGCTGGCTATTATGCCGCTTTTTGCACTGGCAGTTGTATTTGGCGGTTTTGACAGTCTTACAAATGCTGCTGCAACAACGGATGATTGGAAAAAGTTTTTCATTATTCTTGGCATAATACCGACAATAGGCGGCATTTTAGGTTTGTTTTTAATGAAGGATAAGGAAGGCATTACTGCCAATAAAGAAAATTCATTTATCTCCGATTTCACCTATTCGCTTCAGCCTAAAGTGATTAAGCAAAATAAGATGCTCTATGTATGCCTGGCAGGCAATATGATTTCGGCAATTGCATATCAGATTTATGTCAACTATCTTTTTAATATTGTTGAGGGCACAATGGGTATTACAAACTATATCATTCCTGTAGGTATTATTATGGTTGTAGCAGCTGTATTATCTGTTATTATTTCTGCTGCAATGGATAAATACGGCAAAAAGCATTTTTATTATCCAACCATTATTGCGGGAATAATCGGATGCATAATCATTTGGGCATCAAAATTCCTGATTGGCGGTAATGAAAAAACACTTATAGCAGTACTTATTGTCGGCGGAATTCTCCTGATAGGTGTAAGCCTTGTTATGGCAGGTCTGTTTACAGCATCTTACAGGGATTATATTCCGCAGGGTAAGGAAGGATTGTTTCAGGGCTGTCGTATGGTTATGTATGTTTTAGTACCCATGATTGTGGGTCCGCTTGTTGCACAGTTTATAATCAATCACTATAACAAGGGTGCAGCAGCAGATGATATCGTTTATCCTATGGAGCTGTTTCTCGGTGCTGCTGTTATTATGTTGTTCTGCTTTATTCCTGCATATGCAGTAAGGAAAAAGCAGCCGCAGTTCCATAATGAGCTAATGAAAGAGATAGAAGAATAATTTATATATAACATAGAAGCAGGATTGATTTTGCATTGCTTTCAGTGCATCATTCAATCCTGCTTTTTTATTTAAATTATATGTTAAGTTCGTTTAGCAGTTTTTTGTATTCTTCTGCTTCTTTGCTTGATTTCAATATCAGCCTAATCGTATTTTTCGATTGCTTTCCTCTTCTGAACACAGCGTCAAATAATCTGTTGATCCACGCAAAGGGCAGCAGTATAGGATGCTTGTCCAAATATTTATATGCATCCATCAAATAAATTTTTGGTGGGAAGAGCATAAAAAGAAAGGCTCTGAATTTTGCAGCGATGTTGTTTTTTTCACCTTTTCCGATGCCTTTATTGATATAATAGGAGCCTTGGTTTCGCTTATTGAATCCGAAACTGCCGCTGCTGATGATTTCTTCTTCAAAAAGTTTCCTGAAATTCTCATTTTTTGAAAAGTCAATTTCAGATTTTACCGGCGTATCAAACCAAAAATTACAAAGCGAAAATGCAGCTTTTGCAAAGGTTTCAATTCCCAGCTTTCGACTTTTTTGAATAAAGTCTTCATAATCAAAATTCTTCATGTGTCTTATTAAAACATCAATATCCATAAACATTTTAATACCGGCACCATACATGTTAAAATGCTTTATAATATGGCACATTACATAAAGCAGATGATCTTCATCGCTCAGTACATGTTCACAGCCGTTTTTGCTGCACATATGAAAAATGTTCATAAAATACGGGTGGTCAAAATCTTTGTTGCTGTGTACCTCTATATGCTGTTCTTCGTAAAAAAAAGAAAAAGTATAATTTATGTTATCATCAAGAATGATATTTTGTTCTTTTAGAATGCTTCTGCATTTATCAATATCTTTATATTTTACAATAACATCTATATCAGCACTGGTTCTGAATTCTTTAACAGGATAATAATTTCTGATTACAGCACCCTTTACAAAAATGAAATCAATATTGCTTTTCATAAATATCTGTTTTATGAAAAGTATTGCTGTTTCTTTTTTTTGAGCATCCATTACAGTGTAACCCATTTGCTGGCGAAAGGAGGATAATATATCTTTTGGTATATTATCTTTGCTGCTAAGCATTAAAATCTGATGTGCAGCAATAGCAGTTACATTGTGTATTGCTGACAAATGAAATATTTTTTTCCAGTCAATATTGTTGTCAGAAACAGGAGGTATGTTATTTAAATGTGATGCCATTAGGGAGACAAAGTATTTCTCGTTGCTGTTCATAAAATGTCCTCGTTTGGATTATTTGTTTTTAATGTATCTGATATTGTGATTTTTTTTGCAAGTGATTTTAAATGTTCATAATAAAACAGCTGTGAAAATTCCTTGATTGCCTGCTTTATTGTGCTTTCAATCAAGCTTTTTTGCATTTCATTAATACTTTTAAGAGAATTAATTGTCTTGACAAGTTTAGCAAAATCAAAGCTTTTTAAATCGTCCAGATTATTAATACCCGAACCTTCTATAAAATCAAATATGGTTTCAAAAACCTCTTCAATATTATCTTGACCGACTGCTGCTGTCAGTTTTTTTAAATATTTGTCAACAAATTTGCTTGTTTCATCCGTTTCTGATGTAAAAATAAAATGATTGTCATCAATCAGCCAGGATGATACTTGATGCTGTTTCAGATTTTCATTTGTACTTTTAACTACCTTGTGTGAAGGCAGATGATAGAGCATGCATCCTATAATGGATGACTGTGGTATATATGAAAAGATTTTATCTTTCATTTCAATAAAATCATATCTGTTTATCATTTGTTCCGGGAAGCCGGGAGCATCAAATTCATAAACACCGATAATCTTTTTTTTGAGTGAATTTGAACAGCTTACAGCAGAGAAGGTTGCTAGGTTTCCTCCTTTTGAATGGCCGCAGACAATTAGATTTCTGTGAGCGAGTGTTCCGCTTTCCTCAAGATAATAAAGGGCCTCTATTTGTGCAGGAACAGGAAACATATAGCTGAGCATTGCAGACTCCTTAATACCTGTAACACTTGTATCCGTTCCTCTGAATGCAATTGCAGCGAGTGCTTCATTTATATAAAACGTTACAGCTGAAAACTGTTTGTCGATTTTATCATTAATATTGTTTGTATATTTAAGAAGTTTCAGGTTTTTGTATCTTTTTGTTTGCGCACACTGTTTTAAAAGAAGGCCTGCTTTATATACAATTGAAATCTTTTCTTTTCGTTCTTCTTCAGTGTGCAGATTAAAATAATGATATGCTGCATCCTCAAGAGTGATTTCAACCTCACTGTCAAATTTGCAAACAATTGCGGAATAATCGATGTAGCTGAGCTGTGAAAGTACAAGAGCATCAATCTCATTAAATGCAAATTCATGAAAGCTTATATCTTTGTATTTTTCTACATAATCAACAATATTGCTCATATCTGCGCCCCATTAACAAATTATCAATAAAATAAATTAATAAAGTTCACTTTGTTTTAATAGTTTTGAAATTTTCCCTTGGTAATATTTAGTCAAGAAAAAAGTTGCTCGTTTCATAAAATTTTCTTCCTCGTGGAAAACAGTTTACGGAGTCAGAGTTTCTCCTCATTCAATTCATAAATACTTTTTTTCATTTCTCTGTCTGTTTTTAAAAATACTCCATCCACAGGGCACCTCTGTTTCCCCAAGACAGAGGTGTTTTTTTATTTTAATCCAACTTTTTAAAGGTATTATAGCTAACCATTTTGTCCAAATCCATATGTGCATAATGAAGCGGACTTATAGGAGCATCAGCATCAGGATATCCTGCAGGCAGAAGAGCTGTAATTTCCAATACATCCGGTATTTCAAAGCTTTTTCTTACCATTTCAGGATTAAATGCCATTACCCATGTTGTGCCTAGTCCAATATCTTGTGCCTGCAGCATCATATGTGTTGTTACAATTGCTGCATCAATGTCAGCGGAGCATTTGCCGTCGTATCCTCTTTTATAAGCTTTATCACTTTCGGTGCAAATAATAAAACATAGTGGTGCTGAAAAGCTGTATTTGGTACAATCCTTAAGCTTATCAAGCTTCTCTTTTTCAGTGAGCACCAGTATTCTTTGCGGCTGTTTGTTTACTGCGGTCGGTGCATCAAGTGCACATTGCAGTATTAAATCAATCTTTTCCTGTTCAACAGGTATAGGTTTGAATTTTCTGCAGGAAAAGCGCTCTTTTGCAAGCTGAGAAAAATCCATGGTTTGCCTCCAATCATTTGAATTGAGTAACTACTATGATATCAAATATTTATTAAAAATACAATAAAGATATGCTTTTCTTTTTTCAAAAAATCTGTTAAAATAGTATCCTGTAATAAGCTGAAAGGATTATATATGGATATTACACTGAAATTAACACAGGAATTTTCGCTGAAGCCCTGGCAAACAGAAAATGTTATAAAATTGATTGATGAAGGCAATACAATACCATTTATTGCCCGATACCGAAAGGAAGCAACAGGTTCCCTTGATGACCAGGTGCTTCGCACATTCTTCGATAGGCTTGCTTATCTTAGAAACATGCAGGAACAGAAAGAAAAAATACTCGCCTCTATTGAAACACAGGGGCTTATGACCGATGAGATAAAGCTTTCCGTTGAAAATGCTTCGACATTGACTGAGCTGGAGGATATTTATCGTCCCTTCAGACCTAAGCGAAAGACGAGAGCTTCGGTTGCCAAGGCCAAGGGACTGCAGGGTCTTGCAGATTTAATTTATGCTCAAAATATAAACAGCAAACCACCGCATGAGCTGGCACTTGATTATATTCATGATGAAGTATTAAATGTGCAAGATGCGATTGACGGTGCACGCGATATTATTGCCGAAATGATTTCCGATGATGCTGCAGGCAGAAAGATGCTGCGCTATTCCGTTAAAAATAACGGCAGTATATCTGTAACAGCAGCACAGGAAGATTTAGGTGTATATGAAATGTACAAGGAGTACAGCGAACCTATCAAATCTGTTGCCGGTCACAGAATTCTTGCAGTAAACAGGGGAGAGAAAGAAGGCTTTCTAAAGGTTTCGATTGATTTTGATAAGCTTATCGGCATGTCCATTCTTTCAAATCTTCATATTAAAAATGACTCTCCTTCAACCGATATAGTCAGAGATGCAATAGAGGATTCGTATACAAGACTGATTTTTCCCTCTATTGAAAGAGAAATCAGAAATTCGCTGACAGATGCTGCCAATGAAAGTGCAATAGCCGTTTTTGCTAAAAATACCAGGCAGCTCCTTATGCAGCCACCCGTTAAAAATAAAATCACTCTTGGTTTGGATCCGGGCTACAGAACCGGATGCAAGGTTGCGGTTGTAGATCAAACAGGTAAGGTGCTTGACACAGGCGTTATTTATCCTGTGCCGCCTCACAACAAGGTGGATGAAGCAAAGAGAATCATAAAAAGCCTTGTGAAAAAGCATAATGTACAGATGTTTGCAATCGGCAATGGTACGGCATCTCATGAAACGGAGGTTTTTGCATCTGAAGTTATTAAAGAACTTGACTGCGGTATTGTCTATATGGTAGTAAGTGAGGCCGGCGCTTCGGTTTATTCTGCCTCAAAGCTGGCCGCTGAAGAATTTCCTGAATTTGATGTTTCACTGAGAAGTGCTGTTTCAATTGCCCGCCGATTGCAGGATCCCCTTGCAGAGCTTGTTAAAATTGATCCCAAGGCAATCGGTGTCGGACAGTATCAGCATGATATGCCCCAGAATCAGTTGACGCAGGCACTTGACGCTGTAGTTGAGGATTGTGTTAACTCGGTCGGTGTTGATTTAAATACAGCGTCAGCCCAGCTTTTAAACCGTGTTGCAGGTGTATCCTCTGCTGTTGCAAACAATATTGTTTTATTCAGACAGGAAAACGGTGCTTTTACCTCTCGTGAGCAGATAAAAAATGTTTCTAAGCTTGGTCCTAAAGCCTTCGAACAGTGTGCGGGATTTTTGCGGGTAAGCGAAAGCAAAAATGTACTTGATAATACAGCTGTTCATCCCGAAAGCTATAATGCTGCAAAAAAACTTCTTAAGCTTTGCAATGTTTCGGATGATGATGTCAGAAACGGCAGTGTCAGTGCAATTAAAAGCTATATTGAGTCTGTCGGCACATCGGTACTGGCATTGCAGCTTGGAATAGGTGAACCTACTCTTATTGATATTGCCAAGGAGATTGCAAAGCCCGGGCGTGACCCGCGTGATGAGCTGCCTGCACCACTGCTGCGAAGCGATGTTATGGGTATTGATGATTTAAAAGTCGGTATGGAGATTAAAGGCACGGTAAGAAATGTTATTGATTTTGGTGCATTCGTCGATATCGGTGTTCATCAGGATGGACTTGTTCATATTTCGCAGATAACGAATCGGTATATTAAACATCCAAGTGATGTTCTTAAAGTCGGTGATATTGTTACGGTATGGGTTATATCAGTAGATGCAGCAAAAAAGCGAATTGGTCTTACCATGAAAAAACCTGAGCAATAATATGAATGTCAAAGTAATAAAATCTAATCGAAAAACGATGTCCTTGTCAGTTGATGATCATTTGAATGCTGTTGTGAGAGCACCATATGGTATATCTTCCGCCGTGATTGAATCCTTTTTGCGTGATAACAGCAGCTGGCTTGAACACGCTGCCGAGCGCAAGCGTATACAGCTTGAACGAACTAATATTTCAGATGATGAAATGAATGAACTGATAAGTCTGGCCGAAAATTTAATACCAAAAAGGGTTGCGATGTATTCTGCGATTATGAATATATATCCTGCACGGATAAGGATAACCAAAGCTAAGAAAAGATTTGGTTCGTGCAGCAGTAAAAATTCTCTTTGCTTTTCATGCTTTCTTATGAAATATCCACAGGATGCGATTGACTATGTTGTTGTGCACGAGCTTGCCCACATTAAGCATCATAACCATAGCAAAGCATTTTATGATTTGATTTATCAGTATATGCCTGATTATAAAGAACGTGAAAAAATATTAAAAAATACAGCGCAGAAAAAGTGATTTACTTAAGAGAAAGTATACATATGACGCTCTGTATCAAAGCGCAGGGGCTTTTGCCGTTGCTGCTGAAATAATTGATTATTATAAATATTAATAAACAAAGCTTTGCAAAAGATTTTCTGCAAAGCTTTGTTTTTATTCTTTGATTATATTTATAACAACAATTTCAGGATGGTTAAAAAGCCTGAGCGGAAATTCAGAGTTGCCAAGCCCACGACTGATTATCAGTTTTGGTCTGCTTCCGAATGTACCTCTTGCATATTTTGGGAAAATTCCCTGTCCGGGCGAGAATAGAGGACCGATAAAAGGCATAATCCATTGTCCGCCGTGAGCATGACCCGAAAGCTGTAAATCAAAATCATATTGGCTGTAATTCATTTCAGGTATTCCCTCAAAGTTTTCAGGGAAATGACTGAGAACAATTTTGAAATTGTTTTCTTTTTCAAATTCTTTGAAATAAGAGCTGAAATCCCTATATTTAAAGGTTTTGTTCTTTCTTGCTATATAATCCTTAAAGTCAGCCTGATTTTCATCCAAACCAAAAAATGTTACATTTTCGGTTTTTTTACACTTATTAAGTAGGACGGTAAATCCAATGCTGTCAAGTTCTTTCATAAGTGAGGTGAAATCTTCAAGACGTCTTTCATGATTTCCTGTAATATAAATCACCGGGGCAATGGAGACGAGCTCTTTTCCATAGGCAAGCATCTTGTTTTTGTTTTTTTCTTTATCGTTAATATAATCGCCTGTAATACAGATAAAATCAGGCTTTTGCTCTCGTGTTTTATCCAATACAGCTTTAAATGGCTTTGAGTGAAAATCGGAAAGATGTATAATTTTTATATTCTTGTTAACGTTTTCACTTTTTATTGTGTATTGGGTTATATCAATTTTATTATTTTGATAATAACAAAAAATCAAAATCATTATTGTAATTGCAAATCCGGCAAACCATATCATTCAACATCACCTGACAATATAATATAATTAATAATTGTTTTAGTCAATATTCAAAATTTGTTTTAAAAATAAAGGATAATATTACATAATTGAGTATAGTATAAAAGAAAGGGTGAAAACTTTGGATAATTCTATACGTCTTTTATCGGAAAAAAACGAAAAATATATTTTGTGCGATAAAGCCTGTTTTTCCTCTAATTCACGGGGCAGGGCTAAAACAGAAGAACCTGATTTAGTCAGAACATGTTTTCAGCGCGACAGGGACAGAATTATTCATTCACAGTCTTTTAGACGGCTCAAGCATAAAACACAGGTTTTTCTTGCACCCAGCGGTGATCATTATCGTACCCGTCTTACGCATACTCTTGAGGTTTCTCAGATTGCCAGAACAATTGCAAGAGCATTGCAGCTTAATGAAGATTTAACAGAAGCCATTGCATTGGGGCATGATTTGGGGCATACTCCTTTCGGTCACGCCGGTGAACGTGCATTGGACAAGCTTTGCAGCTGCGGATTCAAGCATTATGAGCAAAGTGTAAGAACGGTTGAAAGACTCGAGAAGTGCGGTCAGGGGCTTAATCTTACAGATGAAGTAAAAAATGGTATTCTTTGCCATACAAAAGGCCCTGAGGCTTATACACTGGAAGGGCAGATCATTCGTATTGCCGATAAAATTGCTTATATTAATCACGATATCGATGATGCTATAAGGGCTTCCGTTATGAATGAGGAGGATATACCTCTCAGCTTAAGAATGCAGCTTGGCATGTCGAAATCGGAACGAATCAACAATATGGTTATCGATGTTATCAATAATAGTGATGATAAAATCAGAATGAGCGACGATTTTTATACAGGATTTATTGATTTACATGATTTTATGTTTACCGCTGTTTATACAAATCCGATCTGCAAGGGTGAGGAAAGCAAGGCGGTTGATATGCTTGAGCGCATATATTCCTATTACAGCAGGCATATTGAAGATATGCCCGAGGAATTTGTTTCGATTGCCGAAAAGGACGGAGAGGAACGTGCGGTCTGCGATTACATAGCCGGAATGAGTGATAATTACGCACTGAAGATTTTTAATAATTTGTTTGTTCCGATGTTTTGGCTCGATTGATAAAATCTATTTTATATGAAGGGTGGTGAGCCTGTGCCTTTAAATGAAGCATTTTTGCAGGAATTAAAATTCAAAACAGATATTGAAGATGTTATTTCATCTTATGTTTCGCTCAAAAGACGCGGCTCGACATCTTTGGGACTTTGTCCGTTTCACAACGAGAAGACACCATCCTTTACGGTTTATAATGACACACAATCTTTTTACTGTTTCGGATGCGGTGCAGGCGGCGATGCGGTTACATTTATCAAAAAAATCGAAAATTTGGATTATATTGATGCCGTTAAACTGCTGGCACAGAGGGCAGGCATACAAATGCCCGATGATACAAGCTTTGATGACAGTCTTTCAAAAAAAAGACGCCGTATACTTGAAATTAACCGTGAAACGGCAAAATTCTATTTTAATTATCTTGTAAGTCCTCAGGGGAAAATCGGTCTTGATTATTATCTTAACCGAGGATTTTCAATGAATACGATAAAAAGATTTGGTCTCGGATATGCACCTGATGCGTGGGACAGTCTTTTAAAACACCTAAAGTCCAAGGGATACAGATTAAGCGAGATGGTGGATGCGGGTGTTGTTAAGGTCGGAAAGAATAACAGGCATTATGATAATTTCAGAAATCGTGTTATGACACCGATTATTGATGTACGCGGCAATGTTATTGCTTTCGGAGGACGTGTTTTGGATGACAGCAAGCCGAAATATATTAACACCTCCGATACACTCGTTTACAAGAAAACAAATGAGCTTTTTGCAATGAATCTTGCTAAAGACTGCTGCAGTGACAGCCTGATATTGTGTGAAGGTTATATGGATGTTATTGCAATGCATCAAGCCGGTTTTAAAAATGCCGTTGCCGGCTGCGGTACTGCTCTTACGAGTGAACAGGTTCGCCTGATAAATCGTTATACGAAAGAAGTAATCCTGGCATATGACGCAGATGAAGCAGGCCGGAAAGCTTTAAATAAAGCTATAGCACTTTTTAAGCAGACTGATATTAAAGTCAGAATACCTGCACTCAATGGCGGTAAAGATCCTGATGAAATTATAAAAAAATACGGCCGAGATAAATTCAAGGGAATGCTGGACGGAGCTTCAAATGAAATTGAATTTGCTTTGCTCAATTTAAGAAGTGACAATAATCTTAACACAACCCAGGGAAAAATTGATTTTGTTAATGCTGCAGTAAGGATTCTGAGCGGTGTAAGCCGTGTGGAAGAAGATTTATATATCAAGCGTATTGCAGATGAGCTTGAAATCAAAGAATCAAGCATTAAAGTTCAGCTTGATGATTATGTCAGAAAGAATCAAGGACGTCAAAAACGTAAAATGTATAAATCAATAGTTGAGCAAAGTATAAGAGAAAATCATAAGAAAACTATTGAGAATGATATGTCTATCAAACAGATAAAGGCTGAGGAACGAATAATCGGCTTGCTGCTTCGATATCCGGACTGCAGAAAACTTTGCAGTACGTTCGATGAAGAAAGGCTTTCTTCAGTATTTATAAAACGTGTATTTAAGGAAATAATATCAAGGCTTAATGATGAACTTGATGTTGACTTAATCAATTTCAGTGCTATACTGACCAATGATGAATTAGGTAGGCTTTCCGGCATTATTGCCAGAACCCGGGAAAGTAAGAATGCAAAAAAAGAATTTTCTGATTGCCTTAATATTGTTAATGAGGAATATGAAAAGGCACACGGCATGTCTGCTTTGGAACTGAGCGATGATGATTTCAGAAAACTGTTTAATAATGGATAATACATATAGAGGAGACTTTTTATGAAAGAAGTTAATTTAACACCAAACCAGCCTGTAAGTGAAGATAAAAAACAGCAGGCATTCAAAAAACTTGTTGAGAAAGGTAAGCAGACAGGTCATCTTACAACGCAGGAGATAGATAATCTTATTGTTGAGCTTGATTTAGATGTGGACGAGCTTGAAAAGCTTAATGAGCAAATTGACGGTGCAAATATCAATATTATTGATGATTTTTCGTCAGAAGCGTTGGATAGTCTCAGTCTTGAGGTTGATTTGCCTAAAGAAACAGATGCTGCCGAAACAGTAGCTGTGAATGATAATGCTGCAATGGATGACCCTGTCAAGGTTTATCTGAAAGAAATAGGCCGTGTTCCGCTTCTTACGCCTGAAGAGGAGATAGAACTTGCTATTCGTATTGCCGATGACGACCAGAATGCAAAAAAACGTTTGGCCGAAGCCAATCTTCGTCTTGTTGTAAGTATTGCAAAAAGATATGTAGGCAGAGGAATGCAGTTTCTTGATTTAATTCAGGAGGGAAACCTCGGTCTTATTAAAGCTGTTGATAAATTTGACTATACGAAGGGCTTCAAATTTTCAACCTATGCAACCTGGTGGATCAGGCAGGCTATTACACGTGCCATTGCAGACCAGGCAAGAACAATACGTATACCGGTTCATATGGTTGAAACGATTAATAAAGTTAAAAAGGCAAACAGCCAGCTGCTTCATACGAACGGAAGAGAGCCTACTCCGGATGAAATTGCCGAGTATCTCAGCATGCCGGTTGAAAAGGTAAGAGAAATACTCAGAGTTGCACAGGAGCCGGTTTCGCTTGAAACACCAATCGGTGAAGAGGAGGATTCGCATCTTGGTGACTTTATTCCTGATGATGATGCCCTTGCTCCTGCCGATGCAGCCTCAATGAGTTTGCTTAAAGAGCAGCTTTCGGATGTGCTTAAAACTTTAACGCCGAGGGAGGAAAAGGTACTTTCTCTTCGTTTCGGTCTTGAAGATGGAAATCCGAAGACACTTGAAGAGGTTGGCAAGGAATTTAATGTAACACGTGAGCGTATAAGACAGATTGAGGCTAAGGCACTTAGGAAGCTTCGCCATCCCAGCAGGAGCAAAAAGCTCAGAGATTTCTTGGATTAAGGTTGAGAAAATAGAATGACAGAAGAAAAAATTAATCGTATTAACGAGCTGGCACATAAGGCTAAAAATCAGGGGTTAACGCAAGAAGAGAAAGCAGAGCAGGCAATACTCAGAAGAGAGTATATTGATTCCTTTAAATCCAGTCTTATCGGCCAGCTTGAAAATACTTATATTGTTGACGAAAAAGGAAATAAGAAAAAGGTTAGAAGAAAAACAAATGGCAAAACTTATAATAATTGAAGGACTTGACGGAAGCGGAAAATCCACTCAGATAGCTCTGTTAGAGCAGTATTTCAGCTCACGAAAAATGAATTACAGAAAAATAAAATTGCCTGATTATGACAATCCTTCAAGCACACTTGTCAAGATGTATTTAAGCGGTGAGTTTGGCAATCATGCTTGTGATGTCAATGCATATGCAGCCGGTGCATTTTATGCTGTGGACAGATTTGCATCCTATAAGCTGGACTGGGGGCGTGATTATGCTAACGGTACTTTGATTCTGGCTGATAGATATGCAACCTCTAACTCCATTTATCAGATGGAAAAGATAGAGGAGGAAAAATGGGATGAATATCTCGAATGGTCAGCTGATTTCGAGTATAATAAAATCGGTATACCAAAGCCGGATGTTGTTATTTATCTTGATATGCCGATTGAAATTTCTCAGCGTCTGATGACATCTCGATATGATGGTGATGAGAATAAAAAGGATGTTCATGAGTCTGATACAGTCTTCTTGAACAGCTGCAGACGTGCAGCATTGTATGCAGCAAAAAAACAAGGCTGGCACATTATTTCCTGCTCTGACGGTGAAAATCCGCTTGGTGTTGATGAAATACACAGTAAAATAATGCAATGTATAAATGAGGAATTGTAGCGAATGCTTGATTTTAAAAAACCTGTGATTGAAGATAAAGCTTGGGTCGATGCGTGTTTGGGTCATGTGAACAGTCTTAACTGTGAATATACTTTCGGCAATATTTTTGTTTGGGCAACATCATACCGAACCGGTATTTGTGAGTATAATGGTTTTTTAATGTGCCGTTGGGGAAGAGAAAATGACTTTATGTACAGTGTTCCTATTGGCAGCGGTGATTTTAAGGATGCGCTTGAGCAAATAATTGCGGATGCTAAATCCTTTGGTTTAACGCCGGTCATTTACGGTGTTACGGAAAATTATAAAAAGCTTATTGATAAATATTTTTCGGGTGAATTTTCGTATGAATACAGCGATGCCTATAATGATTATATTTATTCGGTTGATAAGATGGCGTCCTTAAGCGGCAAAAAATATCATGGCAAGCGCAATCATATAACAAATTTTAAAAAGAAAAATCCTGATTGGTCTTTTGAAATTTTAAATGATACAAATATCCCTGAGTGTGTCGCACTTCATAGTGAATGGATAAAGAATCATGAGGATGATTCTGATTATTCATATGAATTTGAGTCTGTTCTAACTGCTTTTGAAAATTATGAAAAGCTAGGTTTTTTGGGTGGACTTATACGGGTCGGCGGAAAGGTAATTGCTTATACGATGGGTGAACGTCATTCAGACAGATTATTTGTTACTCATTTTGAAAAGGCGCCGGCCGATATTCAAGGCGCGTATCCCATAATTAATCAGGAGTTTACGAAGAACTGTCTGATGAGCTATGAGTATGTGAACAGGGAAGAGGATTTGGGTATTGAAGGATTGCGCCGTGCCAAGCAATCCTATAATCCTGAGATATTTTTAGAAAAATGCGTGGCATATTATAATGGATAGAATAGTTGAAACATATAAATACAGCGAAGATATTATAACGCTTTGGAAAAAAGCATTCGGCGACAGCCGTGAAGATGTTATATTTTTTTTGAATCATGCCAAAAATAAGAGTTGTCTTTGCTTGTATGATGATGATTTTCTTTGTTCAATGTTTTTTTTAGTAGACTGCAAGGTACAAAACAAAGCTTTTAAATATGTATATGCAGCGTGTACAGATTGTGAATATCGAACAAAAGGTTGTATGACTCGGCTTTTAAATTATGCAAAAGAGCATTACGAAAATATTATTCTGATACCCGCTGATATTTCTCTTGCCAGCTATTATTTGAAAAGAGGGTTTAATCATAAAATGAAAACCAATAACATTTTATTTAATGAGTGCAGTGAAATAAAGGACTATCTTTTTGATGGCTGCTTTCTTGAAGAGCCCTTTGCACTTGCATATATGGGAGATTGAGTATGGTTTATTTATTTTTAGCAGATGGATTTGAAATTATTGAAGCACTTGCCCCTGTTGATATGTTGAGACGGGCAAAACTTGATGTTAAGACTGTAGGTGTAACAGGAAAGACTGTAACCTCTTCTTGCGGTGTTGCAGTTGAAGCCGACATGGTTATTGATAATTTTGAATATAATAGTGTTGATGCTGTTATTTTACCGGGAGGTTCTGAAGGTGTAATTAATCTAGAAAAGAGTTGTGCCGTTCAGGATATTATTGATAAAGCAGCGAAAGATAATATCTATATATGTGCAATTTGTGCTGCACCTTCTATTCTTGGTAATAAAGGTCTTCTGGAGCATAGAGAAGCAACTGCTTTTCCTTCTTTTATGGAGTATTTAGCCGGTGCTCATTTATCTGAAAAATATGTTGTTACTGACGGACAGTATATCACTGCCAGGGGCGCAGGTGTTTCAGTTGATTTCGGTCTTGAAATTGTTAAGGCATTGACAGACGAAGCAACTGCGAAACAGATTAGAGAAACAATACAATGCAATTAAAAAATGAATTACGCCGAGATCTGAAAACTCAGAGACGAGCGATTAAGAATAAAACACTTCTTGATAAAAAAATTTGCAGTAATCTTATTTCGTTGAGTGAGTATAAAAATGCTGATTTACTTTTATTTTATGCTGCACTTACTGATGAGATTAATGTTGATGATTGTATAAAGGCTGCCTTAAATGACGGAAAAAAAGTCGCCTTGCCTGTGTGCGGTGATGATAAAGGCAATATGAGCTTTTATTACATAAGCTCTGTTTGTGATTTGAAATCGGGATTTTTTGGCGTCAGGGAGCCTGATCCCGAAAAATGTACAAAGGTTAAAGACTTTTCGTCTTCTGTTTGTATTGTTCCTGCAATAGCTTATGACAGGAATGGGTACAGACTTGGATACGGCAAAGGATATTATGACAGATTCTTGTCAAATTTTTCTTTTATTTCTGTCGGATTGTGTTATAATGAATTGGTTAAAGAATGTTTGCCAACCGGCAAATATGACATTCCCGTTAAGTATATTATCACTGAGGACAGTATAATATCTGTCTGAGCAAGGAGGATATAATGGAAAATAATAATGATTTTAAACCTGAAGAAAGCGGTATTAACCCTGTGGATACTGCAGGCAGCAAAAATGATGTCTATTTTTCAAATGTAGATACGCGTGCGTCATCTGCATCAAATTCAGCCACTGCTGTGAAAAGAGCAGTACCCAAACGTAAAAAGGGTCAGAGTGTGGCAAGTACTTATGTGTTTTTTATAGTGGTAATCGTTATTTCAATGGTACTTTCCGTTTATGCCGTTATGTGTATGAATGATGTTCTTGCAATAACTAAAACAAGCTCAACTGTAACTGTAAGCTATACTGACCAAATAGATAATATTGATGATGCTGTTGATTTGCTTGCTGATAATGGACTCGTTAAATGTAAGAATTTTTGTAAGCTGTTTGCAAAATTCAGAGAAAGTCAAGTTGGACCTAATTACAGAAACGGTGTCTATTTTAAGGAAAAAACTTATGAGCCGGGTGTTTATTATCTTTCAGGAAAAATGGGACTTGAGGGTATGCTGCAGGCCATGCAGGGTGACGCCACAAGTGCTGAAACCGTAAGATTAACTTTCCCTGAAGGTTATACGGTTCCTGAAATTGTGGACAAGCTTGTTGCAAATGAAGTTTGTGATAAGGCAGCACTGCTGTCAGCAATCCAGACTGTTAATTTTTCATACTCGCTTGTTAATTCATTGCAGGCAGAGGAAAAGGTTCCTTATCGTCTTGAAGGATATCTGTTTCCGGATACCTATGATTTCTATGTTGGCGAGAGCGCTTCTTCGGTAATTAAAAAGTTCCTTGCAAACGGAGATACACATATCAAAGAAAAGCATAGAAAGCGAGCCAAAGAGCTTGGCTATTCTATGGAAGATATTATTACAATCGCATCTATTATTCAGATGGAAGCAGGCAGTGAAGAGCAAATGAAGACAATTTCTGCTGTTTTGCATAACAGACTTTCCGATACAACAAATCGTCCGTCTATCGGATGTGACTCAACAAGCGATTATATTAAAAATAAGGTTGCACCTTCTTTATCTTCTACTTCCGCCCACACTTCTGACTATTATTTAACTTATTATGATACGCATATATCATCAACTGTTGTCGGATTACCGGAGGGTCCGATTTGCAACCCCGGTCTGGATGCAATAAATGCAGCACTTTATCCCGCGGACAGTGATGCATTCTTCTTTTTCCATGATGCGAAAGGAAATCTTTATACAGCAAAAACAAATCAGGAGTTTAACGAAAAGATTAACGCTTATGCGCCTTATCTTAACGCTATATCATAATTATGTGTATGAAAAAAATTGAATTACTTTCACCGGCTGGTGATTTTGAGCGACTTAAACTTGCTCTGAAATTCGGTGCAGATGCTGTTTATCTTGGCGGCGAACAGTTTGGCATGCGCACAAATCCTTCTAATTTTAGTGCAGATGAGCTGAAAAATGCCGTGTCACTTGCACATTCTATGGATAAAAAAGTATATTTAACCTGTAATACTTTGCCAAGAAATAACGAAATTGAATATTTGCCGGATTTTCTTAAATATGCTGCTCAAATTGGTGTTGATGCATTTATTATTGCTGATATCGGTGTAATGATGCTTGCAAAAAAATATGCGCCTGATGTAGAAATTCATATGTCAACTCAGGTTGGTATAGTGAATTACCAGACTGCAAATTCGCTTTATGAGCTTGGCGCAAAGCGGATTGTTACGGCTCGTGAACTTTCACTCGACGATATAAAGCTTATCAGAGATAAAACGCCTGCTGATTTGCAGATAGAGGTGTTTGTTCACGGTGCAATGTGTATGAGCTTTTCCGGAAGATGCATACTTTCTGATTATATGGTTGGCAGAGATGCTAACCGAGGTGATTGTGCTCAGCCATGCCGCTGGAAATACAGCCTTGTTGAGGAAACACGCCCGGGTCAGTATTTTCCGATTAATCAGGATGAAAAGGGAACTTATATTTTTAACTCACGTGATCTTTGCATGATTGAACATATACCTGAGCTTGTGTGTGCAGGTGTGGATTCTTTTAAAATTGAAGGCAGAGCTAAGAGTGAATATTATACGGCTATTGTTACTTATGCTTATAGAAATGCAATTGATGAATATTTAAAAAAAACGTCATCAGATTTTAAGGTGTCGCAGTGGATACTTGATGAGATGGAAAAAATGAGTCACCGTGAGTATACTACAGGCTTTAATTTTGGTCCTATGAAGAACGGACAGGTGCTTGATACCGGAGGTTATATACGCAACTGGGATGTATGTGCCCTTTATAAAGAGTATAAAAACGGCAGATTGATTGTTGACCAGCGCAATCGATTTTATCAGGGTGATGAGCTTGAGGTGGTTGAACCAAATAAAAGGCCTTATAAAATCACTGTCGAAGATTTATATAACGAAACTGAGGATGTTAAAGCAGATGTGGCAAATAAAGCGACGAATGTTTATTCTTTCAAATGCGATGTAAAAATTTCTCCTGATGCTATACTCAGGAGACAAAGAACTGAATAAAAAAAATCCCTCTTGTGAAAACTTTACACAGGGGGTATTTTTATGAGCAAAAGATTTATATCACTTTTATGTATTTTTGCTTTTTTATTTACCGGTATTATAGGCAGATGCGGTATAATTGCTTTTGGTACTGCCTATAAAGTGGCAGACAGTTATAATAGTTATACGTTGAATATCGGCAGGCGATATACAAATTTTTATGACAGAACAGGTCTAAGAATGAATAATAGTCATCATTCATATGTTGCAGTTATCAGACCAAATGAAAAGTGTCTCAATGAGCTTGAGCTGTTGTTTGATGGGCGGGAAGTTACGGATATACGAAATGAACTGTCAAAAGGTTATCCGATATTGCGTCAGGTTGATAGAAAAGCTGATACAAAATACATCAAGATTTATGAAAAAATTTCTAATGAAAATATTATAGCCAATCACCTGCTTAAAAGGGAATACGGCGGTCTTGAGCAATATGTTTCAGAGGAAATTGGTTCTTTGTCGGTAAATTTTTCAGTTGATGCACTTGGCAGAATTCTTGCAGGTGACGAAGGTACCCTGATAAATAATCAATATGATAATAATGACGGAATAATCATATCTTTAGAGAGTAAGCTTCAAAAAATAGCAGAGGAAGCTTCAAAGACAATTCCGAAAGGTGCTGTCGTGATTATGGACTCTGATACTTCTCAGGTGCTGGCTTCAGTAAGCAGGGGCGATGATTATATCAATCGTGCTTTGTCACCCTATGCTGTAGGTTCAGTATTTAAATTGATAATCTGTGCCAGTGCGTTAGAAAATAATATAACGCCTATTTATAATTGTACAAGCAAAATAACAGTAGGCGATACAGAGTTTAACTGCCAAAAAAAGCATAAACATGGCATGCAGAATATGAAACAGGCCCTTGCCAATTCCTGTAATTGTTATTTTGTAAATTTAGCATTAAAGCTTGGTGCGGATAAAATAAGAAAAACAGCAGAGGATTTTGGCTTCTGTAAAGAATTCAGCCTTTACAAAAAATGGAATGTAAAGGCGTTTAACTTTCCAAATGAAAGTGAACTGAATTCACAAGGTCAGCTGGCGCTGTTAGGCTTTGGACAAGGCATGCTGACTGACAACCCAATGCACTTTACAGCTGCTGTTTCTTGTATTGCAAACGGTGGTAATTATCACGCTCCGACATTATCAGTAAATCATGCCTCAGATAATCGCATTATATCTGAAAAAACTGCAGATATTATAAGAGAGTATATGCGTTATGTTGTAGAAAGCGGAACCGGTTCGCCGGCAGATTATAACAGCAATTCAGCCGGCAAAACGGCTACTGCACAAAGTGGTATATATAATAATGGTACAGAAGTTCTAAATACATGGTTTGCAGGTTTTTATCCCTATAATAATCCTGAATATGCAATTGTTATTATGAGGGAAAACGGTGTCAGCGGTGCAGGCGATTGTTGTCCGGTATTTCGTACTATTGTTGAAAAAATTGAAAAAATGAGATATAATAACTAAAACTGAGATCGGGTGAAAAAATGGAAACAATTGATGTAAGAGGAAAAACGATGCTCATCTATCGCATTCTTGAAACTTATACAGATGAAGAGCATCCTTTGACAACAACGCAAATCGTTGATTTGCTTGAAAAGCAGGGAGTATCCGCCTGCGGCAGAAAAGCAATATATGATGTTATCGCTTCTTTAAATAATATCGGCTGTGATATTGTCAGATCAAGAGGGTATAGAGGGGGGTTTTTTCTTGCTTCTCGAAAGTTTGAGTTGCCTGAAGTTATGCTGCTTATTGATGCCGTGAGAAGTGCAGGCTTTATTACACCCAGAAAAACAAATTCTCTTGTAGAAAAGCTCAAATCGCTCGTCTCCATAAGGCAGGCTAAATCTATGGTCAGTCAGGTTTATGTAGACTCACAAACGTCAAAGTGTGATAATGAAGAAATATATATAATTATTGACCAGCTTCATGATGCCATTATGCAGAAAAAAAAGGTCACTTTTACATATACGCGCCGCAGTATTGATGTTCAAAATAAAAAAAAGATTACTGAAAAGCTTTTTGTTGTTTCTCCCTATGCTTTAATATGGAAAGATGACCACTACTACCTGGTTTGCAATAATGAAAAGTATGATAATCTTATGAATCTCAGAATTGACAGGATGAAGGCACTTGAAGTATTGGAGGATAGTGAAATACGTCCTATTTCACAAGTAAGCAGCTATTGCGATCATTTTGACACACAGGATTACAGTTCAAAAATGTTTAATATGTTTTCAGGTGAGGATTGCGAGGTTAAGCTGAGATGCAGTCTAAAGCTTCAGGAGGAGATGATGGATCGCTTTGGTTCTTCAATCCCACTCTCTGCTGCGGACTCAGGTCATTTTGAAACGCTTGTCCATGCAACGCTAAGTGATGGCTTTATTTCGTGGGTCATGCAATACGGTGCAGATGTTCAGGTTCTGTCACCTCAGGTACTTGTTGATATGATAAGAGAAAAAGCTCAGGCAATTGCCGATATATATAAATGATAAATAATATGAGATAATTATTTACAGCGCTTGGATGTCGAAGATGTCTGGGCGCTGAAATTGTATATAGTTGCTGTTGCATTTTGCAATCCATACATTTATTGCATTTTTTGAAAAATTTAATAAAAAATTCACATATGATATTGACTAATCACAGATTATGTTGTATATTTAATGTGTATTATTAGAAATAGGGAAAACTATGCCCATTTGCAGGGTCAGGTGCAAAAACATACTTTTCTCTGTTTCATTAAATATATGGCTCAAGGAGGATACATATTTTATGAAAACTAAATGTTCATTTAACTCAACAAAAAAATGGCTTGCAGTTCTTATGGCAATGGTAATGGCACTTACTTCTTTTCCGTTACTTGCCTTTGCAACTGATGAAATCGGTCAAAAGCCTGAGGATGGTATTTCTTATGACCGACCGTTTGTAACGAATTCTCCGTCTCAAATGTATCGTATTCCCGGTATAGTTACTATGGATGACGGTACTCTTGTTGCACATGGTGAAGCACGTTGGAACGGCGGTATGGACGGCGGCGGAAACGACAGTATGATTGCTCGTTCAACAGATAATGGTATGACATGGAAGTATACTATGGTTAACTATTATCCTGATAACGGCAATGTATTTAATACGGCCTCAACCGGTACTTGTGATTCGGGTATTGCAACGGATGGTAAAAGAGTTTATCTTCTTACCACATTTTTCCCGGCAGGTTATGCACTTAATGGCTCATCTGCAGACCATCAGGTTAAGAGCGGCGATACAGCTTTTTATGATAATGATAAGCTTAATGATGGTAAGCTTAAGCTTAGATTACTCGGTGAGTCGGCTTACAATTACTACCTCGGCGATTTTGACGAGGCAACAGGCCGTGCTAAAATATTTAACAATAACGGTTCAGCATATGGCGACTATAATGTTGACCATGATTATTATCTTTATGACGGCAACAGCAAAAACGGTAACCTTTTCTATAGTGATTGCTTGTTCCAGACTGTTAAAACCACATTCCTTATGTTCAGATCATCTGATGACAACGGTGCTACATGGTCTCCGTTTTCCCTTGTCGATGCAAAAAAGACTGATGAAGCTTTCTACGGTGTAGGACCCGGACGTGGTGTTGTTACTAAAGACGGCACAATTGTTTTTGCATGTTACACAAAGAACGGGTCAAATACTTCTCAGCGTGCATCCTTCATCTATTCAAGAGATGGTGGCAAAACCTGGACCAGAACTCCCAATATGGGTAAATTAAAATCATGGGCAGGTCACGGTTCTTGGCACAGTGAGTGTCAAGTTATTGAACTTGACGACAATAATACAATTCGTATGTTTGCTCGTAATGATTTCGGTAAAATTATTTACGGCGATGCGAAGGTTGGTTCGGACGGCAAGACCTATGAGTGGATTAACGGTGCAGGCACAGATGGTGATTTATTCGGTACAGCCGGCAAAGGTCCTACTGTACTCGATAATGAAATCAACGGTAAAAAATTCAGCATATGTGCAGACTGTCAGTATTCTGTTATCAAATACTCAAAGAAGATGCAGTGGAATGGCAAGTATTATGATGCACTTATCGTTTCTTCTCCAAGTGATGGCGGCAGAAGCAATGGAACTTTTACCGTACTGCTTATGGATGAGAATTATAATGTAGTTAATGCTGTTCAGCAGGGCTATTCCAACGGATTTTTTGCTTATTCATCTCTTACCGAGCTTCCTGACGGAAGAATCGCAGTTTTGTTTGAACATGAAGCTGCCTCTATCAATTATAAAGTCTTTAATGTTGAAGAATTGTCAGGCTTCAGAATTCCTGATTTAAATCGTGTACAGGATGTTAACCTTATTAAAGGTGATACGAAAACATTTATTGTTGATGAGAATACAATTACAAATTCCGATCCAAGTATTGTTTCTGCTTCTTTTCATGAAAGATACGGAACAGAAGCAAATATGGGTTATGATGCCGGTTTCACAGGTGAAAGAATTCATCTGAGTGATGCTCTTTATAATTTCACAAAAACGCCTGACGGAACTTGGAATATAGGCAATATGGGTGTATGGCTTACGGTTTATCAGCCCGGTATTCCTTCAACCAAAGATAAAAAAGCTATTACACTTAGACAGGAAGGCGATTATTTTCAGTTTGTAGATGAAAATTACGAAGCACTTTACTACTGGAGAGGTTCTGAGAAAATATATCGCTGGGATAGATCAACAGCTTATCTTCCGGACCAGCAGGATCATGCAGGTACTCTTTTTGAAATATTCAGACCTGCTAAGATCAACGAACCTGTTTCCGAAACAGATCCTGTTCCCGGTTATGTACGTGTAACAAACATAAATGATATTACTGACGGCGGTCAATACCTTATAGGATGTAGGGTAGGTGACTCCTACTATTTCCTGTACCCTTCACTTTCAAGCGACAATACGTATTCTCATTCCGTAAAGAGTAACGGCAAAAAGATTGTTGCAGGTTACTTTATGGAAGTTAATGCGCTTGCTTCAGGTAAAACAACTGTAGTAAACGGTCATAATACCTATAATATTGAAGTCTCTGATTTCTCACGCGAAATTATTGGTGTTGTTGATTATGACCCGGTTATTTATACACATGGTACTTCCAGCAACAACGCTGCTGATATTACTATGATTGGTAATAGAATAGCTGATGGTGATACACCCGGTGAAAAGCAGACAAACTACAAAATGAGAGATAACAGCTATACAATCGAAAATGTTAAGGCTGTTTCTGCTACTACAGGTGAAGTACTTACAAACAGCAGTATTGTTGCTGACGGCACTAAGCTTACCGGCGTATTGCCTCTTGCCAATACAGATGCATTTAAGAGCTATGAGAGCGGAACCTATGTAACGCTCAAAACACAACTTCGTGATAGTAATGGTCTTATTTGGATACAGACTGACAGGCTTTATGTTGCATCACATCCGGTTAATGCACATGTTGTTGTAGGTAACTCTATTGATGCTTGGCAGGCAACTATGCCTCTTTCTACCATGATTGTTGCTAATGGTTCATATGGCAATACCATGAAAACAGGCAGTGAATTTTCAGGTTACGGCAAAGGATATAATCTTAACGCATTAAATATTAATGTTAATAATGCAATGACTTATGTATTTAAGAAAGGTGAGACTATCTATGTTGCATCAGGTTCGGACAAATATGCCGGTGTAGGTGAAAATAATACTGCGTCATCCGGTGCAAGTCGTTCAGCAAGTTACACACATAATATCCTCACTCAAGACCAGGTTAATAGAAATATAATTCTCGGATATTATTATTATGATAAGAGCTCGCCTAAGAATGAAGGTATTACTGTAAATCCGAGTGATCCGACTTCTTTCTCAATAGATGTTGCGCATGTCGGTGTTAAATCTTCAGGTGCTAATCAGAATACACCCGATGTTACGGTTAATACCAGCACAGTTAATAAGTTAGGCGGCAGCGGTTCAGTTCAGTCTGTTTCAAATCCGTTTAAAAATTATACTGTCGGCAATGATAATGCCGGTCAGGTTGAAACCGTAATGCTGTCAACCAAAAATGAAGATGGCACAGATTCAGTTTCTGCAAACTCAACAGCTTCGCTTACTGCCCGTGCATATCTCAGTGAGCAAGCATATTATGAGAATAAGCATGGTGCGTTTACGGATAAAGCTACCGCTATTAATAATTTAACTCTTACATTTGAAGTTAAAATGTGTGATAAGTCTGTTGAAAGAAAAGCTTTTGAGGATAGTTTTGTTATCCGTAAGTCTACTTGGTATACAACAGATACTTGGAAGCAGTACATGGGTGCTCTCCTTGTTTACGAAGAGTATCTCAACAACTATACACTTCTTACTACAGATGCTATGAGAACAGTTGAGGCAGATTATACGGATATGCCTTATCAGGATGTTCTTTATAAGGATGGTAAAACTACAATTGAGCTGTCCTATAAGAATCTTACTAAGCGTGCAGACTTCACTCCTCTTGAAGAAGCTCTTGAAAACAACGCAGATACCTATACAAAGGGTATTGATTTAGGTACAACAAATTACACTCCTGACTCATATGATGCATTTGTTAAGGCTTATGAAGCAGGTAATGCTTTGATTAATGATGAAAGATATGATACTGAGGATGAAAGAGCAAACGCTCCCGGTTACATTCAGGGTCCTGAAACTCCGACAAAAGACGGTGAAGTGGATATCTTAGATAACAACAGACCTTACAACCCTGATACAGACCGTATACAGCTTCAGAAGGATATTGAATCACTTGCAGACAGCATTAATAACAACCAGCCGGTTCTTGCCGCTGATGATGATGCTTATGTAGCAGCAAGAACCGTATCAGAAACAATCGATAAAACTGCTTATAAGGATAAGGGCAGCAAGATTGAAAAGGTAATTGCTGATGGCAATAATGATATCTATAAGGAATATAGAAATACATTATATGTAAACATTCCTGCTACTGAGCAGACAACAAGACTTGATCCTCATACTGCTTCACTTCTTACTGAAATGAATGTTGGCAGAGATACAGCTTCACAGGCAAGAAAGTTCCATGTTGATTTAACGGTCAATGGTGAAACGAAAGCAACAGTGGAAAATAAGGCAGATTACTTCTATGGTGAAACAGCTAATGTTGACCTCACGGAATATATGGGTGAGCAATATACCGTTAAGTGTATAATCAACTCAAAGGCTGAAGGTTCAGATAATTATGATAATAAGCTGGATACTATAGTTGATCTTGAAGATTGCGGTTACATTGTTCCTATCCTTATTCAGGAGGATATTAAAGTAACTGTTGAGGTTGTTGAAAACCCACAGATTATTGTTAAGGATTATTATGGAACAGTAATTGCTGTTCGCAATGGTAAATCAGTAACAGTTGATGGCAAAAATCTTATCATTGATGGTGATAATAATAGTATGATTCCTGTTAAAGAGTCACCAAAATATACATTTACTCGCTGGTCATTGGCTGATGGCACACACACTATTACTGAGTCAACCGTTATTTCACAATACGGCACTCTCAACGAGTCAGTTCATTATATTGATGCTGTTAACGGTACTGTAAATAATAAGACAAGATTTGTATCCAATTATCTTGACCTTAAACTTAGTTTGAATTCTGAAACAGCTCAGTACTGGACTCGTACAGTAGGTGGTGTTGAGACGCTTGCTTCTTATGAACAGAATTTCGTAGCATTCAGTGCTAATGAAGATGTTGTATTTACCGCTTATGCTGATAAAGCTGATTTACCGACAGAAATTGCTGAGCAAATCAATAATGCAATCCCTGCAGTTTACGGCACCGGTTACTATGTTAAAAATGATGCAATGAACGATTTGTTCACCTTGTCTTGTGATTATTCCGCTCCAAGCGGAGTTAAGGTTCTTGATGCCGGTATCATATACTCATCAACTGCATCTGACCTTGATACGCTTGTTAAAGGCGGCGATAACGCAATGACAGTTCCTGCAAATGAAATTGGTCATTGGAGCAACTCTAAAAATTCAGGTACATTCACATTGTCGAGAAGAAATTCTAACACAGGAACGCATTATATGCGTGCATATGTAAGCTATACTAAAGTTTATGAAGGCAGCAATGTTCCTTACGTTGCATATTGTGATAGAATTTTCAAGTGTGAAAATGGTGTGGTTACACCTGTAAATTAATTAGGAGGTATTTAAGAGAAATGAATAAAAAAACTTATATAGCTCCTTCTTATGAAGTCGATATTTTTAAGGAAGAGTCAATTTTAACAAGCACGAGCAGAAACCCGGGTGGCATTTTCGGTGACGAGGGTGACCCATATGGTGACGGACCGGGCGAGTTTTAGCAAATGAAAAAAGCAGTGGAGCAATCCACTGCTTTTTTATTTGTTTTTAGCTTACTGTAATTGTAAATATACTGTTAATATTATTAATAATATATTAACAAACACTTGACCTTCCTGATATGATTATCTATAATAATTTAATAATATTTATTATAAAAGGAGCTATTATGGTTAAGTCTATGACCGGCTTTGGCAGAGCTGTTAAAGAGCTTGATGGATATATTATTACTGTTGAGCTTAAATCTGTCAATCACAGGTATTTTGAGTTTAGCTCACGCTGTCCGAGGCAATATGGGTTTATTGATGACAAGATTAAGTCCTATGTGGGTTCGCGTGTTGCAAGGGGAAAAGTTGAATGCTTTGTAGGCATTGATGCACTGAATACGGATTCTGCCGATGTTGTTGTCAATAATACTCTGGCTTCTGCTTATGTAAAAGCGCTTAAGGAGATTGCTCAAACATATGATCTTAAAGAGGATTTTGGTGCAGCCTCAATTGCTCGTTTTCCTGAGGTTCTGGTTGCAAGAAAAGCAGAAGAAGATGAGGAAAAAATTTGGAGTCTTGTAAAAGATGTCGCAGAAATTGCCGTTGACAAATTTATTGAAATGCGCCGCATTGAAGGCAGAAGAATGTATGATGATGTTTTTTCAAGATCATCTTTTATACTGGATTGTGTGTCTTATATTGAAAAACGTTCACCTGAAACGGTTAAAGAATATAATGATAAGCTCCTTGAGCGTGTCCACGAGTTAATCGGTGATGTTTCTCTTGATGAGAATAGGATTATACAAGAAGTTGCGGTTTATGCAGATAAGGTTGCAGTGGCTGAGGAAACTGTGCGCCTTCGTTCTCATATTGAACAGCTTAGAGCTTTTCTTGAAAGCGATGAGGCAATTGGTCGAAAAATGGATTTTCTTGTTCAGGAAATTAACAGAGAGACCAATACAATCGGTTCAAAGTGCAACGATGTCGACATTGCACGCAGTGTTGTAGATATGAAAGCTGAAATTGAAAAAATCAGAGAACAAATACAGAATATAGAGTGAGAATATGAATTTAGTAAATATAGGCTTCGGCAACCTGATAAATGCAGACAGAGTTATTTCTATTGTGTCTCCCGAATCAGCGCCGATCAAAAAAATGGTGCGTGAAAGTAAGTCAAACGGATCGCTTATTGATGCTACACATGGCAGAAAGACGATGAGTGTAATTATTACTGACAGTGATAATATAGTGCTTTCATATATGGACTTAAGGCAGCTTGCTTTAAAATTCGGTGTAAAGGTGGATATGGATGAATAAGGGAATGCTTGTTGTTTTTTCCGCGCCGAGCGGCTGCGGCAAAGATACGGTTTTTAATGAACTGCGTAAGCGATACGATAACATCGTTGAGTCTGTTTCTGCCACAACACGAAAGGCAAGAAAGGGTGAGATTAACGGAGTTGACTATTTTTTTGTGAGTGAAAGCGATTTTCACCATATGATTGATAATAACGGCCTGCTTGAGTATGCTAAATATAATGGCTGTTATTACGGTACCCCCGTAAAAGGTGTTAATGATGCAATAAGCAAAGGTCAAATTTGTTTTTTAATTATTGAAGTTCAGGGTGCTCAGAAGGTTATGAAATTATTCCCGGACTGTGTATCAATATTTTTACTCCCCCCCAGTGAGGAAATTTTGCGCAAAAGACTGTATGGCAGAAATACAGACAGCGATGAAATGATTGAAAATCGACTTGACATAGCCAAGGTCGAAATGGCCTTTAAAGATAAATATACTTATAATGTTATCAATGACGACCTTGAGGTTTGTGTTGATGCCATTGATAAAATACTTTGCGATGAGCTGAAAAAGCGTAACGCATAATTTTTAAGGAGAAATATATTATGTTTAATCCAGATTTGAAAAAGCTTTTAAAAGGCTGCAACAGCCGTTACAGTCTTGTAGTGGGAACTGCAAAAAGAGCAAGAGAAATTCGCGATGAGGCAATTGAAAATGAAGAACATGTTGATGTAAAAACCGTTTCAACTGCTATTGATGAAATCCTTGACGGAAAGTATGTAATTGATGAGCCGAATGAGCTTAAATCAAAATAGTAATCTTGAATAAAGTGGCGAATAGGACAGTAGCGGTTGTTGCTGTTGAGAAAACGTTTTTTAATACGGATTCCGATTATGATTATTTTGTGCCTGTTAATCTTGTTAATGATGTTCATATAGGTTCAAAGGTAAAAATACCATTCGGTAACGCCAATAAGCTGCGTGAAGGAATCGTTGTTAAACTGTATACAGCTGTTTATTCCGGTCTTAAAGAAATTGATTCGGTTATCGGTAATAAGCCTGTTTTAAGCGAAGAGCTTGTTTTGCTGTCGCTTTGGCTTAAAGATCGCTGTTTTTGTACTACCTATGATTGTCTGAAGCAAATGCTGCCGCGAGGATTTGGACGGATTAAGGACTCTACATATAAAATGGTAGAGTTGGCTGTCCAAAAAGACGAGAATTTGCCAAAGCTTACGTCAAAGCAAAAACTTGTTGTAAACTTGCTTGCAGATATTGGAACTGCAGCAGTTGATGAGGTGTGTGAATTTTGCAGCGTTGGCAAAACGGTACTAAAAAATCTTGAGAAATACGGCGTCATTTCCTTTTATGATAAAGAAAAGTACCGTAATCCATATAAGAATCTCGAAACTGATATGGAGAAATCCGAAATACATCTTTCAATTCAGCAGGATAAGGCATACAGCACGTTTCTTAAACTGATGAATAACGGCGGAGGAACAGGACTTCTTTTTGGGGTTACAGGCAGTGGCAAAACACAGGTGTATATGAAGCTGATTGACAAGGCTCTTGAATCCGGCAGAGATGTCATCGTTATGGTGCCGGAAATTGGCTTAACCTCACAGGTGTTAGATATTTTTCACAAGCGTTACGGCGATAAAGTAGCCGTTTTTCACAGCGGACTTTCACTCGGTGAGCGTAATGACGAATACAAGCGTGTTGAAAGGGGAGAGGCAAAAATTGCAGTCGGCACACGCAGTGCTGCATTTGCACCTTTTCATAATCTTGGACTGATTATTATGGACGAGGAGCAGGAACATACTTATAAAAGTGAGCGTACACCGCGTTATCATGCTAAGGATGTTGCTGCATTTAGATGTAAATATAATCAGGCTCTATTTCTTATGATATCGGCTACTCCAAGTCTGGAAACGTATTCAAATGCGTTAAACGGCAAATATACACTGTGCGAGCTGACTGAGCGTTATGGTGAGGTTAGCCTTCCTGAGGTTATAATTGTTGATATGAAATCCGAAATGAAAATGAAAAATCATTCGCCGATTTCATCAAAGCTAAGGGAGTTGATTTCTGAAACGCTTGATCATAACAAGCAGGTGATTCTGCTTATTAATCGAAGAGGGTATAATACTTTTATTGCATGTAATGACTGCGGCCATGTTATAACCTGCCCCAATTGTTCCATTTCGCTGACTTATCACAGTTATAATAACCGTCTTACCTGTCATTACTGCGGTTATAGCAAGTCGCTTGACACAAGTTGTCCTGAATGCTCGAGCAATCATGTGAGATACAGCGGTTTTGGCACACAAAGAATAGAGGATGAGCTTGAATCACTTTTCCCTGCGGCAAGAATATTAAGAATGGATGCAGACACAACGTCAGCGAAATTCAGCCACAACAAAATGTTTTCAGCTTTTTCTAATCATGAATATGATATTCTTGTAGGTACGCAGATGGTTGCGAAAGGGCTTGATTTTCCGGATGTGGCACTTGTCGGAGTTGTTAATGTCGACAATTCGCTTTATGACGAAAATTACAACAGTGCTGAGCGTTCATTTGATTTAATTACGCAGGTCGTTGGGCGCTGTGGGCGCCGTAATGAGCGCGGTCGTGCAGTGATACAAACGATTAACCCATATAATGATTGTATTGATTTTTCAGCTAAGCAGGATTATAAAAGCTTTTTTAATAATGAAATTATGCTTAGAAAATCGCTTATTTATCCGCCTTATTGTGATATAATAAGTGTATCCTTTTTAGGCGGCGAGGAAAATACTGTTGCACTTTGTGCCAAGGCTTTTTTAGATATTTTAAAAGAGCTTAACAGTGACGGTGCACAAAAGCTGATTGTGCTTGGACCGAGTCCCGCAAAAATTTTTAAGCTTAACTGTCAATATCGCTACAGACTCTCTGTAAAATGCAGGAATTCAAAAAATGTTCGCAGGATGTTTAACGAAATTTTAAAAAGAATTAGTAAAATCAAGGATTATAAGGATGTATCAATATCAGTTGATTTAAATCCATATAATCTAAATTAGGATGTTATTTAGGAGAATAGTAATGGCACTTAGAAATATTGTTAAATTAGGTGATCCTATACTTTATAAAAAGAGCCGTGCCGTTGAAAAATTTGACGAAAGGCTTGCAACGCTTATTGATGATATGAAGGAAACGATGTATAACGGCAACGGCGTTGGCTTGGCTGCTGTTCAGGTAGGTATTCTAAAAAGAGTAGTTGTTATTGATATTGGCGAAGGAGCAATGGAGCTTGTTAACCCTGAAATTGTTTTTTCGGAAGGTGAGCAGATCTCTCAGGAAGGCTGTCTTTCACTCCCCAACAAATGGGCAACTACCAAAAGACCTAAAAAGGTGCAGGTAAAAGCACAGGACAGAAACGGTAAATGGCAGGTATTTACGGGTGAGGATTTAAAAGCAAAGGCTTTTTGTCATGAAATTGATCATCTCGACGGAATACTTTTCACATCTCACATTATTGAAGGCGAGACACTTCAAAGCTAATATGGATAGGATAATTGAATGAATATAGTTTTTATGGGGACACCCGATTTTGCCGTACCATGCTTGGAGGCTTTAATTGAAAATAATCACAATGTTTGTGCAGTTTTTTCTCAGCCGGATAAGCCGGTCGGCAGAAAACAACTTTTATTGCCGACCCCGGTCAAAGCATGTGCCTTAAAAAACAGCATTGCAGTATATCAGCCAAAAACGCTGAAAAACGCTGAAGCAACTGATATTATCAGCAACTGTAATCCGGATGTGATTATTGTTGTGGCTTATGGTAAAATTTTACCGATGGATATATTATCAGCTGCAAAATACGGCTGTATTAATGTTCATGCATCTCTTTTGCCGAAATACCGCGGTGCAGCGCCCATTCAGCAGGCAGTACTGAATGGTGACAGAGAAACCGGCGTAACTGTTATGCAAATGGATGAGGGACTGGATACCGGTGATATACTGCTTGATGAAAAAACGAAAATAGATATAAATGAAACCTCAGCACAGTTGTTTGACAGACTTTCCGTTATAGGTGCTCAGGCTCTGATCAAGTGTCTGGATAAGCTTGAAAAAGGTGAGATTATCCCGGTTAAGCAAAGTTCGGTTGGTGAAAGCTATGCCGGAAAAATTACAAAAGAACTTTCGTTAATAAATTGGAGAGCATCAGCTTTTGAGGTGCATAATAAAATCAGAGGTCTTCAGACATGGCCGTGTGCAGTTACGGTTATTAATGGCAAAACAGTAAAAATTCATAAATCCATTTTGTCAGATAAAACAGGTAATAAACCCGGTGCAGTTGTTGATAATAAAAATGTTCTTACCGTTTGCTGCGGCGACGGTAAATGTGTCGACATTCTTGAGCTTCAGCAACAGGGAAAGAAGCGAATGAGTGCAAGTGCATTTTTGAACGGAAATACAATTGAAATTTCCACAGTTTTAGGAGAATAAGAATGAGTGCATATTTTTCGTATTATTTGACAGGCTTTATTATGCTTCCTGTTTTTATATTCGCATTGCTGTGTCAGCTGAAGGTTAAATCCGCTTTTTCCAAATATTCACATATCACCAATAAGAGAGGTATGACCGGTGCTGATGCTGCGTATAAGCTTCTGATGCTCAATGGCATAACGGATGTTAAAATTAAAAGAATTAGCGGAAGGCTTACAGATTATTATGATCCGAAAGCTAAGGAAATTTGTTTGTCAGATGATGTATTTAATTCGCGCAGTGTTGCAGCCATCGGTGTTGCCTGTCATGAAGCAGGGCATGCATGTCAGCATGCGCAAGGGTATGCACCGCTTAAAATTCGCAATGCTGTTATACCCGTCACGCAAATAGGTTCCTTTTTAGGTGTTCCTCTCGCACTTATCGGAATGATTTTATACAGTGAACCGATTATTTATGCAGGCATTATTCTTTACGGTGCTGTAGCATTTTTTCAACTTGTCACTTTGCCGGTTGAATTTAATGCATCAAGGCGTGCGCTTCAAACAATAGAAGCACACGGGTTTCTCGATAACGAAGAATATAAAGGGGCTAAAAGTGTGCTGAAAGCTGCAGCATTAACTTATGTAGCCGCTCTCGCTTCGGCTCTAGGAACATTATTACGACTGTTTTTAATCATATCAAGAGGTAATAGGAATTGATAAAAAGTTCACGTTTAGTCGCATTTGAAACACTTTACAAAATTTTTTATGACAGCGCTTATTCAAACATAGCACTGGATTATGCGATAAAGAATATAAGAGAAGATAAGTCTTTTATTTCTGCTCTTGTTTATGGTGTTGTTGAGCGCAGAATTACGCTTGATTATTTTATTAGCAAATATCTAAAAACAAAACCAAAGCCTAAAATAATGACGATACTTAGACTGGGTGCCTATCAGCTGATTTTCATGGACAAAGTGCCAAGCAGCGCTGCAATCAATGAGTCTGTGAAACTCGCTGGTGAGATTAAACAAAATTACTATTGCCCGCTGATTAATGCCGTGTTACATAAAATTGATAAGGACAGGGAAATTCCGAATGATAATTTGTCGGTAAAATATTCTGTCAGCGAAAATTTAATCAATATGTGGCTTAAGCAATACGGCAAAGAAACGGTTGAGTCCTTTTTACCATATATAAATAACAAACCGCCTGTATTTGCAGTACCGAATGCTTTGTATCTTGATGCAGACGAGCTGTCTTATGAGCTTATGAGTGAGGGGATAGATTGCGAAGTGCGCAATCATCTTGTTTTGCTTCATTCTTCATTTGATTTAAGAAATTTAAAAGCGTTTAATAACGGCCTTTTTCATATTGAGGATTTATCTAGCTACGAATGCGCATTAGCACTCAAGGCAAAACCGGGAGATACAGTACTCGATATGTGTTCAGCTCCCGGTGGAAAAGCTTTTACGATTGCCGAAGCAATGCACAATCAGGGTGAAATTTTTGCCTTTGATTTGTATGAAAGCAGAATTCAGCGAATTAAAGAGGGTGCTGAGAGATTAGGAATTTCCATTATAAATGCATCCGTAAATGATGCATTAGTTTATAATAATGAGATACCTTTGGCCGATAAAATACTTTGTGATGTTGTTTGTTCAGGCTTCGGCATAATCCGACGTAAGCCTGAGATAAGATATAAAGAGCTGGACAGTGTTGCTGATTTACCTCGTATCCAGCTTCGTATACTTGAAACTTCATCAAAATATTTGAAAAACGGGGGTACAATTGTTTATTCGACTTGTACTCTCAATAAAAAAGAAAATGAAAAGGTTGTTAAAGCCTTTCTTGATAATAACGTTGAATTTATTTTGAAGGAAGAAAAAACGTCGTTTCCAAGCGAATTCGGCGGTGACGGTTTCTATTATGCCGTTCTTGAAAAAAATGAAAACTGATATTAAAGCATTAACATACGAACAGCTCAGCAATATTTTGTCAGAATATTCGCTTCCTGCCTTCAGAAGCAAGCAGATTTATAAATGGCTGCATGAAAGCGGATGTACTTCTTTTGACGAGATGACGAATATTGCCAAAGATTTGCGGCATATGCTGTTTGAGAAATTCTATATCTCCTCGTGTGGAATTGAGGACAAGTATATTTCAAATATTGACGGTACGGTTAAATACCTCTTCAGGCTGACAGACGGAGAATTTATTGAGTCGGTTGTTATGAAATATAAGTACGGTTATACCATTTGTGTTTCATCTCAGGTAGGGTGCAAAATGGGATGTACATTTTGTGCCTCAACGCTGGCTGGTTTTAACAGAAATCTTACTGCCGGTGAAATCGAGTCACAGATACACTCCGCTCAAAAGGATTTAGGTATCCGAATTTCACATGTAGTTATGATGGGTATTGGTGAACCTCTCGATAATTTTGAAAATGTTATGGCCTTTCTTGATAATGTCAATAATGAAAACGGGCTTAATATAGGAATGAGGAATATTACCATTTCTACTTGCGGAATTGTTGACAAAATTTATGAGTTGATGGATAAAAAGCTGCAGCTTACATTGACAATATCACTTCACGCACCAAACAATGAAATTCGTTCACGTACCATGCCGGTTAATAAAAAATACCCGATGGAGACGCTGCTTGAGGCATGCCGCAGATATGGTGAAATAACCGGCAGACGCGTAAGCTTTGAATATACTTTAATTAAAGGCATTAATGACAGCGAGTCTGATGCGTTGGAGCTTGCCGATAAGCTGAAAGGCTCACTTTGTCATATAAATTTAATACCTGTAAACGATGTCAGAGAAAGAGGAAATGTTCGTTCATCCAAAGATACAGTTTTAAAATTTTGCAATGTATTGAAAAGAAACGGAATTAATGCTACAATAAGAAGAACGCTCGGTGCAGATATAAATGCATCCTGCGGTCAGCTAAGGCATTTGAAAAAAAGAGGTGACGTTAATGAGAATAGTTGCTAAAACCGATAAAGGAATTGTAAGGGATTCCAATCAGGATGCTTATGCAGTGGGCGAATTCTCAGATGAGGTTGTCTGGTCCGTTGTTTGTGACGGTATGGGCGGTGCTGCGGGCGGCAATATTGCTTCTGCTCTTGCAGTGAAGGTAATAAGCGATAAAATCAATGCTTCATACAGGGAATCCATGCGTGATTCATCCATACACAATATGCTTGATTCTGCTTTAACCGCAGCAAATATTGAAGTGTATGATTTTGCCGAAGCAAAGCCGGATCTCAGAGGAATGGGTACTACTGTTGTTTGTGCAATTGTCAGAGACAGTCAGGCATATATTGCCCATGCAGGAGACAGTCGTGCCTATATAATCAATAACGGCACCATTTCACAGGTTACTACCGACCATAGCATGGTTCAGGATTTATTATCGCGTGGTAAAATTACCAGTGAAGAAGCGGAGCATTACCCCAACAAAAATATTATTACACGTGCTGTAGGTGTTGATAAGAGTATTGACATTGATTTTGCTCAAATAGATTTAGGTGATGAAGATGTTTTGCTGCTTTGCACTGACGGACTTTCAAATTATGTTACAAATGATGAAATGCTGGAGATTATGAGTGACGGTAAGCATTATGCTTTTGCAGACCGTCTTGTTACAAAGGCTAACAACAACGGCGGTGGAGATAATATCACTGTTGTTATCATATCAAAATAATCGGAGAGATTGTATTTTATGGATAATTATGTAGGAAAACGCCTTGACGGCAGGTATGAAATACAGGAGATTGTCGGCGTAGGCGGTATGTCAGTCGTATATAAAGCATACGATAATGTTGATGACAGAATTGTTGCCGTTAAAATTTTAAAAGATGAATTTCTTACAAATGATGAATTTGTAAGAAGATTTAAGAATGAAAGTAAAGCGATTGCCTTGCTTTCGCATCCCAACATCGTTAAGGTTTATGATGTAAGCTTTGGTGAAAAACTGCAATATATTGTTATGGAATATGTTGATGGAATTACACTTAAGGAGTATATTCAAAAACAAAATGCCATTACATGGAATGATGCATTGTTTTTTACTACTCAGATACTCAGGGCTTTACAGCATGCTCACGATAAGGGTATTGTTCACAGAGATATAAAGCCGCAGAATATTATTCTGCTGTCAAACGGTAATATTAAGGTTGCTGATTTTGGTATTGCAAGATTTTCCAGAAGTGAAACAAGAACTCTGACGGATACAGCGATTGGCTCGGTTCATTATATCAGCCCGGAGCAGGCTAAGGGTGAGTTTACAGATGAGAGAGCTGATATCTATTCTGTCGGTGTTGTTCTTTATGAAATGCTGGCAGGGAAAGTTCCTTTTGAAGCTGACAGTGCTGTTTCCGTTGCACTTATGCAACTTCAGGAAGATGCGAAAAAATTAACAGATATAAATCCGGATATACCTGTGGGACTTGAGCAAATTTGTATTCACGCAATGCAAAAAAATCCGGTTGACAGATATCAGACAGCCACGGAGATGCTTCTTGATGTCGAGGAAATTATCAGATTTCCCGAGACAGTATTTGATTATTCATACTTTGTTGATAAGGAGCCGACAAAGTATGTAATTAATACCGAGGATAAGCAGCAGGCAGCTTCCGAGCCCGAAACATATTATGAAAATGATGTTGAAGAGTATTATGACCCGAATCATAAAAAAAAGGTTATTACTGCCGTTGTTATAAGTATCACTGTTTTAATTGCAGCAATTGTTTTGCTTGTAGTGAGCCTAACAGGTAATTCTTTTAAAAATTCGCATACTTTAGAGAGTTTTGTCGGCATGTCTTATGATGAATTAAAAAGCTCAAATCAATATAAGTATGAGTTTATTATGGAAGAAGAAAAAACGGATGAAACGGAGCCCGGAATTGTTATCAGGCAGGCACCGGAGGCCGGTTCCAAGGTTCTTGAAGGCAGCAAGGTAACACTTGTTGTAGCTAAGACCGCAGATGATATTAAGGTTCCCAATGTTTATAATCTTGATGCAGAAATGGCAAAGAAAGCATTGGAGCAGGAAGGTCTTAAAAATTATACCATTACTTCAATCGGCAGTGATTCTGTTGATGAGAATAAGGTTGTTTATACAAATCCTAAGGCCGAGAGTATCGTTTCTGCCGATACGCAGATTACGGTATTTGTAAGCTCAGGCCCTACAACAGCTGAGATTAAAAAGATTACAGTTCCTGATGTTATTGGTCTTAAGCAGGAAGGCGCAAGAGCTTTCCTTGAAAAATTCGGCTTTACAAATATTAATTTTGTTGCTAAGGACAGCGAAGCGCCTAAAGGTGTGGTGCTTGCACAGAGTCCCGGTTCAGGTGTAACTGCTACTGCAGACGAAAAGATAACAGTTACCATTTCATCAGGTGTCACCACAACTACTGAAAAGAAGCAGAACAAAGTTTCAATCTCGGTAACCTTGCCTGAATGTGTTAATGAAAAGGGAGATTATGTAAGAGATAAGCTTGTTGTCGAAATTGACGGCAAGGTTTATTTGAGCAGAGATTATACTCTTGATGGCAGTAAAATCCCAATCAGTATTTCAGTTGATGATGATAAGGATATTACTGTAAGAATATTGCTTAAGGATAACGGTGCTGTTGAAACCAAGGATATTAAAAAGGGAACAAGTCCGAAACTTTATGTGAATTTCGACAGTGCTTCATATAATCATTTTGAGCCATCAGATAACAATGGTAATGATAATGGCAGTCAGGATAAGCCGACTAAGCCTGATGAAAGCGGAGATGCGAATGACTGAAGGCCGTATAATTAAAGGAATCGGCGGTTTCTACTATGTGGAAACCGCCGAAGCTGTTTATGAATGCAAAGCAAGAGGGATTTTTAGACAAAAAAAAGTTACACCCTTGGTCGGAGATCTTGTTACAATCACCATTCATGAAAACAGTGAGAATACAATTGATTCGATTCAAGAGCGCAAAAATTCCCTGGTAAGACCGCCGCTTGCTAATATAGACAGACTGTTTATTGTGTCATCTGCTGCATCACCGAGTATCAATCCGGGTGTGCTTGACAGAATTATTGCAATTGCCGAGCATAAGAGGATAGAGCCTGTAATTGTTATAACAAAAATTGACCTTGACAGTTCCTATAAAGAATACTATGACATATATACCAAAGCAGGCTTCAGGGTAATTCTTTGTGATAACACATCCGGTATCGGTTGCGATGAAGTTGAGGCAATGCTTGAGGGCAAAATTAGTGCCTTTACAGGTAACACCGGTGTGGGCAAATCATCCCTCTTAAATGCAATCGACAGTCGGCTGGCTCTTGAAACAGGCGAAACCAGTAAAAAGCTTGGAAGAGGCAGGCACACAACAAGGCACTGTGAATTGTTTAAGGTTGCAGGAGGTTATGTGGCTGATACACCCGGTTTCTCATCGGTCGATTTTGAGCGCTGTGAACGGATTATGAAGGATGATTTGCCTTATTGTTTCAGAGAGTTTGAACCATATTTGACTCAATGTAAATTTCAAACTAACTGTGCTCATGTTAATGACAAAGGCTGCGCTGTAGTTAAGGCAGTAAATGACGGGTTCATATCACGCCGGCGTCACGACAGCTATTGTGAACTTTATAATGAAGTAAAGGACATAAAAGAATGGGAACTGAAATAAAAAAATGTGTTATTATTTCAGGCGCGCCTGAGACAGATTTGTCATATTATAAAGAGTATTTGCTTGGCAGGTATATTATTTGTGCCGACAGCGGATACAAAAAATGTCTTAGTCTCAAAATAAAGCCTGATTTAATTATTGGCGATTTTGACTCGTCAGAAAAGCCTGAAATTAGTTGTGAACTTATTGTTTTAAATCCTCGAAAGGATTATACCGATACTTCTCACTGTGTTATGGAAGCAATCGGCAGGGGATATAATGATATTGTTATTTTGGGTGCAATAGGTACAAGACTTGATCATACATATTCAAATATTCTCAGTGTTGTATATTGCTTTGAAAGAAAGATAAAATGCTGTTTGATCAATGCTTTTAATCGTCTTAGTGTGGAATCCGGTGAGACGATAATAAAAAAAGACAGGTACAAATATTTTTCATTTTATCCTTTATTTGATAAATGCGAAGGCGTTTCAATCAATGGTGCTGAATATAATTTAAATAATGTTGATATTATGCCAAGTGATAATTTTACGCAAAGCAATGAATTTAAAGATGAACAAGTAAAAATCAGTATAAAAAAAGGAAAAATTATTTTAATTTTAAGTAACGATTAAAAATCTTTTTCATAGAATGTAGTAAATACAGCGTGAGAGGTGTTGCTACATGAAGAAGATGTGCCGTCGTGACTATTTATGGATAGCATTTGGTGTCGGCTGTGTTGTAGCGTGCTGCTGTCCGACAGTTTGGATTGCAAGAATTCTTGCTGTGGCAGTAATCATCCTCGGTATAATGTGCTGTAAAAAGTGATGGGGGATTAGTTATGAAGGTAGTATTAATAAAAAGTCCGAAGTTTCTGGCACCATTATTGAGAAGCGTATTTAAAATTCAAAAAGTAAAAAATGAAACATAAAAAACTGCTGATTTAATATCAGCAGTTTTTTATGTTTCCGATATTTTAAACTTTTATCACCGCTTATATGAGTGTCAATTAATACTTGTTAATTAATAAAAATTATTATATACTTATTTAGGGTGATGATATGGCTATTTCCGTGATGCTTAAACCTGCATCAAGCAATTGTAATTTAAGTTGCAAATATTGTTTTTATCATTCGCTTTCAAGTGAGCGATCAAATTATTCAATGGGAATGATGAGCAGTGATACTGCCGAAAGCGTTATAAAATCAGCCTTTGATTTTGCCGAGGGCAGTGATGTTTATTTTACCTTTCAAGGCGGTGAGCCTTTGTTAAGGGGTTTGGATTTTTATTTGGATTTTGTTGAATGTATAAAAAAATATAATAGTAGGAATTCTGCCGTGCATCTTTGCTTGCAAACAAATGCGACACTTATCAACGATAAATTTGCAGAGTTTTTTAAGAGAAACAATTTTTTGATAGGTGTTTCCTTGGACGGAGATAAAGAACTCAACTCTTATAGGCTTTACAATGATAATTCAGAATCATTTGATGATGTTATGAGAGGTATAGATCTTTTAAAAAAATACGGAGTGTCATTTAATGTTCTGTCGGTTTTGACAAAAAAAACAGCCCTTAATTTTAGACAAGCTTATAGGTTTTTTAAAGCACACGATTTGCGGTACATGCAGTTTATACCTTGTTTGAAACCGTTTAGCGGCAATTATGATGAGGGCATGTACATGTCAGTTTCCGATTACAGTGAATTTCTCAGACGCGGTTTTAATATTTATTATAACGATTTTATGCGCAGGGAACCTGTTTCGGTGCGCATGTTTGATAATTATGTTTCACTTGCTTCGGGCAGCAATGCCGAACAATGCGGAATGAATGGCTGCTGTTCTACACAATTTGTGGTAGAAGGTGACGGAAGTGTTTATCCATGTGACTTTTATTGCACGGATGAATGGTATCTCGGAAATATTAATGAAGCTTCTTTTAAAGAACTTTACAGAAGCAGTAAGTCTGTTGAATTTTTAAAGGAATCATTCCTGTTAAGTGATGACTGCAAGAAATGTCGCTGGTTTTATATTTGCCGCGGCGGTGGTTGTAAGAGAAACAGACAGGATAGTGATTATTGTGCCGCATATAAAGCTTTTTTTGAAGCGTATGAATATAAAATAAAGCAAATGAAAGGTTAAATTGTTATGAAGAGGTTAATTGCAGCTATATTGGCAGCCGTTTTGATTGTTAGTGCTTTTGCGGCATGCTCAAAGCAGAATAAGGAAGTAAGTGAAAAAAACGAAGCACTGTCTGAAATTGGATTTACAATCGACTCGCATTATGAGAATATGGATGAAAGTTCTGTACGAGCTTATGAAAAACTTTGTAACGCTGTTGTTTTGGGTGACAATTCGGTTAAATTCAATGTTTCTATGCTTGAAGATGTGAATAAGCTGTTTTTTACCAGCTTTCCTCTCCATGCTCTTGTTGAAAAGCTTACTGTATCCGGTGATTCTTCAGGAGTGGATATTACTTATAAAAATCCTCTTGAAAAGCATAAGGCGCTTGTATCGGAGTTTTATGCCAAAATAAATGAAATAAAAGAGCAATGTGAATTCGGTAAGGTAAATGCAGATAGATATATTTTTAATGTCTATACCTATATAACAGCGAATTTTAAGCTTGATTCATCTTCACTTACTGTATTTGATACAGTCATACGGGGTAAGGGTCATTCGTCAGCACTGGCATCTCTATTTGAATTTTTGGTTTTGCAAGGCGGTGCAAAGGCGTGTCACGCACTGGGTGCATCATCAATTCTTTCTTATGTTCAATTTAAGGATGAATGGTATTATTTTAATCCGGCAGCAGATATAGAGAAAAATCAGGGCAAAGCACTTATTGGATTTGCAATGCAACAGAGCAGAACAGGGGATATGGATTTTTTGTTTACAGATCAAACAGAAATACCAAAGGTTAGTGATAAGAAGTTTGATCAGCTCAAAAATTCACTGTCTTTTTCAAAGGATGGAGATGCTATAAAAGTTATTTGCAATAATGATGAAACATATTTGTTAGAATTTAATTAAATAATAGACAAATTATTAATAAATTTTGTTGCAATTGTAAAGTGAATATGCTAGAATAGATAAGCTATCTGTAAAAGAAAAGGAGAGATGTATGTGGCAAGCGAGACATCAATTAAACAAAAGGCATTAGGATTGATAGACAATGTCAGATTTTATTGGAAAGAGCCACCCAAGGGACGATTTATGTCATTTAAAGAAATCGTTGCTTATGCCGGCGGCGGAATAGGTGCTTATTTCATTATTTCAATGGGTATGGCACTTGTTGTTTCAACTACTAATATGATTGTCGGTGGTGCTATCGGTATTGGTGCAATGGATATGTATTATTTATATCTTATTGCAACTTTAGCTAATATACCTTTAACCGGTATACGTGCCAACATGATTGATAATACAAGAGGTAAGGGCGGTAAATACAGGCCTTATCTTCTGTCAATGGGTATACCTACAGCTCTTATTGCTTTAGGCTATGTATGGTTTCCTTATGAAAAGCTTGAGCTTTTCTTTTCCGGACAAATATTCGGAAAATCTTCTTCATATGTAATCACATGTGCGGTTGTACTTATATTTAATTTACTTTTACAATTTTTCTTTAACTTTTTTAACGATGCTTATACAAATTTAATTCATGTATTATCTCCCAATACGCAAGAGCGTACAGATGTGCTTGCAATTAAATCTGTTGTATATTCTTTAGCACCGTCTATAATTAATATTGTACTGCCCCTTATTGCACAGTTTGCTACAAATAATAATCTTTACGATATTAGAGTTTACAGAATAGCATATCCTGTTTTTGCAATTATCGGTATCGCATTGACAATTGTTGTTTTTGCAAACACTGAAGAAAAAATTGTTCAGGCAAAAACCCATACAATACAAATTAGCTTTATTGACTCTTTTAAAGCAGTGGCTAAGAATAAGTATTTTTGGATAATAGCACTTGCAGGCTGGATTGGCTTTCTTGAAAGTGCCTATGGCAATATTCTTACATGGTCCTATAATTATGGACACACTTGCAGCGGCGGAACTTTTGCGATAATTCAAACGCTTACAGGTAATGCTGCATTATGGGGAATGCTCTTAGCTCCGATTTGCATAAAAAAATGGGGTAAAAAGAAAGTACTTATTGCTGTAAATACAGCCAATGTTATTTGTATTTTGGCTATGATTATTAATATGCAGAATATCTGGTGGCTGTTTATCTGTGTTTACTTTAACTGGCTTGTAGGCGCATTTGAACAAATTACCACTCCTGCTATTCAGGCTGATATAAGAGACTATCAGCAGTATAAGTCAGGTGAGCGCATTGATGGTATGTTCGCAACGGTTCTCACTATAGGCAACATTGTAACGCTTCTCACTTCTGCAATTCTTCCTGCTGTTCAGGAGCATTACGGTGTTTATGAAGGCAATGGCTATAAAATACCCTTTGATATTCTGGATGTTACAAAAGGCGAACCCGGTCTGCTGTATAAGCTTATGGGTGCACTTATCATTATGGCTGCAGTCGGTGCCTTCCTTAATATGGTTCCGTATCTCTTCTATGATTTTACCGAAAAGAAACAGAAGAGTGTTATCAGAGTACTTCAGGTTCGTTCTCTTTTCGAGGACTACGGCAATAATGCCTTAGACAATCATCAGATTGTTGAGGCAATTGATCTTGTTAATAATGCAAGAGAAATGGCCGCTTGCCAGCCAAAAGAAGTGTCTAAAAATGATTATAAAAACATCAGCGATAAGCTTGAACGAAAAATGGCTAAACAGGCTTACCGCGATGCACTTAATTATAATGAAGAGATTGAAATTTCTAAATTTGTATGTGATGAGCTTGACAAATTTAATTCCGATTTATTCAAGCATAAGGTTGCTGTTTATACAGATATTTATGCTCAGGGACTTAACGCCATTAAAGATATTAATATCAATGCAGTTAAAGTTGAGTTAAATAAGGCAAAGGCATTACCCAAAAATACACCTAAAGAAAAAGAATTCAGAAGTTTCGAAATTGAACTTGCAAAAAGTAAAATCAGTGCAAAGAAATCCTATGACAAGTATTATGGTTCGGTAAACGAGTTTGTTGAACCTGATATGGCAGCTCTTACTGCTCTTTTTGATAAGGAAGACAATATTGATTCTAAGATTTTTGAGCTTACTGAGGAGATGACTCTTGCTAAAAAAGAAGACGACAAAGAAACAGTTAACCGTCTTAAGGCAGAAATTAAGTCTCTTTCTAACGATAAAAAGGCTATCCAAAAAGATACAAAGGCACTTATGGATGAGTTTGCAAAGTTTAATCGTGCAGCTAAACCATTTAATGATGCTAAAAAATTACTTGTTCAGCAGGAAAATTACAGCCACTTTGACGAGATTGCCGCTCTTTATGACGAAGCTAAAACAAAAGCAGAGGAAGAGGACAGAATTAAGGATGAGGAAACTGCAAGAAAGCTTGCAGAGGAAAAGGCTGAACTTGAAAAGCGCAAAGCTGAAAAAAAAGCGAAAAAAGAATCCAGAAAGAATAAATAGTTTTTACATAAAAGAAGCATTCAAAAGAATGCTTCTTTTTTTATATATATTTACTTAATATTCGGTAATATTCTTCAGTTTGCTTTCATAGATATTTGTAGAAACATTAAAGGAGATATAACTATGGAGCTGTGTAAAGAGTATAAGCCAATGTGTTTTAACGAGAATACGCAAAGGCTGTCGGAAAATTTTGAACTGGACTTTCAGGAAAATTTGCCGCAATATCTTGATGACATTGAACGAATAATCAAATGCAGTGTCAGCAATGCCGTCACCAATTATGATATCAGTGACTCAAAGCTTAATATTCATGCTAAAACCATTATTTGTCTAACGTATCTAAACAAGGATATGTGCACTCTGTCAAATATTTTTGAGGAGGAATTTACAAAAAGTATTGATATAGAAAATTCTGACCTTGTAAGCTTTGCCGATGTAAAACTGATTACAAAATACTCAAATTTCAGGCTTATAAATCAGAGAAGAATAGATATTCACACATCCCTGTGTGCAAAGATATGTGTGTATCGCAAAAGCTCGGGAAAATGCCTTACCAATTGTAAGAATGCATTCACGAGGGAAATAAATATTCCGTGCCTTATAAGCAGAAATGCCGGTGTATGTACCGCCGAGTTTGATGAGGCTTTCTCTGTTTCAAATTCAAATACGCAGATCAAGAATATTGTTGACTCTTGCAACTCCTGTTATCTTGAGGAAACGAAAATAATTAAGGATAAAATGCTTGTGAAGCTGCGTGTAGAAGTATCTGTTATTTATAAGAGTGATGATAATCACGATGAAAAATGTTCTCACTCATTTTCAATAAGCAAAATTATTGATATCAGTGATTGCTCAGATGAGGATCATGCTCTTGTAAATGCAAGAATTTCCAATATTTATATAAAATCAAAAACAAATTCAGATAATGTTGTAAACGAAATTGAAATTGTCGGCTGTGCAGCAATAAGCTATCAGATTTTTTCTATTGAGCAGCAAAACTTTATTACAGATTCATATATGCCTAATTTTGATACTCAAATTTTAAGCGAACGATTAACTGTAAAACAATCGCCAATATATTATAATGATGACCGTACCGATGAAATAGCTTTTGATTGTGACAAAAATATTATTGAAATACTCAATCTTTCGCCCAGTATTGAGAGCTGTTCTGTCGTTGAATCAGAGCTGAAACTTTCGGTGAAGCTGGCCTTTTTATACTATGATGATACATCGCAGCTCTGCTATTATGAAAAAACATCACAGCTCTCATTTAAAATCAGTGATGAAATCTGTGACGGCGAAGCTGTTATCAATCTTTTGTCTTATGATTTTGTAATAAAGGGAACAAATAGGGTTACGCTGCGACTTAGTTATAATTATCAGGTCTATCTTTATAAAACACAGAATGTCGATTATCTCACTGATATTGAGGTTAGCGGTGAGAAAAATAATTTAAATATGCCGGAATTAACCTTGTATTTTGCCGATAAAAATGAAGATATCTGGGATATTGCAAAAAGCTTTTCAACGGATATGTCTCTGATCATGGAAGAAAATAATCTAAAATCACAGATTATTGATAACAAAATGGTACTGCTTGTTCCGGGAATGTGAGGTTAATTATGAACAACAATATTTACAATGATATTTCTAAACGAACAGGCGGCGACATTTACATAGGTGTTGTTGGTCCTGTTAGAACAGGTAAATCTACCTTCATTAAAAGATTTATGGACTCAATGGTAATACCCAATATTGACGATTCGTTCGTTAGAGAGAGAGCCCAGGATGAGCTTCCGCAATCTGCAGCAGGAAGAACCATTATGACAACCGAGCCGAAATTTATACCCGAAGACGCTGTTGAGCTTCACATGAATGACAATCTGAAGATGCGTGTCAGACTTATTGATTGTGTTGGCTATATTGTTCCCAGCTCGGTAGGTTATATTGAAGAGGATCAGCCGAGAATGGTTATGACGCCTTGGTATGATGAGGAAATACCCTTTAATATGGCAGCAGAAATCGGCACCAAGAAAGTCATTACGGAGCATTCAACAATCGGCCTTGTTGTGACTACGGATGGCTCTATAAGCTCCATTCCACGTGATGAATACCAGGAGGCTGAGCAAAGAGTAATTGAAGAGCTTAAGGAGCTTAACAAGCCATTTATTGTGCTTATGAACAGTGCTGAGCCTCAACAGCCTTCTACAATCAGTCTTTGCAAAAATTTAACTGACGAATACGGTGTTCCGGTTATACCTGTAAACTGTCTTGAACTTACCGAACAGGAAGTGAATGATATACTATCGGATATTCTTTATGAATTTCCTGTTTCTAAAGTTGGAATTCATTTTCCTTCATGGATTAATAATCTTGAAAAGGAAAATTATCTTAAATCCTCTCTTTTTGATTCAATCCGAGGCAATGTTTCAAGGATTACAAGCATTCGCAGTATTAAAGATTTTGCTCAGTGCATTAAGGATAATGAATTTGTTGATTCTGTATCCATTTCTGCTTTGAATTTATCAGACGGATCAGTTGATATGAAGTTTTATGTTGATAATTCATATTTTTATCAAATATTATCTGAAAAATGTCATATTGAAATAAAAAGTGAAAAGGACCTTATGAATAATTTTATTTCACTCGTGACAATGCGTAAAGAGTATGAGCGTTTTTCAAAAGCTCTTGCGGACGTGGAAGAAAGCGGGTATGGTATTGTAATGCCGGAAATGAACCAGCTTTCTCTAAGTGACCCTGAAATTATGAAACAGGGGGGACGTTATGGCGTAAGGCTGAAAGCTGAAGCACCATCCATTCACATGATAAAATGCAATACCTTTACTGAAGTAGCGCCTATAGTGGGCAGTGAGAGCCAGAGTCAGGAGCTGGTTATGTATCTTCTTAAAGAATTTGAAGAGAATCCGGCAGATATTTGGAATACGAACATTTTCGGAAAATCACTTCATGAGCTGGTCAGTGAGGGTCTAAATAACAAGTTATATCGTATGCCTGTTGATGCACGAAATAAATTCAGAGAAACCATTGAACGCGTAATAAATGAAGGCTGTAACGGGCTTATATGCATAATTCTTTAAACTGCGGGACTTGTTCTTATTCAGCAACAAATTAAAAAAGGCTGCATTAATTTGCAGCCTTTACAATTATAAATATAAGTATTGAAGCTTGAAAAAGCATTATGAGCGGCAGTCCAATCATGAATTTTGCATGTTTTGTTTTGTGATGAATGAATCTCATAGTAATATATTCGCCAAATGCTCCTCCCAGAAAACCGGCAAACATTAGTTTGGATTCGGGGACTCTGCGTTTATTGTGAACGGCATTTCTTTTGTCAGTATATGCAAGAAGTGATGAAAGGAGATTAAGACAGATAAAACATATAATCGCCCAAAAAGCAACTTGTTTTATAATCATAATTTTGTTTTAAATTCTTTGAGCGTTTTTAAGTCAAAATTACCGATTGACAGTTTTTGTCCTTTTTTAAAACTGTCTCCTTTTGCCTCGTCAACCGTAAAAACAGCCGCACATTCGGGACAAACCAAAAAATAAACAGTATTACAGTCGAGCAGAGTAATTTTCGGTGCAAGACGTCTTTCAAAATTAGAAAAAACACCAAACTGCACTTTTTCTTTGCATTTAGGGCAGGTAAGCTCAACTGTATCGCCGCGTGATTTAATTCTTAATGAATTACCGAGTCTGTATTCCATACTGTTTTTAAACCTTTCTTATAAAGAGTTCAGTAATATATTAAATTTATTTTACTATAATTTTAGGATGTGTTCAAGTGTATAAAAAAATATTTTTATCTATTTTAATTATCATATGCCTTTCGGGCTGTTCTCTGATACCGAACAATACGGATAACAGCAGCAAACAAACAGAAGCCGAGCAATATGTTAAAGCCGTATGGATTACATATTATGAATTATCCGGCTTTACGCAGGACAGCACGGAGCAGGAATTTAAAAAGAAAGTAAACAAAGCTTTCAAACAATTAAAGGCAAAGGGATTTAACCGTGTTACCGTACAGGTGAGACCATATGCAGATGCTTTTTATAAATCAAGTGTTTTTCCCGTAAGTGCATACTGCTTTAAAGAGCAGGGGGCAGATATGCTTTTTGATCCACTCGAGATTATGACGAGCAGCGCTCATAAATATAATTTATCTATTGAGGCCTGGATAAATCCCTACAGAGTCAGCCGTAAGAATGATTTTTCCGATTTATCAAAAGATAACAAGGCGCTTGAATGGAAAGGCACGGAGAATGTTATCGTTTGCGACAGCGGCATTTATTTTAACCCGGCGAGTGAAGCAGTAACTGCACTTATAGCCGAAGGTGTAAAGGAAATCGCTCAAAACTATGATGTAGATGCAATATGCTTTGATGATTACTTTTATCCGGCATCTGATGAAAGTCTGGATAAAGCCTCTTATAATGCATATAAAGAATCCGGCGGTGAAAAGCAGCTTTCGGATTGGAGACGTGACAATGTAAGTAATATGGTCAAATCAGTTTACAGCACGATAAAATCGGTGAACGAAAATATCATATTCGGTATTAGTCCGGCTTCAAACGTTGATAATAATTACAACAGTCTTTATGCAGATGTTGAGAAATGGTGTCAAGAAAGCGGATATGTTGATTATATATGTCCTCAAATCTATTTTGGTTTTCAAAATGAAAATCAGCCATTTATGAAAACAGCTAAAAGCTGGGCACAAATGGCTGACTGCACACTGTATGTTGGTTTACCTCTTTATAAAGCAGAAAAAGAGGATGAATTTGCCGGCAATGACGGCAAAAGAGAATTTATAAACAATAACAATATAATAGCAAGGCAGGTCATTTATTTATCTAAAATCAGTAAAGTAAAAGGCTATTATGTATTTTCATACAGTTCATTAAAAGACAATGATGAAACCAAAAATCTTTATTCTGCCATGCAGAATTCTTCGCAGTAATCAGTAATCTTTACTGATATCAACTTACCAAGCATATTATTATTGCTTTTTATTCTTACAGGCAGATATGTCTTGGTATATCCCTGAAAAAGGCCTTCTTCAATTTCATTCTCGAAAAGAACCTCAACTGTTTTTCCAATAAGATTCTTCAAATAGTTTTGCCTGATTTTATCTGACTCCTGAATCATAATTGCTGCACGTTTTTCTTTAATATGCTTAGGCACACTGTCACCCCGTTTGGAGGCTGCAGTACCCTGTCGCTCGCTGTAAGGAAAAACGTGCACTTTTTCAAATTTTATATCTTTTACAAAATTAAGGCTGTTTTGAAAATCCGTATCACTTTCCTCGTGAAAGCCTACCATTACATCCGTTGTGATGCTCGTTTCATCAAACGAGCTTCTGAGCTTGGCGCAAAGCTTTTTATATTCATCTGCAGTATAATGCCGGTTCATATTCTTCAGTGTTTTATCACATCCGCTTTGAAGAGATAGATGAAACTGAGGACAGAATTTATTGATTTTTGCAAGTTTATCTATTATTTCATCTGTAATATGGTCCGGTTCAAGTGAGCCAAGCCTAATTCGTTCAATCCCCTCGGTTTGGGCACATATTTCAACAGCATCGGTTATATCGAAATTTTCACCTTTGCCGTATGCCGATAAATTAATACCTACAAGAACAATTTCTTTTACACCGTACTGTGCCAAGGTACTAACTTCTTCTTTTAATGCTTTGAGCGCTTTTGAACGTACACGTCCTCTGGATTTGGGAATAATGCAGTATGAACAAAATCTGTCGCATCCATCCTCAATCTTTACAAAAGCTCTTATTCTTTCATTGAAACCGGAAATCGAGCAGTCCCAGAAGTCATCCGTGTTCTTATGACTGTCAATATGAATTAACCTGGATTGATTTTGATGATACTCATTAATCAGTTGTAAAATATCACCATCATTTTTATTTGATAATATGATATCCGCCTCGGTTAATGCACTTGCTTCTTCAGGAAAAGCTTGGGGCATACAGCCGGTTAAAATGACGGTGGAATTCGGATGGCGCCTTTTAAATTTTCTGATATTTTGTCTTGTTTTTTGATCTGCTGTTGCCGTAACGGTACAGGAATTTACAATATAATACTCAGCTTCTTCGTTAGGCGCTACGATTTCAAAACCTGCATTTTTCAGCAGTTCGCTCATATATTCAGTTTCATATTGATTTACCTTGCAGCCAAGAGTATAAAATGCAGCCCTCATAGCGACCTCCAATATCTTTTTTGGTGATTATACCAAATTTTTATCATGAATACAATATTTTGCTAATACTATTTACTGGTGATATTATGAAAAAATGTATAATTTTTATCCTTTCATTCTGTATGTTTATAAGCGTGCCGTCAACTATCTATGCTGCAGATAAGTCTAAGACTAAAGAAATTAAAGTTAAATCCTCAATCCTCATGTGTATGGATACCGGTGATATTATTAAGGAGGAAAATGCCTATGAGCATCTTTCACCGGCATCTGTAACAAAAATTATGTCAATTCTGTTGATTATGGAGGCTATTGACAGCGGAAAAATCAAACTTGATGACATGGTTGCAGCAAGTGAGAGTGCTGTATCAAAAGGCGGTTCACAGATTTGGCTTGAAGTCGGAGAAAAAATGAGTGTAAATGATTTGCTCAAAGCAGTTATTATTTCTTCTGCAAACGATGCCTGTACGCTTCTTGGTGAACACATTGCCGGCAGCGATACAGGATTTGTTGCCATGATGAATGATAAAGTAAAAGAATTAGGTCTTAAAGACAGTAATTTTGAAAACTGCACGGGTCTTGATGACGATATTACGAACCATTATTCCTGTGCTTACGATTTAGCAGTTATCGCCAAAGAGGTCATGAAATATGATCTTGTTAAAAAGTATTCGACTGTTTGGCTTGACTCGCTTCGCGGCGGTGAAACAGAACTGAATAATACAAATAAGCTAATTAATAAGTATAATGGTATAACAGGTTTAAAAACAGGAACAACCTCAAATGCAGGTTTTTGTCTTTGTGCAACCGCCACGCGTGACGGCATGAGTCTGGTGTCGGTAGTACTTGGTGCTGACACCAGTGATGACAGATTTGATATGTCCCGCCGGCTGCTTGATTTTGGATTTGCTAACTATAAGCTTAGTAAAATTGAGATTGATAAAAGCAAGATTGTTCCTGTCAAAGTCAAAAACGGACGTTTGAAAAAAATAACGCCAACCGTAAGCAATACTCAAAATATACTTGTAACGAAAAATTCTAATGCATTTGAATATGAATACAAAATCAATAAAGAGATTAAAGCGCCAGTAAAAAGAGGTGATCATTTAGGCGAAATTATTGTTATGTGTGATAAAAAACAGGTGGCATCTGTAGCTTTATGTGCCGGTGAGGATATAAAAAAGATTAATTTTTCTTATATATTCAGTGAATTTATCAAAAACATTTAGTTATTAATGCAAAAAAATATTGCAACTTTTGTAAAAATAGTGTACTATATTTTCTCAAGTAATAATTATATTATTATAGTAAATTATTATATTATGAACAGAGGCGATATTTATGGCAATCAAATTTAATTCAAAACATGCTCAGAGTTTGATCACTGAGACTGATATTCATGCACTTGCTCCAAAGGCTGTTAAAGCTATGGAAACACTCCATAATAAAAGCGGTGCAGGCAATGACTTTTTAGGCTGGTTAACTCTGCCTACCGACTATGATAAAGAAGAATTTGCACGAATTAAAAAGGCAGCTGAATATATTAAGGATAATGCCGATATTTTAATTGTTATCGGTATAGGAGGTTCATATCTCGGTGCGCGTGCTGTTATTGAAGCACTTACTTCTCCGAACTATAATTCCATTAAAAAGGATACACCGGATATATACTTTATAGGCAATTCAATCAGCCCGTCCATGCTTACTGAACTGGTTTCAATATGCGAGGGTAAGGATATCTGTGTAAATGTAATCAGCAAAAGCGGTACTACAACGGAACCTGCTATTGCATTCAGAGTATTCCGTGATTTGGTATACAGCAAATATTCACAAGAAGAAGCGGCAAAAAGAATTTTTGCAACAACCGATAAAGAACGCGGTACACTTAAAGAGCTTGCTGATTCAAAAGGCTATGAGACATTTGTTGTTCCTGATGATGTCGGCGGCAGATTTTCTGTTTTAACTGCCGTTGGTCTTTTGCCGATTGCTGTTGCCGGTATTGATATTGATAAACTTATGTCAGGAGCAAGAAAGGCACAGAATGAACTTAACAGTTCGGATGTAAATGAGAATGACGTTCTTAAATATGCTGCTGTCAGAAATGCTTTCTATAATAAAGGCAGCAGACTTGAGTGCTTTGTGTCATATGAACCGTGTATGGCAATGTTTAATGAATGGCTTAAGCAGCTTTTTGCTGAAAGTGAAGGTAAAGACGGCAAGGGCCTGTATCCCGTATCCTGCGTTTTCTCCACCGATTTGCATTCTGTCGGCCAATATATTCAGGAGAGCGGCTCAAGCCTTATGTTTGAGACTGTAATTAAGTTCAATCATCCTAAAGATGATTTTCTGATTACCGAGCAGGAGGGTAATATTGACGGCCTGAACTTCCTTGCAGGCAAGTCAATGAGCTATGTCAATGAAAAAGCAAGAGAAGGTACGCTGCTTGCTCATACAGACGGTGGAGTCGGCAATCTTGTGATTGAGTGCGATTCTGTTTCACCTGAGGATATCGGATATCTTATTTATTTCTTTGAAAAAGTATGTGCTGTGTCAGGTTACATTCTTGGTGTGAATCCTTTCAATCAGCCCGGAGTTGAAAGTTACAAGAAAAATATGTTTGCTCTTTTAGGCAAGCCGGGTTATGAAAAGGAAAAAGAAAGTCTTGAAAAACGTCTTGGCATATGTTAAGATGTAATTGAAAATAAATCACCTTTGGAGGAATTATAATGATTAAACTTATCATAGGCAATAAAGGCGCAGGTAAAACCAAAAGACTCATTGACCAGGTAAACGCTTGTGTTGAGAGCTCCGACGGTAACGTTGTTTGCGTTGAAAAGGAGCCTAAGCTTACATATGACGTTTCTTCAAAAGCACGTTTGCTTGAGACGGAAACATACCTTATTAATGGTCACAAAGCTTTCTATGGCTTTCTTGCAGGTATCTGTGCAGGTAACTATGATGTAACGGATGTGCTTGTTGATGCTACATTTAAAATTGTTGGCAGAGAGTATGAAAAGCTCCCGCAGTTTTTTGAGATGCTTTCAGAGCTTTCAGAGGCAACCGATGTTAATTTCTATTTCACAATCAGCTGTGACAAGGAAGATTTGCCTGTTGAAATTTTTGATTACTGTGAAGAAATGTAATGTTTAATTAAAAGCCGCCGGTTAACCGGCGGCTAATTTTTATAATTATTTATTTTTCGGCATGTACCAGTATGAATTAATACCATACATATAGATAAATGCCCCTTTAGGAACCTGGGTGACTGCGTTAAACACATTTATGTAATCGGCGGTGCCGCATGAAATCGAAAGGGCACCGAAAAAGCCTAAAACTATCAGTGAAGGATTTATCATAGCAATAATATAAGGAATAAATCCCAAAACTATATTAGGCAAAAGTGACATAAATATAAATCTGCTTTTGCTCATGTCCTCGGGACCGACAACAAAAAGCAAACCTTTTTCCAAATAAGTGTAAAAATAAACTGTTTCTCTAAAACATATTGCATGCAATAACTCGTGAGGCAATAAAAAAAGCATTGCAAGTATACTCGCTGCAAGAAGCTTTAATGCAAAAGGAAGAATATTTTCTGCCTGAATATTGCATCGTAATATAAAACCGATTATAGCTGCAGCAGCTAATATGCTTGAAAGTATATTGGCTATGACAGAAAGATGATTTAAATTATCAAATTCTTTAAATTTAACATAATCTTCTCTGTGTTCTTTGCATGGGATACTTTCGGGATTGCCATCAAATCTGCCCTGAAAAATCAACTTCATATTAAATCCCTCCTTAATATAGCGGTGTTTATATTTCTTTAATTACATTCTAAACTATTAAATTTAGAAAATCAATGTTAATAATTTATATATACTGAAAATTTATGAATACTTTCAAATAATTACAGTATTTATTTTTTGAAAAATTCTATTGACAAAGGGCAACCTAATATATATAATACTAAGGTGCAAGTGCAAGTAGCACTAATGAGGTGATTTTATGAAAATTGACCTTACACAATTATTTAACGGCAGCAAAAATGAAATTTCCGTTAATTCTTTGGTTGATTTAAGCGATTTGCTTTACAGCTCATACACTCCGATAAAAAACGGTGTACGGGTTAACGGCAGTTTGTTTTCAAAGGCTGACGTTGTGTATTTAGACATTAATCTAAGCTTTACATTCTGTGGATTTTGTGACAGATGTGCAGAGGAGCTTGCAAAAGACTTTTCCTTCGATATAAAAAAGATTGTTGTAGAACAACTTCAAAATGAGAAGGATGATGACGATTATATTGTTATAAAAAACAAGGTTCTCGATTTAGATGAGCTTGTTAACGAAGAGGTTTCATTGTTTTTGCCTACAAAGATTCTATGCAGGGAAGACTGCAAGGGTCTTTGTCCAAGCTGTGGAATTAATCTTAATGTCAGTAAATGTGATTGTAAAAAGGATGTTGATCCAAGAATGTCAGCTCTTTTGCAGTTACTTGATGAAGAATAAAATGCTTTTAATATAAAGGAGGCACTTAAAATGGCAGTACCAGCAAGAAAAACATCAAAAGCAAGAAAGAATAAGAGACGTTCAAGTGTTTGGAAGATGGATGCTCCAACACTCGTAAAATGCTCAAACTGCGGCGGCTACACAGTATCTCATAAGGTTTGTAAAAACTGCGGATACTATGACGGCAAAGAAGTTATCGCTAAAGAAGAAGCATAATGTTTACATTTTGTGGACGGACAGAAATTGTCCGTCTTTCTTGTTATTATAAAGCTTAGCGTAAAACACACTAGGCCAATCGTATTACTATTGAAGTTTTTTTGCAATATTTTGAAATGGCAATATTAGAGATTAACGCCTTGTCAGGCTACAACAGAGCGTTAAGATGATTTATAATATTTTGTGTAGCTGAAAGGCTATGGTGATTATTATGGCAAAGCCTGTTGTTGCTGTGGTCGGCAGACCAAATGTTGGCAAGTCAACACTTTTTAACAAGTTAATAGGAAGCAGACTATCTATTGTTGATGATACACCCGGTGTTACACGTGACAGGATTTACGGCGACTGCGAGTGGCTTAATAAAAAGTTTTTGCTTGTTGATACAGGTGGTATAGAACCTAATTCAAATGATGTTATAGTAAGCCAAATGCGTGCGCAGGCGGAGATTGCTATTGAAACCGCAGATGTTATTATACTTGTTACAAATGTCCGTGACGGCGTTGTAGCAAGTGATTACGAAGTAGCATCGATGCTACAGAAAAGCGGCAAGCCAATTATTCTTTGTGTCAATAAATGTGACAGCATAGGTGCACCGCAGCCGGAATTTTATGAGTTTTACAACCTGGGTTTAGGCGATCCCATTGCTGTTTCGGCTGCTCATGGACACGGAACAGGTGATTTGCTTGATGAGGTAATTAAATTTTTTCCGGAGTTAGCTGAAGAAGAGACAGATGACGAAATAATCAGTGTTGCCATTATCGGTAAACCCAATGTCGGCAAATCCTCGTTGGTTAATAAAATAAGCGGCGAGAACAGAGCAATTGTATCTGATATTGCCGGTACTACCCGTGATACAACTGACACATTCATTGAAAATAAATTCGGTAAATTCAATTTTATTGATACTGCCGGATTAAGACGTAAAAGTAAAGTAAATGACGCTATTGAAAAATTCAGCATAATCAGAGCAAGAATGGCTGTTGAGCGAGCAAATGTATGCGTAATCATGATTGATGCTATTGAAGGCTTTACGGAGCAGGACTCAAAGGTTGCAGGTATCGCACTTGAGCAGGGTAAGGCGTGTATTATTGCTGTGAATAAGTGGGATGCTGTTGAAAAAGACGGCAGTACTATGAATGAGTACAGAAAAAAGCTTGAAAATGATTTTTCTTTTATGAGCTATGCGCCCATAATGTTTATATCTGCCAAAACAGGTCAGCGACTCGACAGACTTTTTGAAATGATTTCTTTTGTTCATTCTCAGAATTCGATGCGTATATCGACAGGAAAGCTTAATGAAGTGCTGGCAGATGCCACAGCGCGTGTTCAGCCGCCAACAGATAAAGGTAAAAGACTAAAAATTTATTATATGACTCAGGCTTCCACAAGACCGCCTTCGTTTGTTTTTTTTGTAAACAATGCTGAACTTTTTCATTTTTCATATCAAAGATATCTTGAAAATCAAATAAGAAATATTTTCGGTTTAGACGGTACTCCTGTTCGATTTATAATACGTGAAAGGAGAGAAAGCAAAAAGTAATGCTGATTTTAACCTTTACAGTTATAGCTGTTTTATCCTATTTATTAGGCAGTCTTAATTTCGGTGTTATTCTTTCTAAGCGTGTAGAAAATGACGATGTCAGAAACCATGGCAGCGGTAATGCAGGAACTACAAATATGCTTAGGAATTATGGTAAGGGAATCGCACTGCTTACGATAGCAGGTGATATGCTGAAAGTCATTGCTGCAATTTTTATTGCAGTCAAAATATTTGAATACACGCCTATGCTTTTGTCGGAAATGGAAACCACATCATCATTATCATCCTTAGATACGGATATGTTTATTAAATCATTTACAGGATTTTTTTGTGTGCTTGGTCATATATTTCCCTGCTATTTTAAGTTTAAAGGCGGCAAAGGTGTTGCGACATCAGGTGGTATGGTTTTTGCCATTGATTGGCGAATAGCGCTCATTTTGCTGGCTGTTTTTATTGTCATTGTTGCAGTAACAAAATATGTATCTTTGGGCAGTATTATTATGGCACTGCTTTATCCTGTTTTAATTTTCATTTTTCATAAAAGCATTATGCTTACTGTTATTGCTGCAATCTTCACATTGATTGTTATTATTGCACATCGTTCAAATATCAATAAATTAATTAATCATACTGAAAGCAAAATTAATTTTAAATCGAAGAAAAAGGAATAATTACATTTTTCCACACGAGTTCATGCAAAAATTAAAAGAACGCGGATTACTGCTTATTTCAGTAATCCGCGTTCTTTTATGTATTCAGCTTTTTCTTTAAATCTTTTTTTATTCTTTGCAGTTTTGTTCGAACAGTCGATGCATTTGTTCCCTGAATTTTTGCAATTTCTTTGCTTGACATTCCTATTTTTTTTAATTCAAGCAGCTCTTTATCGTCTTTGGGCAAAGATGATAAAATGATTTGAAGCTCGATGCTTGCCGTAAAATCCGACTTATCAATCAAATCAACCTCTGACAGTTCGAAGCTTTCAATTTTTCGCTGTCTCATTCTGTCACAGAGCACATTTTTCGCAATACTGAATATAAGAGACTTTTCATTTTTTATTGCCTCGCAACAGGGGAGATAGACCCATAATTTCATAAAGGTTATCTGGGTAAGATCCTCTGCCTCGTCACGAGACCATCTTTTTGAAAAATAGGAGTGAACAGATCTATATCTGCGTGAATATATATCATTAAATTTTTCAATAATATTGTTATTTTTCAACATAATTCAATTTTATTTCCGTATACTGAATTTGCAGCAATGTAACCGTAAATTCCTTTATTACAATTTATTTTATTACCTACAATGAAATTAATATTCTTATTTTGCAAATCCTCAATACTTATTTCCGGTGTAATTGTGAGTTCATTTCCTACAATTATCGTATAGTTATTTTCGCAACATGTTAAAAATTGCTTATCCAGCATAAGACTATTTTCATAAATTTTTGATTTCTCTATATCAAAATTTACTTTTAAAACACTACCATTCGTTTGAATAGGGTTAATGTGTGAAACGCTGTCAACAATTGCACATCCGTTAATAATAATTCTTACCGTAACATCATCGGGCAAAGAATGAATAATTGAAAATCCGGATATAATATAAATTGCATTCGGATTTACTGTGTTGCTATTTATTTCAGAAAAACCGTTTTGAATAGAAATTAACGCATCACTGCTAAGTTTAAGAATATTTGGACAAATCACTCTGATTTGCGAAAAAGCATCATAATACTCTTGCTCAGCCTCTTTAGCAAGAATAATTACGGATGCAGTTATTCTCTTAATTTTAGTTAGTGCATTGGGTGAATAGTTCCTTAAATCAAGATACGCTGTGCTGATAGTCTTTTTTTTACGAAACATTATATATTCTCCTTTTTTAATTTAACAGCTGTCATAGTGTAAGACGGATGAAAGCATAAAACTGTCTTAATAATAAAAAAATAAGCACCGATTGCTCGGTGCTGTTTTTATGCGAAATCATTATGCTCTTTCAACCTTGCCTGAGCGAAGGCATCTTGTGCATACATTAACTCTTTTAGGAGAGCCGTTTACAATAGCCTTTACTTTTTTAATGTTTGGTTTCCAGGTTCTGTTTGATCTTCTGTGTGAGTGAGAAACCTTGATGCCGAAAGATACGTCTTTTCCGCAGTATTCACATTTTGCCATTTGCGAACACCTCCTTAAATATTTAGAACAGTTGGTATAATATCACAACTTAATTTAAATTGCAAGTATTTTTTTATTCTTTTTTCAAATTTAGTCAAAATTTGTTCTTTATCTGTAATACTTATTGATTTTAAATACAATATTTAGTATAATAGACATATTAGTTATTAGGAGGAAATTTAATGGCATCGGATAAAAAAACTGCTTTGGAATCTGCAATGAAGCAGATTGAGAAAAAATACGGAGCTGGTGCAGTTATGCGCCTCGGAGAAAATTCAAGTCTTAAGGTTGATGCCATATCAACCGGATCACTTTCACTCGATATAGCTACAGGTATCGGCGGATTGCCAAAGGGAAGAATCGTAGAGATTTACGGTCCTGAATCCAGCGGTAAAACAACGCTTGCACTTCATTGTATTGCTGAGGCTCAGAAAGCCGGCGGTGAGGCTGCTTTTATTGATGCCGAACATGCGCTTGATCCAATTTATGCAGCTAATTTGGGCGTTGATGTTGATTCGCTTCTTGTGGCCCAGCCTGATTACGGTGAGCAGGCTCTGGAAATTACAGAGCAGCTTGTAAGCAGCGGTGCTGTTGATATTATTGTTGTTGACTCAGTTGCTGCCCTTGTTCCTAAAAGTGAAATTGAAGGCGATATGGGTGACAGTCACGTCGGTCAGCATGCTCGTCTGATGTCACAGGCTCTGCGCAAGCTGGCAGGTACTGTTAATAAAACAAATTGCATAATCATATTTATCAACCAGCTACGTGAAAAAATCGGTGTGATGTATGGTAATCCCGAAGTTACTACAGGCGGAAGAGCTTTAAAATTCTATTCATCAATCCGAATTGATGTCAGAAAAGGAGAAGCACTTAAGAATGGTTCAGAAATTTTAGGCTCACGCACTAAAGTTAAAATTGTTAAAAATAAGGTTGCGCCGCCTTTCAAATCGGCTGAATTTGATATTATGTACGGAACAGGTATCAGCAAAGCCGGTGAAATTCTGGATATGGCCGTTGAATTTGATATTATACATAAAGGCGGTTCTTGGTTCTCATATGGTGAAGAGAGACTCGGTCAGGGACGTGATAACGTTAAAGCCATGATTAAAAATGACCCTGAATTTGCAGAAAGCCTTGAAAAGCAAATAAAAGAAAAGATGGCAGAAATTCAAGAAACTTCTAAGCAGAAATACAGACCGAAGGCAGCCCCTATGGCAAAAACCGAAGCTGACGAAAAACCTGCAGCCAAGACTACACGAGCTGCAGCAAGAGCTAAGCTGGATATTGCTGTTGAGGATGACGAAGATTAAATGATTATAACACACCAAAGGGGCAGAGGAAATAAAGTGCATCTGCTCCTTGATGATGAATATGCAATAACCACAGATATTCATTTTTGGATGGATCATTATATCTCTGACGGAACCGATATCAATGAAGAACAATGGCAGGAGCTTGTCGAGGGCATCAATTATAAAAAAGCACTTAATAAATGTGCTGATTTTCTTTCCAGGCGTGAGCATTCCGTAAAAGAACTTAAAATAAAGCTGCTGCGTACTGTTGATGAGAAAAGTGCACAGATGGCAATTGACCGATATATTGAAGCCGGTTACCTCGATGATGAACATTTTTGCAGGAGCCTTGTCGAATATTTTTATAATGTCAAAAAGTATTCGTTGAATCACATTAAGCAGGAATGTTATAAGCGCGGAGTTAATGGTGATATTATTACAAATGTGCTTGAGGACTATAGTTTTGACAATGTCTCAACAATTATCGAACTTATTAATAAAAAATATTCTTCAAAGCTTGAGCAAGAAACGGGGAAGGAAAAGGTTATTGCTGCATTACAGCGCAAAGGCTTTTCGTACTCGGATATAAAATCAGCGTTTTACAGGTTGGAGCAGGATGAATTTTAAAATTGGTATGATTTCTCTCGGCTGTCCGAAAAACCAGGTTGACGGCGAGATTATGCTTAAAAAACTTAATAAAAGCGGATTTAAGATTGCCAACTCAATAGAGGACAGTGATTTGATGATTATCAATACCTGCGGTTTTATTGAGGATGCCAAGCGAGAAGCAATAGAAACCATTTTAGAGGTGGCTGAATATAAAACAGCCGGGCTCATTTGCGCAATTGTTGTAACAGGCTGTTTGGCAGAAAGGTATCAGGAGGAAATTTTAAAGGAAATTCCCGAGGTTGACTCCGTTATCGGTATAGGTGCTGACAAAGATATTGTTAAGATATGTCAGAAGGCTCTTGTAGGTATTAAAACCGGCTTTTTCCCTGAAAAGAAGTATCTTTTGCTTGATGGTGAACGAATGCTTTCTACGCCTAAGCATTGGGCTTATTTGAAAATCAGTGACGGATGCGATAATAAATGTTCGTACTGTGCAATTCCCGGTATACGAGGCGGTTATATTGAGCGTTCAATGGAAAGTATTCTTGATGAGGCAAAAACACTTTCGGATAACGGTGTTAAGGAAATTATTCTTGTTGCTCAGGATACAACGAAATATGGTATGAAGCTTTACGGTAAATATAAGCTTCCCGATCTTTTAAAGCAACTTGTTAAGATCGACAAAATTGAATGGATTAGATTATTTTATTGCTATCCGGACAGAGTTACTGACGAACTGATTGATGTTATTGCTTCTGAAGAGAAAATTTGCTCATATATTGATATGCCGCTGCAGCACTGTAATGCCTCTGTACTGAAATCAATGAACAGAAACGGTTCATATGATACACTTAAAGCGCTTTTGCTTAAAATGAAAAGCAAAATACCTGATTTGTCGCTTCGCACCACCTTTATGGTTGGATTTCCCGGTGAAAGCGATGAACAGTTTGAAGAGCTTTGCCGATTTGTTAAAGATATTAAATTTGATAAAATGGGATGCTTTACATTTTCCCCTGAAGAGGATACACCTGCATTTCATTTTGAAAATCAGATTGATAAAAAAATAAAGCAGCGAAGAGCTGATGTATTAATGGACATTCAGTATTCCATTACCGAATCAGCAAATAAGCAACGTATCGGCAATATCTATAAAGCCGTTATTGATGAGAAAACAGAAAACGGCTATATTGGCAGATCGTACCTTGATTCACCGGAAATTGACAGCGGTATTATGATTAAATCAAATCAAGTGCATTCTCTCGGTGACTATATCAGCGTAAAAATAACAGACTATGATGGCTATGATCTTATAGGAGAAGAAATATGAATTTACCAAATAAAATAACAGTTTTCAGATTTTGCTGCATTCCGTTTTTAATGGCATTTGCATATATTGATTTTCCTTACCACTGGGTTGCAACACTCCTTGTATACTTTATTGCTTGTATGAGCGACAAGGTGGATGGAATTATTGCAAGGAAAAGAGGACTGGTTACTGATTTTGGGAAACTGATGGATCCTCTTTCAGATAAAAGCCTTGTTTTTGCTGCATTTATTATTTTGATAGATATGGGATGGCATACCGATATTTGTCTTATGCTTATGCTTGCACGTGAATTTCTTGTTTCGGGAATAAGAATGTCAGCGGCAACGACCGGTGAAGTTATTGCTGCGAACGGTTTCGGTAAGGCAAAGACTTTTTTACAGATGTCTGCAACCGGTATGACTTTTCTTCTTCTTGCAATAGGTGAGGGAAGTGCCAATATAGATATGACAACCCCTTGGCTTAATCTTTACTGCACAATTGCATTTTGGATTGTGACGGTTGTAGCTGTTTTAAGCGGTCTGATTTATGCTAAAGACGGCTGGCATCTTATCAAAACAAAATAATTGTTGCAAATTAACTAAAATAATATATAATATTAGTGATAGATAAAAACCGTGACAGAGAGAAGTAGGCAGGTATTCTGTTTTTCAGAGAGTGAGCTATATTGCTGCGAGGTTCACATAACAGAACTGCCCAAATGCACTCTTGAGTTGCTTGAAGGAAATCAGTATTTCAAGCCGGTCAGCTCCGTTAAAGGCTAAGCTGTTATCAGCTGAGTATAAACAAGAGTGGAACCGCAGTATTACATTGCCTCTGTCATGGGACAGGGGCATTTTTGTTTTGAAGGGAGAAGATTGTATGTTTGACTCTTACAAAGAAGATATAAAGAGTTTTATGGATCATGACCCTGCAGCAAGAAGTCCTATTGAAATTGCTTTGCTTTATCCCGGATTTAAAGCACTCAGAAGTCATAAAAAAGCAAATTGGTTCTTGCGTCATAATATGCCTTTTATAGCGAGATATATAAGTCAAAGATCTGCTCATAAAACCGGAATTGAAATTCATCCCGGTGCAAAAATTGGCAGACGTGTTTGTATTGACCACGGCAGTGGAATTGTAATTGGCGAAACAACCGAAATCGGTGATGATGTCATGATATATCAGGGTGTAACCTTAGGCGGTACAGGTAAAGATGTCGGAAAGCGTCATCCGACGATTGAGAATGGTGTTATGATTGGCTCAGGTGCCAAGGTACTCGGTCCTATAACAATAGGCCGTAATGCCAAGGTTGCTGCCGGTGCAGTGGTGGTTAAAGATGTTGACCCTAACTGTACAGTAGTCGGCGTGCCGGGTGAAGTTGTCAGGATTGACGGTGAGCGTATTGACGATCTTGATCAGATTAACATTCCGGATCCGGTTATGAACGCAATTAAAAACAATCTTAAAAAGATTGAAAAATTAGAGGAAGAAATTGAAATTTTGAAGGAGTCTCTGTAATGAAGATTTATAACACAATGACACGCCGGAAAGAAGAATTTGTACCTGTAGATAAGAATGAAGTTAAAATTTATGCCTGCGGGCCAACAGTTTATAATTTTATTCATATTGGCAATGCAAGGCCGCTTTGCGTGTTTGATGTTCTCAGAAGATATATGGAATATCGCGGAATGAATGTAAAATTTGTTCAGAATTTTACTGATGTTGATGATAAAATAATCAAAAGAGCGAATGAAGAGGGAATTACCTTCGAGGAAGTTTCAAAAAAATACATCAAGGAATTTTGGACAGATGCCCACGGACTCAATTTTAAGGATGCTACGGTACATCCGAAAGCTACCGAAAACATCGACGAGATAATCGATATAATCCAATCACTTGAAGCAAAGGGATATGCTTATGCTGTTGACGGTGATGTGTATTTCCGTACGCTGAAATTTAAAGAATACGGCAAACTCAGCCACCAGCCGATTGAGGATTTGCAGTCAGGTGCCAGAATTGCCATCGGTGAAAAGAAGGAAGATCCTCTTGACTTTGCACTCTGGAAAGCAGCAAAAGAAGGAGAACCTTACTGGGAGTCACCATGGGGCAAAGGCAGACCGGGCTGGCATATTGAATGCTCTGCAATGAACAGACGCTATCTTGGCAAAACAATTGATATTCACTGCGGCGGTAAGGATTTGGTCTTTCCTCATCATGAAAATGAAATTACTCAGAGCGAATGTGCTAACGGATGTACCTTTGCTAAATACTGGATGCATAATGGATATATAAACGTTGACAATGTTAAAATGAGCAAATCTCTCGGCAATTTTAAGACTGTTCGCGAAATTGCTGACGTTTATGGCTATGAAGTAATACGTTATTTTCTTATTTCATCACATTATCGCTCACCAATTAATTATAATCTTGAAATCATTGAACAGTGTAAATCTGCTCTTGATAGGCTTTATACTTGTCGTGAAAGTCTTGATTTTGCAATCAAAAATGCGAATGATGATGTTGCCTGTGATGATGAGCTTCTTGCTTTAATTACAAACCGCAGAGAACAATTCATCACTGCAATGGATGATGATCTGAATACAGCTGACGGACTCTCAGCTGTTTTTGAACTCGTTAAGGATATCAATACCAAAATTCTTGATAAAAATATTTCTAAAAAGATCTGTATGTCTGCTGCAGAGATTTTTGATGAGCTGTGCGGTGTGCTGGGTATTCTATATAACAGAAAGTCCAATGACCTTGATGCTGAGATTGAAGCACTTATTGCAAAACGTCAAAAAGCAAGGGCTAATAAAGATTGGGCTGCAGCCGATAAAATCCGCGACGATTTAAAATCCAAGGGAATTATATTAAAGGATACACCTCAGGGTGTTACCTGGACAAAGGAATAGTATTCTTTAATTTTTTCAAACTACGACTTGTCAGCCCATAGGCGAGAAACGTGAAAATATTAGTGGGCGGAAAGACTATGTGAATGATTATGGTTGATCGCAGAAAGTTTAAAGATACGGAGGTATCATTACTGGGATTGGGTGCAATGCGCCTGCCTTGCAAAACTGCTGTTAAACGCGAAGCAAATCCGCTTATTGATTACAAAAAAGGTCAGCAGCTTGTCGATGCAGCGTATAACAGCGGCGTTAATTATTTTGATACCGCCTATATGTACCATGCAGGCAAAAGCGAGAAATTTATTGGCACTGCTTTAAAAAAATATCCAAGAGATAGTTATTTTCTTGCTGATAAACTTCCTATTTGGATGTGCCCCAAAAAAACGGATATGGAAAAGATCTTTCAAAAGCAGCTTGCTAGAACAGGTGCTGATTATTTTGATTTTTATCTTCTTCACTCACTCAATAAGGAAAATTTTGATAAGTGCGAGGAATTTAAAGCGTACGACTTTTTGCTCGAAAAAAGAAGACAGGGAAGAATTAAAAACATAGGATTTTCTTTTCATGGTACTATTGAAGATTTAAAGCACATTATAGCTGCTCATCCATGGGATTTTGCACAAATTCAAATGAATTACCTGGATTGGAAAAACCAAGATGCCAAAACACAGTATCAGCTTTTGACTGATGCGGGAATACCGGTAATTGTTATGGAGCCTGTTCGAGGCGGAAAACTTTCTGCTGTTGAAAGCGAAATAGAAAAAATGTTTAAAAATGCAAAGCCTGACAACAGCATTGCATCTTGGGCTATGAGCTTTGTTGCAAGTCACAGCAACGTTATTACTATTCTCAGCGGAATGAATTCTCTGGAACAAATATATGATAACGTTAAAACTTTAAGTGATTTTCATACGTTTTCCGAAAGAGAATTTCAAATATGCGAAAATGCAGCTGCTATGATGAACAAAAGTCAGGTTATTCCATGCACAGGGTGTGACTATTGTTCGCAATGTCCAAAGGATGTAAGAATAAGCACTATTTTTGCAGCCTATAATAAAATAAAAACCGGTGAACTCTCAATAGAAAAAGGAAAAGAACTTTACAGTAAAATTGATAAAAAAGCAGATCTTTGTATTGGATGCAGAAAATGCTCAGACCATTGCCCTCAAGGTATTGAAATACCTGAAAGACTCAAAGAATTAGTTACATATTTTAATTGAATTCTATAATAATAAAAACCTCAATTGGCCATAATCCAACTGAGGTTTTTATTTATTTCGGAAAAATTAATCCATAAGTTCTTTCATATCATACATTCCCGGGGCCTTGCCATTCATATAAACAGCAGCATTTACAGCTCCGACTGCAAAAATCTCTTTGCTTCTTGCCGAATGGGAAAGTGTTATCACTTCATCTCTTCCGGCAAATATGATATCATGCTCACCAACAATGGTTCCGCCCCTTACTGCATGAAGTCCTATTTCGTCCTTGGTTCTTTTTTCTCGCTTTGAATGGCGGTCGTATTCATATTTCATGGGCTTAGGCATAACCTCACACATAGCATCTGCGAGCATAAGGGCTGTACCGCTCGGAGCATCAATTTTTTGATTATGATGCTTTTCAACAATCTCAATATCAAAATCATTGCCAAGAATTTCTACGGCTTTTTTAGCCAGATTTGCCATCAGGTTAATACCCATACTCATGTTATAAGTGAAGAAAATCGGCGAAACTTCTGAAGCGCTTTCAATCTTCTTTTTCTGCTCATCGTCATAACCTGTTGTTGCAATAATGAGCGGAGTTCCTGTATTTTTTGAATAATCAAGCAAATCATCAAGAAGTACAGGGTTGGAAAAATCAATTACAGCATCAGCCTTTTCCTGAACTTCAAAAATAGATTTATATATAGGGAATATACCGTTTTTGTCAGTATTTAAATCAACACCTGCAACGATTTCGCAGTCCTCTCTGTTGGCAATTATGCTTTGCAAAACCTTTCCCATTTTACCGTTTGCACCGGTAATTATAATTCTTGTCATTTTACAATTCCTCAATAAATTTATTTTACAAGACCGTATTCTTCCATAGTCTCTTTCACGTATCTCTTATTTGTTTCATCCATCTCAATAAGCGGCAGTCTGCATGGACCGGCATTAAAACCTATAAGGCTGACAGCTTCTTTAACAGGAATAGGATTCACGTCAACAAACATGGCTTTTGCAAGCTTCAGATACTTATCCATCATTGCCTTGCTTCCATCCTTATCGCCGTCAAGATATTTTTGAACAATATCATGTGTCTCCTGCGGGCAGATGTTTGAGAGAACGCTGATTACACCTTTTCCGCCTCTTTCCATAAGGTCATAAATCTGGTCATCATTACCACTCCAAAGATTAAGTTCATCGCCGCAAAGCTCATGAATTTTTTCAATTTGCTCAAGGCTACCGGATGCTTCCTTAATACCGTTTATTCTTGGCAGTTTTGACAGCTCATATGCAGTTTCCGGTGCAATATTAAGTCCTGTTCTTGAAGGAACGTTATACAAAATAATAGGAAGATTTGTTGCATCATGAATAGCCGTATAATGTGCAATAAGACCTCTCTGGCTTGTTTTGTTATAATATGGTGTAACAAGTAAAAGAGCATCTGCACCGTTATCACACGCTTCCTTGCTTATTTCAATTGCACATGCAGTTGAATTTGAGCCGGTACCTGCAATAACAGGCACGCGATGATTTACATACTCAACACACCATCTGATTGCTTCATTGTGTTCAACAACTTTAAGTGTTGAGGATTCACCTGTTGTACCGCAAACGACAATTGCATCTGTGCCGTTTTCAATCTGAAAATCAATAAATTTTCCGAATTCATCGTAATTTACCGAACCATCAGCATTCATCGGTGTAATAATTGCAACAGCAGCACCTGTAAAAATTGGATTTTTCATAAGTATCTTTTCTCCTTAAAGTAAATATATTAGGAATAAAACATTTATTGATTGAGAATCAGTCCATATAACCTTCTGCAGCTAAAAGCTCAGCCAGCAGAACTGCTCCGCCTGCAGCACCTCTTAAAGTGTTGTGTGAAAGGCATACAAATTTATAATCGTACTGTGTATCTTCTCTAAGTCTGCCGATTGATACAGCCATACCGTTTTCAAGCATTCTTTCGGATTTAATCTGCGGTCTGTCATCTTCAGTGAAGTAATTGAGGAATTTTTTAGGAGCTGACGGAAGATTAAGCTCCTGTGCTCTTCCTGAGAAGCCTTCCCAAATTTCAATCATTTCTTCCTTGGTCGGTTTGTTTTCAAAATCAACGAAAACAGCACCGAGATGACCGTTAGATACCGGAACACGAATACACTGTGCTGTGAAATTAGGGGCATTTGCAGATTTAATGATATCTCCGTCGATTTCACCCATAAGCTTGAGCGGCTCTTTTTCACTTTTTTCCTCTTCACCGCCGATATAAGGAATAACATTATCAATCATATCGGGCCACGTCTCAAACGTTTTGCCGGCACCTGATATGGCCTGATAAGTACAAACAAGTACATTTTTCACACCAAATCTCTCATGCAAAGGGAAAATTGCGGGCACATAGGATTGAAGTGAGCAATTGGATTTAACCGCGATAAAACCTCTTTTGGTACCGAGTCTCTTTCTTTGTGAAGGGATAATGTGAATGTGTTCTGCATTAAGCTCCGGTACAACCATAGGAACATCAGCTGTAAATCGATGCGCACTGTTATTTGATACAACAGGGCATTCGTGTTTAGCGTATTCTTCTTCAAGTGCTTTGATTTCATCTTTTTTCATATCAACAGCACAAAATACAAAGTCAACCATTGAAGTAATTTTTTCAATATCATTTGTTGCATCCATAACAATAATGTCCTGCATTGTCTTGGGAATATCAACATCCATACACCATTTTTTGCCTACAGCTTCTTTATATGTTTTACCTGCACTTCTTGATGATGCAGCAAGACAAACTACATTAAACCATGGATGGCCATCCAGTAATGTAGCAAATCTTTGACCAACCATACCCGTTGCGCCGACAATACCGACATTAAAAATTTTTTCCATAACCAAAATCTCCTTAAAAAATACCTTGTAAAACAAGATAATATGCAATATAATATATAATTGTTTGAGCCTGATCATTACCTAAAATATAAAGTAATTATATAACTCAAATATGGTATATATCATATCACTTATTATATATATATGTCAATTATAAATTATGGAGAAATAAATGAAAACTTCAGATTTTTATTATGATTTGCCTGAAAATTTAATAGCACAGACTCCGATTGAACCGCGAGACGCCTCAAGGCTCATGCTTATGGATAAAAACTCAGGGCAAATTCAGCATAAAGTTTTTAAAAATTTAATTGATTTTTTAAATTCCGGAGATTGCTTAATATTAAATAATACGCGCGTAATACCGGCAAGAATTTACGGTGTAAAAAAAGAAACAGGTGCTGTAGTCGAATTTCTTTTGCTCAGGCAAAAACAAAATCTTGTTTGGGAATGCTTATGCGGTCCGGGAAAAAGAGCAAAAATCGGCACTGAATTTGTATTTGGTGACGGTCAGCTTGAGTGTAAAGTTACAGATATACTGGATGACGGCAACAGGATTGTTGAATTTAAGTGCAAAGACAATAATAATATCTTTGCAGTTCTTGATGAAATCGGTCAAATGCCCCTTCCGCCTTATATAAAAGAAAAACTAAAAGACAAGGAACGCTATCAGACTGTATACAGTGAAAATTTGGGTTCAGCGGCAGCGCCTACTGCCGGACTGCATTTTACACCTGAGATGCTTGATAAGATTAAAAAAAAGGGTGTAAAAATAGGTTATGTAACACTTCATGTCGGCTTGGGTACATTCAGACCGGTTAAAGTTGATGATGTTACAAAGCATACAATGCATACTGAGCATTATATTATGCCGCAGGAAACAGCCGATTTAATTAATGAAACACATAAAAACGGCAAGCGTGTTATATGTGTAGGTACAACAAGCTGCAGAACTGTAGAATCAGTTGCCGTAAAAAATGGCTGCATATGTGCTGATGAGGATGATACAAGTATTTTTATATACCCGGGATATACGTTTAAATGTATGGATGCACTTGTAACTAACTTTCATTTGCCGGAAAGTACCTTGATTATGCTTATATCGGCTTTTGCAGGTTCTGACAATATAATGCATGCATATAAAATTGCCGTTGAAGAAAAATATAGGTTTTTCTCCTTTGGTGATGCAATGTTCTTATATTAATAATTCAGGCAAAAAATTCATTAGATGATAATACACTTTTATAAAAAAATATAAGATATACGAGGTAAAACATGGCAAAATATACATTATTAAAAAATGAAGGATTTGCCAGAAGGGGAGAGTTTGAAACTGTTCATGGTACTGTTCAGACTCCGGCTTTTATGAATGTTGCCACTTCTGCTGCCATAAAAGGCGGTCTTTCTGCAAGCGATTTAAAAAATATCGACTGTCAGGTAATGCTTTGCAATACTTATCATTTGCACGTAAGACCCAACGACAGGTTAATTCATGATATGGGAGGTCTGCACAAATTTACAAATTGGGACAGGCCTATTCTCACCGACAGCGGTGGTTTTCAGGTATTCAGTTTAGCAAAGCTTAATAAAATTAAAGAAGAGGGCGTTACTTTTAATTCGCATATTGACGGACGAAAAATATTTATGGGTCCGGAGGAAAGTATGCAAATACAATCAAATCTTGCCTCAACAATTGCTATGGCATTTGATGAATGTGTAGAAAATCCGGCATCATACAAATATGCAAAAGAAGCTTGTGAACGTACACTCAGATGGCTTGAGCGCTGCAAAAATGAGATAGACAGATTAAATTCACTGGAGACTACCATAAACAAACAACAATTGCTGTTTGGTATAAATCAGGGCTGCACATATGATGAGCTGCGAATTGAACATATGAAAGAAATTGCCAAGATGGGACTTGACGGTTATGCAATAGGAGGACTGGCAGTCGGTGAACCTAAAGAAGATATGTATAGAATTATCTCTGCTGTCGAACCATATATGCCCAAAGATAAGCCAAGGTATTTAATGGGAGTAGGGACACCGGGTAATATTCTTGAAGCAGTCAGCAGGGGAGTTGACCTTTTTGATTGTGTTATGCCCAGCAGAAATGCAAGACACGGTCACCTGTTCACAAAAGATGGTATAATAAATATTAATAATGCCAAATATGAAAGGGACAGTCTGCCTGTTGATGGAAAGTGCAATTGTCCTGCATGCCGTAATTACAGCAGGAGTTATATTCGTCATTTATTTAAAAGTAATGAAATACTTGGTATGCGGCTTGCTGTTATTCATAACCTTTATTTTTATAATAATCTTATGAAAGAAATACGTGAAAATCTGGACAACGGTTCATTTACTGATTATAAAAATGAATTTTATGTAAAACTTGATACCAGAATTTAGAAAAGACTTGCAAATTATTCTGATATCTAATATAATAGCTTTAACAAATTAGGAGGAAGTTTTATGGATTTAATAAATTTGATGGCTCAGCTTACAGGCGCATCCGGAGATGCAGCTGCTGCCGGTGGGAAAAATCAGTCAATTTCTATGATTATTATGATGGTGGTTTTGGTAGGTGTTATGTACTTTCTTATGATCCGCCCTCAAAAGAAACGCCAGAAGGAAGAACAGGAAATGCGTGCTTCACTTGAGATTGGTGATGAAATTGTAACAATCGGCGGTATTGTCGGCAGAGTGGTTACAATCCGTGAAAATGATATTGTAATCGAAACCGGTTCTGACAGAAATAAAATGAAAATTGAGCGCTGGGCTGTTAATACCAATAAAACAAAGATGGAACAGCACCAGAAAGAGGTTGAAGCTGCCCGTGAAGCTGCTAAGGCTAAGAAAGCTGAAAAAAAGTCAAAAAAAGAAGCAATTGATGAAACAAAAAAAAATAAGGACTAATTTCATTTTGTTCTAAATTTCAATCCCCTCGAGTATTATTAATCGGGGGGATTTTTCATGCCTAAAATTACTACAGGTGACACAAAAGGGTTATTGATAAAGTATTCATTAAAATTAATACTATCGTCAGCTTTTTGTATACTCGGATTCGGAACTGTTTGCTCATTTATAATTCTCAAGCTTGACTTAGAGTTAGAACATATGCCTATCATTACTACAATTGTGTGTATCATATCGGCATTTATTATTTCTTTTATAAGCACCGGAGGATTTAAAAACAATTTTCTTATGCTGTCACTGATTTCCGTAATGCCGTTAACTATTTTTACAATCGTCAATTTCTGCTTTAACAAAACTGGAACAGTTTTTATTTTAGTTAAAGTATTTGCCATTATCGGCACTGCTTTTATTACTTCTCTTATAAAGTCGGCGAAAAGGTCTCGGTGAAATAAATGGAAGATGAAAAAATTGCATTATTTGAAGATGAAGATAATGCGTTTGACGCGCAAGAAGAGCGTAAAATCGAAATAGGAAAAATTTTTAATGAATATAAGTCTATTATTTATACAGCACTTTTCTATTCTTTCGGTCTCTTTATAGGTACATATTTTTATAAAATATCTGCAACAGAAGCATTAAATGCACTGCTAAAGCCTGAAAATCAAAGTATATTAAATTCTTTTATATCTGATTTTTGTGTCTATTTTTCATTATATTTAATCATAGTTTTTCTGGGTTTTTGTTTAATAGGATACCCTATTATAAATATTATACCCACTGTAATAGGAATTGTTACCGGTATTAGAACAGCATATCTGTTCGTCAATTACTCAGCTAAAGGTGTAGGTTATTCACTTGTGATGATTGTCCCGTATATAGCATTATTTTTGACTGTAATTGCCTTAACAATTAAAATAAGCAGTGAATTATCAAAAGCATTGGTAAAAGCGACTAAAAACAGTATTGAGAATAACGAATTAAATGTCAAACCATATGTAAAAAAATACTTGCTTTTAGCTTTTGGCATTGCAGTCGCTGCATTCTTTGAAGCTTTGCTGACCAATCTATTATTTCCCGTGGTTACCATTTAGGTTTTTCCTTTGCGAGCGGATTGGATTGTATCGCTTTACGCGTTGCTTCATCATTTATGTGCGTATAAATTTCTGTAGTTCCGAGATTTTCGTGACCGAGTATTTCTTTAAGCAGCAACAAATCAACATTGCCATGCTGATACATCAAAGTTGCTGCTGTATGCCTGAGCTTATGAACAGATAAACCTCTGTCTCCAAGTCCTGCTTTCTCAAGATATCCATACACCATATGCTGTACAGTTTTAGGGCTTATCCGTTTATTTCTGGAGCTGAGAAATAAAGCTCTGTCTTTTACACCATCGTTTGGTCTGACTTTTATATACTTTATGACAGCATCGATACAAGCTTGGTTGAGATACACAATTCTCTCTTTGTTGCCTTTTCCGGTAATTACAATCGAACCATCATCCTTAATATCATTATAATCTATTGCAACAAGTTCACTCAAACGCATACCGCAATTTAAAAACAGAGTAACAATTGCATAGTCACGTTCTTTATGCCTGCCATCGATTACAGATAACAATCTCTCCGATTCTTCAAGGGTTAGATATTTGGGCAAGGATTTTTTCATTTTAGGTGCATCAAGATTTTTTAAAGGGTTTTTATCTATTAATCCAAGATTTTCTGATAGATAATTATAAAATCGGCGTACTGCAATCACTCGCCTTGAACGTGTAGCCTCGCTGTTATTACGTACATCTTTGCAATAAATTAAAAATTGATATGCATCTGTAAGATTTACACTCTGTATAAAATCTAAATCAATAGGGGATAGATCAATTTTTTCATCCGGTGTATCGCTGCTGCATAATCCTTTGTTTTTAGCCATATATCTGAAAAAGGTCCTCAAATCAGAGGCGTATTCAATTACAGATAATTTGCTGTGCCCCTTGATTGCTTCGATATATACAAGATATTGCTGTACAAGTTTAGGTAAGTATATAAATTCTTCTTTTCTCATAAAAAAAACAACTCCTTAATTGATAATAAGTTTTTTATCTTTTAGTTACGAATGCACATCATATAAAATAAGAAATCATATAAGCCTTTAATAAAAAGAAATACGATTCTCTAAATATGAATATAGCTATTGGACAATCTTTTGCAATGACATGTTAACTGTAATTATTTACGTTTACAGCTCCCCTATATTGAACAAAATATTTATTTTGTATAATTATATCAAAAAATGGCGGGATTACAAGGCTTTTTTTCAGGTTAATGATTAGAAAATAATTCTCTTCTTAATATACTTGATTTCGCAAATACTTAAAAACTATAAAGTTATACCCTCTCCATTTATTAGAGAGGGTTATTGTTATTTATTCTTCAACTAAGGCTGAGAATGCATCACGCACTGTTTTTACAGGTATAATATCTACATTAATTTTTAATTCTTTTGAAAGTGATTTATAGTTATGAAATGGTATGATGCATTTTTCAAAGCCTAATCTATAAGCTTCCGATATTCTTTGCTCACAGTTATTAACTGCTCTGACTTCACCTGCGAGACCGATTTCACCGAAAGCAAGTATCTTGTCCCCTACCGGTTTGTCTTTTAATGAAGATACCAGTGCAAGAGCAACAGTCAAATCAGCAGCGGGTTCATCTAATCTTAAGCCACCTACAACATTAATATATGCATCCATATTACTAAAAAAGTATCCGGCTCTTTTTTCCAAAACAGCAAGCAGCATGCTCATTCTGTTATAATCAAAGCCTGTGCTCATTCTTCTCGGAGTACCGAAACCGGTTGCACAAACAAGGCCCTGCACTTCGGCAAGCATTGGTCTTGTCCCTTCCATAACACAAGCAACACAGGTTCCCGAAGTGTTTTTAGGTCTTCCCGAAATCATCATTAATGACGGATTGGCAACTTCTTTTAAACCTGTTCCTGTCATTTCAAACACACCGATCTCATTAGTTGAACCAAATCTGTTTTTTACACCCCTTAAAATTCTGTAGGAATAATTTTTTTCACCCTCAAAATAAAGTACGGTGTCAACTATATGTTCAAGCACTTTAGGGCCTGCAATGGCTCCATCCTTATTTACATGGCCGACGATAATAATTGGTATTCCCAAGCCTTTTGCTGTATGCATAAATATATTGGTACATTCCCTTACCTGTGTTACGGAACCGGCTGATGATGCAATTTCATCATATACCATTGTCTGGATAGAATCAATAATCACTAAATCAGGACTTTCCTTTTTAATGGTTTCAACAATAACTGCAACATTGGTTTGCGGAAGTACAAAAAGATTATCACAATTTACATTGAGTCTGTTTGCTCTCATTTTTAACTGATTCGCTGACTCCTCGCCGCTTACATATAAAACCTTAAGCTTTTTTCCCAAATGCTGACAAATCTGCAATAGTATTGTTGATTTTCCGATACCCGGATCACCGCTTAATAAAACTAAACTGCCTATAACAATTCCGCCGCCAAGTACTCTGTCAAGCTCATCGCTTCCTGTAAATATTCTCTTTTCAACATCCTCTTCTATCTCGCTGAGCGACATGATTTGGCTGACGGTACTATTGGATGCATTTGTTCTGCCCGTAACGGAAAGAGCTGCAGGGAGCTGCTCATTCATTGTATTCCATTGACTGCATCCGGGGCACTTACCAAACCATTTTGGTGATTCATAGCCGCACTCACTGCAAATGTAAATAGGTTTTAATTTTGCCATTATAACTCCTTAACCAAGTAATCGGAAAACCCCAGCATAATTGAATATGCCAGCTGTTTCTGATATTTTGTATCCTGTAATTTTTTGTTTTCATCGCGGTTACTCATGAAACCGCATTCCACCATAACGGAAGGAACTTTTGCTTTATAAAGCAGATAGTAGCTGCTGTCTGAGCGTTTGTTAAGTCTTGTATTATCTTTTTGCAGGTTCGATTTTGTAACTTTCAAAATATTATCAGCAATAATTTTACTATTATCATCATTCGGCGAATACCACACTTGCATTCCCCATTGACTTTCATCATCAAAATGGTTTTGATGAATGGATATGAGTGTACTGTTTTCAATACTGTTTATGTAGTCCATCCTGTTATATAGGTCTGAGCGGCTTCTGTCATCATTTTCTCTGTAAACAAGATAATCACCGTCGCGCACAAGAAAACTCGAAATACCGCTAACCATAGCAAAATCATACAGCATCAGTGCAATACTTAAATTAATTTCCTTTTCATTAGACTGATCAATACCTATGGTACCTGCGTCAATTCCGCCGTGACCTGCATCAATGACAAGGTTAACACGGTTATGATTTGATTTGCTGCTGATTGCAACAACATCTTTCATAAGATAATTCATTCCCAAACAAGAAAGAAAAGTAAAGACAAAAGTAAAAATAACAACGAGAATTTTTTTCATAAATATCACCGCTAATATTTATGTTATGATTATAACTTATTATACTAAAACTATCAAGTAATATTGCTTTTTTTCACTATTAAGGATATAATGATTCATGTAAAACACATTTGGGAGTGACGACATGAAAATTGTAAATCTTGACGGTTATACGACGAATCCGGGTGATTTAAGCTGGAAAGAAATAGAAAAATTGGGTGAATATACGGTATATGAAAGAACATCACCGGATAGAATCGTTGAAAGAGCCAAAGGTGCCCAAATACTTATGGTAAATAAGACTGTAATTACAAAAGAAATACTTGATGCACTGTCACCCGAACTAAAGTATATCGGTTTGCAATCTACAGGCTACAATGTTGTTGACTGTGATTATGCAAGGCAGCTCGGAATAACGGTAAGCAATATCCCTTCTTATTCAACAAATGCAGTAGCTCAGCTTGTTTTTGCATTTATTTTGGAGATAACAAACAAAGTTTCAATGCATTCCGAATCTGTTAAAAACGGTGATTGGTGCAGTTGCCCTGATTTCTGTTACTGGAATGCGCCGTTGAGTGAGCTTGCAGGAAAAACAATAGGCATTATCGGTTTTGGTGCAATAGGAAGCAAGGTTGCCGCTATTGCCGAAGCATTTGATATGAATGTACTCGCCTATGCTCCCCATCCAAAAGACAAAGGCACACTTAAGCGTATTAATTTTACACCGCTTGATCAACTTTTGACCGAAAGTGATATTATTACATGTCATTGCCCTTTAACTGATAAAACAAATAGAATGATAAATGAAAATGCCATATCTTCGATGAAGAAAACCGCCATATTCATCAATACTTCAAGAGGACCGGTTGTTGACGAAAATGCTTTGGCAAATGCACTTAATAGCGAACGTATTGCTGCAGCAGGACTTGATGTACTTGAATTTGAGCCGGCTCACAGCAGCAATCCCCTGCTGACTGCAAAGAATTGCTATATAACACCTCATATTGCGTGGGCAGCAAAAGAAACACGGGAAAGACTCATAAAAATTCTTACTGAAAACCTGAAAGCCTTTTTGAACGGATACCCGCAGAATGTTGTTAACTGATTTGTATAAATATTATTGATTCATGCTAAATTTTGAAAATAACTATTGACTTTATACAAAAAATCTATTATCATATTTTGTGCACGCTGGTGTGGCGAAATAGGCAGACGCAAGGGACTTAAAATCCCTCGGTAGCAATACCGTACCGGTTCAAGTCCGGTCACCAGCACCATTTAAGGCATAGTAGCCGCAATGTGTTACTATGCCTTAAATAAAATTATATATTTGCCGGCGTGATGGAATTGGCAGACGTGCCGGACTCAAAATCCGGTCCTGGCAACAGGGTGCGGGTTCGACCCCCGCCGCCGGCACCAAAAGAGTGACAGTTAAAATATCTGTCACTCTTTTTATTTATCATTTTGTTTTGAAAAAAGAAGATAATAAATGTGATGCTGCACATAAAAACAATTATCACCATTTGTTTTTTAGTTTTTCATATATTTCTATTATTTTAAATTTCGGTGTATAACCTTCGCTTACCAATTTCATTTCATCCTCACTCAGGTATTCACTCATTGATGTTGAACATGCTGACAAACATACAGACGGAAATACAATGCACCACCAATTGTGACCTCTCCCCTTGCCTATCTCAATTTTTATAGAATGATAGACGCCTGCAGGAAGTGTAAAATCATCATAAACTCTTGTATCAAAGTATTCTTTTTCAAGTGTTACTTTTGCTCGGCTTGAACTTCCGTTATCATACAGGCATTTATTGCACAGCTCTTCCATATAGTTAATATTTTCCTGTGCAATTTGAATATTTTCTTCAAGTGTATCTCCTGTAAACAAATCTTTTGTATTATCAAGAAAATAATCCCTGACTTTTAGCTTTAAGTTTTGATCTTCACCGGAGTCCGAATCAGCAAGAATATGCAGCCTTAAAATTTTATTGCTTATACTTTCGGACACTGCAATAACAGGCTGAAAAAAACTTAAACTTAATGTAAGTATCATAAACAGCGGAATAAATATTTTAGAAATTTTCATAAAAAAACCTGCCTTTCAAATCCATGATTGGCAGATTTTTACTTATCTATTCATTTTTATACTTTTGAAAATTTTTCACCAAGCTCTCTGGCTGAATATTTGCCGTTGCTGAGCTGTGTGAGTTTATCTGAAAAAGCATTGCATAAATCAGACTTAAGGCTGAATTTCACTTCAACTGCATCTGAAAAAATACACTCCTCAATATTTGCACCGAAATCATTAAGAAAAATACTAAGCCTGTCATAAAAATTGTATTCAACTGAAACTGAAAGGATTTTGCATGGTGCCATTGTAATAATATGACCTGCATGAACAGCAAGCTTTGATGCATAAGAATAAGCACGAATGAGACCGCCTGTACCAAGAAGCGTACCTCCAAAATATCTTGTAACAACAACGCAGACGTCTACAAGCTGCTCCTTAAGCAATACATCAAGAACAGGAACACCGGCTGTTCCACTCGGCTCACCGTCATCAGAGGAGCGCTGGATATTATTATTTTTCAGAACATATGCTGATACATTGTGAGCGGCATCCCAGTGCTTTGATTTTATTGAACTGATAAAATCGGCGGCCTCCTGTTGTGTTTTAACAGGCTTAACATAGCCGATAAAGCGTGATTTTTTTTCAACAAAATCATCACTGCTTTCAAATTCAACTGTTTTATACTCTTTCATAAAAATCACCAAGAAAAAAGGCAACGATATACCACCGTTGCCTGATTAACAATATTAGCCGTTTCTGCCGTATCTCTTATTGAATCGGTCAACACGTCCGCCTGTATCAACAAGCTTCTGCTTACCGGTAAAGAACGGGTGACATTTTGAGCAGATATCAACTCTCAGCTCACTCTTTGTGCTCTTTGTTTCATAAGTTGCACCGCAAGCGCACTTAACAGTACATTTATCGTAATTTGGATGAATTCCGTCTTTCATTTACTTTCACCTCTTTGCAAGTAATGTAATTATGCTTTGATATATTACCACAAGATATTATAAAATGCAAGTATTTTTTATAATTTTTATTATATTAATCAACGGTAACTGTTTTACCAAGATAAAATGAATATAAAATTGCTTCTTTTACGGGTTTGTTCAGCTTTTTTGCAATGGCATATCTGTAAAAATCAATTTGTTTTTTATATCTTTCAATCAGCTGTGACTCTCCGCTTACTTTATCTGTTTTATAATCCAGCAAAACAAGTTCATCATTTTCTTCAAACACACAGTCAGCTATACCCTGAACAAGTATTTTATCTGAAAAATTGGTATCAAAAATATCTTTTGCACAGATAAATGACGATACTTTGATTTCCCGGTGAATCTTATCTGAATGAAACATCCTTACAGCAAAATCGCTTTTAAAAAAAGCAGAAAGCCTGTTTCGATCTAAGCTGTCTGCTTCAGTCGAACTTATATATCCGTTTTTCCTGAGCTTTAAAATTTCCTTTTCAAGATTATCTCTTGCACTCTCGTAGGTACAATACTGCATAAAAGTATGCATTGCTGTACCGCGCTGAGCAGCTGTTAAGCCTGTGTTATTCATAAAAGATGGTTTAGACGATGTTATGTATTCAAAGCCCCTGTCAAAGCTGTCAAGAGCAGATGCATTAAGCTTTGAGGAAATGCCTTCAAGCTCTTTTCTTTCATAAGAATAAGTTAATTTATCAGCAATTTCAGCAATAATGCTACGGTCTGCATCGACAAACGCAATTTTTTTCTGAGAAGATTTCAACTCAATTTCATTAATTATTTCAACTAAAAGCGGAAAACCGGAACTTCTTGTCTGGATATTGTTTTCAATGCATTGCCTAAGTAGTTCTGCATCATTGTGAAGCATAGCACACATTAAAAAGAAATCTGCATCACAATTAACCTTCTTGCTCATATACGGACTGATTTTGTTTTCTATAATATTGAGAGCAAGACGCTTTAATTTGCTTTCAATATTTTCACAGGTAATAAAAGTTATAAACTGTTCCTTGGCCCTGGTCATGGCAACATACAAAACTCTTAGATTTTCGCTCATAAGTTCATAAGTGCTTTTGTCCTTAATCACCGAATACGGAATAGACTTATACTGATAAAGCTGTTCTTCATTATGGCATTTGATACCAATACCATAATTTGTATTTAAAAGGAGCTTATCGTTTAAGTCTGTTTTATTATATGCTCTGTTTGTACCGGCAAAAATGCATACAGGAAATTCAAGTCCCTTTGAATGATGAACTGACATAATCGTAACAGCATTTTCATTTCCTGCACTGAGTGCTGCCGAATCGACATTTTTATCCGACGAAATGATTTTATCAATATATCTTAAAAATGAGGTCAATCCAACATTTATTCCGTTATCAAAGCTCTGTGCAAATGAAATCAGCTTTAAAATATTTTGATATCTTTGTTCTGCATTGCCCATAGCATTAACATAGGCAACTATACCCTTATCTTCAATCAGATATCTGATAAAACCGGCTACCGACATTGTTACACTGATTCGTCTTAATTCACAAAGCTCATTCACAAAGCTTGCTGCCTTTTTATTATTGCTATTTGATATAATTGAATATAAGCTTCTCTCCTGTGAATTCACCTTAATTTCAGCTAATTCATCGGCACTGAAGGCATAAAACGGAGACATCATTGCAGCCAATAATGGGATATCCTGCATTGGATTATCAATTGCTCTGAGCAAGGACATTATCATTCTGATTTCATTATTTTCAAACAGATTGGTTGAATTATCACAAATTACAGGTATACCATACTCTGTAAGCGTTTCAGAATAATTATTGATATGGTTTTTCAGACTGCGCATCAAAATTACAAAATCGCCGTAATTTATGGGACGATAAGTATCACCGTCTTTTATAAGTTCACCTGAATCAACCTTTTGTTTTATACATTCAGCAATATAGGCGGCCTCTTTTTTATCCGTATCCTCACCTTTAACACCGCTTAATATTTTTATTTGAGCACTGACTGTGTCTGAATCGTTATATTCAGCCGCACAATTTAAATATTCATCTTCATTATAATCGAGTTCACCAAGCTTTTCGCTCATGAGATTTGAAAAAACAAAATTAACATATGCACAAATATCTCTTCGGCTTCTGAAATTTTTATCAAGAATAATTTTTGAGCTTAAACTGTCATCGCTCGGATCGTAGGGCAAATATGTTTTCTTTTTTGCATTAAAAATATACGGCATTGCCAGTCTGAAGCGGTAAATGCTTTGTTTAATATCACCAACAGTAAAAAGATTTTTACCATTAGAGAGGTATGAAAATAAAAGATCCTGTGCCTCATTCGTATCCTGATATTCATCAACAAGAATTTCATAAAAGCTATCAGCAAAACGATTAGCCAAATCTGTTTTGACAATATTTTTATTTTCATCCATATAAAAAAGCAATGTAATGGCAAAATGCTCTATGTCCGAAAAGGAATAGGCGTTTCGCTCTTTTTTTTCAGACATCAGTCTGAAATCTACCTCTTTAACAATCTCAGCAAGCACCCTGAGCTGTGCTTCAAGGCTTATTATATCTTTCGTGTATCCATCTTCATCTGACGTGAAAAATGACGGAATTTCAGCACTGAGAAGCTTTTTATAAATCTCTCTGTTTGATTTTAAGACAGAAGCTGTATCCTTATCAATTTTGCTTGTGTTCGGAAATCGCATAAAGCTTGCAGGTCGTTCATTTACCAACTTATTCCAGGATATTTCATACGCGTTTTTAAAGCGCATAAATTCCGACATATCATCTTTAAAAACAACAGTTAATTTATCATTAAGTTTTTCATCATCAAAGCACACAAGAGAAAGATTCTTACTAATCAAGCTTATACCCAAATCAAATAAATCATCAAGCTGTGATTTAATATACTTATACCATACAGTTTCGCAAAAAGGAATTTCAGCATTATATTTACCGAGCGCATTTTCAAGCCAATAATATGGAAAAGGCTGAGCATATATAAACCTGAGAACTTTTTTTACTGCTTCTATAATGGGTTTATCATTACTCGGAGATGTGAAAGCTTCCATAAGCGAAATGAAATCCGATTCCCCTTTCTCGAAAAAATCATCAATAACCTCATTTATAATTGTATCCTCCATCATTTGGAGTTCGCATTCATCAAGCAGCACAAAATCCTGATTGATCGACAAATCATAAAAATGTTCTTTAACAAGATTTACGCAAAAGGAGTCAATTGTACATATTTTTGCATTAGGCAGAAGAGAAAGCTGCTTTTTGTAAAATTTCACATTTGGATTTTTTTTGATACAAGTATTTAATGATTTTGATATTCTGTATTTCATTTCGGCTGCAGCTGCATTGGTAAATGTAACAATCAGCAGCTTATCAATATCAACAGGATTATTTATATCTGTTATCATTCTTGTAACGCGTTCAACAAGTACAGCGGTTTTACCGGAACCTGCTGCAGCACTTACAAGAATATTTCTTCCCTTTGCCGTGATTGCATTTTTCTGCTGTGTGGTCCATTCAGGCATTTTCACCATACTCCTTTGCTAGAATCTCTTTTACCTGCGAATCTGTTAAATCGGGAACAATTCGATGCTCAATATTTTTCACATTTGCGCAAACATCAACATAATCACAGAAATCACAGGTTGATTTATGCGTTTTGTTTTTAACGGGATTTCTGCTTATTTTTCCCATATGTAAATCCATACCCATTTGAACGATTAGGCTGTTAACCTTTTGCTGCATACGGCCAAGCTCCTGAAGGCTTGCAAGCTGCCCTGTCAGTTCACCGTTTTTTTTCATTTTTACGGGAATAAATTCACCATTTAAATCATGCTCCATAGCAATAGCAAGCTCACCGTCAAAATCGGATATTACAATCCCCTTCATTTTAAATGAGTTTAATTCTTCCGTTCGCAATGCGACAGCAGCTTCTTTGTGTGAATCAAAACTAAACACATTTCTTGACGCGTGCATATAAAGAACACCTGCCGGTACGGCGTTAAACGCAGACCTTTTATCCTCACTGATAGAAAAAAGATAAATAAGCATCTGAAGGTTGAGACCATACATTATATCTGACAGATTAAAAAGCTTGCTTCCGGACTTATAATCCACAACACGAACATATTTTTGATTGTTTTTTTCAAACATGTCAACTCTGTCAATCGAACCGCGGATTTGAATTGTTCCGCCGTCTTCAAGATCAAGAACAAAGGGCTTAACCGGTGCGTCTTTGTCAATATTAAGTTCAAAGGCTTTCGCTTCAAAATCGCACTGTGAAAACTCTTTGGCCAAATGAAAAACAACACCGTAAATCAACTTTGACAGTCTGTTATAATTGTACTTAAATCTTATAGAAACATCTGCGATATTGCCCATCTGTGTTTTAAAATATTCTGACAGGTATTTATCTACCATCGTTTTAATATCGGATTCAGGCATTTGAGAAAGCTCATGACTGCCATATTCAGATAATATTTTTTCAAGCACATAATGAATTAATGTACCTCTTTGCATAGGATTAATTTCCGCCCGTTCCCGTTTAAACGCATTCAGACCGAATTTACAAAAATATCTGAAAGAGCAATTATAAAAATCTTCAATCCTTGATGCTGAAATGAACATATCATAGTGAAATAAAGATGTAGCAAGTGCATGATTATTGATTTTTGCATCATCATTCTCGGCGAGTGCCTTAACACCATTAAAGTGCTCATCATCTTTAAAGTAATCCTTTAAAGATGAATAAAATGCAGTATTGACAAAATATTTTTCACTCATTAACTCAAAAGCATTTCTTCGGGTTTCAATTAAATCCATTTCCTGAATATCCGATAAGGAATATGCATTCATATTGGAAAAAATACTTTTGATCGCAAGAACTATATCGGATGGTGCAGCATCTTTTGCACTTCCTTTATACGATATAAACAGCATTTCAGAAGCTGCAGAACAAGCCATGTAAGCAAAATACTTTTCCTGAATATTAAGAATTTCGCCATAGGAATAAAGCTTAAAATCATTTTCAAGGAGTATTCTTCTGTCGCTTTCGGAAAGTAACCCTCCGCCGGTTATTGCCTGAGGAAATTCACCTTCATTTGCCCCCAGCACAAAAACAGCTTTGGGATTATCTGTTCTTATTCTGTCAGCCTGACCGATTTGAACATTATCAATTCCTGACGGTAAAGTACCTAAATCTTCTGTTGAGATAACAATTGAAAAAAGCTTTGCAAACTCTTTCGGTTTTATTACATTGACGCCAAGAATATCAGGAAGGGTACTGAGAATTTCCATAACCATATCCCAAACAGCGCCCTGCTGAAATGCAAGCGTATGGCAGCCTGCTTTAGAAAGTTCAGCAGCATTTTCGGATATTTTTTTATCTGCCTTATATGCTGTCAGCGTATAATAAATCCAGCGGCAGATTTCAAGTGCATTTGCTTTTTTGACTGCCTTTTTAAAGTTAACAAGAGGTGCAATAAGCTTTTCTCTTGTTTTGTTGATTGAAGCAAGTAGAGCACTGTCACTGCTGTCCATTTCACTGACAAAGCCTTTTGTGGAATTTTCAAACGGTTTTGTCCATTTCATTCCGTTTATGCTCCATAAGTAAACATAATTTTCTAATAAATTTATATCTTTATCATCAATATCAACGAGTCCTGTTTTTGCAAGACTTAAAATATCATCACTTCTGAAGGAATAATTTATGCATCTTAACAAATACTCGATAAAAACCACAATAGGCTGACACTTAATCGGTTGTCGTTCATCATTAAAAAACGGAATTTCATATTTTTTAAATGCTGCCGAAAGCTCGTCCCTGTACTTATCAATATCTCGCACAATTACGGCTATTTCATTGGCTCTGTATCCTTTTCTGAGCAGCCTTCTTATTTGTCTTGAAGTTTCACAGCATTCATCTGTTATGCTTTTAGCACAATAGAGCTTAACACTTTCGCCGTCTTCACATAAATCGATATTCTCCTGTGAGAATAAATTTTTTTCAACAGCAGCTATACCGCTGGTTTTGGCTCTGTAATTCTTATCAAGCAGCAGAGTTTCGCATTTTATATTTGCTTTATCTGCAATTTTTTTCAATATTGCTGCTGATCGATTTACATAACTAAACAAACTGAATTCATCGTCAGTATCAAAAGAATTTGCACACAGTGTTATTGTAACGGAATCAGCCTCATTAATAATCAGCTCGAGAATTTTATATTCCTGAGCCACAAAGCCGTTAAACCCATCAATAAATACAGTTTTTTCGGCAAAATATTTTTTATCCTTAATTTTTTCATAAAGACGTGTAAGCTCATCGGCACTGTCAAGATATCTGTCGGCAATCATATGCTCATATGTATTCATAATCAGTGCAATATCATTAAGCTTTTTCATTAAAGCATTATTTTTTATACCGGCAGAAAGCGACATAATTTCACTGCCGTTAAGATTACATGACTTCATCTCATCATAAATCTTAATCATGGAACGAACAAAAGCTGCCGAGTCAAGATTTTTACTGAAAATAGAGAGGCTTTCCTTTGAGCTTTCTATTGCCTGCATCATTAAAACTGCTTTGCCGCCTTTAGATAAAACAGGAATGCCGTAAGAACCATATTTTCTCTTAACTGCATCGCTTATGCGCGAAAAAGAGGAATTATCAACATTTGCGATTTTGCTTTCACCAAGTTCACAAAGCAAACGTCTTTCACTTACAAGGGAATACTGCTCAGGTGTTAAAAGCAAAATATCGGAAATATCCTGTCTAACCAGTTCTTTTATGGAATGAAACACATATTCTGTTTTTCCGTAGCCTGAACGGCCGAAAACTATTTTAAGCATAAATGGTTACCTTCTGTAATAATCCTCGGGTTTAATTAAGCCATCGCTCATCATTTTTTCATAAACATCAATAAAGAATTCGTACATAGGACGTGCAGTTTCAAAAGCCTGCTTTAATTCATCGATAAGAGAAGGCTTTGCTATTCTGGACAAATCTTCACAATAGTAGCAGAATGATATATTTTTGGCCTGAAGATAAGGCTTAAGCTCTTTCGGTGCGTCAGGGTACAAATCCTTTTTATAAACATCACGGCACTCGTACACCAATCCTGCATCTTCACAAGCTTTAACTGCCTCAAGCCATCTGGCAGGATGCTTTAAAATGTATTTATGAACCTCTTTAAAATAAGACTGCCGATACAGCCAAAATACCACGCCATATCCAAATCTATCCGGGAAAAATTCAAAAAAATAGAATGGCGCACCCGGAAATTCGTTTTTATATCTTCTGAAAAACATCCACAAATTTTCTCTATATTTAATTTTATTTCTGTTTCCTCTTGTATCTCTGTAGATACGCGATACAGATCTGACAGGATCTGTCATCATCATGTCGTCTATATCCAGCATAAGTTCGCTTAAATCAAGCATGATTTGGCGCATAGGAACGGTTATTCCCTGCTTCAGATCCTCCTTATGCTCCTCATAAAAGGCTTTTGAATCCTTAAAACAATTCTCACATAAAAGCTGAATACTATCGGATTTTATCCCCTCAAAATTATAATCACTCATTTTAATAACCCCTTATCTTCCATCTGCTGTGCTGCAAGAAGTGCACAAATCTTTGCACTGTGAAAATTAAGACCTCCTTGTATCCATGCGTAAAACGGCTCTCTTATAGGAGCGTCGGCAGACAATTCAATAGAAGACCCCAATGTAAAAGCTCCTGCAGCCATAACAACTTTACTGTCATATCCCGGCATATCCCACGGAACAGGTGAAACAAAGCTGTCAATAGGACTTCCGCTTTGAATTCCCTGACAAAAAGCTACAAGACTTTCTTCATTTTCAAGTCCTAATGACTGAACAATGTCGTGTCTGATTTCATGATATCTTGGTGTTACTTTATAACCAAAAGACTCAAATAAAGCCGATATAAAAACTGAACTTTTAAGAGCCTCTCCAACAGTATGCGGTGCAAAGAAAAGTCCCATATAAAGTTCCCTGTTATGTCCGAGTGTTGCACCTACCTCTTTACCGAGACCGGGTGTAGTCAGTCTGTAGGCACATTTTTCTACAAGCTCCTTTTTACCGGCAATATATCCGCCGGTAGATGCAATACCGCCGCCGGCATTTTTGATAAGCGAACCTGCAATTAAATCGGCTCCCACTTCTCCGGGCTCTCGTTTTTCTGTGAATTCGCCATAGCAATTGTCAACCATTACGATTACATTGGGATTCTTTTTCTTTGATATTTCACAAACTCTTTCAATCTCTTCAACACTGAGACTGGGACGAAGCTCATATCCCCTGCTTCGCTGAATATAAACCATGGTAACACTGCTGTCGACAGACTTTTCAATGGCATCATAGTCAAGGCGATCATTCTTTAAAGGAACCTGCTCATATTCTATTTGGAAATCTTTAAGGGAGCCCATCCCCTCACCGCTTATGCCTATGACGCTGTGAATCGTGTCATAAGGGGTGCCTGTAACACAAAGCATTTTATTTCCCGGTCTCAAAACGCCGAAAAGTGCAGTAGCAAGGGTATGCGTTCCACAGGTAAAATTATGTCTTACTATTGCATCTTCCGTACCGAAAACCTGTGCCCATACCTTATCTAATGTATCTCTGCCACGGTCATTGTAACCATATCCCGTACTTGAATTGAAATGACTTTCGGAAACACCATTATCAATAAACGCCTTTTGAACTTTAAGCTGATTAAATTCAGTAACATGATTTATGTAGTTAAACTGTTCTTCGCAAAGTTTTAATGCTTTTTGTGAAGCCACTTCAATTCTTTCACTTATTTTAAAAAAAGGTATCATTTATACATTCTCCAATTTCCTATATTTTCAAAGCCAAGCTTTTTATAAAAGCTCTCATTTAAGGACTGCTCGCGCATTAAATAAACCCGACCGGTAATATCACTCATCATCTCGCTGATAAGCTGCGAAGCATAACCAAGGTGTCTGAATTCAGGCGATGTACGAACAGCAGACAGAATCACGTCACCATTATAAATGGATGAGAAAATACCGCTTGATATAATTTCACCGTTGATATTGAGTGTATAAGCACGCGCACAGTCATGGCGGATGCGATGGCTTATATCAACATACCAAGCTTCAAAATCAAGCGTATCATAATCAACAAAATTATACAGCTCCATCAATTTGGGAAATCTGTCAATTTGTGTATATTGCACCGGAAATTCAACTTTTTTACACGATCTCATAACAATACCTTCATCATACGGACTGGGCAAAACAAAGCTGCTGTCTGCCAACAAAGCAGAAAATCCGGCCAAAGTAAAAAATTGTACAAGCTCGTCCAAGTCGCTTTCATCATGGAAGCATAATGTAAAATCCCCGTCAAGTCTTGAAATTATGGCTGTTATTCTGTTGTTGTCATCTATCTGCATATAAAAGACAGCAAAATCGTAGCTGCAGCCATAGGCCTTTATGAGGGACATAATTCTTATATAATAAATATCATCTTTAAAAAAACCAACAAGCTGATTTATATCATTAATTTTTTCAATCATATAGTTTTGGTAAAAGTGCCTTTAAAAGTCTTTTTGTTTCACAAATATCGGATTCCTTTACAACGCTCGCTGCCGAGTGAATATATCTGCAAGGTAAAGAAACAGCAAGAACACGACTTCCCTTTCCGCTGCTTTGAATTGCACCGGCATCATTTCCGCCGGCAATTGCCGTTTTTGTTTGAACCTTAATATTATTGTCTTTTGCCGTCTTCATTGCCAAACGATAAAGTGAATTATCATAAATTGTTCTTCCGTCCATAAAGGAAACTACGCCGCCATTGCCCAGAACACATACTCTGTCCCCGCCGGTGACACTGCACAAATCTGCCGCTGTTGTCGCTTCAAGTACGATTGAGATGTCACTTTGAACTGCATACGATGTGCACATAGCACCTCGCAAACCTACCTCTTCCTGAACATTAAAACAAAAATAAGTATCATAATCCAAATCAGATTTAATTAGTTCAATTAAAAGCATGCAGCCGATTCGATCATCCAGTGCTTTTGATTTGATATAACCATTACCAAATTCACAATAATCGGATTTAAAATAAGCATAGTCACCCGGATGAACATATTGCAGTGCATCCTCTTTACTGTTAGCACCTATATCAATTTTCATTAACTTAATATCAGGTGCAGTTTCTTTTTGATCCTTTTCCAGCATATGAACAGGTTTTAAACCGATAACGCCATTGACTGAATTTACGGTCACAACCCTGTCGGCTATTACTTTATTATCTATACCTCCCACTGTACGAAAGGACAGATATCCGTTCTCATCTATATCGGTTATAATAAATCCAACCTCGTCCATATGTGCTGAGAACATAACTTTTTTTGCAGGTATATTATTACCCTTTTTAAAAGCAATAACGGAGCCGAGATTATCAACCGTGTACTCGCAATAATCTTTTATTTCATTAAGAATATATTCTCTTACATTTTTCTCATCACCGGAGGTGCCGTTAAGACTGCAAAGTGTTTTAAGCATTTATTTCGTTGCTCCTTTCTGAAATATAAGCACATATCAGTTTTGAAACATTTTCGACATCTTCAATATCGACAACTTCAACTCTTTGATGCATATACTTTTCAGGAATTGAAATAAGAGCCGTTTTTATGCCCTTTTCACAAACGGCAATAACATCGGCATTTGTTCCGGTTCTGCCTGACATAATCTCACACTGATATGGGATAGCTTTCATTTTTGCTATATTTACAAGCTGCTTTGATATATCAGCATCAATAGTAGGTGAAAACCCGATCATTGCGCCTTTTGAAATTTCACCGCAGTCGGACTTATCACAGCCCGGGGTTAAGGCGAATGAAACATCTACAACTATAGCTTCATCACAATTTTTGCTCCATGCGCCTGTTTTTGCTCCCCTGGTGCCGACTTCCTCCTGAGACGAAAACATAACCGTAATCTTGCATGGCAATTTTTTCAATTCCTCAAGAGAAAGCAGTATGGCTGCAACACCTGCCCTGTCATCAAGACAGGATGAGGATACAAGACCATTAAGAAGCGGTGTAAAATTACGCTTAAACGTAATTCTGTCACCAAGCGAAACAAAGTTTTCAAGCTCCTGCTTTTTCATACCGGTATCTATTGAGAGGTCAGAGAGTTTAGGGGATTTTTTTTCATCATTAGCAGTCTGCAAATGCGGCGGAAGGGTAGATATTATGCCCTTTATTTCCTTTGTGCCCCATATTGAAACTTCCATTGCAGGCAGAAAGCGAGTGTCAATTCCACCGCAGGCTGACATTTTTATAAATCCGTCATCCGTAATATCTGTTACAATCATTCCGATTTCATCAATATGTGCATCTAAAAGAAAATGATAACCTTCACCGAATGTGCAGCATACATTGTTCATAGAATCTATTGAAACATCACCATAAGGCAGCAATTTTTCTTTTAAAAGCAAAGCAATATTTTCTTCTTTTCCGGATACACCTACAGGCTGTGTCAGCTCTTTTATTAATTCAAGTGTATTTGTTTTCATCATTTATCAAATCCATTCACAAGTTCTTTAAATTTTCTGCCTCTGTATTCAAACGTTTTAAACTGATCAAATGCAGGACATGCCGGACAAAGTGAAACAATATCGCCGTTCTCTGCATTTTGTTTTGCTGCATATAAAGCATTTTCAAGTGTATCGGTTTTTATTATATTTATATCACTGTTTTTATATTCACTGCTGCCTATAATGGTGTTATAAATTTTATCGGCTGTAGCTCCGTTTAAAACAAGAAGCTTCACATATTGAAGTATATCCGGCACCATTTCGCTTATATCATTTCCTTTATCGGAACCGCCCATAATTACAATAATCTTTCTGCCAAAGGCTCTGAGTCCGCTTATGACACGAGATGGTGATGTTGCGATAGAATCGTTATAATATTTTACACCGTCAAATTCACGCACAAATTCAATCCTATGTTCAACACCGCCGAATTGTTTGGCAACTTTTAACATATTATCAGGTTCAACAATATTCCAGAGTGCACTGATTGCCGTACAATAATTTTCAATATTATGCATACCGGGAAGGATAATATCATCCCTGTTCATAACAAACGTTTCTTCACCATGATTTGTATAAACAATTTCACCGCTCTCTTTCATATATGCACCTTTGATTACAGGATGGCTGACTGAAAACTCACACAGTTCGCCTCTGACATCATATCTCATATCGTGATAAACCCTATTCCCGATTGAATAATCACAATCAGCATTAAGAACAGTAATACAATCAGAATTCTGATAAATTAAAATATTTCTCTTTGCATCAACATATTCATCAAGACTGATATGATGATCCTGATGCGTACATTCGATATTTGTTACAACCGCAATGTCGGGCGTATTCTGCAAATTACCCATTGTCAGAAGCTGGAACGATGACAATTCAACAACTGCAATATCATTTTCGCAAATCGTTTCAAGCTCCGGCATAAGCGCTTTGCCGATGTTTCCGCCGAGATATACGTTATAGCCCTGCTGCTTAAGCATTTCAGATATAAGTGTTGTTGTAGTAGTTTTGCCGTTTGAACCTGTAACAGCGATGATTTTTGATGGACAAAGCTTAAAAAATACTTCCATTTCTGTTGTAACTGTTTGGCCGCGTTCAATGCATTCCCCTATCCATGGATTCTGAAACGGAAGTATCCCATGTGAACGAAATACCAAATCCATATCAGGCAAAATATCCAGATAATTCTCACCTAAAGAGAAGTTTACACCAAGTGATTCAAGTCTTTGGCATATTTCGACCCCTATATATTCTTTATCCCGTCTGTCACAAGCGTAAACCTCAATACCCTGCTGTGCAAGGAACTCTGCACATGGCACATTAGCCACACCCATTCCGACAAAGGCAACTTTTTTACTTTTCAAATTTTCAAAATAAGATTTTGCTTTGTTATTCATATTTACTCCTTATTCATGTGCATAAAAATTGCCGGCTTTAAAATCTTTAATATTAAAAGATTTCATATGCTCTTCCAGTTCAACCTGAAAGGGCAGCCTCTCTTTGCCTATGTACTGTTCTTTAATCGGCACATCACAGTTCATGACAAAATTAGCAATCATCTGCTGGCACTTTGTTTTAATATTACCGAGAAAATAAACTCTTCTGCTGGATAACTCACAAACAGCAACAGCAATTTTAATTTGCTCCTTTTTACCAAGCGGTGTAATCATTTTACTTAATGCAATGGCTTCGTCCTCAGCTTTATCTGTTACAAAGCAAATTACAGCATTGCCTTTTCGCTTCAGGTTTTTTACCGTTATATCATAAATAACAGAATCCAGATAAGCAAGAATATCATTTTTATCTGCATTATCGGTTTTTATGCAGTAAAAAAATTCTTTTCTGTTCTCAGCTTTAAAATCAAATTCAAGCTCATTAATTTCTACATTCCGATTAACAGAATATCCGCAGTTTTGTAAATCAAGTATAACTGCATTTACATAATCATTCTGTGTATTTTCTGCACGTGATGTAAGATAGTATCCGGCATCCGAAAGCTCATTTTCAACAGAAGTTAAAAATGCATCACTCTTTCCATATTTTGAATAATAGATAAAAAGAACTGCCATTGCCGATAGAATCAAAAAATCACAAGTATAATTGCATACCATTACAGCGACCGTACTTACTTGTGCAACTGCAGGTTTAATTCCTATAAAAATAAAAATACAAATAGCAGCAACTATAATCAGTGCCTTCATAAAAGCGTAAAGACGTTTTTGTTTTTTTCTGAACTCTTTCATAAATCAGATGCCCTTCTTTTGAATTACTTAATCATATTTTTAAAGGTTTCTTCGTCAATTATATTTATTCCAAGAGACTGTGCTTTATCAAGCTTTGAGCCGGCTTCTTCGCCTGCAAGAACATAGGTCGTTTTCTTTGATACGGATGAAGATGTTTTTCCTCCAAAGGATTCAATTATCTTTGAAGCCTCATTTCTTTTCAGCGTGGGCAGTGTTCCTGTAAGAACAAAGGTCATGCCTGCGAATCGCTCATCCTTAATTACACTGACAGACTTCATATTCACTCCGCACAAACGCAGCTTTTGAATAAGCTGCTTGGCTGCATCCGTACGAAAATAGCCTACCAAACTGTCGGCCATAACCTGACCAAAGCCCTCGATTTTTAAAACATCATCTGCTGATGCCGACATAATTGCATCTATATTTCGGAAATGATCAGCCAAAAGCTTGCCTGCCTTTGCTCCGATATGACGGATGCCAAGCGCAAAAATCAACTTTGACAAATCAATTGACTTTGACTTTTCAACAGAATTTTTTATGTTATTTGCACTGGTTTGCTTAAAACCTTCAAGCTGAGCAATTCTATCATAATCAAGGTTGTAAATATCTGCTGTATTACGAATAAGACCGTTTTCAACAAAGGTTTCAATAACAGCAGGACCCAATCCTTCAATATCCATTGCATCACGTGAGCAAAAATGAATAAGATTTCTCAGAAGCTGTGCCGGGCACTGCGGATTGATACAGCGTATTGCTGCCTCACCCTTTTCACGTATCACAGTCTGCCCGCAGGACGGACAAATTGCAGGAAAAGCATATATGCTGTCACTGTTATGTTGGTTCACGCACAGAACTTCAGGTATTATATCACCTGCTTTTCTTACTGTAACAATATCACCTATTGCAATCCCTTTATCTTTAATAAAATCCTGGTTGTGAAGTGTGGCTCTGCTGACTGTAGTTCCTGCAAGATGCACACTTTCCAGAACAGCAGTCGGAGTCAGGACGCCTGTTCTGCCGACAGCAATTTCAATATCAATAAGCTTTGTTTGTTTCTCCTCGGGAGGATACTTAAAAGCTGCAGCCCACTTCGGATATTTTGCCGTTGAGCCTAAAAGCTCTCGATTTGAAAAATTATCAACCTTAACGACTGCACCATCAATATCAAATTCAAGATTACCTCGTGATTCTCCTATTCTGTCAATTTCAGTGAGTGCAGCATCCATGTTATTTACTTTTTTGTAAAACGGCACAGTATGAAATCCGATTTCCTTAAGAAAATCAAGTGACGCCTTATGTGATGAAAGCTCGGCACCTTCAATCTGCTGAATATTAAATATGAAAATATCCAAACCTCTGCCGGCTGTAACTGCACTGTCTTTTTGCCTAAGTGATCCTGCCGCCGCATTACGCGGGTTTTTAAAAGGCTTTTCATCATTAAGCAACTGTCTGTCGACAACACGCTCAAAGCTTTTTTTAGGCATGTATACTTCACCGCGCACCTCAATAAACGGTATTGGCTGCGTAAGCTTAAGCGGTACATTATGAATTACACGCAGATTACCGCTGACATCCTCACCAACATTTCCGTCACCACGTGTTGAACCTCTGACAAAGACGCCGTCTCTGTATTCGAGACTTACGGAAAGACCATCAATCTTTGGCTCAACAACATATTCTGCGTTTGGCACAACTTCTTTGACACGCTTGTCAAAATCAAGCATTTCGTCACGGCTGAAGGCATCCTGCAGACTTTCCATCTTAACAGTGTGCACAACACTCTCAAAAGAATTATCTGCTTTGCCACCGACCTTTTTTGTAGGAGAATCCGGAGTGTCATACTGAGGGTATTTCTCTTCAAGCGCCTTTAGCTCACGCATCATCATATCATATTCATAATCATCTATTTCAGGTGCGTCATCATTATAATAACGGTCTGAATGATAGCTGAGAGCCCATCTCAGGGAATCAATCTTTTTTTCAATACTTTTCATATTATCACCAATAAGCATTATTCATTTTAGTTTATCACATCTATTGTAATTAATCAATAAAGATATATAAAAAAGACGGACAGATAACTGTCCGTCAAAGAAGAATTACTTTGTAAATTTTCTAAACATTTTTTTGCCTTTTTTTACGATTATTTCTTCATTAAAATCATCAAGTTTAAGAGCAGTTAAAGCACCGCTGATTTTTTCATCATTAACACTTACGCCACCCTGGTCAATAAGTCGTCTGCCCTCACCTTTCGATTTTATCATACCTGCTTTAAGCATCATATCAAGCACAGTGATTTCTCCGTCTGTAAAATCATCCTCGCTAAGCTGCGTAGTAGGCATATTTGAATTATCGCTTCCGCCTGCAAAAAGTGCTTTTGCAGCCTGCTGTGCTTTTGCAGCCTCTTCTTGACCGTGTATCATCTTAGTAAGTTCAAATGCAAGCACTTCTTTAGCTGTATTCAACTGTGCACCCTCAAATTTCTCATACTCTCTGATTTGCTCCATAGGGATAAAGGTTAAGAGCTTCATACACTTAATAACATCTTCATCACCTACATTGCGCCAATACTGATAAAAATCATATGGAGAGGTTTTTTCAGCATCAAGCCAAACAGCACCTTTTTCTGTTTTGCCCATTTTTTTGCCTTCTGAATTTGTAAGAAGAGTAATGGTCATTGCATTTGCATTTCCCGAAAGCTTACGCCTGATAAGCTCCATACCGCCAATCATATTTGACCACTGATCATCACCGCCGAACTGCAAGTTACAGCCATACTTTTTATACAACGTGTAGAAATCATAGCTTTGCATAATCATATAATTAAATTCAAGAAAAGAAAGACCCCTTTCCATTCTTTGTTTATAGCATTCAAAGGAAAGCATTCTGTTAACACTGAAGCAAGCACCGACCTCGCGCAAAACATCAATATAATTCAAATCCAAGAGCCAATCGGCATTATTCACCATAAGTGCCTTATTGTCTGAAAAGTCAATGAATTTTGACATCTGTTTTTTAAAACAATCGCAGTTATGCTGTATAGTTTCAGGTGTCATCATTTTTCGCATATCGGTTTTTCCGCTTGGATCACCTATCATACCGGTACCGCCGCCGATAAGAGCAATCGGCTTATTGCCTGCCATCTGAAGTCGCTTCATAAGGCAAAGTGCCATAAAATGGCCTACATGCAAGCTGTCAGCTGTAGGATCAAAACCAATATAAAATACAGCCTTTCCTGCATTTACCAAATCTCTGATTTCATTTTCGTCAGTTACCTGGGCAATAAGACCCCTTTCTTGCAACTCTTCATAAACTCCCATAAAAAATCCTCCGTTAAATGTTTAATTAAGATAAAGTAATAATCCGTCACTTGCCGCAAGTGACACTCTTTACTTTTTATTCAATATGAATTTGTATAGCATTTATCTTTTTTAATTCTGTGATGCGTTAAGAAGCTCCTCAGCTGAGTTAAGCAGTGTATCCGTAATTTCAATACCACCCATAATACGAGCAAGCTCTTTCTTTCTACCATCAAAATCAAGGGGCGAAACACCGGTAAAGGTTCTGTTTCCACTAAATTCTTTTTGAATAAGAAAATGCTCGTCAGCGTTCGATGCAATTTGTGCCGAATGTGTAACACATATTACCTGTGTATTTTTTGATACTGCTTTTAGCTTTAAGCCAATCTTGCGGCTGGCTCCTCCGCTGACTCCGGTATCTATTTCGTCAAACACCAAAGTACCGATTGTATCATTGTACGACAATATATTTTTAATTGCAAGCATTATTCTCGAAAGCTCACCGCCGGAAGCAATTTTTGATAACGGCTTAGGTGGTTCACCCGGATTCGTTGAAATCAAAAATTCAATTTTATCAAATCCACTTGAAGAGAGTTTTCCCCTATCAAAATTGACAATAAAGCTGAGCTTAGGCATATCAAGAAAGCTTAGTTCTTCTTTAACAGCCTTTTCAAATTTTACAGCAACCTGTTTTCTTTTTTCTGACAGACGCTGCGCCAGCTCTGCAGTTTGTTCAAAAAGCAAATCATACTCATTATTGAGCTGCTCAAGCTCTTCATCAGAATAAACAATTGAAGCCCTTTTCTCTTTGGCGTTACTCAGAAACTCCAGCATATCTTCTTCTGTTGCTCCATATTTATTGGAAAACCTGTATAACAAGTCCAGTCGTTCTTCTATTTGCTCGAGCTCCTCCGGATTAAAATCCACTAAAGAATTCAACTCTTCAAGCTTGTCCTTTGCAGCCTCCAACTTATCATTAATATCCAATAAAATATCAGAAACCGTCTTTGCTTCATCAAATGCAAGAAGTGAATTGCAAGAATCATTAACAAGTGACTGTGCACCGACCAACTCCTCATCACCATTGATTGCAAGTAAAGAAGAATGTATTACGCTATTGAGTTCTTCGCTTTTATTAATAAGCTCTCTGCGTTTTATAAGACTGTCGCGCTCACCTATTTTGATATCTGCCGCTTCAAGCTCGTTAATTTGATAATCAAGCAGCTCCAGCAAACGCTCCTTATCTGTTTCATCGGAAGCAAGAAATTTTAAACGGCGGCGCACAGCAATGAGATTTCTGAACGACTCTTTATAATCCTCAAGTTCAGCAGTATTGTCAAAAAGCATATCGATATATTTATACTGACAATCGGGATTTAAAAGTTCCTGACTGTCATGCTGACCGTGAATATTAACAAGCGCACTTCCAAGTTCTCTTAGCATAGAAACTGTCGCACTTTTGCCATTGATTTTACACCCGGATTTTCCTGAAATGCTGATTTTTCTTGTAAGTAAAAGTGAATGATCATCTTCACTTTGAAAACCCAGCTCCTCAAGCTTATTTAAAGCAGTTTGGGAAATATCTTCGAAATAAGCACTGACAAAGGCACTGTCACAGCCATATCGCACAATTTCCTTTGATGTTCTTTCACCAAGTATTGCGCTTATTGAGTCAACAACGATGGATTTTCCGGCACCTGTTTCTCCTGTAAGAACATTAAGTCCGTCTGAAAATTCTACACTTGCTTTTTCGATGACAGCAATATTTTCAATATCAAGTGTTTTTAACATTTAAAATCTTCTCCATGTTCATAGTGAAAATTTTTGCAAAATCTTCTGTTTTGCAGAGTACAAAAATTGTGTCATCACCGGATATTGCACCAACAACACCGGTCCACTCCATCGACTCAATTGCAGTACAAACTGCCATTGCCATACCGGGAAAGCATTTTATACAAACAGTATTCAGGGCATGTTCGACGCTGACAATGGAGTCTGAAAAAATTCCGCCGGTTCTTTTTATGGCATCGCTTGACATCTTTTTTCCGGTAGAATAAATGTATCTTCCTCTTTCAGACAGCTCTTTAACCAAACGAAGCTCTTTAATATCACGGGAGATTGTAGCCTGTGTAACTTCGAAGCCGCATTTTAACAGATAAGCCTGAAGCTCTTCTTGTGTTTCAATATCCTTGGCATTTATAAGTTCAAGGATTTTTGCATGTCTCCTTTTTTTCATCAGGCTCTCCTTTCAATAATTTTTTTATTTAATATTTCATAAAAGTTTTCCGGTTTAAGCTTAATCAGCTTTGCAGTAGTTTTAGAGGCTCTAACATGAATTTCACTATCAGAATCAATATTAATTGCATCCTCACCATCAACAGTCAGTACCGGAATATTCATTTTATCATTATGTGCCTTCACAACAAGCTCCTTATCCGAAGAAAAAATAATGCTTCTGTCCATCAAAGAGTGAGGACAAATCGGAGTTGCAAGGATACATTCTGCCTCAGGGCTGACAACAGGACCACCTGCTGCCATGGAATAAGCCGTTGAACCCGTAGGTGTAGAAATTATAATTCCGTCTGCACGCATGTTGGATACACTTCTTCCGCTGCAGGTAATATTGATATCAATGAGTCTGGCAAAATTTCCGCGAGAAATGACAACATCATTAAGACACTGATGACTTGAAAGTACATTGCCGCTCTTAACAATTTCGGCAACGAGCATCATGCGTTCATCAATCTCAAAATTTCCTTTCACTACATTCCTCAAAAGTTCAAGTTCATCCTGCTCCAGACCACTCATAAAACCAAGTCTGCCGGCATTTATTCCAAGAACATATTTGCCGTAATCTGCAGCCTTTTTGGCAACATTAAGGGTTGTACCATCACCGCCTATAGCGATAGCAACATCACAATTCTTCATAATTTCTTCCGATTCTCCGAAAAAAACACTGCTGCTTTTAAATTGATTTTTCAGTGCAGCACTGACATATACATTGGTGTTCAGTCCGGATAATACGGAAAAAACGCTGCGGCTCAGCTCCTCAACGCCGTTATTCAGTAAGTTTGGGAAAACCGAAATATTCATAGCAATTCCTCGTGCGACTGAAATACCAAAGCCTTAGCATCAACGGTGCTGCTAACACTTGGTTCAACGCTTTTTTCTAAAAATATTAAATATTCAATATTGCCTTCAGGACCCTTTACGGGTGAAAAATCAAGACCGAGAACAGAAAAACCGTTTTCTGTCGCCAAATCGATTATTTTTAAAACGACCTCAAGATGTGTATTTAAATCACTGACTACGCCCTTTTTGCCCACTTTTTCTCTGCCTGCCTCAAACTGAGGCTTAATTAAGCATACAGCCTGTCCGCAATCTTTAAGCAGAGTATTAAGATTGGGAAAAATGTGCTTTAACGAAATAAAAGATACATCAACTGATGAAAAATCTATGGCTTCACCCACCTGCTCATTTGTAACATATCTAAAATTCGTTCTTTCAAGATTAACCACCCGCTCATCAGTCCTGAGTTTCCATGCAAGCTGTCCGTAGCCGACATCAATTGAATAAACTTTTTGCGCGCCATTCATAAGCATACAATCCGTAAAACCGCCTGTTGAAGCACCTACATCCATGCAAATCTTATTATCAAGCTTAATCGGAAAACATTTCATTGCCTTTTCAAGCTTGAGACCGCCGCGACTGACATATTTAAGCGTATTGCCGCGCACTTCAATTGTATCTCCCTCTTTCACTTCTTTACCGGCTTTATCTGATTTTTGATTATTAACATAAACAATTCCTGCCATGATAATGGCTTTCGCTTTTTCTCTGCTCGGTGCAAGTCCCTTTTCAACAAGAGCAACATCAAGCCTTATTTTATTTGCCTTTGGCATTTCTTACCTCTTCGATTATAGAATTACTGTCTAATTTATAATGCTTAAACTGGCTGTCAACACTTGCTTGCTTAATAAATTCATTATCAACAGCTGTATGATGAAAGCGAGCCTTGACATTATTTTCGATAAGCAATGAAGCAAATGACTCTCCGATACCGCCGTTTCTAATTCCTTCTTCAAAAAAGAATACACTTTCACACTCTGTCAAATAATCAAGAATGCACAGATCAATGGGCTTTATTTTATTCAGCTTAATTAAAAATGTATCCTCAAGTGCTTCAAACGCCTTATAGCATTGCGAAAACTCTCTGCCGTATGTCACAATACAGTTTTTTGAATGGATATCTCCAAAAACAGAAAAGTTCTCATGAGCATATGTATAGTTTTCAGGCTTATACAGTTCACTGCCTCTGGGATATCTTATTGCTGCCGCACCTTCATTCTTGTATACGGCTTCATACAGCATTGCACAAAGGTCGCTGTAATAAGATGGTGCATATATTGTTAAACCAATAACTGAGTTCAGAAATGATGTGTCAAATACGCCTTGGTGACTTTCACCGTCTTCACCGACAAAGCCTGCCCGGTCAACAGCAAATATAACCTTGAGACCCTGCATGGCAACATCATGAATAAGCTGATCATATGAACGCTGCAAAAAGGTTGAATACACAGCAAATACAGGCACCATACCATTTTTTGCAAGACCGCTTGAAAATGTAACTGCGTGCTGCTCTGCAATACCCACATCAAAAAAACGTTTAGGATATTTGGCGGCAAAATTACATAGTCCCGTACCTTCGGCCATAGCAGCTGTAACACAACATATTCTTGCATCTTTTTCGGCAAATGAACACATGGTATCGCCAAAAGATGATGAAAAGTTTATTCCGCTGCTTTTAGGTTCACCTGTATTTATATCAAATTTTCCGATACCGTGAAATTGCGTAGGATTTTTTTCAGCGAAATTATATCCCTTGCCTTTAACTGTATTAACATTAATCAAAACAGAATGATTATGGGCTTTGGCTGCTTTCAGCACATCAATAAGAGCTTCTATATCATGACCGTCAACAGGGCCATAATATCTGAAACCCAAATCTTCAAAAAAGGTAGCATGATAAATACGCTTTCTGATTTTTGAATTAACATAAGTAAAGGCACTGCTTATACGGCCGCCGATTTTGGGTATCTTTGCAAGACCGCGCTGAAATTTTGTTTTCAAATTAACATATCTTGGTGAAGTACGTATTGTTGTAAGATGCTTAGCCATTGAGCCTACATTTTGACTTATTGACATATTATTGTCATTTAATATTACAATAAGATTGCTGTTATCATTACCGGAATTGTTCAGTGCTTCATATGCAAGACCTCCGGTTAATGCACCGTCGCCTATAACAGCAATAACTTTTCCCTTTTCACCTTTTATCTGCTTGGCTCTTGCAAGACCGACTGCAGCGGAAATAGAGGTTGAGCTATGCCCCGAGGAAAAAATATCATGCTTACTTTCAACCGGACGGGTAAATCCGCTGATACCCCCTTCTGTTCTCAGAGTTGAAAAATCATTTTTCCTTCCTGTCAGGATTTTATGTGTGTAGCACTGATGCCCTACATCAAAAACAATTTGGTCCGTAGGACTGCTGAAAACCTTGTGAAGTGCTACTGTTAACTCAACAACACCAAGATTGGAAGCAAGATGACCGCCTGTTTGCGATACAGTTGAAATCAGCAGTTTTCTTATATCATCACATAACTCATTTAATTCATTTGTATTGAGTTGTTTTATATCTTTTGGCGAATTAACGAAATCAAGAATAGACATACAGTTTCATCACTCTCTAAAAAAATAGCCATTATTTTTGTCTGCTTACTAATTTATATGCCAGTTGTTTAATAAATTCTGTATCTTCAAACAATTCAAGCTGTTTTACCGCATTATCGGTTAATCTGGCAACATCCTGTTTTGCTTTTTCAATACCTACTATGGTAGCATATGTTGTTTTGCTGTTTTCTGCATCAGAGCCTACAGGCTTACCCAGCATTTTTTCATCGCCGATAATATCAAGAATATCATCCTGAATTTGAAAAGCTATTCCCAATGAATACGCAAATTTAGAAGCAGCGGACAACTGCTCACTGCCGGCACCCGCACTTATACAGCCCATCAGACAGGCAGCTGAAATGAGTGCACCTGTCTTTAATTTGTATACTGTAAGCAATTCTTTTAAAGATGGAGTACCCTTTTCAAAAAGAAGATCAATCACCTGACCGCCTATCATTCCCGAAACACCGGAGTTTTGAGACAAAAGACTGACTGCCATAACCTTTTTGTCATCCGATAAATCACTGTCCGTAATCATTTCAAACGCATGAGTAAGCAACGCATCGCCCGCAAGCAGAGCAGTTGCTTCATCAAACTGCTTGTGACAGCTTGGTTTTCCTCTTCTTAAATCGTCATTATCCATACATGGCAAATCATCATGAATAAGACTGTAGGTGTGAATATATTCAAGCGCACAGGCAAGCGGAAGACAGTCATCCCGTGTTCCTCCGCAAGCCTTTGCAAACTCAAGTGCAAGAACAGGTCTAATCCTCTTTCCGTCGTTAATAAGACTGTATTTCATTGCCTCGGCAACTTCATACTGACCATCCTTTGCATCCGGAATATAAGATAAAAGAGAATTTTCAACTTTCCTTATATCGTTTTTTAAAATATTATCAAATTCAAATTCGGTCATAATTACTCCTTAGTAAGTTCTGTTATTTTTTGTTCTGCTTCTTTCAGCTTATTTGAACAGTAAGAGGTCAATGCTGTTCCCTCTTCAAAAAGCTTCATACTTTCATCAAGAGAAATTTCATTCTTTTCAAGAATATTGACTATTTCCTCAAGTCTGTTAATTGCATCCTCATATGTTATTTTTTCTTTATTACTCATAATTTCACCTCATCCACTGTACATAATGCGCAACCATGATTAAGCGTTAATTCAATCTGTTCACCGACACATAAATTTTCGGCATCTTTGATTAAAACCGCGTTTTTGTTTTTTATGACACTGTAACCTCTTGAAAGTACAGCCAAAGGACTTAATACGTCAAGCTTACCTGCAAGCTGAGCAAGCACAGCTTCTTCTTTTCTTATTCGAGCAGAAAAAAAAGTAATTAAGTCTTTTTTTAAAGCACGGATATCATCACTGTAAGATTCATAATACAAAATAGGATTTGAAATAACGGTATTATTAATAAGATCATCCAATCTGAGATTTTCGCTTTCCAGTCTGCGTATCAATAGATTTGATAAAATTTGATGCGCATTATCAGCAAAAGAAAGTATATTGCTTATATCCGGCACGGCTAACTCAGCAGCAGCACTCGGTGTCGGAGCTCTTAAATCTGAAACAAAATCACAAATTGTAAAATCCGTTTCATGCCCGACAGCAGATATAATAGGCGTTTTACATGCAAAAACAGCCCTCGCGACTGCTTCAGTATTAAATGCCCATAAATCTTCGATGGAACCGCCGCCCCTGCCAACGATAATAACATCTACATCGTCAATACTGTCAAGAAGCTGTATGGATTGAACAATATCAGCGCTTGCCTTCTCACCCTGCACAATGGTAGGCACAATAACAAGCTCACTCAGCGGGTAGCGGCGCTTGGTTATTGTCTTTATATCTTCAACAGCGGCCCCTGAATTTGAGGTAGCAATACCGATTTTGCGGGGATATTTCGGTATTGGCTTTTTATGTGCATCATTAAAAAGTCCCTCATTTGATAGCTTTTCCTTAAGCTGTTCAAAGGCGAGATTTAACGCACCCATACCATCCGGCTGCATATCTTCAATATAAAGCTGATACACACCATCCCTGTCATAAACAGATATTCTGCCGCGGCAAATTACTTTCATACCATCCTCGGGTTTGAATTTCAGACGACCGGCATATGTTGAAAACATAACAGCTTTAAGCTGAGCATTTTCATCCTTCAGCGTTAAGTACATATGACCGCTGCGGTAATAGTGCTTAAAATTACTTATTTCACCAACAACAAAAATGCTTTTAAGCGGTGCACTGCCATCAATCAGTGATTTTATATAAATATTAACTTGTGTAACTGTGACTGCGTTATTCATATTGATCCTTAAGATAAGCATATATTGCTGTACCGCAGGCATTATCGCAGCTGAATTCAGGTGCAGCAAAATACGCATTGCTGTATTGCTTCATTATATTTGACTTAATTAAAGTATTCGACATCACACCGCCTGCATACACAATCGGCAGCTCGCCATAGGAGTTTATAATCATTTGTGTCATTTTATCTACAGCTGATAAAACAGAGCATAAAACGAATTTGGATATATCTTCTTTGCTTTCTCCTTTATCAAACATCGCTTTAGCTTTGTTTTCGATACCTGAAAGTGAACAGTTTGAACCAATGATTGAAGGATTAACCTTAAATTCCCTATCAGATTGCTGAGAAAGTGCATCAAGCTCTTTGCCGCACGGAAATTCAAGCCCCATCATAACTCCGGCTCTGTCAATTGCCTGTCCGGCTTTTAAATCCAAACTTTCACTAATCACGCTTGCACGTATAAGCTCATCTTTATGCGGTGTAACAAGCAGTGCCTCTGTGGTTCCGCCGCTTACATGAAATGCAATAAACTGCTGCCCAACCAGTTGCAGCTTGTTTGCGGAATATAAAGCAGCCAAAATGTGACCAATCTGGTGGGAAGTGTTATAAAGCTTTGCGTCAGCAAATACACTGATACATTTCGCATGACTTTTACCGACAAGAAAGCAAGGCATATAACTGCCGTCAACAATTCTCGGACGCGTGCTTACACCTACGGCATCAATTTTTTGATTACCAAGCATTAGCCTTTCTGACAGCTCGTACATATTTAACGTATGCTGAAAAACAGCGTCACTTTGCCTAAGGCCTCTTTCTCCGGACTTAACAGTCAGAAGTTTTTTTTGCTGAAAAACATTCTCACCGTCAAAAAGAGCAAGTGAAGTTGTATAATTGCTTGTATCAATACCCAGATACATATTACCTTCCTCTTGAATAAGCACCTAAGATACCGTTAATAAACGAAGCATCATTTGTTGATGCATATTTTTTTGCCAGCTCCACAGCCTCGTTTATTGCAACATTCTCAGGAACATTTTCGACGTATATTATTTCATAAAGTGCAACATAAAGTATTGCAAGTGTCACCCTCGGCAGACGTGACACCTTCCATGACTTTGAATATGTACTGATTATTTCGTTAAGCTCATCGGTTTTCTCTTTTATTCCGGACGAGAGCGACTTAGCATAATCGCACACTTCTTCAACATTATCACTGTAAAGAGAAATAAGCTCGTCCAAATTATCATTAATTTCAAAAAGATTTTCAAATGTCAGAAAAAAAGCCTGTTCTCTCATAGCATTTCTATTCATAAAATTCTCCTAATTAAGAAAGCCGACAAAATATTCATTTGCCGGCAAATTTTTCAGGGCAACCGAAAAACTGAAATCATCGCTCAGAATGACTGTGCCCTACTCTTCAGTTTCACAAGGTTCTTTGCCGTCAGGCTCTTCAAAATCTATTCCTGCTACAATAACATTAACTTTATTCACAAGCTTACCGGTCATATTTTGTACAGACTCTTTGACCGAAGCCTGAACCTCAGCAGCTACAGTCTGGAATTTTTTACCCTGAGCAATATTAAAATAAATGCTTATGCTGAAATCATCACCATCCTGAATAATTCTTACAGGACTCATAACCTTAAGACTACCTTTTTTTATGGTATTTACAACATCAACAGGTCCGGAATAAAAAGACGAAACACCATCAACATCTTTTGCTGCATTTATCGCAATTGAAGAAACAACTTCGTCAGAAATGACCAGCTCACCCATTGAGCTTTTTGATATAATCTCCATATAGCAACCTCCTGAATTTTTATTTACATATATTGAACCAACCAGCATATTGCAAATCTATTGAAGATTATAACATATAATGAATAAATATACAAGTTTATTTTGACTGAATAATTGTTACATCCTCATATGAACAGCCAAGCTGCCCTGTCGCAATTTCTTTAATCTGAAGTATTACCGTATCTGACAGCTCTTCTGCTTCTACTATTATATCCACTTTTTTAGAATTTTCGTTAATTACTGCTATGCAGTTTTTAACGCCTTTCGCAGTTACAAGTGTTTCAATTTTATTTTCCTTATTAATCATATCGGAAATATCGGCGATTTTCTTCGTAGCTTCTTTTTTTGCTGCATCACTTTGTGAAGAAGCATCTAAGATTTTCTGCAGTTTTTCAAGACTTTCATCTCTGGCTTTTTGTCTGTCAACTCTGGCATTTGAAAAATATTGGCTTTCTTTTGCAGGTTCGGTTGTTGCATCAACATAAGTAGCTTCGCCGAGTATTTTTTCTTTCGCACCTGAAATGGTACTGACTTTATTAGACAAATCGCTGTTTTCCCAATACCAATTGCCCATAACACCGACACCAAGCAGAAGTATGAAGCAGGAAATAGCTATTTTGGTCTTTCTTGACTTCTTTTTATAAATATCATTTTCATTTAATATTGTTTTTTCCTTTTTTTCTTTGCTCATTTTGTTTTTACTCATTTTTATCACCTTTATGCTTTTATTTTTGAAACAGATACTCTGTTTGTTGGTATATTAAATAAAGAGGTAACGGCTTCAATTATTTTTTCCTTCACTGCAATATTGTCACCACCTGTGCAGACAACCGTAACACCCTGCACCTTAGGCAAAAATTCTTTTATAAGTACAGGGGCCTCTCCTTTATCGGAATTATAAATAACATATTTATCCTTTTGATTAAGGGTCTCATCATCATTTTTCACTTCAACATCTGTAGCATAAACACTTTCGGCAGTATTTTCAAGCGTTATCATTACACGGCATTCACCCACTCCGCTTATCGATGAAATCAGCTGTACAAGCTTATTTTCAAGCTCTTGCGTATATTCTTCATAGCTTATGCTTTCATTTGAGGCGTCCTGCTTTTTTTCATCTTTGGCAAACAAATCCGATGCAAAAATCAAAATCATACCGATTAATCCTACGGCAACAATTATCTTAATTTTTTTGCTGTCACCTGAAATAAAGCTCTTTAATCTTTCCTTTATTTTATTCTCCAAGATAATACACCTCTGCGTTAATTCCCAACGTATCAAAAATATACTTTTTTATTTCATCTTTGTTGTAGCTGTCGGGAGCTGTTATTGTAAGACTTTTAATTAGAATTTCATTATCTTTTAATGAAATTCTGCTCTTTACGCTGCAGGATTTATAACCTTGACTTTCGAGTGCCTGCAAAGTCTGCGCTGTAACGGTCTTCTCATATGTATCTTTTTGCTCTTGAGCAAGCTCTTCAGCAGAAAATTCCGGAAATGAAAAATCAATTTCATCACTTTTAAACGGATAGATAAATGAGAGAAAAATAAACGTTGCAAGTATTATTTTAAAAAATTTGCCCATATTCCCTTTAGGCGTAAGCACTGAAAATATCACTGAAATGACTAAAGTAATACAGATGGTTAAAGTCCATTCTTTTAAAAATTCCATTTAAGACCCCGACTTTGCCGCAACCAGTATACCTATTGATATGATTGTTGTTACCATTGTCAAAATTAAAAGCACATCAATAATCAATAAAGCATCCTTAAAGGTTTCTACTGCCTTAACAGATGACCGGTCACCGAATATTTCGCCGCACAAGGATGACAGCGACAACACAAAACGCCAAAGATTTATTTCTATCAGAGAAGGCAGAAATATTGATATTACAGCAATAATGCCAACAACGCCGACACTCGTCTTTATCAAGCTTGAATAGCTCTGTATTGAAAGAAGCCCTTCACTTATTGAGCTTCCGATTACCGGTACAACAGAGTTGATTGCAAATCTTACCGAACGAAGACCAAGGGCATCGGCTTTAGAGGCAACAGCTGTTTTAACAGAGAGTATGGAAACAAATATTGCCGATACAGTAGAAATAGCTGTTGTTATCAACTTCTTTAACATATTGATTGTTCCGCTCAAATTAAGCTCGCGGCGTATTCCGGAACATATTCCAAGTGCAAGAAAACAATTTGTTATCGGAATAAAAATAAGCTCGGATATATAATTAAGTGACTGTGCAAGAATAAGCAGAGTCGTATTAACCGAAAAAGATGTCATAGCTGCACCGGATGTAGATACAATGATACAAAAGGCCGGAAAAAAAGCAAAAGAAAAATCAGAGCAAAGCTTAATGGTTGAGCAGCAAAGTGCAATACAATCCGTTAAATTATATGTAAGAAATATGGAAATAATAAGTGTGGATACAGTGGAAAAGGTTTCTGTTAAATCACTTTTATTAATTTCAGTAGAGAAAGAGCGAAAAAAAGAAGCCAGCAAAATAAATACAATTACAATAATACCTGTTTTTATAGGCCCATCGGACTTTTGTGTTATGATATTCCAGATATGCTCGAAAACGCTTTTGATAGAAATATCCGAGAGATTTTCATAATCAAAGTCAAGTATCCCCAAAGTATCCAAAAAATTCTTTGTATCATTATCAAGCAGTTCAAATGAGCTTAAGTCAAAAGAGCCGAGATACTCCTCGTATTCGCTTTTTTCAGCTGCAAAGCAAAATGTGTTTGGTATTATAAGCAACACCGATAAAATAATTAAAATTCTTTTCATTTCAAAAGTCCTGTAACAATATTTAGCACCGTCTCAAAAAGCGGCATTGTCATTATAAGAATGATTATTTTTGAAGCAATTTCAGTCTGCGATGCGAGCGCATTTTCACCGGCATCGCGACATAAATCCACAACAAACTGTGCCACAAGAGATATTCCCAAAATCTTTATCATCAGTGAAATATACGCATTGATGTTTTTTAGCCCTGACGATAAATTATATACATTATGTAATATATTAATAAAATCATCTGCCACGGCAGCAAATAAAACAATTGCACACCCTAGAGTAAGAACCATGGCAAATTCTCTTTTCGCCTCTTTTAAAAAAATAATAAGTAAAAGAGAAATAATTATAAATCCCGCAAGCTTTATCATAGATCAAACAACGACTTAACGGTTGAGAATAAATCACTTATTTCAGGAACAAGCATCATTAAAACTACAATAACACCTGCAAGAGTTGTCAGCATGGCCTGTTCTTCTCTTCCGCTTCTTATTAAAACCGTATTCAAAACCGCCACAATTATTCCGATTGCTGCAATTTTAAAAATAAAATCAACTTCCATTTATCCTCCCGTTAACACTGCACTATATCAGTAAAACCGAAACAAGTATTCCTATAAAAACTCCAAAAACAAGATACAGCTTATAGTGGCTGTTATAGTAATCCTGATACTGCTGTCTTAGCATTTTAAAATATCCTAAATATTGATTTATGTAGCTTATTTGACAGTCTAAATCGTACTTGCCAAGAGTATTAAACAACAAACGTGACCTGTCATTTTCCTCAGGCGGCAATGGTGAATTCTCATTCTTTAATCCAAAATCAAAGCCTTTCAGTCTTTCATCGTTTTTCAGCTCGTTCATAATATCTTCTGTTTCAGGTGAAATGCTGCTGAGCATTAGAAGAATCTTTTCGGCAATATAAATTAAGCTGTCAATATATTTAATCTGCTTTTTTTTAAATCCCGCCACTGCCAACCCAAGGGAGGAAGAAAAAAGGATAATCATTATTATTCCTGCTGTTTTCACTTTCTGATGACCTCAAATCAATAATTTCAAATTCATCTGTAAAAGATTTAAGAAGCACAATATAATCAAACTCACCTGTCAAAATCAAGCGTGACACAATCTTATTTTCTGTAAGCTGTCGGCGTTCTTTCATATGCACGGATACAGCAAAGCTGACTCCTGTTGAAAAACCGTACTGAATAGCTTCCAATTCATTCATATTTCCGATTTCGTCGCACACTATAATATCAGGTGAAAGCGTTCTTGTTGCAATTTCAATCGCTTTAGCTTTATCGTACGAGTATAGGACATCTGTATTTAATCCCACATCAAACCCTGAGGCAATTTCTTTTCTTTCATCAGTAATTGCAACCTTTCGGTATTTACCGGCAAATCCGCTTGAAAGCTGGCGGGATAAATCGCGAAGAAAAGTTGTTTTGCCCGACATCACAGGACCTGCAACAATGATACTTGGAATTGTATTGGAATATAAAAGCTTTAATACTTCAGAAGCACAATTTCTGTGCTGCGCTGCAATTCTTATATTTATGCTGCTGATATCCCGAACGGAATGAATATTTCCATCCTTATAAACTGCTGTGGCGCTGATACCGACTCTTGAACCATTTTTGGCAGTAATATAACCATCTATCATCGAATGCATATTCGTATGAAAAGAATGATTGCAAAGCCTGTCTGTAATAAAATCAAAATTCTCATCATCAATAGCTACACAATGATCGCAATACCTTTCAATCAGTCTTCCGGAAACACTTATGAAATAAGGCGTATTTTTCAGGTAAATCATAATCGGTTTATTTCTCCTGATCCTTATTTCGGTAATACGACTGATGATGCTGTTCTCAAAGCAGCTGAAAATATCAGAAAGATATTTTGGAAAAAGTGATATGAAAAATGATATATTGTCCAACAAATCACCTCGATAAAGTCTATGCCTACAAATGCAGATGTATTACAAAAATATTTATTGAAGATTTAATGACCGTATGCTATTATATAGATGATATAAAATTATGATAATTTGGTGAAATAATGAATTTTTCTGAGTATAAGAACAACGTTAAAACAAACAAGATATTTAACGGAGAAACAGTAAGCTATACTTTAGCTGCGCTTTTCTCTGTTTTTTTACTGACTTCTGTCAAACAGATTCTTAAAGTTTTTTTGGGCGTTTCGGCATCCGTATCGGTCTTAGCAGCATTTATAGCCGCTGAAATTGTGTTATATCTTTTGGAAAGAAAATTTGTTTTTTCAAAAAATGTATTGTCCACTGATTTAAAGCAAGTCCTTATGCTCGTTTTCAGGGGAGCAGTAAACTTTGGTTTTTATAAATTATCAGAAGTCTCTTTCGGCAATATGCTGAAAATGTCTGACGGCTTTGTGTGGTTAGTCGCTCTCTCCATATCCTTTTTCTTCAATTATTTTTTTGACAGGCTCATACTCTTTGACTGTGCATATCAAGCATCAAGCATCAAATATTCCAAAACCTATCTTATTTTCTATAACAACAGATTTGTTTTGCTCAGCGGTGCAATAACAGCATTATGCATATCTATTATTTATATAATATATACTGTTTTCCCCTTCGGCGATTATACTGTTATGCGCATGGACCTTTATCATCAGTACGGCCCGCTTTTTGCAGAGCTTTATGAAAGAATAGTGAATCACCAAAGCTTTTTGTACTCATGGTTTTCCGGCGGCGGAAGCAGTTTTTTGGGCAACTATTTCAATTATCTCTCCAGTCCTCTTTCGGCACTGATTTTCTTATTTGATAAAGAGGATATTTCTTTCGCTATTTCGTTTATTGTTTCAATTAAATGTATATTAAGTGCCGTAACCTTTGCCTACTACCTGAAGGCATCACAAAAAAAGCATACGCCATTATGCTCGGTATTCGGCGTTTTTTATGCGTTTAGTGCCTATTTTTTGGCATATTACTGGAATGTTATGTGGCTCGAGGGTATGATACTTCTGCCTGTTATTGCACTGGGCATTGAAAGAATTATTAATAACGGCAAATCTGCAACTTATATTATAAGTCTTGTGCTTTTATTTGTTTCCAGTTACTATATGGGCTTTATGAGCTGCATATTTGCAGTGATATACTTTTTATGCTATTACGTTATATCATCAAACGGCAACCATAAAATCGATCATTCCTTGGTATTTAGAAAAAAATATTCATTCAAAGCTTTGATGAATAACAAGTTTTTCAACCGCGGTGTAAGATTTGCTTTAAGCAGCATCGCAGCGGCAGGCCTATGTGCAGTAGTGCTTGTACCTGTGTTTATGATACTGACATCAAGCTCTGCTACTTCTGACGATTTTCCTAAAACCTTTACTTCCTACTTCAATATATTTGATTTCATAACATCACATCTGGCAGGACTTGAAACAACGATCCGAAGCAGCGGTGACGACGTACTTCCGAATGTATATTCAGGTATGCTTTCAATCATTCTTCTGCCGTTGTTCGTTATTAATAAAGATATAAGGTTAAAAGAAAAAGGCGCATATATTCTCATGCTGCTGTTTTTCCTGTTCAGCTTTGACAATAATTGTCTTAATTTTATTTGGCATGCATTTCATTTTCCGAATGATCTGCCATTTAGATTTTCATATATGTACACTTTTATCCTTCTTATCTGCGGTTATAAATGTATTACGAAATTCAGGTCCATTGATATTAGAGATGTTGGTTTTGCTGCAATGGCATGGATATTCTTTATCATTGTTGCTCAAAAAATGTCAACTACAAAAATGTCTGAGACAACAATATACATCAGCATTGCATTTATTATTCTATGGACAGCCTTTTTGTTCATTTATAAAAAAGGCAAGCTTGATAAAGCGGTCATATCTGCACTTGCCTGTGCGCTCGTTTTCAGTGAAGTATTGATTGCAGATACCGGTTCTATATCCATTTCCCAGGCAAATACAGATTATAAAAACAATTACGCTGCTTATACACAGGCGATAGAAAAAATACATTCATCGGATGACGATTTATATCGCGAGGAGCTTACTTACCTTGAAACAAGGATGGATCCGAGTTACTATGCGTATAACGGAATGTCTGTATTTTCTTCAATGGCTTATGAAAATTATTCACAGCTGCAATACAGCCTGGGCATGTTCGGCAACAGAATAAACAGCTATACCTATAATACACAAACGCCTGTTTATAATATGATGTTTAATCTCAAATATCTTATTAAGGCACCTTCAAGTATTGCGCCCGGCGAAAGTTTTTATGTTTATCACTCTTCTGTTGCAGACGGTGAAACCGAAATTTACGAAAACAAATATTTTCTCCCCATTGCATTTGCAGTTAATAATGAAATAAACAACTGGGTTACCGAAGAAGGAAATCCCTTTGACGTTCAGTCTGATTATTTTACACGTGCAACAGGCTATAGCGGAATTTTTAATGAAATGAATTATACCTCCACCGAATTTGACGGTCTGTCCGGTGAAGAAATAATGAATAACGGCACTTACTGGTTTAATAAAAACAGTTCGGATGAGGGATATGGAAATGTAAGTTTTACGATTTCTCCTGAAAAAGCAGGAAACGCTTACCTTTATGTTACATCTCCTGATATAGAAAATATTGAGATTAACAGCAATCATTATAATGCTTTCACTCAGCCGATAGATGAACCATATATTCTTGATTTGGGCTATTGCGAAAAAGATGAAGAGATTAAGGTATCCCTCGACTGTTCAAACATAGAAACAAACGAAACATATGCTGAGATATATGCTTATACAGTTGATGAAAATATATTAAAGAAAGGTTTTGAAAAACTCAAAGCTGCATCACTGAATGTTACCTCGCACAGTGATACAAAAATATCCGGAAAAATCACGGTTAAAGAAAACAGTGTTTTATATTCATCAATACCTTATGATAAGGGCTGGTCTATTCTGATTGACGGAGAAAAAACTGAAACCTATGAGGTTGGCGAGGCAATGCTTGCTGCTTCCGTCAAGCCGGGTGAGCATACAATTGAATATGTTTATCAGCCGCGCGGTTTTAATTACGGCATCATTATTTCTGCTGCAAGTGCTGCAGGAATTTGCGCATATATAGTTTTTGTAAGAAGAAGGAAAAACCCAATCAATTTGTGATGGATTTAACAATCCTTTCGGTAACAAAAAACTGCAAATTTCTACAATTTGTTATTTACAATAATAAGCATTTGTTGTAAAATAGTGTGGCAGGTTATGTCACTTATGATGACAAAGATTTGAGAGGAGTTTATTAGCTATGGCAAGACAAACAGCTGAAAACATTAATACAATCCCAATAGGACCGCTTGGCATTATAGGTTTGCCCGGTTGTGAAGAGCTCACTGACAAAATTGACAAATACCTTGTTAAGTGGAGAAAAACGCAGGCAACCGAGCATCAGGAAAATGTTGCATTTTTCGGTTACCAGCGCGACTCATATAAAATCAATGTCACCGTTCCGCGTTTTGGCAGCGGTGAAGGAAAAGGTGTTATTGAAGAAACGGTAAGAGGATATGACATTTATATTATCGCAGATGTATTTAACTACAGCTGCACATATAATATGTATGGAATGACTGTTCCCAAATCACCTGATGACCATTTTGCAGATTTAAAAAGAGTCATTCACGCATTATCATCAAAGCCAAAAAGAGTTTCCGTAATTATGCCGATGCTTTATGAGGGCAGACAGCATAAGAGAAGCTCGCGCGAATCTCTTGACTGTGCAATGGCACTGCAGGAGCTTGTAAATCTCGGCGTTGACAATATTATTACATTTGATGCGCATGACCAGCGCGTTCAGAATTCCATTCCGGATAAATCATTCGAAAATGTTATGCCTACATACCAAATGATTAAAGCACTTGCTAATAATGTTGATGATTTATCGATTGATCCTGATCACCTTATGATTATTTCACCTGACGAGGGTGCAATGCACAGATGTATTTATTTTGCTACTCAGCTTGGCGTTAATCTTGGCATGTTCTACAAAAGAAGAGATTATACAAGAATTGTTAATGGCAGAAATCCAATTGTTGAGCACCAGTATCTCGGTGATTCGGTTGAAGGCAAAGATATCATCATCGTTGATGATATGATTTCATCAGGTGAATCCATGCTTGAGGTTGCAAGCAAACTGAAAAAGCTTGGCTGTGCAAGAATTTTTGTTTGCACTACATTTGGTTTGTTCTGTAATGGTCTTGATGTATTTGATGAAGCATATAATAATGGTGTGTTTGACAAAGTATTTACAACAAACGGTGTTTATCAATCACCTGAGCTTTTAAGCAGAGAATGGTATGTAAGTGTTGAGCTTTCAAAATATACAGCATATTTTATTGATACGCTGAACCACGACATGTCGGTTTCTTCTCTTCTTGACTCATCAGACAGGATTGAAAACCTGCTTGTTAGGAAAGGATTAAAGGAGGCTAAATAATGGCCAAATTAACAAGAATTCAAAAAATAATTATAGGTGCTGCAGTGGGTGTTATTGCTGCACTTATTATCGCTGCAGGTGTTTACTGTATTGCTACTGATCAAAATCCTGCAGATGCAGCCAAGAGCATATTCTCATCAAGTGATGATCAGATTGTAGGAAAATGGCAAAGTCAAAAAAATCCCGGTCTTTCTGCATATATCTTTTATGATGATATGACTTATGACTCATACATTTCTACAGCTAATTTTTCAGGTGAGTATGAGCTTGACGGAAACAAACTGATTTTAAAAAATCCAAACACCAATAAAGAAATTGTATATAAATTTCGTGTAACAGAAAAAGAACTTTCTTTGACTGTTATCGAAGAGGACGGCGAAAAGGCTGAGAAAAAAGATGTCAGCAAATATGACCGTGTGGATGAGCTAAAACAAAAATCATTAGCTGATCTTTTAGGTGAATTCAAACAAAATAACGAAGAAACAACCGAAAAAGATTAATTCATAAAAACGCCTAAGCTTTGCACTTGCAAGCTTAGGCGTTTTCGTATATATCAGCCATTAAAATTAATTTATATCGTATGTTATAATTGCAGATTATTTTCATATACATTACTGAGGAAGGTGAAAACACTTGATAGGTAATGTAGAGAAAAGATGCATCGACTTAGGGCATTATATTGTTGAAACAAAAGCCACTGTGCGCCAGGCTGCAGTTGTATTCGGCATCAGCAAATCGACTGTGCATAACGATGTAACAAAAAGACTTTCTGTCATCAATCCTTTGCTTTGCAGCGAGGTTAAAGCAGTGCTTGAAGAAAACAAGGCACAAAGACATATCAGAGGCGGTCTTGCAACAAAAAGAAAATACAGTGAATTACATAAAAAATAAATTTTGATAATCAAAATACAATTGATTTTTTATGTATATGATGATAAAATGAATTATTATCATGTACATAAAGGAAGAACATTATGAAAATAGGATTCATAGGCTGCGGCAATATGGCAACAGCCATTATAAAAGGCATTGTAAAAAGCGATTTCGTTAAAGGTGAAGATATACTTATTTTTGACGTATACTCCCCCGCCTGCGAAATAATAAAAAATGATTACGGCGCTGAAATTTTAAATAGCGAAATTGATATTGCTGAAAAAGCAGATATTGTTTTTCTTGCAGTTAAGCCAAATGTGATTGCTTCTGTTCTGAAAAAAATTGAGAACGCAGTTAGCATATTTCATCCGTTGCTTGTCTCCATTGCAGCAGGAAAAACACTGGATTTTCTTTGTAATTCTCTTAAAACTAATGCGAGAATAATCAGAGTTATGCCTAATATAAATGCAAAGGTATCTGAAGCAATCAGCGCTTATTGTTTTAATAATCTTGTAAATGAATGTGATAAAGAAAATATTGAAAAGCTTCTCAACTGCATCGGAAAAGTTATGTGTCTTGATGAAAGTGCATTTCCGCTTTTCGGTGTTCTCGGCGGCTGTGCACCGGCATATACTTATATGTTTATTGATGCCCTTGCAAGAGCAGGAGTGAAAAACGGAATGAAGAAAGATGACGCTTTAAAGATTGCTGCTCAGACTGTTTACGGCAGTGCAAAAATGATTTTAGAAAGCAGCGAGCATCCGTGGAAACTGATTGACAATGTATGCTCACCCGGCGGTACAACAATTGAAGGTGTAACGTCGCTTCAAGCTGACGGTTTTGAAAAAGCTGTACACAATGCCGTTGACAAAGCACTTGATAAAGATAAAAGATTATAAAACAAAATCTCCCTAATGCTTGTTTTCAAAGCTTAGGGAGATTTATTATTATCTATTTATGATTAAATAATCGATAACGATATTTGTCACTATCAGTTATTTCCCGCATAACCTTGCAAGGCACACCGACTGCAACTACATTTTGGGGAATTGATTTGGTAACTACACTTCCGGCACCAATCACAGTATTATCGCCGATTGTCACACCGGCAAGAATGGTCGAACCTGCACCAATCCATACATTATTTCCCACTGTAATGGGATTTGCAATTTCAAGACCGGATTTGCGCTGCTCAGGATCTATCGGATGTTCAGCTGTTGTGAAGCAGCAATTCGGAGCTATAAAAACATTATTTCCAAATTTCACCTTTGCACCATCAGTAATTATCAAATTATGATTTGAATAAAAGGAATTACCGACTGTTATATTATACCCATAATCACACCAAAAGGGTGGAGTTATGATAACCTCCTTACCAATTGAACCTAACAAATCCTTAAGAATTTTATACTGAGCTTCCCTGTCATTTGGATTCAGTTGATTATATTTATAACACTTATCCTTACATCTGCTTATTTCAGCTTCAAAAACAGGATTATAACAACCTTGAAAAAGGCAATTCAAAGGAACTTCAGGTTTATTATCCATAATAAAATCCAATCAAATAATTACTGCGCAATAGTTACATATATTTTTTTATCTCATCGACCATATCTGCTTTTTCCCAGGAAACATCCAGATCCTCACGCCCCATATGCCCGTAAGCAGAAACATTCTTATAAATTGGCTTTCTGAGGTCGAGTCTCTCAATAATGGCAGAAGGCCTGAGATCAAATACCTTATTAACAATCTCACTGATTTTTTCATCATCAATCTTCCCTGTTGCAAAGGTATCAACCATAACCGATACAGGCTTTGCCACACCGATTGCATAAGCGAGCTCAACTTCGCATTTATCTGCAAGACCTGCAGCAACAATGTTTTTAGCAACCCAGCGTGCTGCATATGCCGCACTTCTGTCAACTTTTGTCGGATCCTTGCCGCTGAAAGCACCACCACCGTGACGCGCATATCCGCCATATGTATCAACAATAATCTTTCTGCCGGTCAAACCTGAATCACCGTTAGGTCCGCCAATAACAAATCGGCCGGTAGGATTAACATAGTACACAGTTTCTTCGCTGATAAGTTCCTTAGGGATAGTCGATTTAATAACCTTTTCAATAATGTCCTCACGAAGCTGTGCAAGCTCTACATCGGCGCTATGCTGGCTTGATACGACAACGGTTTTAACTGCAACCGGTTTTCCGTCTTCATATTCAACCGTAACCTGCGTTTTACCGTCAGCATAGAGGTAAGGGAGTGTTCCGTTCTCTCTGACCTCAGTCAGCTTAACAGCAAGCCTGTGAGCAAGGCTGATAGGAAGCGGCATAAGCTCTTTCGTTTCGTTGCATGCATATCCAAACATCATACCCTGGTCGCCTGCACCATTTAAATTATACTCATCCTCTTCGTCATTTTTAAGTTCATAAGATTTATCAACACCCATTGCAATATCACTCGACTGTTTGTCAAGGGCAGTTAGAACAGCACATGTATTGCCGTTAAAGCCTTTTTTATCATCATCATAACCAATTTCACAAATGGTTTTGCGGACAATTGCAGGAATATCAACTTGTGCACATGTTGTAATTTCACCCATAACCAGAACCTGACCTGTTGTGCAGGTGGTTTCACACGCAACACGACTCATCGGGTCCTGAGCAAGCATTTCATCTAATATAGCGTCTGAAATTCGGTCACAGATTTTATCAGGATGGCCTTTCGTAACAGACTCGCTTGTAAATAAAAACTTTGACATTATATTCTCTCCTTTATGAACATAAATAATAAAAAACACACATAGGCGAGTATGTGTGTCAAAAAACCTCATCACTCGGTGTACGCAGGTATTAGCACCTTACAAAAAGCAGGTTGCTGTGGCATCACAGGGCCTGTCCCTCAGCCACTCTTGATAAGCAATATTCATTTCTTAAATAATACATCAAAGTATGAATCTTGTCAACAGTTATTTATATATAATTTAGTATTATAAATTTATTAATAAAAACATCAAATTATTCCTGATATTTTTCATGAATAGTGTTGCAATTTGTTTATAATTAGTTTATAATTTAGTTGTATGTAATTTATGCGAAAGCACATCAAGGAGGAAAAATTATGTCAAAGAAAACCGTATTTATTACCGGCGGTACCGGTAATATGGGCTGGGCTGCTGTGCAGGAAATGCTCAAGCACCCAAGCGACATCAACATCAAGATGCTTGCTCGTAAAAGTCCGAAGAATGAAGAAAAATTAAAGGGTCTTATGGCTAAGCCGAACGTAAAGATTGTTTGGGGTGACCTTACTGATTACGACTCAATTCTTGAGGGTGTAACCGGCTCAGATTATGTTCTTCACGTAGGCGGCATGGTATCCCCTACTGCTGACTGGAAACCTTACAGAACACAGGCAACAAATATCGGCGCTGCACAGAGTATCTGCAAGGCTGTACTTGCTCAGCCTGATCCGGATGCTGTTAAGGTTTGCTACATAGGTACAGTTGCTGAAACAGGCGGTCGTAACTATCCGATTCACTGGGGACGCTGCGGTGACCCAATTAAAATTTCTATCTATGACCATTATGCAATTTCAAAGACAGTTGCAGAGCGTACTTTTGTTGAAAGCGGTATCAAAAACTGGGTTGTAATGCGTCAGTCCGGAATTCTTTATCCAAACATCTTAAAGAATATGGATCCGATTATGTTCCACGTACCGATTAATGGTGTTCTGGAATGGTGTACAGTTGAAGATTCAGGCCGACTTATGTGCAATCTTGTTCTTGAAGATAAAAAAGGTAATCTCGGTTCTGACTTCTGGAATCACTTCTTTAATATCGGTTCAGGTAAGGAATACAGAATTTCTAACTATGAATTTGAGTGTCTCCTTCTCGGTACACTCGGTCTTGCAGGTCCTGAAAAGCTTTTCGAGCCGAATTGGTTTATTACAAAGAATTTCCATGGTCAGTTCTATGCTGATGGTGACAAGCTTGAAGATTTCCTTCACTTCCGTGAAAATCTCCCTGTTCAGGAATATTTCAATCGTCTTGCTGATCAGGTTGAGTTCTATTTTAAAATACCAAGATACCTTCCTAAGAACCTTGTTGCTGCATGTGCAAAGCCATTCATGAAGAAAATTGCACAAACTCCTGATTTCGGTACTCTTGATTGGGCTGCTAAGGATGATAAGGTTCGTATGAGTGCTTACTATGGCTCAAAAGCTGATTGGGAAAAGCTTCCGACAAAATGGGAAGATTTCAACATTATCAAGTTTGATAAGGATAACAGTGCTGCTGAACAGTTTAAGCTTGACCATGGTTATGATGAAACAAAGCCTGAGTCTGAGCTCGATATCGAAGACATGAAGATGGCAGCTAAATTCCGTGGCGGCGAATGCTTAAGTGAAACCATGACAAAAGGCGATATGGCTACAAAGCTTAAGTGGAAATGCGGACTTTGCGGTGCAGAATTTGAAGCATCACCTGCTCTTATCCTTCTTGGCGGTCACTGGTGTCCTGAGTGCTACATTCCTCAGAAGGAATGGAACTATGATGAGGTTGCTAAAACTAACCCATTCTTTGCACAGGTATGGTATCCGAGCCACACTAAGGAAGAGCATAATGTTTATAAATTTGATGATCTCTTCCACATTAACGGCGTTAAATGGGACGATATTAAGAGATAATATATTAATTTATCCCACGGCATTTGGTTTGCCGTGGGATAAATTTTAAAAAAATACAATTTATAATCCTTTAGTTTAAATAAGGACGGAATTAAAAGCAACAGCCTTGACTTGTTCACTTGCCGAGGTTGTTGCTTTTATTCTATATAAAGATTAATATTTTGACTTGCAAGTATAATTTACCCTGCCATTCACACTTCTTCTGAGCGTAAAATTCTTACCGCTTCTTGAAACTTTTAAGGCAACCTTAGCCGGCTTGACCTTTGCACAAGTATAGAAACTGCAAGTAATTTTGCCATTTTTAACAGTCATAACAACTCTGATAGGATATTTGGTAGTGTTCTTCCATCTGAAATCCTGTACTGTACCATAAATAGCAGCATCTCTGCCTAAAGGAACATAAGATACTCTTTGTGAATGCTGATGCCGCTCAACAATGCCCACATTTGCATTTAATGCACAATTAAACATGGTAGATGCAACCTGACAAATACCTCCGCCGATTCCATCCTCAGTGTTTGTGGAAGATGAAAAGACAGGAGCTGCCTTATATCCTCTGGAAGATGTACGAGGACCTACCACATTATTAAATGAAAAAGTCTGACCGGGCTTAATAATTGTACCCGAAATAGCTTTTGAAGCTATTTTAAGGTTATTTGTTCTATTGGCATTATTGACATAATTCGATGTATAGGAAGCATAAAGATTTGAATAATATGTACTTAAGCTTGAGCTGAACGCACCTATAAGTGTTGATTTATTATGATTATAATAAGCTCTTACCTTTACATAATAAGTAGCCTTTTTATTTACTTTATTAATTTTATATGAGGTCTTTGAAGAGCCTTTCACTGTTATCTTTTTTACATTCTTTTTAAATTTGCTGTCCGTGCTGTAATAAATATGATAGCCTGATGCTTTTGTCTTTTTCCATTCCACACGAATTGAAGAACCACTCTTGGTCACAGAGGTTAGAGTAACACGAGCAGGCTTCGTTACTGTCGAAGCCTCAGAGCTGTAAGCACCGTAATAATTTGTTTTACCGTCACTGAGCTGCTTAAACGCTCTTACCTTAAAACGATAAGAAGTTGCCGAACCGAGACCTGAAACAGTACAGCTTGTAGCATTTGCAGACAAGCGCTTTACCTGAACAAATTTCTTTTTGTCTGCATCATATCTTAATACCTGATAGCCTGAAACATAACTTTGCTTTGACCATTTTAAGGAAACAGAATTTACGGATGTGCCGGAAATTTTAAGACCGGTAGTCTGCTTTGGAAGAATTTTAAAATCCTTTTTCACTGTTGAATTAAAGTTTTTAATTCCCTTAATAATTACAGTTGCCTTTCCCATATTTTTATTATTAGAATATGAAACTGTATAATCGCGTCCTTTAACCAGTTTGACTTTTGATTTGCCATTATTCCAATACACAGTCGGTATTGGTGTTTTGCTTTTACCGGAATAAACTCCATTATAATAGCTCAAAGAAACAGAAACAGATTTTGATGCAACGCTGACAGGTTTTATCGTGAAATTTTTGATTACTGTACCGCTGTAATCACCTATACCTTCAATCTTGACAGTTGCTTTACCTGCATTGATATTGTTCGAATAGCTCACTTTATAGTCAACGCCTTTTGAAAGCGTAATCGCTTTGCTGCCGCTGCCGGTAAATTTAACAGTAACAGCAGGTGTCTTTGCTTTACCATTATAACTATAAGAGCTTGTGCTGAGACTGATTGATGTATTGCTGCTGCCGATAGCAATTTGCTCAGCAACAGGAGGCACATCGGGGAGTGTAGTACCTGTACCATCTTCAGCAAATGCATGAAATGCAAAAAGAGAGCAAATCAGCATAACTGCCAAAGCAAGGATTAAAGATAATTTCTTATTCATTTTTATTCTCCTAAACTATTATTTTTGTCCATAATAAGCATTCTTTCCATGCTTCCTTTGATAATGCTTATCCAGAAGATACTGTTCAATTCCAATATCAGAAGATTTGCCATACTGCGCTAATTGCTGCGTTCGGCTTGCCATCTTAGCGATTTCTTCGAGAACAAGTGCATTTTCAACTGCCTTAACGGGATCTGTTCCCCAAACAAAAGGTCCATGCCGGTGAATCAGCACAGCCGGACACTCTTCGGGATTTATTGAACGCCTTGAGAATTCCTCTACAATAACTTTACCTGTATTCACTTCATACTCACTGTTAACTTCATCTTTGGTTAAACCTCTTGCACAGGGAATATCACAATTGGCAAAATCAGCATGAGTCGTTCCATAAGCAGGTATATCACAACCGGCCTGAGCCCAAGAACACGCCCAAGACGAGTGGGTATGCACGATGCTGCCGATCCCTTCAAACGCTTTATAAAGCTCAATATGTGTTGGGGTATCTGATGAAGGATTAAGCTCGCCTTCAACTCTATTTCCCTGCAAGTCCACAACAACCATGTCAGAAGCTTTCATAATATCATACGCAACACCTGACGGTTTTATTACAATAAGATTTGTTTTTTTATCTATTGCAGAAACATTTCCCCAGGTCAAAACAACTAAACCATATTTAACAAGCTGTAAATTCGCTTTAAAAACCTTTTCTTTTAATTCATCAAGCATTTTTTGCCACCTTACATTTTGAGCCTATATGCAACATCATTATAAAACAGCTCTTTTTTGAATGCGTTAATCTCTGTATCTTTATTAATATGAATAAATTCAATATCCATAATTTCGGCAAAATCTCTCATATGATCAGCTGTAAGTGTATATGATAAAACAGAATGATGCGCACCGCCGGCATAAATCCACGCTTCAGCTGAAGTTTGAAGACAGGGCAGCGGTTTCCACAAAACACCTGCTACGGGAAGATTGGGCATATCATTTTCCTGCATTTTGCAAACAACATCATTAACAATCATTCTTAGCCTGTCACCCATATCAACAAGCGTAACTACAATCGCATTACCCGTCTGGGCTTTAAATACCAATCGAGCGGGATCCTCTCTGTCGCCAATGCTCAATGGATGCACCTGGATCTTAGGTTTATCCGCAGCAATTGTCGGACAAACCTCCAACATATGCGAACCTAACAGCATCTCGTTTCCCGGCTCGAAGTGATAGGTATAATCCTCCATAAAGGCTGTACCCCCGCCCTTCATACCTTCAGCCATCAGCTTCATAATTCGAGTCATTGCTGCAACCTTCCAGTCACCCTCGGCACCAAAACCGTATCCCTGTCTCATTAAATCCTGAGCTGCAAGACCCGGAAGCTGCTTAAGCTGCTGCAAATCCTCAAAATTCGTGTGAAAAGCACCGAAGCCATTCTCATCAAGGAATTTTTTTAATGCAATCTCTTCTCTGGCTTGATAACGTACAGCGTCTATATTATCTGTATCCATATCATAATATTTTTCATATTCTGACATTTGGATATCAATTTCCTTTTCATCAACAGCATCAACCAGCTTTATTATATCCCCTACTCCGTAATGATCAACCTGCCATCCCAGCTTAATCTGGGCCTCAATTTTATCACCGTCGGTAACTGCAACGTTTCTCATGTTATCGGATATACGCAAAACTCTTAGTTTTCTTGATTCAGCAGCACCCACTGCTGCACGCATCCAAATATCTATCTTTTGGCAAAACAGCTCATCCTTCCAATAGCCTGCCGCCACTTTAACCTTTTTTCTCATTCTGGAATGAATATACCCGTGTTCCCTGTCACCATGAGCAGACTGATTAAGATTCATAAAGTCCATATCAATTTTATCCCATGGAATATCTCTGTTGTATTGTGTATTCACATGAAGATATGGCTTTGAAAGCTCATTAAGACCTGCAATCCACATTTTTGACGGTGAAAAGGTATGCATCCAGGTAATAACACCAGCACAGCTGCAATCCGCATTGGCCCGGCGCATTATTTCAAGAATTTCTGCAGATGTTTTAACACACGGCTTGGCAATTACTTCACAAGAAAGCTTGTCAGACCACGCTTTGCACATTTCGCAGGCATGAGAATTGATGTCTTCAAAAATTTCTTCTCCATACAAATGCTGCGTACCCACAACAAACCAAAATTTATAATCATTAAGAGCCATAATACATTAATCTCCTTAAATTGTCTTAACAGCTGTTTCTTCAACAGCGATTGCTTTTTTATATAATTGCATATACTCTTCAAAACCTCGGACATCATCTCGGTCAGGCTCTTCAACCGTACTTTTATACTTACTGAACACTCTTTCATCAAGATAATCTTCAAGAGGCTGATTCACGGCGTCAGCAGTATATTTCGCAAGTATAGCAGCACCCCAGGCTCCGCCCTCACCTGCAGTTTCCATAACTGCAACAGGAGTATCCATTGCACCGGCCATGAGCTTTTGTCCCACATACTTGGTTTTAAACAGGCCTCCGTGACCCATAAGTGTATCTATATCAACCTTCTCATTCTTTAAAATATCCATTCCGATTTTAAGGGATGCCATAGCAGAGTAAATTTGTGCTCGAATAAAATTTGAAAGATTAAAATTACATTTTTCGTTTCTTACAAGAAGCGGTCTTCCACCGCTAAGTTTAGTAACAGGCTCACCCGAAAAATAATTAAAGGATACGATTCCGCCGCATGACTTATCGCCTTCAAGCGCTGCATGATACAGCATGTCATAAATTTGAGATTTTTTGAGCTTAACGCCTGCCATATCGGAAAACTGAATAAAAAGACTGATCCAGCAATCCAGATCGGTGCAGCAGTTATTACAATGCACCATTGCTACCGGCTTACCGGTGGGGGTAGTTACCATATCAATTTCTTCATAAACCTTTGAGAGAAGCTTGTCAAGTACAATCATTGAAAATATAGAAGTACCTGCAGAAACATTACCGGTTTTAACTCTTACGCTGTTTGTAGCAACCATACCGGTACCGGCATCTCCCTCCGGAGGGCACAAAACCGCCCCCGGCTTAAGTGTACCGGTAGGGTCTATAAGGCGTGCTCCCTCCTGCGTAAGGAATCCGGCTTTCTCACCAGCAGGCAAAACTTTAGGCAAAATTTCATTAAGCTTCCAAGGAATATTTCTTTCTGCTAACAAAATGTCAAAGGCTTTCATCATTTCGGCATCATAGTTATTTGCTTCACTGTTTATCGGAAACATACCTGATGCTTCGCCAATTCCTAAAACTTTTTCACCACTGAGATGCCAATGAACATAGCCGGCAAGTGTTGTTAAAAACGAAATACTGTTTATATGTGGTTCATTGTTAATAACAGCTTGATAAAGATGAGCTATACTCCATCGTTGAGGAATATTAAATTTAAATAACGCTGTAAGCTCTTTCGAAGCATCGCTCGTCATCGTATTTCGCCAGGTTCTAAATTCCGTCAATGGATTACCACTACTGTCAAAGGGTAAATATCCGTGCATCATTGCCGAAAAACCGATAGAGTTAAGCCGAGTAATTTTTACACCAAATTTTTTATAAACATCACTGTTAAGATTAGCATACGCATCCTGCAGGCCCGACCATACGTCATCAAGGCTATATGTCCATATACCGTCGATAAGCTTATTCTCCCAATTGTGACTCCCGGTTGCAATAGGATTAAAATTTTCATCTATCAAAACTGCTTTTATTCTTGTTGAGCCAAATTCAATACCAAGTGACTCACTGCCGTTTAAAGTATAGACTGCCATAAGATTACCTCTAATAAATATCAATAGGATAGCAGTATTATTTTATATTATAATAAAGATTTTTTCAATATAAATTACATAAAAATTGAATAAATAATATTGGAAAATCTTTCTTCTAATTTTAAGTGCATCAAAAAACTCAAAGTGTTGCATAAAAAATAAAAAAGACCTGATAACAGGTCTTTTATTGGAGGCACCACCCAGATTTGAACTGGGGCATAAAGCTTTTGCAGAGCTCTGCCTTACCACTTGGCTATGGTGCCGT
>DKZG01000023.1 GCA_002493595.1 Ruminococcaceae bacterium UBA7080 | reverse complement strand
GGAAGTTCGTGCAATGGCTGAGAAGATGATTACGCTCGGCAAAAACGACACACTCCATTCAAGAAGACAGGTTCTTGCTTACGTAACAAAGGAAGACGTAGCGAAGAAGCTTTTTGATGAAGTTGCTCCGAAATATGCAGACAGAAACGGCGGTTATTGCCGTATTATCAAAACAGGCCCTCGCCGCGGTGACGCAGCTGAGATGTGTATCATAGAGCTTGTTTAAGATAATATCAGGATAAAATAAAAGGGATATTCTCATATGAGAATATCCCAAAATAAAAAATAAGTGAGGACTCGTTCCAATCTTTTTAGTAGTCGTTATTCGTTACAGCGGGTTACGGCTACTTTTTTATTATAGAAAGCATAATTGTTAAAATTATTAAAAGTGTTAATAAATCCATAAATGTCATAACACTCACCTCACACAAAGGTGAATATCCAATGCACTATATAGTAAGTGAGTCCTCACTCACTCGCATAATAGCACTATTACTTTTATTTCACAATACCTTATCAGGAGATTTGTTTATAACAACCAATCAAGGTAAAAATTGTTAAAAATATTTGTAAATTTTTTAAACAAAATAATTTGTTACTTTTAAATCTAAATAGAATTTTCAGCATAAATTATTTTTTATAAGAGATTCTCAGAAAGAATTTTGTATTATCATATTATATGAACATATTGCGTGGATTTTGCTGTATTGAAAATGATTTGTATCTGTAGTATAATATCAAAAAAATGAGGAGAAAAGACAGTGTTAACGCAAAATCGAAACTTTTTTACAAAAAGTGATTCTTTGTGTCTTAAGGGAATTGCTATCATCATAATGATGTTTCACCATTGCTTCAGAAGCGTTGAGCGATTTGAAAATTATGTTGTTGATTTTTCACCTTTCAGCCAAAGTTTTGTTGTAAATATCAGTGATTATTTTAAAATATGTGTTTCAATATTTGCATTTATTACCGGCTATGGTTTATATCTGTCTGCCAAAAATGAGTGCAGGGATTTAAAATCATCTGAACAGTGGATTGCTTCAAGACTGATTAAAACCATGGGTGGATTTTGGTTTGTTTATATTTTGGTATTTATTATAACTATGATTTGTGATAGGTATCCTATAAGCGTTTATAACAAGCTTGGGTTTATTAGGGCTGCTGTTTATGCACTTATTGATTTTTTTGGACTTGCAAATCTGGTTGACACGCCAACATTAATCAGTACATGGTGGTATATGAGTGCGGCTATTTTCTTTATTATTATAATACCGCTTGCAATAGCGTGGAGCAAAAGGTTTGGATATATTTCACTTATTGTTATCAGTATGGCTTTGCCGCGTTTATTGGCAGATGGGTATCCCGGCGGAACAAATGCCTACACCTTTATTACACCTGTAATTGCCGGCATGATTTTTGCACAGTACGATATTTTTAAGAAGCTTGACAATATATGGTTTGTGAAAAATAAAATACGAAACGAAATTGTACAATTTGTTTTATACCTTACTTTGCTTCTCTTAAGTATAGTGGTATGGATAAAATTTCCCAGAGATAAGCTGTGGGAATATCATTGTGCCGTGGCACCGGTAATTGCAATTTGTTTTTGCAAAAAATATGTTATCAGAATTCCGGTGTTAAAAAATCTTCTTGCCGTATGCGGAAAATATTCTATGAATATTTTTCTTATACATAGTTTTATAAGAGTTGTATATTTTCAGGATTTCATTTATGGTTTTAAATACTTTTGGCTTATTGTATTGGTTTTGTTCTCAATTTCCTTTGTCATAGCTGTTGTCATCGAACAAATAAAGAAGCTGATAAGATGGGACATCATGATAACTGCACTGCGTAATAAAGTCTGTGCAGTTATAAAAAATTTTTAATAGCAAACTCTGTCCTTTTACCGTATGCTCGGTAAAAGGACAGAGTTTTATTATTTATTCAGACGGATTTGTTTTTTGACACGTCATACAAGATAGAGCATGAATTATTGCGCACAAAATGTCGGGTATTCTTATCCTAATGTATGATATAATATTATACGCCAAGTGTCTATTTAATTTCCTGCTCAATATCGCTGAATAAATCGTCATCAAAAAATTCACGAATGGTTATATCAAGTCCGTCACAGATTTTTTGAAGTGACACAACACCGGGATTATTGCTTTTTGTATTTAACATGCTGTAAATGGTTGACGGATTGATTCCGCTTATATTACCCAGAGCATTAATCGCTATTTTGCGTTCGTGACACAGATTAACAATTCTTTGAGCTACGGCTTCTTTAATTCTCATAATGATCATCCTTTATAGTAGTTTCAAAAAAATTGTAAGACAATTCGCGATGTATCGAGTGGGATATATCCCAAATTTTTATTGACTTTATACGTCATAAGCTTTAAAATAGTAAGTGTAGTGATATCAGGAGGGCAGAATTATGAAAGAAAACTTTCTTTACATGGTCAAAAATTGGCTGGTATGGGATAAAAAAAGCATGTTCTACTTTGTCTTAAGAGTTCCGGCACTTGTTTTGCAGCCAATCATTACCGCTTATATTCCCAAAGCGATGATAGACTGTATTAATGAAGGCGTTACAATTTACAGGCTCATTCTTATTGTGGCCCTTTTAAGTGTGCTTATGGCAATTACACTTTGGCTGGACCCGTTTTTGCGTGAGTTAATTAACGGCGGTGCCAGAGTTATACGTATGCGCTATGCTGTTATTGCTTTTGAAAAAAATCTTAATATGCCCTTTATTCATATCGAAAGTCTTAAGGGCAGAGAGATGAACAGCCGAGCATCGGAGTTCTACAAAAGTTACTATGCAGGAAGTGCAGATTTTTTTGAAACACTTAATCAGATTTTTGTTTGTGTTTTAGGTATTATTGCTTCACTTGCCCTGATATATAAAATTAATGCTTTTGTAATACTTTTAATTTTTGTTACCTGCATTGCCGAATTTTTTCTGCTGAAATATCTTAACATAAGAACAAATAGAGATAAGGATGCGAGATATAAAATATTGACTAAGCTCAATTATTTTTATGAACAGAGCAAGGATTTATCTGCAGCAAAGGATATAAAGCTTTATGGATTTGGTGACAGATTTATTGCTGTGATGGCGCAGTTGCTTTATCAGAATGAAAAACTTGTTTCTTTTTACAGCAAGCAGAATATTGCCATAAGTGCCACAAGAGCACTGCTTAATTTGATAAGAGAGCTTGTAGCTTATGCTTATTTGGTGTATCTTGTTGTTTCAGGAAAGCTTTCGGTCAGTGATTTCATATTTTATTTTGGTATCATAACAGGATTTTCAAATTGGATATTAAGCTTTGTTTATTGCTACTCTAATCTTGAACGCTGCTGCAACGACTGTCAAAAATTTCGTGATTTTGTTGAGAGTGCGGCAGAGTGTGATGATTCTGAAAAACACAGCATTACTGTTGATGATGTAAATTCAATTGAGTTTAAAAATGTCAGTTTTGCTTATCCCGAAGCAGAGGATGATACGATTAAAAACATGTCCTTTACTGTTAATAAGGGTGAAAACATTGCAGTTGTCGGTGAAAACGGCGCAGGCAAAACAACTGTTGTTAAACTGATTTGCGGACTCTATCAGCCGACTTCGGGAACAGTCTTTGTCAATGGTGAAAGCAATGACACAATTGATATGAAAAGCTACTTTAGACTTTTTGCTCCTGTATTTCAGGATTATTATTTTCTTCCTATGACGATTGCTCAAAATATTGCCGCTTCTGATGATTACAACAAGGAAAAACTGTTTAATGCCTTTGAGAAAGCAGGTATACTTGATAAAATAAATTCTCTTGAAAATAAGGAGAATACTTATATGGTGAAGGATGTTTACAAGGAGGCTGCTGACTTTTCAGGCGGAGAAAAACAGAAATTGCTGCTTGCCAAAGCTATTTATAAAAATGCTCCCGTGCTTATTTTGGATGAACCAACGGCTGCACTCGATCCGATTGCCGAAAATGAGCTTTATCTTAAGTATAATGAGATGACAAAGGGAAAAATTTCATTTTTTATTTCTCATCGTTTGTCATCAACTCGATTTTGCGATCGAATATTTTTTCTTTCAGACGGGAAAATAGCTGAAAGCGGGACTCATGAAGAGCTTATGGCGAAAAAAGGAAAATACTATCGAATGTACCAGCTCCAAAGTTATTATTATGAACAGTCAGGAGGTATGCAGTGTGAGCAATTTTAAAACAATTTTTAAGGCTGTTAAAGAGATACATAGATTGGAAAAGAGACTTTTGCCATGTACAATTGCCACTGCCGTTGTTACTGCTGTGATGCCGTTTGTAAATATTTGGTTTTCAGCTGAAATTATTGATGCTTTGGAGCAAAAAAGTGATGTTAAAACATTGATTTTGCTCATAGCATCGGCAGTTGTTATTAATTTTGTGCTTATGCTTTCCAATCACTATCTCGGCGATATGTATTATATCTATAGAAATATGATGTACAATTCAGAACGAAGTAATATTGCAAAAAAGCTTTATTCGACAGAATACAAAAAGCTGGAGGACAGTGACTTTAAAGAGCTTATACATAAGCATTCCGAGGCGCAGAACAGAGTCTATTCTGCCTTTACACAGTTTTCATGGATGATAAGAGATTTTATTTCAGGTCTTATAACTCTTGCAGTTTCAGCGGCATTTCTGATTCCTTTGTTTAAAATCGGATTTACAAGAACCGGTGACAGCTTTTTTGAAAAACCCATATTTTTAATTGTGCTTTTTGCTTCGCTTGCTGTTATGGTTGTTTTTGCTCTGCTGATCAGTTTCAAAATGAACAAGGCATATTTTGCAGCAGGGGATGCTTATTCAAGACTTGACCGAATATTCTATTATTTCCTTGATATGTTTGATGATTATAAAACAGGCAAGGAGATAAGATTATATGAGGAGCAAAAAATAATCAGTCATACAGCAGTTGATGTTATGCTGACAGACGGAGAGAAGCTTTTAAAGAAGAATTCTATGTACACGGCACGTTCAAGCTCAATGATTGCACTTTTAGGTTCACTGCTTGCGTTTGGCGTATATCTTTTTATCGGTGCCAAGGGCCTTTTCGGTTTGTTTGGTGTTGGTTCGTTGGTGCTTTACTGCGGTTCCTTTATGCAGATTATAAATGGTGTTATGAAAATGGCTGCAACCTTTGGCAAAACAGCTGAAATGTGTCCGCTTGTTAACTATTATTTCGATATTCTTGCCGTGCAGGATGATATGACATACGGGGACAAGGATGTGGATTTGGATCATTATGAAATTGAATTTAAAAATGTTTCGTTTAAATATCCATCGAGCAGCAGCTATGCTCTGAAAAATGTAAGCATTAAAATAAATAATGCAGAGCATTTGGCAGTTGTTGGCAGAAACGGCAGCGGCAAAACCACCTTTATAAAGCTGATGTGTCGGTTTTACGATGCCGATGAAGGTCAAATTTTGATTAACGGAGTAGATATTAAGGAATATAAAAGGGAAAGTCTCATGAAGCTTTATTCTGTTGTTTTTCAAGATTTTAAAATGTTTTCGCTTGAACTGAGTCAGAATGTATGTGTCAGTGATGAATATGACAGTGATAAGCTTTATCGTTGTCTTGAAGAGGCAAATATCATTGCACGAGTTCAAAGAATGCCGAAAAAGGAGAATACATTTCTTTATAAAAATGTTGAAAAGGACGGAGTTGAAATATCAGGCGGTGAGGCGCAGAAGCTTGCTCTTGCCAGAGCTTTGTATAAAGACAGCCCGGTCGTTATTCTTGATGAACCTACGGCTGCTCTGGATCCTGTTGCTGAAAATGAAATATACAGCAGGTTTAATTCCTTTGTAAATAACAAAACAGCAATTTATATTTCTCACCGTCTTTCGAGCTGCGTTTTTTGCAGCCGTGTAGCTGTGTTTGATCAAGCAATGCTTGTTCAGGCAGGCACACATGCGGAATTGCTGAAGGATAAAAACGGAAAGTATTACGAGCTTTGGAATGCACAGGCGCAGTATTATATTTAAAAAATAAAGAAGAATTGCATAGTTTTTTTGCAATTCTTCTTTATTTTTTGTGATTTTTATACTACAATAAGAGTATCAATACAGAAAAGGTGCGGTGTTTATGGATTATGATGGCAAAAAAACATATATTTCCAAAAAAGAAATGACGAGCTTTATATTCGGTCTATGCGGTCAGAATATGGTGTATTCGCTGATCGGCGGCACGTTCTTTACCTATTTTATGACAGATATAGCTCTGTTTCCGGCGGCAATTGTATCTGTGCTGCTTATCGTGATGAAAGTGTGGGACGGAGTAAATGATCCGATTGTGGGTTCATTTATTGACAGGCATACCTTTAAAAGCGGTGAAAAGCTTCGTCCGTTTCTTAAATATACACCGCTCCCTGTAGGGATTTTTACGGTTTTTTTGTTTCTTGTGTTTTCTACGGCTGAGGATTTGCTTTGGCTTAGGGTCTCATATTTCGTAATTGTTTATATTTGTTGGGATTTAACATACACCGTTCAGGATGTTTCTATTTGGGGAATAACGGCGATGGTGTCACCGAATTCAAGTGAACGCGATAAATTCGTTCAGTGGGCAAGAACCATTGGCAGCTGTGTTTACAGTGCACTGAGCGTAGGAATTCCGATGGTGCTTGAGATGATTGCCAATGCCAAAGGTTTCAGCATGGCACTTGTTACTTTTGTGTTTGCTGTTATTTTCGGTCTCGGCGGCGCAATGATAAGCTATAGGTGTTCTAAAGCGCAGGAAAGAATACGTGTTAACAAGGCAGAGCAGCAGGCGTCTTTGGCAGAAAGTTTTTCACTTTTATTTAAAAATAAGATGATGCTTCTTGTAACTGTAGCCAATCTTTTCGGTTCACTCGGATTTGGCGTAAATCTTGTTACATATTTCTTTAAGTATGAGATACCTGCTGATTTTGTCGGCAGCAGCGGTGTTATAGGTGCACTGGGACTTACAACCATTTATTTTATTTGTACGGGATTGCCCGGATTTATAGGAATGATATGTGCAGACAAAATGAAAAAATGGTTCGGCAGTTATGTAAATGTTCTTATATTTATCCAAATTGTAAATATTATTGCACGTATTATTGCTTATTTTGTCGGGTTTGAAGGCAAAAAGCTTTGGGCAGCAATGATTATAATAGGAATCGGCAGTATACCCAGCGGTGCAGCTTCCATCGCACAGACCTCTATTTTTTGTGACAGTATTGATTATATGGAATGGAAAACCGGTAAAAGAACAGAGGGTATTACATTCTCAATGCAGACTTCTTTTACCAAAATATCCAGCGGTATTACCTCGGGTCTTGCAGCTCTTGTGCTTTCGGCTCTTGGCTATAAGGCAATAGAGCATGCACAGGTGTATGTAGGAACACAGACTGCTATGTTTGATAAGTGGATATGGCCTCTTGTCGTTTTAACACCGGCAGCGGCAAGTGTATTATTTATTATTCCGCTTCTCTTTATTAACTATACCAATGAAAAAAGAGCAATTGTTGAAAGTGATCTTAATGCGCGGCGCATGGGAGAAGAGGAGTCAGGACTTTCCCCATATGCTTCTAAAAAGTAAAATAAAAATATTTTTAATACTAATTTCGACAATTATTGTTAAAATACTTGACTTTTGTTTTAATATTGTATATAATCTTGCTCGGATATTTAAAGAAGTATCAAATACCCCCGAAAGCGGTCGGAGGGAGGGAATTGAATGAGCCAGGTAAAAGTTAAAGAAAATGAATCTCTTGACAGTGCACTCAGACGTTTTAAGCGTCAGACTTCTCGTGATGGTATTATCCAGGAAGTTCGTAAAAGAGAGCATTATGAAAAGCCTTCAGTTGCTCGTAAGAAAAAGAGCGAGGCTGCTCGCAAAAGAAAGTATAAGTAATTTTACATAAGAAGGTATCTGCTGATACCTTCTTATTTTTTATTTATACATACGAATTATTTGTTGACTTAAGTTTGAGTATGCATTATTATTAGCATAGGTGATAGAATGAAAAAAATACTTGTATTAAACGGCCCCAATCTTAATATGACAGGAATAAGAAAAAAGAATGTCTATGGCGGCGAAACCCTCAAGCAGATTAATGATGAACTTAAGCTATATGGAAAGGCAAACGGAGCGAAGGTAACATTTTTTCAGTCAAATCATGAGGGTGATTTAATTGACGTTATTCATGAAAGCAAGGACGAGTTTGACGGTGTTGTTATTAACGCAGGAGCATATACACATTATTCCTATGCCATCCGGGATGCGATTGAGGCGGTTAAGGATTACACACCGTATGTTGAGGTTCATATGTCCGATATTCATAATCGAGAGGATTTTCGCAAAATTTCGGTTATAACGGATGTATGTGTGAAACAAATCAGCGGGTTCGGCAAAGACAGCTATAAAATGGGTATTGATTTATTGATGGAAATAATATAAAATAGATAAGTAAATATATTACAAATTAATCATCAGATAACTTGGAGGTATAAATTATGGTAACAGCAGGTGACTTCAGAAACGGTGTGACCTTTGAAGAGGACGGCAATGTATTGCAGGTTATTGAATTCCAGCATGTTAAGCCGGGTAAAGGTGCCGCTTTTGTAAGAACAAAGACTAAAAATGTTATTACGGGTGCAGTTACTGAAAAGAGCTACAACCCATCGGCAAAATTCCCTACAGCATTTATTGAGAGAAAAGAGATGGCTTATTCCTACAGTGACGACGGTCTCTATTATTTTATGGATAATGAGACTTTTGATATGGTTCCTGTTTCGGAGTCAGATCTTTCAGATAACTTTAAATTTGTTAAGGAAAATGAAATTTGCCGTATTCTTTCCTATAAAGGCAAGGTGTTCGGTGTAGAGCCTCCTACATTTGTAACTCTTGAGGTTACCGAAACAGAACCCGGTCTTAAGGGCAATACGGCAACAAATACACTTAAACCTGCAAAGGTGGAGACAGGTGCAGAAATTCGTGTTCCGCTCTTTATTAATGAGGGTGATATGATTAGAATTGATACCAGAACCTGTGAGTATATGGAAAGAGCATAAAATATAAAATATAAGGAGTTTTATTATGGAAACAACGGAAAGCTTAGGCTATCTTAAAGGACTGCTTGACGGTCTTGATTTAGATTCAAATAAGAAGGAAGCAAAGGTATTCAAAGCAATTGTTGATGTACTTTCAAATCTTACTGAGGATGTAAACGATATGACTGAAGGTCTGGAGCTTCTTGCAGAGCAGATTGATGCTGTTGATGAAGATCTTGCAGAGGTTGAGGATTATCTTTTGGAAGATGATTATGATTGTGACTGTGATTGTGATTGCGACGATTGTTGCGATTGCGATGATGAGTGTCAGGAATTTGAGGTTGAGTGTCCTCTTTGCGGCGCTGAAATTACAGTTGATGAGGATACGGTTCTTGGCGGTCCTATTCCGTGCCCAAACTGCGGTGAAATGCTCGAATTTGAGGTTGAATGTGACTGCGAGGGTGAAGACGAAGAATAACACTTGATTTAAATCCTTTAGAAAGAGGGTGTTGTTATCAAAAAAATATTTGCGATTCTATTGTCAGCTATTGCTGTTATGACTGTGTTTACAGCTTGTTCGGCCAATACTGAGTCTGACGAACCGTCAACCCATGCAACAAATCCTGTTATCGAAACCAAAGAAGCTAAGATTAAAGAAAATGAAGCTTTGAGGTTTATTAAACAGGCATACAGTAAAGAAGAGCTTGGTCTGGATAAAATCACGAAAGATTATACCTTTATGGTTGCATCCAGCGGCGTTGATATTGAAGGGACTAAATATATTAAGGTTGTTGCCAACGTGATTGTAAAAAACGATGAAACAACTAAGGATGGAAAAGAAACCTTTTCAATGGAGACAATCGGGGAGTATTATATATCCTTTGATGGAAAAAAGGTGCTTAAAAAGGATATGAAAACGGATAAATATACCGAGCTGGAAAACAGATATGATGCTTTTAAACAGAAAGCGGATAAATCAGAAAAAGCTGATAAAAGCACTTCAAAGACAAAATAAAACAAAGCACATCGGAATTTAATTTCGATGTGCTTTTTATGTGTTTAACCATTGCTTAAAATCAAATCGATATCAGGAGCTTATGATTTACTTATTATATTTATACAAAAATTCTTGACGATTGAGCGTATTTTTGTTTTAATATAATAGATAGATCATTTGGAGGGGTTTTATGAGCGAAAAGAATGAGGATGTAAAAGAAATACGTTATGTAGGTGTTAAGGAAAATCTGGCTTACGGCTTTGCAAATGCAGGTCAGGTTTTTGGTTATAACCTTGTGGCCGGTGGTTATTTGTCGCTGTTTTTTACCAAGGTTTTCGGAATACCCGAAAAAGCAGTGGCTATGATGATTATTGTTCTTGGTATATGGGACACGATTAATGATCCCCTTATGGGCGGAATTATTGATAGGACACGAACACGCTACGGTAAGCTCAGACCTTATCTACTGATTGTGCCGATTCCGCTTTCAATTGCTACAATTATGCTTTTTGCCGGCCCTGAAATTTTAGCAGATGCCAAGTCAACAACTGTTAAAATAGTTTATATGTACATATCCTATTTCATATGGGAATTTTTCTACACCATAGGGGATGTGCCGTTTTGGGGAATGAGCACAGCAATTTCGCCGTCGCCGTCAGACAGAACAAGAGCAATTTCCTCAGCCAGATTTATTTCCGGTATAATAGGTGGTTTATCTACTACGATTCTTGTTGTAATGATGGATTTATCTAATAACGGTGTTTGGGGTCTCACTCTGTCGCAGGATTTCCTCATTTTGGCTGCAGTTGCTGCGGTTATGCTTTTGGGATTGTTTTCACTTGCAGGGTTCAAAACAAAAGAAAGAGTTGTTCAGTCGGTAAGAGAACCTTCTGTGCTTGAAGGCTTTAAGGTAATGTTTAAAAATAAGCCGTTGCTGCTTATCATTGTCGGTAATGTTTTAGGCGCACTTGCCGGTCTTGCAGGCGTATTTCAGACATATTATTATTCAGAGGTTTTAAATCTTAATTCTGCTGTATTATGGATAGGACTTCCGGGTACAATTTTTGGCTTTCTTACTTATCTTTTAATACCAAAAGTGAAAAAGAAATTTGATAACAGGCAGATTGTTATTATTAATATTGTATGCAGAGCTGTTGTCGGTACACTTGTATTTTTAGCAGGACTTAAATTCTATAATTCAAATGTGCTTGTAATCTCCATTCTCTTAATGCTTCAAAACTTTATTTTCAGTTTCTTCAACACAATCAACATGGTAATACCGACTGAAATGATAGGGGATACCGTTGATTATATGGAATGGAAAACCGGAGAGAGAAACGAGGGTGTAAGTTTTTCTGTGCTTACCTTTGTCGGTAAACTGACAGGCTCTATTTCTACAGCCTTGGGTACTGCTCTTCTTCCGATTATCGGTCTCACATTCACAAAAAATTCAATGGGTGAGCAGATAACCGTAAAGGGTGATCACACAGATTTGTGTGTATGGGCTCTTTACACATGTATTCCGTATCTTCTCGGTTTATTGTCACTGATTCCGTATTCCTTCTATACGCTTACAGGCAAAAAGCTGGAAACAATAAGAGCGGAGATGAAGGTGCGCCGTGAGCAGCTTTCGAAAGAGGTTTCAGGAGGTGGTTCGGATGAATAATACATGTCCTAAGTGCGGCGGTAAAATCAGTCCGCTTTATATGAAAGAAAATTGTCCCCATTGCAGTGTGAATCTTCTATACTATAATCTTGAGGATAATTTAAAGTCTGATGCTGTGCAGGCACAAAGAGAGGTCGATGCAGTAAACCGTTTTTTTAATATTATAAAGTCATCATCTATTGCTTCACCGGTTTTGATTATAAGGCTTGTTTTGTTTTTTACACCGCTTGCTTCGATGTGCCTTCCAATGTACGGAAATATAAGTCTTATCCGTTTAATCATGGGTCTTGTTAAATCAAGCATTGAAATCAGCGATGTAATGATGCCGCTTATCAGCATGGCTCTTGTGATTGTATTGTCTTTGGCTGTTATCATTTCATCTTTGTTTTCCTCAACCAAGACAGGATTTTTAAGAAATATGATTTTCAGTGCAATCAATACCATTGTTTTTGTAGTGCTTGGTCTGATAATCGGCGGTATGGGCATCGGCTGGTATGTAACGCTTGCAATTTATGTTTTGGAAATTATAATGCATATAATATGCAGCAGGATAATAAATAAAAATATTGACTAACGTATTTTTTAGTGCTATTATATCTATAATAATATAAAACTGTGATTAGGAGAGTAGCGGTTTGCCTCTTTTTCAGAGAGTTGTCGGTTGGTGCAAGACAGCAAATGCATTCAGCGAAAAACACCTATGAGTTCTCAAAAGAAAGCGTTTTGTGATTAGAATTGAGCGTTTAAGGAGCGTTAATCCTCAGAGTGAGCCGTTAGAGTATATTCGGCTAATTTAGGTGGTACCACGGAAGCAGTCTTTCGTCCTATAGGACTTAAGGCTGCTTTTTAATTTATTATTTCGGGAGATGAATTTATGGAATTTTCAACAATTTACAGAACAAAGACAATGGACCTGTTTTCCGAAGCGGATATTAACAGCAGTGTTAAGGTTGCAGGTTGGGTAGAGAATATCCGCGACCACGGTGGTGTATCATTTCTTGATCTTCGTGATATGAATGGCGTTATGCAGATTGTTATGCGCGATACTTCACTGCTTGAAGGAATTTCCAAAGAGGATTGTATCTGTGTGGAGGGTGTTGTCGAAAAGCGTGATGAAGATACAATCAATCCTAAAATTGCAACCGGCATAATTGAGATTGAGGCACACGCAGTTACCACTCTCGGCAAGGTGCGTCAGCCGCTTCCATTTGAAATTCAGACTTCAAAGGAAACGCGTGAGGATAAAAGACTGCAGTATCGTTTTCTTGATTTAAGAAATCAAAAGGTAAAGGACAATATGATTTTCAGGAGCCGAGTTGTTTCCTTCCTCAGACAGGAAATGACAAATATGGGCTTTTTGGAAATACAGACGCCGATTCTCTGTGCTTCCTCGCCTGAGGGTGCACGCGACTATGTTGTTCCCAGCCGTGTTCATAAGGGAAAGTTTTATGCTTTGCCGCAGGCACCGCAGCAGTATAAACAGTTGCTTATGGTATCGGGATTTGACAAGTATTTCCAAATTGCACCGTGCTTTAGAGATGAGGATGCAAGAGCAGACCGTTCACCCGGTGAATTTTATCAGCTTGATTTTGAAATGAGCTTTGCTACGCAGGAGGATGTATTCAAGGTCGGTGAGGAAATTTTAACCAAGACCTTTAAAAAGTTTGCACCTGCGGGATATGAAGTAACGCAAGCTCCTTATCCTGTAATCAGTTTTAAGGATGCTATGCTCAAGTACGGTACGGATAAACCTGATTTAAGAAACCCTCTTGAAATTATCGATGTAACAGATTTCTTCCAGCGCTGCACCTTTAAGCCCTTCCATGGCAAGACGGTAAGAGCAATTAAGCTTCACGAGGAGATTTCAAAAGGTAAACACGAGAAACTTCTTAAATTTGCGCAGTCAATCGGCATGGGTGGCTTAGGCTATCTCCTTGTGCTTGAGGATAAATCATATAAAGGACCTATTGATAAGTTTATTCCGGATGATATGAAAACAGAGCTTGCCGATATGGCTTCCCTTGAGATTGGCGACACGATTTTCTTTATTGCCGATGAAGAGTCAAAGGCAGCAAGCTATGCTGGCCAGATTCGAACAAAGCTCGGTGAAATGTTTGATTTGCTCGAAAAAAAGGCTTATCGTTTCTGCTTTATCAATGATTTTCCAATGTATGAATATAAGGAAGAGGAAAAGAAAATCGGATTTACGCATAACCCATTTTCCATGCCTCAGGGTGGTTTGGATGCTCTTGAAAATGAGGACCCGCTTAACATCCTTGCATATCAGTATGATATAGTATGTAATGGTGTTGAACTGTCCTCAGGTGCGGTTCGTAACCATGATATTGATATTATGAAGAAGGCATTTGAAATTGCAGGTTATGATGAAGATGTGCTTAAGGAAAAATTCGGTGCACTTTATACTGCTTTCCAGTTTGGTGCTCCGCCTCACGCAGGTATGGCGCCGGGTGTTGATCGTATGATTATGCTTCTCAGAAATGAAGAGAATATCAGAGAAGTAATTACCTTCCCGATGGACGGTAAGGCTCAGGACCTTATGTGCGGTGCTCCGAATGAGATTACGGAGCAGCAGCTAAGAGAGGTTCATATTAAATTAAGAAAGTAAAAGTTTTTGCAGAATTAAATGTAATTTAGGTTATATTATTCATAATGCTAATGTATACGGGATAATTCCATATCATTTGAATTTAAAAAAATTTCAAAAGTATATGCAATCTACCTGTACGGTAATACACGAATAAAACGAGGTGTAACTATGATTACCAAAGATGAAGTATTAAAGCTGGCTCGTTTGGCTCGTCTTGACTTTTCAGATGAGGAGCTTGATAAAATCATAAAGGATATGGACGATATTATTGCGTTTGCCGATACAATAAATAATTCAGTTGAAGGTGATGCTGAAAAAATAAGAAACGTTTCATCGTCTGCCACTCCTGCTGAGGATTTCAGAGAGGACATTATTCAGGAATCACTTGCGAATGAAAAGATTCTTTCAAATGTAAACGCTTCAAAGGGTATGTTCTGTGTGAAGGGAGGAATATAAATGAAAGAGATGATAACCTCCTTATCACAAATGCTTAGGAATAAAGAGATTTCGTCAGTTGAGCTTGCAGAAAAATATATTAGTGCTATTGAGTCGGATAACTGCAAGTATAATGCTTATGTTTCAACAACTTTTGAAAAGGCGCTTGAACATGCAAAGAATGCTGACGAAATGCTGAAAAACGGTACGGCAACTGCTTTAACCGGTATTCCGATGACACTTAAGGATAATATTTGCTCAGACGGTGATTTAACCACCTGTGCATCAAAAATTCTTCAAGGTTTCCGACCGTATTATAATTCAACAGTATGGAGCAGGCTTAAGGCTCAGGGTGCTGTAATGCTTGGCAAAACCAATATGGATGAATTTGCCATGGGTTCTACAAGTGAAACCAGCTGCTATGGTGCTCCGCTTAACCCGAGAAATGTAAACCATGTGACAGGCGGATCATCAGGCGGCGGTGCGTCAGCAGTATGTGCTAATCTCGCAGCCTATGCGCTGGGATCGGATACAGGCGGATCAGTTCGTCAGCCGGCATCCTTCTGCGGTATCGTAGGCCTTAAGCCAACCTATGGTGCGGTTTCACGTTACGGTCTGATTGCATACGGATCCTCGCTTGACCAAATCGGCGTGCTTGCTAATTCCGTAAAGGATACAGCTATGGTTTTTGATGCAATCAGCGGCGTTGATGCCAATGATCAGACCAGTGTTGATTTTCAGTTTGGAAAAATTGCCGATACACTCGGACAAAAGGATATCAAGGGACTGAAAATCGGTATCGCTCGGGAATATTTTGAGGGAATAAATCCCGAAATAAAAGAGGCAATTGACAGTGCTGTTCAATTCTTTGAGGATAATGGTGCACAGGTGATTGACATCAGTCTCCCTGTTCTTAAACAGGCATTGCCGGTTTATTATATTATTGCTTGTGCTGAGGCTTCCTCAAACCTTGGCAGATATGATGGCATTCGATACGGCTACAGACCTGAAAGTTTTAATGATGTTGAAGAAATGATTTTGAAGACACGTACCGAGGGCTTTGGTGATGAGGTTAAGCGCAGAATCATGCTTGGCACTTATGTGCTGTCATCAGGCTATTATGATGCTTATTACAAAAAAGCATGCTTGCTTCGTGAAAATCTTATTGCCGATTTTGATGAAATATTCAATACATGCGATATTTTAATTGCGCCGACAGCACCGAACACTGCTTTTGAGCTGAATCATAAAGGTGTATCTCCTGTTGAAATGTATCTTTCGGATATAGCAACGGTTCCGATTAATATCACAGGAGTGCCTGCAATCAGTGTACCTATTAAAAATGACAGCAAAGGTTTGCCTATCGGCATGCAGCTTATAGGCAAAAAATTCAGTGAAAAGACAATTCTTAACGCAGCTTATTTTTATGAGAAAAATGCAGATATAGGCGTTTCTGATTTTGAAGGAGGTGCAGTGCTTTGAGTTATCAGTTGGTATGCGGTATTGAAACACATATTGAGCTTGCAACGAAAACAAAGATATTTTGCGGCTGCACAACTCGGTTCGGCGGTGAACCAAATACACACTGCTGCCCTGTATGTACGGGACAGCCCGGTGCATTGCCTGTTCTTAATAAAAGGGTTATTGAGTATGCTGTGCGTGCCGGGCTTGCAGTTCACTGCGAGATTAATAATAACTCTCATATGGACAGAAAAAACTATGTTTATCCCGATTTACCCAAGGCATATCAGATATCGCAATTTGACGAGCCTGTTTGTGTTAATGGCTATGTCGAGCTTGATTCAGGAAAAAAAATACGAATTGAACGTATTCATATTGAAGAGGATGCAGGTAAGCTTGTGCATGATGGCGGCTACACATATGTTGACTATAATCGCGGCGGTGTTCCTCTTATTGAAATTGTATCCATGGCTGATATTTCTTCACCGGAGGAAGCAAGAGAATATGCGGAAAAGCTTCAGCTGATTATGCGCAATGTTGGTGTTTCAGACTGTAAAATGCAGGAGGGTTCGATGCGCTGCGATGTGAATGTATCCATTCATCAGCCGGGTGAACCTTGGGGAACAAGAACAGAAATAAAGAATATCAATTCGCTTTCTAATATTGTTCGTGCTATGGAACTTGAAATGGAACGACAGGAAGACCTTCTTGATTCAGGTGAAAAAATCATTCAGTCTACCATGCGTTACGATGCAAACAGTGATACAGTTTATGTTCTTCGTACAAAGGAGAATGCGGATGATTACCGTTATTTTCCTGAACCGGATATACTGAGATTTTACATTTCACCCGAAATGGTTGAGGAAATACGCAAATCACTTCCTGAATTGCCTGATGCCAAGCTTAAAAGATATGTTCAGGATATGGGTCTGCCGGAGAATAATGCAAGACTCATTTATAAATACAGAAATGTAACACAATTCTTTGACTCGGCAGTTTGTGAGGGCGCAAGTGCAAATAACGTTCTTAATATGATTATTGGTACGATTTACGCAGTGCTTCAGACAGAAGAGGACAAAGAAAATTTTGATATTAAAACAACAGCGAAGCAGCTGGCAGCCTTGGTTAAGCTGATTGATGAAAAGAAAATCAGAGCCAATAAGGCAAAGGATGTTCTTTCCAAGATGCTGGAAAGCGGTGCGGATGTAACAGAATATATAAAGGCTGAGGATTTGGCAGGCCTTTCGGATGATGAACTCAGAGTACTTTGTCAGGGTGCTGTTGATGCAAATCCTAAGGCTGTTGAGGATATTAAAAACGGCAAGGATAAGGCAATAAATGTTATGTTTGGCTATGTTATGAAAAATTCACGCGGTAAAGCCGATGTAACAAAAGCTGAAAAAATAATCAGAGAAATAATCGGATAAAAAACGGTGTATCTCATGGAGATACACTGTCCAGTCTGTCGAAAAAGGCACAGCCTAAACTGTGCCTTTTTCGACAGACTGAGGCCTGAAACCTATATAGGTTTCAGGCCTTTTAAACTACTTTTGTATCACAAAAACTTGGAAATACGGTCTGCTATGGCTATCAAATTCTATGTATTCTGTATTTTTGGTATATTATTAAGTCCGTTTTATCGGTATTGTGAAACAGTCTGCTTACCTCAGTTTTGAGATATGCTGTTTTTGTTAATAGACCATTATTATATTATCTCAAAAGGGATTGTTAAAAGCAGATTTTTTATTTCATTTTCAGTGATTATTAAAAGTATCATCAAAATCTTCTATTGATTTGAATTTGCCGGCATACTTCAGGCTGTCCCTATAATCGTTGGTCATGTTAATAACCGTTAAGTATTCTGAAACATAATAATCCTTATAATCATTATTTATAATGACAACTATTTTTTTATCATCATCCGTGTCAGAATAATCATTATCATAGTATGTGCCTTCAATTAAATAAAGCTTTGCCTCGTTGTATGCGTACTTCTCGACCTTCGCAAGCTTTTGACAGTAATAAATGTCATTTTTACCCAGTCCGACATTTTTTTGAAAATCAAAATAAAAGTAAGCACTTGACCCTGCAATACATATAATGCCAATCAGAGCAAGTATAGCGGCAGCTTTTTTATCATTTTTCGTTTTTTTTGTGTCGTAATTTTTGTTTTTTCGCATCAGCAGGTTTTCTATTGGATGAAGTGTCAGTAATATAAAGCCGAATATCATCGGAATGATTTTAAAAATATTGTCAATTGTTACTTCACTTAAAAGAAAATAATCCTTTTCGATTTTCTTTTCGACTGCAATTCCTATGAGTATGTTTATTGCCATGGCAAGAATAAAACTTATTGCTATGGATATGGTATGGGAGTTGCCTATTTTTTTTGAAACCTTGCTGTGTTCTTTGATGTTTTTAACAATTTCCTCATCAGGATGTTTTAAATCGTTTTGGATAAGGTAATTCATATATCTTTCTTCAAAAGTGAGAAACGTCCCTTTTTTCAAGTTATGCCGATGAAAATTCTGAAGACTTTTCGTGCTTCCTTTTATAATATTATCAATGAAGGCGGTTTCGTCTAATCTGAGAAGATACAAATCCGTGTCATGGCTTTTAAAGTATTTTTCCGGATTTTTCTTTAATTTCTCTTTGGTGATTTTTTTAGAGGCTACCTTTAATCCGTTTTCGAAGGAGGCATCAAGCTTTTCTTGAAGTTTCTCGGAGCTGTTTATGCTGTTGATTATATCGTAATTTCTGTTAATAAAATCAAAGATAGTTTCAATAGCACTGCCTAAGGCAGCTTCATTATAAAGGCAATGAAATGCATAGGTGCAAAAAATATTGTCTTCAACAGTATTGTGAATATCGTAGATAGAATATTTGATTTTGGAAAAGGGGAATTCAAACTTCGCAATGAGTGCTTTTCCGTTATTTTCATTTTCCAAAAATGAGTAATCCTCAAAAACAGCTTCGCTATACTTTAACGTTACGCTAAAACTTTGGAATACAAGAGTGATAATCATGTTGTCATCGTCATCATTTTCAATTTTATGGCTTAAAATATTTCTGTTTTCGAGGCATAATTCATTAATCCTTTTTTCTGCAAATGCACTGTAGGGAATTTCATATTTCATAACATAATCCTCCTTAATTTTGATTTTATCATATCACTGTTTAAATAACAATATGTGTTTAGGCGAAGTGTAAATATATTACACCATTTAAAAATATGGTGATTTTAAACAAAAATAATTATTGCTATGCAGTCCTTTTTATTGTATAATGGTAAATGGTAAAAATTTGAGAGGAGCGTTTTAATAATGAAACACCCAGAAATTGTTAAAAAAATGAGCCTTGAACAAAAAGCAGCTTTTGTTTCAGGCTACGACTATTGGCACTTGGAGGAAGCACCCGAGCTTGGGCTTCCGAAAATCAATATTACAGACGGCCCTCACGGTCTTCGTAAGCAGAACAAGGATAAAAAAGCGTCAGACGGTATAGGTCTCGGTAATTCAGTTCCTGCAACCTGTTTCCCTCCTGCAGCTACTTCTTCATGCTCTTGGGATGAGGATTTGCTCAGAGAAGAGGGCGAGGCTCTCGGTGAGGAATGTCTTAAGGAACAGGTTTCTACCATTCTCGGCCCGGGCACCAATATTAAGCGTTCACCTGTATGCGGCAGAAATTTTGAGTATTTCAGCGAGGATCCGTATCTTGCAGGCAAGTGCTCAGCTAATCTTGTAAACGGTGTTCAGTCTAAGGGAGTGGGTACATCGCTTAAGCATTTTGCCTGCAATTCGCAGGAAGCGTTTCGTATGGTTGTTAATGAGGTAATTGATGAGAGAACCATGCGCGAGCTTTATCTTACTGCCTTTGAGATTTGTGTTAAAGAAGCCCAGCCGTGGACAATTATGAATTCTTATAATCTGATAAACGGTGTTTATGCTTCTCAGAATGAGTGGCTTCAGGAAAAGGTTTTGCGCGACGAATGGGGATTTGAAGGTCTTGTGCTTACAGACTGGGGTGCATCGGTTGATCGTATTCCGGGCCTTAAGTACGGTACAGATTTGGAAATGCCGTCATCCGGCGGTCTTAACACGCAAAAAATTATTGCAGCAGTTCAGAGTGGTGAGCTTGATGAGGCCATTCTTGATAAGAGAGTGGATAATGTAGTTGATCTTATTGTTAAATCAAAGCCTGCTCTTGAAAAAACACATACATATGACATTGAAGCTCATCATAAACTGGCACAGAAGGTGGCTGAGGGCTCTATGGTTCTTCTTAAGAATGATGACGCGATTCTTCCTCTTAAGAAAGGACAGAAGGTTGCAATAATTGGTGAAATGGCAAAAGCTCCGCGTTTTCAGGGTGCAGGTTCATCTGTTATTAATCCGACTAAGCTTGATAATGCTTATGACGAGCTTTCAAAGCTTGGTGTTGATATGCTTTATGCAGCAGGCTATGAAAAGGGCAAGGATGAGGTGAATGCTTCATTGGTTAATGAGGCAGTCGAGGCTGCTAAAAAAGCTGATGTTGCAGTTGTTTTTGCCGGCCTGACAGAAGAGTTTGAAGGTGAAGGCTATGACAGACTTAATATAGAGATGCCAAACAGCCATAATAATCTTGTATCCGCTGTTGCAAAAGCAAATCCAAACACAGTAGTTGTTCTTGCGGGCGGCTCGGTTGTTAACATCAAATGGCTTGATGAGGTTAAAGCACTTTTGAACTCAGGTTTGGGTGGTCAGGCAGGCGGTGCGGCAGTTGCAAACATCCTTACAGGTGCAGTTAATCCGTCAGGTAAAACATCTGAAACCTATCCGCTTTCATTTGATGAAAATCCAACCTTCGGCAATTATCCCGGTGGACCTGTTACAAGTGAGCACAGAGAGTCGGTTTACATCGGCTATCGTTATTACGATAAGGCAAACAAGGATGTTCTTTTCCCATTCGGTTACGGACTTTCCTATACTACATTTGAATACAGTGATATTAAACTTTCCGCAGATAGTATTAAGGATAGTGATACGGTAACTGTATCCTTCAAGTTAAAAAATACAGGAGATGTTGACGGAGCAGAGATTGCTCAGGTTTATGTTGCCGATAAAGAGTCAACGATTTATCGTCCTGTAAAAGAGCTCAGGGGCTTTAAAAAGGTATTTCTTAAAGCCGGTGAGGAGAAAGAAGTGTATGTTGAACTCTCTAAGAGAGCATTTGCATTTTATAATGTTGAGCTTGGTGATTGGATGGTTGAAACGGGAGAATTTGATATTCTTATAGGTGCATCCAGCCGAGACATAAAGCTTTCAGCGACAATGACAGTAACATCAACAGTAGATGCGTCAATTCCGGATTACAGAGAATCAGCTCCGGCATATTATACTGCAGATGTTGAGGGAATGAAGGGTGCTCAGTTTGAGGCTGTATACGGAAGTAAGCTTCCGAATCCCGAACCGGATACATCAAAGAGAATTGATATTTACTGTTGCCTGAATGATGCACGCCACACAAAATGGGGCGGCAGAATATGCAGATTGATTGAAGGCATTATGTCTAAAATGGGATCTGCTGAAAATGGTGATGGCAAGATGCTGGCTGCCATGGCTACACAGATTCCTATCAGAAACTTTATTGCCATGTCAATGGGTGTTATGTCTGAGCCGATGGCACAGGGACTGCTTATGATCCTTAATGATGATGAGTCAAGTTTTGTAGGCTTTAACAAGCTGTTTTGGAGAATAGGAGGAGCGCTTACAAGACTTCCTGCTCTTCTTAAATCCATTTAACATTTTAACTAAAAACGTGCAGACTGCAGTCTGCACGTTTTTTGCTTATATAAAGTAAAATCAGCATCAAGTTGTGCTTGATGCTGATTAGATATGTTTTTTGATACAGTTCCTGCTGTTTACCATCACAGGGTTATGATTTAAACCGTATTCTTTTGCGTACGATGGTGATGCATGTTAATATTATTTTATTCAAATAAAAACGAAGTGGATCAGCAGCATATATCCTATAGTGCCTACAGCTATACTCAATAACGTATTTCGCTTCCACAGATGAACTGCTGCTGTTGCGGCCACAGCAATAAGCTGAGGAACAATAACGTTTATGTTTCCCTTTGTAAAATCACGAAGGCAGTAGATAATTAAGATGCCTATAATAGCGATAGGCAGAATATCACCTAAATACTTTATAAATTTGGGTACCTCTTTTTTGCCGCCGAAGAGTGCAAAGGGGAATAATCTCGTAGCAAAAGTGCATACGGCTGCGATGATTATAACAATTACAGCCTTTTCATTCGTAAGGGACATTTATACTACCTCCTTGCCGAAATAAGGTTTTAGTGCACAAAGTACTGCGATTGTAATTATGAATGTCGGCAGAAGAAAATTTTCTGCTTTGAATATAATCAGACAAAATACGGCACTTATAATTCCTATAAGCCCCACAAGCTTTCTCCGGCCTTTCTGCTCACGGATTAAGTCAATAAAAATTACAACAAATAATGCTGTCATGGAAAAGTCAATACCTGTAAAATCAATCGGGATAATCTGACCGGCCAAAGAACCGATTACCGAGCCTATAATCCAGTATATATGGTCAAACAGGCCTATTAAATATCTTGCTTTTATTTCATCAACGCCTTTCGGCACCTCAGCAAATGATATGTTTACGGAATAGGTTTCGTCGGTAAGCGAAAATATCATAAATGGATATCTCCAGCCGCCTTTTTTAAATTTTTCAACAAAGGACAGGCCGTAAAACATGTGGCGAGAATTGATAAACAGTGTCATCAATGCAACTGTCGGCAGCGGTGCTGCATTGCTTAAAAGCGACACCAGCAAAAATTGGCCGGAGCCGGCGTAAACAATGAGTGAAATGAAAATCGCCCATATGAAATTATAACCTGCATTATAAAGCATAATACCGAAGGCAGAGCCTAAAAACAAATAGCCGAAAAGCACCGGCAGAGATTTGTGAAGTGCAAAGCGCAGGGTATCTTTTTTATTCGTCGTCATCTTTCTCTCTCTCATAATTATTAAGTCCTAAGTATTATATAAAATAAAACAACCTTTTGCAACATTTTGGGCAAAGATTTACTATTTTGCACTATAAATTGTGTCAATACCTTTAAGCGAAATTTTCTTGATTTTTTTCTTGGATTTTCACTTGACATATCGTCGTCTCTTTAGTATAATACCTCTTGCTGTAAAGAATAATTACTTTACAGATATTCAGAAAGGGGTAAGAGTCATGGCAAAAAATCTTGAAATACCTTTTTTACTTGATTTTTACGGCGAAATGCTTACTAAAAAGCAGCATGACTTTCTGATTTACTATTATGAAGAAGATTTGTCGCTTTCTGAGATTGCTGAAAATGAAGGCATTACGCGCCAAGGTGTGCGCGACTCAATAAAGCGTGCTGAAGCGCAGCTCTTTGATATGGAAGAGCGGCTGGGCCTGGCTAAGCGTTTTAATGAGATGAAAAAAGGTATAGACGAAATCATCGAGTGTGCTGAAATTATAAACAATTATAATCTCAATCATTCTCTGTCTATGGAAGTTAATGATTGTGTAGCCCGAATAAAGACCCTTGCTTCTTTTCTTAAAGAGGGATAATTCAGGCAGACTCACTTAAGGAGTTGATTACTTGGCATTTGAAGGCTTAAGCGAACGCTTAGAAAATTCATTTAAAAAATTACGTGCTAAGGGTAAATTAACCGAGGCTGATGTTAAAGAAGCAATGCGTGAAGTCCGTCTCGCACTGCTGGAGGCTGATGTTAATTACAAGGTATCAAAGGAATTTACCGCTAAGGTAACTGAAAGAGCTATCGGCGCTGATGTTATGGAGTCACTTACTCCCGGTCAGATGGTTATTAAAATCGTTAATGAAGAATTGACCGAGCTTATGGGAGGCAATGAGGCACGCCTTGCTATTGCCAATCATCCGCCGACAATAGTTATGATGTGCGGTCTTCAGGGAAGCGGTAAAACAACGCATTCTGCAAAGCTTGCCCGCAAGCTGAAAAAGGAAGGACACAGACCCTTGCTTGTAGCTTGTGACGTATATCGCCCTGCCGCTATCAAACAGCTTCAGGTAGTAGGTGAGCAGGTTGGTGTTCCTGTTTTCGAAATGGGTACGCAAAACCCTGTTAAAATAGCCGAAGAAGCTGTTAAGTATGCAAAAGACCACGGAAATGATTATGTGTTTTTGGATACAGCGGGACGTTTGCATGTTGATGAACAGCTTATGGAAGAGCTTAAAAATATTCGCTCTACTGTTCATCCTCACGAAATTCTGCTTGTTATTGATGCAATGACAGGTCAGGATGCAGTAAATGTTGCAAAAAGTTTTAATGAGACACTTGGTATAGACGGTGTTATCCTTACCAAACTTGATGGTGATACACGAGGCGGTGCCGCATTATCCGTAAGAGCCGTAACAGGTAAGCCGATTAAATTTGTAGGTACCGGCGAAAAGCTGGATAATCTTGAAACCTTTCATCCGTCGCGTATGGCTTCGCGTATTCTTGGTATGGGTGATGTGCTTTCTTTTATTGAAAGGGCAGAGCAGTCTCTTGATGAAAAAAAGGCAGCAGAGCTAGAAAAGAAGCTTGCTAAGAATAAATTTGACCTTAATGATCTGCTTGACCAGTTTGACCAGATTGAACGTATGGGCAGCATCAAAGATACCATAAAAATGATACCGGGTATCGGCAGTAAGATTAAAGATGAAGATATTGATGAGAGTGCATTTAATAAGTTTAAGGCTATTATCTATTCAATGACAAAACAGGAGCGAGAGCATCCCGACATCATCAATCCGTCACGCAAGCGCAGAATTGCGGCCGGATGCGGGATGAAGGTGGAGGATGTTAATAAGCTGCTGGCACAGTTTAAGCAGATGCAGAAAATGATGAAGCAGTTTGGCGGCGGCAAAGGCGGTCCTAAAATCAGCAGAAAGATGCGCCGTATGATGCAGGCAAATCCGCAGATGGCTGAAAAAATGATGGGTAAAATGGGCGGTGGCTCAAATCCCTTTGGTTTCTAAATTAAGTTAATAAACCTTTTGGTTATTATAATAAAATTATTTATATATTATTTGGAGGTAATTAAAAATGGCAGTAAAAATCAGACTTCGTCGTATGGGAGCTAAGAAAGCCCCTTTCTATCGTGTAGTTGTAGCAGATTCAAGATATCCTCGTGACGGTCGTTTTATTGAGGAAATCGGCACATATAACACTATGGTTGATCCTGCTGAAATCAAGATTGATGCAGATAAGGCTAAGAAGTGGATTGCAAACGGTGCACAGCCGACAGACACAGTTAAGAGCATTCTCAAAAAAGAAGGCATCCTTTAAGCTTTGAGCGATTATTTATTACAAAGTTTAAACAGGAGGTGTTTTCTTTGAAAGATTTGTTAATTTCCATCACAAAGGGTTTGGTTGATAATCCTGATAAAGTTTCTGTTGATGTTAGCGAACCTAACGAAGAGGGCGTAACTGTTTACCATCTTCACGTAGCAGAGGATGATATGGGCAGAGTTATCGGAAAGCAGGGCAGAATTGCAAAAGCTATTCGTGTTGTTATGCGTGCAGCAGCAACAAGAAACGATGCTAAAATATCTGTAGAAATTGACTAATATAATTTAAAAAAAGCCTGTCGATTGGTTCGGCAGGCTTTTTATTTTGTTCTTATTTATCGGTGAGAAGTCATATAATAATAGTGATTTTATTAACGAAATAAAAAAATATTGTTACAAATATCAATATACTGTTGACTGAAGTTGAAAATTATTATACAATATGCACAAAGAAACTAATTTAAAGAAGGGTAATTCTATGAGTAATCGTGCGGAAAATATAAGAAATGTGACCATTGCAGGCCATGCATCTAAAGGCAAAACGACGCTTTGTGAGGCGCTTTTAAATATTGCCGGTGCAACAGAAAGGGTTGGTAAGGTTGCAGATGGAAATACGGTATGTGATTTTGATGCCGAGGAAAAGAAAAGAAAGGTCAGCCTTAACAGTGCGGTTGCTTCAGTAGAATATAGAGGCAAATCCATTAATTTTATTGACACTCCAGGATTGTTTGATTTTGCAATGGGCAGTGCTGAGGGCATTCGCGCTGCTGACACGGCACTGATTGTCGTATCGGCACGTTCGGGCTTGGCAGTCGGTGCTGAAAAGGCTTTTAAAAGTGCCGGAGCAAAAGGTTTATCGCGTATTTTTGTTACTACTAAAATGGATGATGAGCGTGCAGATTTTTATAAAAGCTTTAATGAAATAGTAGCCAAATTCGGTACACAGGTTTGCCCAATTGTTGTCCCTGTTCTTTCAGAAGGCAAGGTTCGTTCCTATTATAATATGATTGAGGATAAAGCTTTTGTTTATGAAAATGGCACGAAGAAGGAAGTAACGCCAGAGCCGGCTGACGTTTTGCGCTTTGAAGCAATAAAAGCTGTATTTGCAGAAGCCGTTGCTTCAACAGACGAGGAGCTTATGGAAAAATTCTTTGAAGGTGAGGAGCTTACCAGAGAGGAAAAAATAAAAGGCGTAAAGCTGGGAATGGCAGACAGTTCAATCATTCCGGTATTTGCTCTTTCGGGCTTGACAGGTGTTGCGTGCGATATGCTGCTTGATTTTATAGCTGATGTTTGTCCTGCTCCGTTATCGGAATATGCAATGGATGCAGATGGTGAACCTGTTGAACTGACAGCTGATGAGAACGGACCGCTGGCTGCTGTATGCTTTAAAACAGTGTCTGACGCATTTATTGGCAAACTTAATTTCTTTAAGGTGATCAGCGGCAAAATCACTTCATCTGTTACAGCATATAATGCCCGTACGGGTAAAGAAGAACGTATGGGTAAAATCATTAAAATGTTTGGCGCAAAGCAGCTTGATGCTTCAGAGCTTGCAGCCGGCGATATTGGAGCCATAACAAAGCTAAGCGGCTTTTCAACCGGTGATACAATGTGCTCATCAAATCATGTTATCAGACTTGATGATGTTGTTATACCTACGCCTACATACAAAATGGCAATTGGTGCAGTAAAAAAGGGTGAGGAAGAGAAGATTGCAGCCGGTCTGATGAGGCTTTGTGAGGAGGATCCTTCGCTGTCTTTCAGTAATAATACGGAAACACACCAGCAAATTATTTCAGGTCTTGGTGAACAGCAGCTGGAGGTTGCAGTTTCACGTCTTAAGGATAAGTTTGGTGTTGACTCAGTGCTTTCAACACCTAAGGTTGCGTATAGAGAAACAATCACCAAAAAAGTTTCAGCTCAGGGCAGGCATAAAAAGCAAAGCGGCGGTCACGGTCAGTTCGGCGATGTATTTATTGAATTTGAACCATATGATACAGAAAATCTTATTTTTGCCGAGAGAGTAGTAGGCGGCTCAGTACCTAAAAACTTTTTCCCTGCAGTTGAAAAGGGTCTCAATGAATGTATGGAGAATGGTGTTCTTGCAGGATATAAAATGGTTGGTGTTAAGGCTACGCTTTATGACGGTTCTTATCATCCGGTTGATTCCAGTGAGATGAGCTTTAAAATGGCAGCAAGTCTTGCATTTAAAGAGGGTATCAGTAATGCGATGCCGGTAATTCTTGAACCGATTGTTACACTTAAAGCAATCGTAAATGATGATGCAATGGGCGATATAATCGGTGACATTAACCGCAGGAGAGGCAGAGTTCTTGGTATGACACCTGCTGCTGACGGTAATCAGGAGATTTTAGCGGAAGTACCTGATGCAGAAATGACTACCTTCTCAACATCAATGAGGCAGATTACACAGGGCAGAGGTTCATTTACAACTGAATTTGCCAGATATGACAGAGCACCGGAGCATATTGCTCAGAAAGTAATTAGTGAAGCAAAGGCATAAGATATAAACCGCAGGATTTTACGTTAAAATAAAGCAAAAAAAACACATAAGGCACCAGCCTTATGTGTTTTTTAACGCAATTACAGTGTTTCTTACTGAACATCAGCTTTCATTCTCAGAGCGTTTGTATACATTTTTATTTGATTTTTCTTTTTAAAGGTTTTAGTAAGAACACTAAGGAAGTGGCTGCTGCTAAAGCAGCACAGGCTATTGCCGGGAGACAGATATTGTTGCCTGTGGGTGGTGATTTTTTTATGGATTTTGTATTCGTAGCGGATGAAGCCTTTTCAATATCTGAGAAAAAGCTCAGCGTATTATCTTTACCCACAGATATTATATTTTGATTTTTATCGGTTCCGATAAACTGACCGGTACCGGTGTTCTTTTCTATTGATTTAACATTTAAATCTGCCTTTGTAACAACGAGCTCAGCAAGAAAGTCAGTTGCTTCGGTGTTGTACCAGAAATTCATATGCTGGATTCCTTTAACAAACCATGTGTTGTTTGGAAACAGGCATGTTGATGCATCAATAATTTTATCATCAGAGATGTATTTGCCGCTTTTATCAAGCTGTGTGCCGTAATTGGCAATGGTTGCACCAACGGACTGCAAATCTGAATCAATTAATATATCAGCCTGCTTGTTATATGCTGAGGTAAAAGGGATGGCAGGTGTGCCGTAGTTTGCTATGATTGCAATTTCAACTCCCTTGTTTTTAAGCTGTTTGAGATTGGATTGAAGTCTGCCCTGTACCTTGTGATATCGGCTGATTTTTTTATAAAGACCGCTTGATTTATCAAGGAATCCGATAGAGCTCATTTTGTTTACACATGCATTGAAATCGTTGTAAGGAATGAATTCCCAAAGTGCAGGAATTGTTCCCAAAGGCTTAAGTACTTCGTTATATACTTTATTAAGTTTTTTCGGTTTGCTTGCAATATCATTAAGATAGCTGCACAGGTTTTCAATCTGTGTATCCAGTATGCCTACAAGAAGTTTGAGAGATGTTAAATCCATATCCCTATTGTTATAGGTTATACATATCTCTCTAAGATAAGCCATAATTACTTCTTTGTCAAATACTACATCCTGTTTGAATGCTTTGGTAACATTTACACCGTTGAATGCTCCGTTAACAAAGACAAGACGCTCAATATCGTTTTTGCTTTTGTATGCATCAATATAAGCAGAGGCAACAACCGTACCTTCAGAACCGGAAACAATTGTAACCTTATTTTTCCCGGTTTGCTTTTTCACTCCGTCAATAAATGTATTGAGCTTTTTTGCATTTTCGCAGGCATCTAAGCGCCAATCATAATTAAATGCAAACACATTTTTTGCACCGATTTTATCGGCAATCTGTCTGCATATTGCCGGTTCATTTGACGATGCATTTTCAATGTAGCCGGGATGATTGGCAAGGCTGTCAGTCCAATAGTTCTTGATGCCGATATTTTGCATGGTGTTTCCGTTTTTATCCAGTGCAATGTCCTGATACGGACTCATAAAATCAGAAATTTGGCTGATGATTTTATCTGTATTTACATTTTCACCTCGGCTGACTGCCAAAAGCTGAGACAGCAGTCCGCCTGTTCCGAGAAGATTAGCGATGCTAAATCCTGCTACGGCTTCTTCTTTATCTGTATTTGGATTTTTGTAAAGACCCGAACCGCCCATTCCGTGAACTGAAACTACAGGTGTTACATCTTCTTTGGCAAAAGCAACAGCACCTGATGACAGAACCATAATCACAGCAAGAATGCAGCAAAGAAATGATTTTAATTTGTTTTTCATTTTTACACCCCAGTTCATTAATATATTTTAATTATAGGGATCAAAATGAAAAATGTCAATAAAAACCATATTTGTTCTTTTAAAAAAATTATTAATTTAGCACAAAAAGTCAGGACAAATCAAATGCTTTTATGTTAAAATAAAAATCCTTAATTTTGAGCTGTAAGGCGGAGGTGATCAAATGAACTGGATAACGGGTATAGAAACTGCGGTCGAGTATATTGAAAATAATTTAACTGAAAAACTTGATTACGAGGATATAGCAGCAAAGGCTTTTTGTTCAAGCTACCACTTTCAGCGCATGTTTTCGGTATTTGCCGGTTGTACTTTAGGTGAATATATACGCGCACACCGTATGACTCTTGCAGGTGCACAGTTAAAATATTCCGATATAAAAGTACTTGATCTTGCAATACAGTATGGTTATGAAAATCCCGAAAGCTTTACAAGGGCCTTTACCAAGTTTCACGGTGTCACACCTTCTCAGGCCAGAAAAGCCGATGTTCAGCTGAAATCATTTTCAAGGCTTTCGAATTATGAATCTGTTGAAGGCGGAAATTTTATTGATTATCGTGTTGTTGAATTAAATCAAAAGATGTTTTTAGGCTATAAAAAGCATTTTGACGGAGTTCCTTATGGTGATGAAAGACGTATTCAGGAGCAGGATTTGTTTTTATCAACTCGGAACAGGCAGTGGATGCTCAAGGGTTTTTCTGCTGCTTGCACGGATAGTTTTGACCAAAGTATAGATTATTGTATTATTGATAACATTGAGGATGACGGGTATGACTTTTATTATGCCCAACCTGTGGGAAGGATTGAGTTTGTAAGCGAAAAAATCCGTCCGGAGCTTTCATTAAAAGAAATTGTACTTCCCGGGGGAGCTTACGCTGTATTTAAGACAAAAAAAGAGCGATATCCTACCGAAGCCTATTTAAAACTTTGCAGGCATATTTTCTGTGAGTGGCTGCCAAGCACAAACTATCAGTTGTGTTTGGCACCTGAGCTGGTGATTTATCATTGGAATAATGATATAAAGGAGAATAGGTATATTGAAATATATATTCCTGTGTGTCGGAAAAAATGAAGATAGCGATACTTGGATACAGTGGTGCAGGTAAGTCGACACTTGCCGGGAGATTAGGTAAAAACTATGATATTCCGGTGCTTCATCTTGATACGGTTCAGTTTTTGCCTGATTGGAAAATCAGAAGCGAAATCGAGAAAAAGTGTATTGTTTCGGATTTTATGAAAAATGACAGCTGGGTTATAGACGGAAATTACAAATCTCTTTATAAAGAAGAACGTCTTGACGAGGCTGATTTAATCATCATTCTCAGCTTTAATAGATTTTTTTGCTTTAAGTCTGCTTTTGAAAGATATCTTAAAAATAAGGGCAGAACAAGAGAGGATATGGCTGACGGTTGTAACGAGAAATTTGATTTGGAATTTGCGTTGTGGATCCTCTTTTGGGGAAGAACATATAAAAAAAGAAAGGAATATAAAGATATTTATACTCAATATAAAAGGAAATGCATTTGGTTTAACAATCGCAGTCAGGTCAATGCTTGGACACAAAAGCTTGAATTGGAACTTAAATCAAACGACAAAAAATAATTTTAAACCATTATATAATTTTACTGTCTCCTGTCAATAATATTGACAGGAGTTGTTATTTGTACATAAAAAAGTAAAGGATAGATTTATGTGCAGTACAGTAAAGTCGAAATATGCGGAATTAACACGAGCCAGCTTAAGGTGCTTAAAGAAAGTGAAAAAATGGAGCTTTTGAAAAAAGCTCATGCGGGTGATAAAAAGGCTCGTGAGGAATTGATTAATGGTAATTTGCGCCTTGTTCTTTCTGTTATTCAAAGATTTGCCAATCGCGGTGAGAATATGGATGATCTTTTTCAGGTCGGAGTAATCGGTTTAATTAAAGCAATTGATAATTTTAATCTGGATCTTGATGTGCGATTCAGCACATATGCAGTGCCTATGTGTATCGGCGAAGTGCGCAGATTTTTGCGCGATAATAATTCAGTTCGTGTGTCGCGTTCAATGCGTGATACTGCGTATAAAGCGATGCAGGTTAAGGAAAGACTGATAAATAAAAACCAAAAAGAACCGACTGTTGAGGAAATAGCAAAGGAGCTGGGACTTGAAAAATCAGCTGTAGTTCTTGCTCTTGAAGCGATTGTTGATCCGGTTTCACTTTATGAGCCGGTATATTCCGACGGCGGTGATACAATATATGTTATGGATCAGGTTGGTGACTCCAATACGGATACGGATTGGATTGATGAAATCATGATTAAGGATGAAATAAGACGTCTGGATGACAGAGAGCGTAATATTATGTATCTGCGCTTTATGCAGGGGAAAACACAGATGGAGGTTGCAAAAGAAGTTGGAATCAGCCAAGCTCAGGTAAGTCGGCTTGAAAAAAATGCCCTGAAGCGTATAAAGGGGCAGTAAAAAACAAATATAAAAAAGGTCAGAGAAAGTCAAAAAAGTATTGACTTTCTCTGACCTTTGTGCTATTATGACTATAGAAAGTCAAAGAAAGTCAAAGTCAAATTGAATTTTTGACTTTATTATAAAGGAAGTGATGAAATTGAAGCTTAGTGATTTGATTGCCGATATGATTCTTGATATGTTTGATGATGAAAACCCGACAATTCAAATTCAACGCAATGATCTGGCAGCACAGCTTGGATGTGTTCCGAGCCAGATTAACTATGTTATCACATCAAGGTTTACCCCTGAACGCGGTTACAGAATAGAGTCACGGCGCGGAGGCGGAGGCTGTATAATGATAACAAGAGCTGCCGGCAATGAAAATGCTATCGTGTCGGCAATTAACGCAATTGGTCCGGCAATAGCTGAAAAGGATGCCAAGGCGCATATTTATAATCTGAATTATCAGGGCTTACTCAGTGATAAGGCAGGACAGATTATGTTGGCGGTGACGTCTGACAGCAATTTTAAAGGAATACCTGCTGATATTAAGGATGCTGTAAGGGCAAGCCAGCTTAAGAAGATGCTTGTAGCATATATTGATTAACACATATAAGTATAATTTTATGAATTAACAGGAGGAAAATATTATGATTTGTCAGCATTGTAATAAAAATGAGGCTACTGCTCACATAAAAAAGAATATTAATGGTCGGCGAGAGGAAATGCATTTGTGTGCACAATGTGCAAAAGAGCTTGGAGTAATGGAGGAATTTCGCATACCGTCAATGAGCGATTTATTTGCAGACAGCTTTTTAGGTAATTTTCTTGGTGCAGGTGCAGCTGCAATGAATTCTCTTGCAGGAATTGAAAGATGTCAGACCTGCGGTTCATCGTTTAATGATATTGTCAAAAGCGGTCATATTGGCTGCAGTGATTGTTATGATAAATTCAGTGACAAGCTTGAGCCGTCTATTCGCAAACTTCATGGAAAAACAAAGCATATAGGCAAATTTGTCTCGTACGAAGAACAGAAGGCACCTAAGCAGAAGGATATAAAAAACGAGATAAATCAGCTTGATGCACTAAAAGAGCAGCTTAAGGATGCTGTTAAAGAGCAGAGATTTGAAGATGCAGCGGTTTTAAGAGACAGGATAAAAGAATTAACGGAGGGCAGCAATGAATAAATGGTACAGCAGCAAGGGAAATAATTCAGATGTGGTTATTTCATCAAAAATAGAGCTTGTGAGAAATCTGAATAAGGTTCCGTTTCCTTGTAAAATGAGCAATGAAGTCAGAAAATCTGTATGCAAAAAGCTTTTTGCCTGTTTGCAGAATTCCGAGTTTGCAGGCGAATTTGATTTAACAGAACTTAACGGTCTTTCGGATATAGATAAAATTGCAATTGCGGAAAAGGGTTATATCAGTTACGATATGGCAAGACAGAGCAATTATGGAGCTTTACTTTTGTCGAAGGACGAGAGCTGCAGCATTATGCTGTGTGAGCAGGAGCATATAAATATATGTGCAATGGCAGCAGGCGAGGATTTGAAAACAGCTTATAAAAAAGCAGATATGGCAGATAATGTATTTATAAGCAATATGCAGATCGCCTTTGACAAGCAGCTGGGCTTTTTGACCTCAAATCCAATGAAGCTCGGTACAGGTATGAGAGCATCCCTTGTGCTGCATCTGCCGGCAATAGATGAAAGAGGTATGATCGGCGCCTTAAGCACCATGGTAGGAAAATTAGGCTTTTCAATTAAACCGTTGCTATCCGGAAAGGGCAGTTTTTATGAACTGTCAAATGAAATCAGTCTTGGTATTACAGAGGAAAATGCTATTGAAAATCTTATTGCTATCTGTGACCAAATTGTAGTTCAGGAGAGAAATTTCAGAAATGCACTTTTGGAATATTCTGATTTTGAGGATAAAATATTCCGCGCTATGGGCACACTAAAAATGGCAAGAAGACTGAGTTGTGATGAATTTTATGAGCTTATCTCACTTGCACGTTTGGGAATATGTGCCGGAAGCTTTGATATCGGATATGAGAAAATAGGAAAAATGCTGCATCTGCTTGGCACAGCATCAATCATATCAGATTCCGAAGGTAATCTGACAGCTGATGATGCAAGCAGATTAAGAGCACAATATGTCAGAGAAACTTTAAATTAAAGGACATAATATGCAGGCTTTTCCCCTGTCCGAGTTTAGAAAATAGATAGAAATAGTATTACATTCGGGGAGGAATAAATATGTACAGATTTAATTATTTTACACAAAAGTCAAACGATGCTTTAAACTTTGCTATTAAAGCGGCAGAAAATTTTGGGCACAATTATGTGGGCAGTGAGCATATCCTTTTGGGTTTAATGAAAGCAGATGCCGGAGTTGCATATTCTGTGCTGGATGCAAAGGGCGTATCTGCAGAGGATATTGAAGATTTTATCAAAGAGGTTATAGGTGCGGGAAATCCGACACGCCTTACCCCGGATGATTTTACGCCGAGAAGCAAACGGGTACTCGATACAGCTTTTCAGATTGCAAGGGGAATGATGCACAGCTTTGTGGATACCGAGCATTTACTTATGGCGCTGCTGCAGGAGGGTGATTCCTATGCAGTTAAATTCATGAACGCTCAGGGAATTGACGAGAGACAGCTTTTTGAGGATATCGTTTCATCCGTGGGAAGAGGTAATACGCGCTCAGGTGAAAGCAACAGGCGCGGTAAGAGCGGAAAGTCTAAAACGCCTACCCTTGACGAATTCGGCAAGGATTTAACATCGCTTGCCAAGGAGGGTCAAATAGATCCCGTAATAGGCAGAGAGGAAGAAATCCAGAGAGTCATTCAGATTTTATCCAGGCGAACAAAGAATAATCCTTGCCTTATCGGTGAACCCGGTGTAGGCAAAACAGCCATTGCCGAGGGGCTTGCACTGAAGATTGTCAGAGAAGAGGTTCCTGAGCTTTTGAACGGCAAAAAAATTGTTGCCCTTGACCTAACGTCTATGGTTGCAGGTACAAAGTATCGCGGTGATTTTGAAGAACGTATCAAAAAAGCAATGGATGAAGTCAGAAATGCAAAGGATGTTATTCTTTTTATTGATGAAGTGCACACCATAATGGGTGCCGGTGCAGCGGAAGGTGCAACCGACGCGGCAAATATTCTTAAACCCTCGCTTGCACGAGGAGAAATTCAGGTGATTGGTGCAACCACCATTGATGAGTACAGGAAAAATATTGAGAAGGATGCAGCACTTGAAAGACGTTTTCAGCCTGTTACTGTCGGTGAGTCGACGGAGGAAGAGGCGATAGAAATTCTTAAGGGGCTTCGCGATAAATATGAAGCGCACCATAAGGTCAAAATTTCCGATGATGCGATAATTAATGCCGTTAAGATGTCATCAAGGTATATTGCCGATCGGTTCCTGCCTGACAAGGCTATTGATTTGATTGATGAAGCAGCATCAAGAGTCAGACTTAAGGCATATACCGTACCTGATAATCTTAAGGAAATGGAGAAGGAGCTTAAGTCTTTAGAAGAGGAAAAGGCATCTGCCGTAAGAGGACAGGACTATGAACGGGCAGCTGTTATCCGAGACAGGGAGAGCAATTTGAGAACCCTTCTTGATGAGGAAAAGGAAAAATGGAAAAATCTTTCATCACATCAGATAAAGGAAATTTCAACGCAGGACATTGCCTGTGTCGTTTCATCATGGACAGGTATACCGGCAACACAGCTCACCAAAGAGGAGTCTGACAGACTTCTGAATATGGAAAAACTGCTTCATGAAAGAATAGTTGGACAGGATAAAGCAGTCTCCGGTATCGCAAGGGCTATACGCCGCGGAAGGGCAGGGCTTAAAAATCCTAAGCGTCCTATAGGTTCATTTATCTTTTTAGGACCGACCGGTGTAGGCAAAACAGAGCTTTGCAAAACACTGGCAGAAACTATGTTTGGTGATGAGGATGCCATTATCAGGCTTGATATGTCTGAATATATGGAAAAGCATACGGTATCAAAGCTTATTGGTTCACCTCCCGGTTATGTTGGTTTTGACGAAGGCGGTCAGCTTACTGAAAAAATAAGAAGAAAGCCGTATTCCGTTGTGCTTTTTGATGAGATAGAAAAGGCGCATCCTGATATTTTCAATATGCTTTTACAAATTCTTGAGGATGGCATTTTGACTGATTCTCAGGGCAGAAAGGTCAGCTTTAAGAACGCAGTTATCATTATGACTTCGAATGTCGGTGCCTCTAAAATAACAGACCCTAAATCGTCACTCGGTTTCGGAAGTGACGGAAAAGATGAGAATGAAAGTATTGAAAAACTGGTAATGGCTGATTTAAAGGCCACCTTTAAGCCTGAATTTCTTAACCGAGTAGATGAAATTATTGTCTTTAAGCAACTTGAAAAGCAGGATATTGAAGAAATTGCAAGAAGAATGCTTAAAACTCTCAGAAAGCAGCTTGCCGAATTAGGTACGCAGCTTATCTTTACAGATGCTGCTGTTGCTGCTATTGCTGATGTCGGTTTTGATAAGGTGTATGGCGCAAGACCTCTGAGAAGAGCGATACAGACAAAAATTGAGGATCGTCTTTCAGAACTGATACTTGAAAATAAATTAGGCGAAAAATGTACGGTTGATTTTAAAGACGGCGAATTTTCGTTTGACTAAGATTATATGATTTGAAATGGCTTTGTATACGGCTGAGACTGTATATGAAGCCGTTTTTATTTTGCATTATTACAATATTGTAATAGAAAGTGCAGGCTGTATGTGATAAAATATCAGAGGGGTGATAGAATGAAAATTTTTCTTTTAGAGGATGACGATGCAATCGGTATCGGCTTGACATATTCTCTTGAAAATGAAGGTTACAAGGTTACGCTTGCCAAAACAGTCAAAAGTGCAATGGATATAATTGAAAAAGATGAATTTGCTCTTTATATATTGGATTTAACACTGCCTGACGGCAGTGGCTATGATGTATGTAAACGAATTAAACAGATAGGGGATTTTCCTATTATTTTCCTTACAGCGTTTGATGATGAGGTCAATGTTGTGATGGGGTTTGACTATGGTGCGGATGATTATATTGCAAAGCCTTTCAGAGTGAAAGAACTTTTGGTGAGAATTAAAAGCGTTTTAAGAAGATATAATAAAGAGTCTTTAGACGGTATTGTAAAAATCAAAGATTTAATCATAAATACCAATGAGGCCAAAGTGTATAAAGGCAATGAAGAAATTGTTTTAACCGCTATGGAATATCGGCTTCTTTTGATTTTGCTTAATAACCGCGGCAGTGTTCTTTCACGCAATCAGTTGCTTGAAAATATTTGGGATATTGATGGGGATTTTGTTGAGGATAATACACTTACTGTTTATATTAAACGATTGAGAGATAAAATTGAGGAGGATCCGACAAAGCCGGTATATATTAAAACAATACGCGGTTTGGGATATGTGATCGAAAATGATTAATAAGGATATTAAAATAATTACGGTTTCCGGTTTTGCTGTTACGGTTTTATGTTTTATAATCTGTTCTTTTTTTGATTTCAGATGTTCGTTGGTTTGCCTCGTATTAGGTCTGGTGCTTACGCTTATTTTTCTTTATGTAACAAAGAAACGCTATAAAAAAATAAATGAGTTTAATAATTATTTATCCTTAATATGTGCCGGCAGGTTGGATTTGGATATAGCTGACAATACGGAAGGTGAGTTGTCTATTCTAAAGAATAATCTTTACAAGGTCATGACTCTTTTGCGTTTTCAAAATGAATTTTTGCAAAAGGATAAACTGTATTTGGCAGACAGTTTGGCAGATATTTCGCATCAGCTGAAGACACCTTTAACCTCTATGATCGTGATGACGGATTTGCTTAGAGAAGAAAAGTCAGCTGACAAGCGGACGGAGTTTATTAATATTATAGAAAGCCAGCTGGATAAGATGAAATGGCTGACAACAAATTTGCTGAAGCTTTCAAAGCTGGATGCAGGCACGGCGCAGTTTAAAAAAGAGGATTTTTCAATTAAATCGGTTATTGAAAAAAGTATAAAACCGTTTCTGATTACCCTTGATTTAAAGGGAATGTCATTGGTTAATCTTACAACTGATTTTATTGTGAACGGTGACAGCAATTGGAGTGAAGAAGCATTTTCCAATATAATTAAGAATTGTATTGAGCACACACAGAAGAATGGCGAACTGACTATATCAAGTAAAATCACCAATCTATATGATGCGATAATTATAAGTGATAATGGCTGCGGTATTGAGGCAGAGGATTTGCCCCATATTTTTGAGCGTTTTTATCACGGCAAAAATTCATCAGGTGACAGCGTGGGTATTGGTCTTGCACTCGCAAAAACCGTTTTTGAAAAAGAAAATGGTGAAATTACCGTTACAAGCGAGCCCGGTAAAGGTTCACGGTTTGAAATCAGATTTTATAAGTCGATTATATAGATTTTTTGTATAAGAGGCTTTTGCGTTTGGAAATTTGTAATGTGACGAAACTGTAATAAATAAGTCACCAAGCTGTAAGAGTAGCTTAGTAAGATGATGACAACGAAAGGAGATAAACTATGAAAATTCTTGATGTAAAAAATTTATCTAAAACATATGGTAAGGGCGATGTAATGGTAAAGGCCCTTGATGATGTGTCATTCTCTGTTGAACAGGGTGAATTTGTTGCCATTATCGGTCCAAGCGGTTCCGGCAAATCAACATTGCTTCATATTCTCGGCGGTGTGGATACGCCTACAAGCGGAAGAGTTATGATTAACGATACGGATATATCCGCACTGGACGAAACAGCTTTAGCAGTTTTCAGACGCCGACAAATCGGATTAATCTATCAGTTTTATAATCTGATTCCTATTTTAACGGTTGAGGAAAATCTAACACTTCCGCTTCTTCTTGACGGAAGAAAGCCTGATAAACAGCAGATTCAGGATTTGGTTGAGCGACTCGGTCTTTCACACAGGTTAGAGCATCTTCCGAATCAGCTTTCAGGCGGTCAGCAGCAGAGAGTTTCAATAGGCAGAGCACTTGTAAATAATCCTGCACTTATGCTTGCGGATGAGCCTACGGGTAATCTTGACAGTGAAAACAGTAAAGAAATTATTTCTCTTTTAAGACATTTTAACAGGGAGTATAAGCAGACTGTTATTATTATTACACATGATGAAAAGATAGCCCTTTCCGCAGACAGGATTATAGCTATTGAAGATGGTAAAATTAAAAGAGATGAGGTGAGGATGGGTTGAATATCGTAAATAAATTAACCCTTCGTCATCTTAAAGAAAATAAGGGAAGAACGGTTATCACAACGCTCGGTATTTGTGTGTCGGTTGCGATGATTACAGCAGTATTTGTTGCTGCAGCATCTTTCTTGAATCTTTTTGCTGAGATAGATTTTATGTCCAGCGGTCACCGCCATGCGACCTTTTATGTTGATGAAGTGCAGCTTGAAAAACTTCAGAAGGATGATCGTATTGAACGAATCGGCGTGAATGCCGAGTCTGAGGAAATCGGATATCAGCTTGCCGGAAACAAATCAAAATCAGCCAGGACAGGTGATTTTTATGTAGGTGACAAAAAGAATCTTGAGCAGATGTTTACCGGTAAGTATGATGGTACGATACCTCAAAATGAAAAAGAAATAGCTGTTGAGCAAAGGTTTATCGAAAAAAACAAGCTGAATTGGAAAATAGGTGACACTGTAAGCATTCCTTTTGGCCACCGTTATCTTGTTGAAAACGGTGAAAGGACTATGATTTCGGGAGGATATTTCAGTGATGAGGATTTTGAAACGTCAGGTATTGGTGAATATAAGATTACCGCAATTCTGTATAATAATTCTCCGACAATCACTTCATCCTCTATTGTCAGAGGTCTGGATCTCAATAATTACACTGTCCCAAACGGCGAAACTGTAAGAATAATGATAGAGCTTAAGGAGCTTAATTATAATTCCCTTAATGTTATAAAAGACATAATTAAGGAGTACAGTATTGAAGAGTATCACATAAACAGCGAATACCTCAGCACAGTGTTTGCTATGGATAAGGACAGCACAACTGCAGCGGTTTTGCTGCCGCTGGTCATTATTATTTTGGCCATTATAATGATTGCATCTGTTGTGTTGATTTATAATTCCTTCGGAATGTCACTTTCGGAACGTGTAAGGTATCTCGGAATGCTGGCATCTGTCGGTGCAACAAAGAAGCAGAAACGAGCCAGTGTATATTATGAGGGTTTTATATTAGGAATTATTGGTATACCGGTGGGTATAGCAGCGGGTATTGCAGGAATCAGTATTACACTTAGAGTTGTAGGCAAAGAGATTATTGACAGTGGAATGTTAGTTGATTCCGGAATGATGGAAATGCCGGTTGTAGTTCCGATGTGGGCAATAGCAGCAATTGTTTTGTTCAGTGCTTTAACGATTTTTATTTCTTCGTTTATTCCGTCTCACAAGGCATCGTCCATTACGCCGATTGATGCAATCAGACAGAGGGATGAAATAAAAATAAAGGCCAAAAAAATTAAATCGTCAAAACTAATTCGCAAAATATTCGGATATGAGGGCGAACTGGCTAACAAGAACTTAAAAAGAAACGGCAGAAAATCAAGAGTAATTATTGCTTCTATTGCACTCTCCGTAATTTTGTTTTTGAGTGTTAATTACTTTTGTCAGATTTTTACCATGGCTGCTGATATGAGCGGTATACCATATCAAGTAAATGTTATGGTTAGCAGCGAAAATGCTGACAAGCTTTGCGCTCAGCTTGATGATATTTCGGAAATTGATGATTACTATTGTTTTACGGTTGATCAATTTGATCTTGATCAGGTAGAAGGCACAGCGAATTTGACGAATAAAGAATATTTGACAAGCGGATATTCAAATTTCTTTAAAACATCAAGACTAATATTTATAAATCAGATTAATGATGAGGACTTTAATAAGCTTTGTAAGGACAATGGCGCAGATTATAAGGATTATTATGGAAATAAGGCTAAGGCTCTTGTTCTGAATAATGTAAATCATAAGACAGAGTCTAAAATATTTAATGATAAACTTATTGGAACGCATTATGTGTATCCTGTAGGGGATAATCCCATTAAAGTTGAATTGGGCGCTTTTGTTAAGTATGACAGTAATAATTATGCATGTAATCTTAATCCTACAGACTCTATATCGCTTTATATGCCGTTGTCTTCAGCGCGAAATATCATTAATGCAGATGTGTCTGATCAGGATTTATTATATACGGTCGGTGTTGTTACAGATGATCATGAACAGACTGCAGAGAAAATTCAAAGCATAGTGGATGAAAACGATTACGGCTCTACCTATGTAGCGGATTATGTTGAACAGATGCAAACTATGAATTCCATGGCATTTGTTTTGCAAGTGTTTGTTTATGGATTTATCGTATTGATAACACTTATTACAATAGCAAATATTATCAATACAATTTCAACAGGAATTGCAATGCGCCGCAAGGAATTTGCAATGCTTAAATCAGTCGGCACAACACCTAAGGGCTTTAGAAAAATGGTTAGTCTTGAAAGTTGCTTTTACGGACTTAAAGCACTGTTCTTTGCTCTGCCGATCAGTGTTGTAATCAGTATTGCTATGAACAAATTGGTATCATCGGCTTCAATTCCGTTTGAATTTGATTGGAAGCTTTATCTTGCAGTAATATTTGCCGTATTTGTAATAGTTGGATTGTCAATGACTTATTCTGTATCTAAACTCAAAAACGATTCAATTATTGAAACGCTTAAGGAAGATATAAATTAACCGTCTCGAGCTGTGCTTTGCAGCAATTAGCGGAGCCGGCAGCAGGGTTTGCCATGCTGTCGGCTGATATAAAGGAGAAAGTATGATGCGACATATAATTGCAATTTTGGTTTGTTTTATTGCTGTTATGTGTACCATTACATTTAGGTTTATTACAACAGAAAATATTGTAAGCGGATATGCAAATGCTGTTGAGATACTCGGAAAGACACAGTTGACCTCAAAATGGAATTTACTTGGCGAACGTTTTGATAAAAGGGATGACTTTACAGGTTCTTATAAATGCAGTGCAGATCGCATTACGGGCAGAGATGTACCTTATGGCGGGTGTCGTATCCATGACACAAAGTTAAGAGTTAAAGGCACAATTCATCCGCAATCGGGAGCTGCTGATGTACGCATCGGTTTGGGTTCATCGGTTGAGACAATTAAACCTGATAAGAAGGGAAACTTTGACAGACAGTTTGAATTCAGCGGCAGCAATTATGTAATGGTGCAGTATAAAAATTTTACCGGCAGCGTTGATATCAAAACAGAATATGTCTGATTTTCAGACAATGGTTATTAAACACACAGATTGGCTTTATATAATGATTGCCTTTTTGTGTGTTTTGTGTTATTGTGAAACAGGGATTAAGCTCAACATAAGTTAAACTGCAAAGAACGGCAGGTGTGAAATTATGCAAAATGAAATTGTTTCAAGTCAGGCGTTGCTTGATGATAAGGGAAATCTTTTAAACCCGGGTTGGTGCAGGAGAAATCTTTATGATTATAATATTGAAAAGCGTTGCGTAAGTATTATGCGCCTTAAGGAATGGGATTTTTATCAGGTGAGCAACGGAGAAATTATGGTTCAGATTAACTTTTTCAACATATCTCTTGCTACCTGCGCAACATTTGGTTTTGTTGATTTAAAAACAGGCAGAAAATTTGATACAATGCATATTGAGTTTTTTACGCCTAATAAAAACAGACTTAATAAAAATGGTGACTTCCCAAACCGTATTCTATATTCCCATGGCAGAACAAAGATAGAATTTGACACGACACAGATGGGTCATCATCTTACATATGAAGGTCAAATTAAAGGCAAAAGGCTGAAAGCTGAATTTGATTGCAAAAGGTTGCCTCATCACGAAAGTATTACAATTGCCATACCGTTTGACAAGCCGGGTCATTTCTTTTACACAAATAAAATTAATTGTCTCGCAACCGATGGCTATGTGCTTTTAGAGGATGAAAGATTTGAGTTTGTAAAGGATAATACCTATACTGTTCTGGATTGGGGCCGAGGAATATGGCCTTATCGAAATATGTGGTATTGGGCAAATGGCAGTACTAGGATTGACGGTAAGCTTTTTGGCTTTGAGCTTACATGGGGCTTTGGGAATACATCAAAAGCAACTGAAACGGCATTATTCTATGACGGAATTTGTCATAAAATATCAGATGTTTATCTTGAACATGACCCGCAGATCGATAACAAATGGATGGAAAACTGGCATTTTATCAGCAGGGACGGCAGACTGGATTTAACAATGACTCCGTTTTATGATAACTATTCAAATCTTATGCCGCTTAATGCTTTTGGTATGAAAACCCATCAGCTTCACGGACTGTGGAATGGATTTGTTGTTCTTGACAGCGGTGATAAACTGGAAATCAATGATATGTATGCTTTTTGTGAAAAGGTTTATACTAAATGGTAAAAAAAGGCCTGACTCCGATTATGAACCGCTCCAAGTTGTGCAGAC
>DKZG01000022.1 GCA_002493595.1 Ruminococcaceae bacterium UBA7080 | reverse complement strand
TAATAAAGATAGTTTTATATCTATATTTTTTTCTAAACATTCAAGTTTGCTAGATTGTCTTAAAGAATTTAACAATCTATAGTCACGATCATGAATGGTACTATTAAAAATACTATCATATTTTTTTACTAATAAAGTCATTTCAATAATAGTTTGATAATATTTTTTAAATTCTTTTGAAGAATACTTGTCACTATCTTTTAGTAATAAATAATCAATATTTTTATCTGTTATATATGAGTACATCCATATATGTTGTAATACAATTTCTAAATCAATATAATATTTAAAATCGATATTTTTTCCAATCACAATAACACTTGCCCAAGATACACAAACATGTGTGTCTGATACAACGTCTTGATTATTTAAAAGACTATTTATTCTATCAGAAGAAAAATCAGAACATATGTTATTATTATAATTGTAGTTATCTGTGTATAAAATATTGCAAATTTTATTTCTAACATTTTCACTTTGTATTAAATCAGTATTCATATTAAAGAAAAAAACACTCATTACATATGAAAATCCACTATTTTCCCAATCGTCACTTGAAGTTAATCTTCTTCTACCTGAGAATTTTAGTTTTTTTATTTTTTTGTTAAATATATTACATTTAGAGTTTATTATATGTATACCGTTCAAAATATCATTATGGCATTTTTTCCTTTGTTTTAATATTTCAATAGGATTGATATCATTTGGTGATTCAAAAAAATATTTTTCATCATAAAAAACATATACACCAATACCATCCTTAAATAAATATAAAACTAGAGAATTATCAATAGTTATTTTTAAAAGAGCAGTTATTCCTAAAAGATTTTCTTGTTCGAAATATTTAAAATTATTTTTTTTACAAAATGATTTTACTTTGTTAATATGTTTTTTTGAAATTTGATAACCAAAATCTATTGGTATAATTCTAATTGGAAAAATTGAATTCAATTCTTCTATTTTCTTCTTTTTATTCACTACTTAATAAATCCTCATCAAGAAATTTTTCTAAATTAGTTAATGTGCCAATATGTGATTCATAAAATCTCAATCTAGAATCATGATTAGGCTGATATCCTGTTGTCATACAGTCACTTAATGCATAAACATTAAACCCTCGATAAAAAGCTCCCAAAGCAGTACACAATACGCAAACATGTGTGTGAATTCCACATACTAATACAGAATCAACCTTTAAACTTCTTAATGTAATTTCTAATTCTGTATTATAAAAACCGTCATATGTACGTTTGTAGAGTAAAATATCTTGCTCTTTTGGCTCTAATTCTTTTACAACTTCATCGCCCCATGTACCTCTCATAGCATGAAGACCCCATTTTTGTGTTTCAGGGTCTCCTCCATTAATATGACTAGTATTAATATAGATTACTGGGTTATTTTTCTCGTGAAAATATTTTCTTAGTTTTTTTATATTTGGAATTATGCTACAACCTTTTTCACAGTAAATTTTTCCCGATGGTTCTAAATATTCATTTATCATATCAATAATCAATAATGCCATTTTCATATTATCATCCTCCTATTAATAGTTGTTTGCTTTCTATGACACTTTTTTCACCAAATGAACGTTTGGCTATTTTTAAAATACTATCAATTTGAATCACTTCAGAATTTGTTGAACAACAGTCACTGATAATAACAGGTTCAATTCCTAAATCAAATAGATTAAATGCTGTTGCTAAAACACAAGAATCAATATCTACTCCACATAGATAAGCTTTATTAATGTTATTTTGCTTTAAATATAGGATAAACTCTTGACTAACTGCATTATAAGTACTTTTTTTTACGATAAGATTCTTATCATTTATATCTAAAACTATTTTTTGTTCATCTGTATTTAGTAATTTATTCCAATTGAGAGATTTAACAAAAAGACTGTTTTTATTATTTATAAATTGTGTAAAAACACAATACTCTGGCAAAAATAAATTTCGAACTTTTTTTATTGGATTAATAATTTTTTCTATATTATCATTAAAAATAAATCCTGCTTGTAAATCTATTATAATCAAACATTTCAATTTAATCACCGAAATTATTATAACACTAATAAACAAAAAAACAAATATAATTTATTATTTGTTTATTTTTTATGTTATTGTATAAAATCATTATCTATAATCTCTAATTTTTCTAATCTTCCTATACGCTTAGCAATATGCGGATGAGATGCTTGCATACGCTGAACAAGTTTCATATTTTTGCCTAAGCTCATTTTTTGTAATAGATATAATGCACTGATTAATTCTTCACCATATGCCATTTTGTAGGCAAAGTAATCCGCTGAATATTCATTGCTTCTGCTGTTAATTGATAAAATGATGTTGCCTGTTAAGGTAAATGCAAATAAAATGAGGTTGAATACAAATCTGATAAAGGATGTAATAAGTGCGGTAATGCCTTTTGTTTCATTAAATAACGGCAGTAATAACAGGTCTAATATCAGTAAAGCTAATTTTATGATAATAACACCAATCGAAAAAAGACCGTTGCCTATCAGATTAAGCAAGGCTGCTTTTGTATCACCATGCACAATGTGACCTATCTCGTGAAGCAATATGCCTTTTAACTCGTCTTCTGTAAAGGTTTCAACTGCACCTCTTGTAACAGCTATTGTATGTCTGCCCATTGCACAAGCATTGACCGTTAAGCTGTCCATTATGCAGATTTCCAAATCGGGTAAATTCGGATAGTCTTGTTTCACTTCTTCGCAGATTTCTTCAAACAAAGGGATTAAGTAATCCTTTTCACGTCTTGTATATAATTTCCGAACACCGTTAATCAGTCTTAGAATCCATTCGCCTAAAGGTGACAGGGCAACGGTTAAGGATATGGCATACAATACAAGACAGATTGCAAAGCTGTAACCGTTTGCCCCTAAAATCAGAAATGAAATCGTAAAATTGACTATGCTCCAAACTATGTATAAAATGTTGGATTTGATAAAATCAAGTATGTTTTCAAACAGCATTTGTATTTTCCTTTCAGAACGGTTTGTTGATTGTAACAGGACAATGTGTATTACTGTCCCTTGATAAGTAAAAGCCTTTGCCTGTTTTCAGTGCTTTGATGTCGTCAGGGTGATAAAGAAATTCCCTTACACGTCTTGCCGAGCCTAAGCCTGTTGTATTGGTATTTCGTGCCTGTTGTTCAAGCTGATAGGTTACTTCAATTGTTGCCCTTGTGCCTAAAATATTCGCCCAGTGCTCCGCATTAACAGCACTGTTCTGCCTTAATACAAGGTAGTTGTTTACGTTTTCAATCACCTGCTCCTTAAAGGCTTCACCGCAGGAAAAGTCAAGGTCTGAAAGACTTTGGGTTGCAAGTACACAGGTAATGTTTGCACTCCTTGACTTGTTGATTAAATCTATTAGAGCCGTTGACGCATAGCTGTTGATTTCATCAAATAGGAAAAATGCCCTCTGCAAATCTGTACCGAAGCATTTGCTTACCGCCTTTTTTGCATCAATCAAAATCAGCTTGCCCATTAAGGGTGATAATTCAGGATAAAGCAAAGGATTAAGCACAAACAGGATAACCGCATTTTCTTGAATTGCCGTGTATATATCAATTCCGTTTTCATCAAACAGTATGCCGAGTTCACTCTCTGCAATGGTGCTGAAACGTGCACAGGCACTTTCTGCAATTTTTCCGCTTGATTTCGATATTTCTAAATTTAAGGTGTGTTCCTGTTTGGTGATAAGCTCACCCTTTACAAGCTCCATACTCAATTTATTAAATCGGTCAACAGGTATGTACTGAATAATGGTCTTTAACGATAAGGGTATATCAGCCTGTGCCAGCATAAGCACTAACTTTTGTAAATAGCGTTCTGTGTTTAATTTGTAGTGTTCTTCGCTCCATTCGGTCATATTGATAAGCATATCCTTGCAGATTGTCGGACTTGCGTTTTTAAAGGGATTGTATTTGTCGGAATGCAAAGGGTTTGACAGATTGATTACATATACCTTTTGTCTGTCGGCAAATTGCCTTGTAATCTCAAGCAATGAGCCTGTGCCTAAATCACCCTTGCCGTCAACAAGTAAAAGGGGCAGTTTTTTGTCTGTAGCGTGCTGTACAAAATTAGCAAGTGCAACCGTCTTTCCGCTCCCGGTTGTACCGCATACAAAACAATGCTTGCAGTTATCAGGTATATAGATTTCTCGCTTGTGGTTAAAGCCGATAAATGTTCCGTTGTCCTTGTCAGCTTTAGGATATTTCTGTTTTTTGTGCAAGCTCTTCAACTCTTTCCAAAAATTAAAATGCTGTCGCAGTATATAGCTTTTCTTCGTTTCAATCAAAATGATAAAAGCAGAAATCAGCATAACGGTAATTAATATCAGATTGCCGTGCTGTTCTGCTCCGTTTCCATAGAAAAGTTAAAACCTTATTCATTTGCTTTCACCTCATCTAAAGGCATAATTGAAATATCGGGGTAAATGCTTTGATGTTCTATCAGGATTTTTGCAATATTGCATTTCCTATCAGGCACAATCCATAATTGACCGTCATAGTTTTCAAAGTTAGCTGTTATATTCTTCTCAAATCTGCTTTTGGCTTTCATCGAGAGTTCAACCTCAACACAGATTGTTTTGCCGTTATGCAGATATATAAAATCGGGTCTGTGCTTTCGGTTTGAAAATCCGTCAAGCCTGTGCAGTTCTTTCTCTGTTGTAATGTCCGAAAAGGGTATGTCAAATTTTTTGCTGATATAGATTGCCGTGTCTGTAACATAGCTGTCGTGTATGATTTGTTCCAATCGTATTTGATGTTTTAACTTCGGTGCTTGTATCAACAGCTTGCCCGTATTGGTCAGGCTGTATATGCTCGGGAAGCCGTACAGATATTTTTGCCTTGTTATATATTTAGCTTGTATCAGCTTTTGCAATCGTCTGTCACAGGCTCTTTGCCCTGTGCAGCCTGTCAGTTCTGCAATCTGTCTGCCTGTTATCACTCGCCAGCGGTCTATCTCTTTCAGTATCGTATAATCTCTATCTACAAATCTAAATCCCTCTTTACTCACACACTCACTACTTTACTTATTTATTTCAATCACACTTTCTTTATTTTATTTATCTTAATTTCTTGTCTTTTGTTTTTATGTATTTTATTATTGTGTTTATTAATTAATTGATTAATTTATTTATTATTTATCTTGCTTGTTTGTATATATTTATATATACACGATGACAGGGCGTGGTCTCGGGTGCAAACAGCCGAGACCACGCCCTGTCAACTGTCTGAAACAAGCAAGAAATCAATAGATTATTAATTACTTAATCTATATGCCGTGTCGCACTTAATCAGAACACTTTTTACACATCTTTTTTATACATAAAAATAAAAAAAGACAGACTTTTTCAGCCTGTCCGATAACATATTAAACTATAACAGTGAATACAAATAAAAAAAGCGTTGATTTCTTTTCGTGAAGTTTATTACTTTACGAACACAGATTATCAACACATTATGATGAAATTATACAAATAATTCTGTTATTTGTCAATAAAAAATGCCGTTTGCAGAGTATTGTACAATACACTTATCAGATAATTGAAAAAATACGGCTGAAAATATGACATTTCAGGCTTATTCGTGGTCAATATTTTGGTCAGATTTGAAAGGAGTGTATTTATGTCAAGACGAGGTGAAAATATACGAAAGAGAAAAGACGGACGCTGGGAAGGACGATTGCCTGTTTATGATACAAACCATAAGATTATAAAATATCATTCTGTATATGCCTATTCCTATCAGGAAGTTAAAGCTCTGATGAAAGAGAACAAGGGCATATATACACCACTCAATAAAACCGATATAAGCATAAAACAGCTTTGTGATGACTGGCTTGAAGATATAAAAATCTATGTAAAACAGTCAACCTATTCAAGATATTATCATACAGTACAAAAGCACATTTCACCTTGTTTCAAAAATACAACTGCAAACAATTTAACAGATAATGATATAACGGCATTTATTAAAAACAAAGCAATCAACGGCAGGCTGGATAAAAAGGGCGGCTTGTCACCCAAAACGATACAAGACATTTGCACCGTATTAAAGCAGATAATCAAATATGCCAATCTGAAAGGCTGTTGCAGACAAATAAGTCTTGATTTCAAAAAGCCAAAATCAGAGCAACAGCCCTTTTCGGTATTATCCGTTGAGGAACAAATACAATTTGTAGCTTATCTGAAAAGAAATATAAACCTTGAAACACTCGGTATACTAATCTGTCTTTACACAGGCATACGAATAGGCGAGCTTTGTGCTCTGACTTGGAACGATATAGATATGCTTCATTCTGTACTGCATATCAGCAAAACATTACAGCGAGTGCAGAACACGGAAGATAACACAAGCAAAACAAAAATTATTATAGACAAACCAAAAAGCAACAAATCAATCCGAGATATACCCATACCGCAGTTTTTATATCAGATAATCAAAAAATTCAGCTTCAAATATCAGAACAATGCATATTTATTGACAGGTCAGACCAATCATTTTACAGAGCCGAGATTATTTCAGTACAAATTCAAAGCACATTTGAAAAAAGCAGGTTTGCAGGACAGAAATATACACGCATTAAGACACACATTTGCAACAAGAGCAGTAGAACAAAATATGGACGTAAAAACTTTGAGCGAAATTTTAGGACATTCAACTGTAAAATTCACTTTGGAAAGATATGTATATTCTTCCTATGAACTCAAAGTACAGAGTATGGAAAAAATGGCAGCTTGCTTTTAAGTGGTCAGATAAAATGGTCAAAGCGGAGGCAGATCCCCGAAAATACAGGGGTTGCTTCCGCTTTTTTCTTCAAGTAATAAACTTCACGAAAAAAACATTTACATTTATTATCTGCATTATATCAAATTTTATGCACTTTTTTAAGAGGTGTAATTTTTAGGAGGATGAAAAAATGAACAAAAAAATGAAAATGGTGGTAGGAGTTATCGGAGTATTAGCAGTTATAGTGATTATATCAGTGATTGCAACACGGACAAACAGCAACATTGACACATCTAATTTAGAAAAGATTGGTACATTTGTTACCTTAAAACAGGAAGATGACGGGCGATATTACGGAGTTGATATTTTCAGTTATTCAAAACGAGGACCTAAAGTATATGAATTTAATAACGGTTACTTAATACAAAAAGATGATGATAATTTGAATGTTGAAAATTCTTATAAGGTCAGCATTATTGATGAAAACACTTTTATAGTAACCGATGAAGATGAATTTGAAGATACTACATTAACAATTGTAAATTATGATTCCTCAACAGGGGTTTTAGAACTGAATGAAAACGGTGATAGTATCTATTGCTATCCATATGATAATGTGGATTTGGAAAATACGACTGAAAAACACGATTCTATGTACTTTTATCGTAAATACTATGTAAATTTAAAATGATTTTCTGTTATTTAATATCTATAACAGAAATTAAGAATATATAAATTGAGGAGGAGAAAATGAAAAGGAAAACTAAAATATTATTAGGGGTATCAATAACATTAATCATTGCTATTGTTTGTTATGTTACAGCAGGGGTTGTCATATCTAATTATAATGTTACGCACCTAACATATTCTTCTGATGTTATTACTGGCATAAATAAGCATATAAATATGCTTAACGGAATTTCTGATGAAGCTGAAAACGAAAAAATTGAAAAAGAAATTTCGCAAAAAGATATGATTGAGTATCTTGAAAATATGAAATCGCAAGGGAAAATAAAAGACTATTTTTGTGGAAAAGGTGACATAATGGTTGAATTTCTCGATGGCGGAAAAATGTATGACAATCATTATAGATCTGGTTATCAATCAGGAGGCTCAACCAGTAATAATAAAGCCCGGAACGAAGTAAGTCAAAACATATCATCAAATAATAATACGCTGTCAGTATTAACTGCTCAGCCATATGCAAATGATAGTGAAATGGCATCAGATGTATTTGATAATTCAGCTACTCTAATTGAAAATTCTGATTTAGGCTATCAATTTACAGACAATATAGATGATGAAAATGTTACAATAGATTTTATGAAAAGTCTTTCAAAATACAAAGTTATAATTTTTGACGGACATGGTGTATATAATCCTGAGAATAATAGTTTTGTTGGTATCGCACTCGGTGAATATAAGACTACTGAAAACTATGATAAGTATATTGATGAAATTAATAACGGTAGATTGAGTTGGACAGGTGACGGTAGATATGTTGTAACACCTGCATTTTTTGAACATTATTATAAAGATAATTCGTTTAATGATACTTTAATTTACTTTGGTTGCTGTGATGTTGCAAATGATGACTCCAATCTTTCTGAAATATTGATAAAAAAAGGTGCAGAAGCTGTTTTAGCTTATAAAAACAGTGTTAACATTACATATAACAGAAGTATGTGCGAAACTATCTTCAATGAATTAGTCAAAAAAGACGGTGACACAAATTCAACCAAAACAGTAGCAGAAGCACTTGAAACAGCAAAAAAGCAAAACGGTGAAAAAGACCCTACCCATACAAAATGGTATGATTTTATTTTACATCCGATATTTCACGATTATGTAAAAAAGTCAGATAGAGCGGAATTAATTCTAACCGAAAATGACGATAATTCTTTCAGATTAGTTGATAACGAATCTAAGCGAAGATGGATTTTAAGTAGTGTGGAAACAAGTTTTGTTTCAAATGGAGATATTGAAGAAAGTCATAATTATAAGTATGACACTTTTGGAAAAATAATTGCAGATGAAGGTTATCATAATTCAACTAAGTTCATATCTTCTGATTTTCAGTATGATTCAAATGGTAATGTTATATCAAAAACAGAATCACTGCAAAATTATTTAACTGGTAGAAATAGTAAAGCATTTTATGAATACGAATATAATAAAAATGAAAAATGTATAAAAGAAACTATAAATTATCAAGATTCAAATTATATGGATATAACAGAATATCAATATGATGAATTTGGAAATATTATTCATTATATATTTAAGCGAAAAAGTGCTGATAGCACAGATGATATAATAACTGAGAAAACAATGAAGTTAACATACGAAAATGGACTATGTGTTCAGAATTATATAGAATGTGTAACGTCATCAACTGGGGGTATATCATCAGTTAAATGGAACATAATTGAAAAAAGTTATTATGATGGGAATGGGAATTTATCAACTGTAGAACATTATGAATCTATAGATAATCCAGAAGATTATGAAACAATAAATGTTGATGGTATTAATTACCGTCTTGAAACGATAACAAGTTATGATTATTTACAATTAGATATAAAAAAAGGAGAATAAAAAATGTATTGCAAAAATTGTGGAAATGAAATAAAAGAGAATGAAAAATTCTGTCAAAACTGTGGTTATAAAAATGAGATTAATTTCGCAGTAAAAGAAAATAAATTATCTTTTGACTCAAAATCATTTATTTTAAATTTAATTAATGTATTGGTAGGCACTGTTATGACAATAGTTGGTGCAGTTATGTATTCAAATGATACAAGTGGAATTTTTCCGTCTTATACATATACATCACCTTTAACAGCACATGAAATATTGGTTATGGCGTTAATAATTTTTGGCAGTATAGCTCTTACCGTCGGTATAGTATCATTCTTATTGCCTTTCATAAAGAAAAAGTAAATGATTAATAACTATTACCCCGAGTACGATTTGGTACTCGGGGCATTTTTGAAAAGATGATTGGATAAATCACATAGTGTTAAACTTGACATCTAAAATTTTAACGGCGGTAGACTTTTGGTTGATTTTTATACCGTCAACAATAATTTTATCAATGAATTGGACAATAAATTGACGTTTTTCCAAATCGGTTAATAATTCCCAGTTTTCTTTTAAGTTTTTTATAATATCCGCTTTAATGATTTTCTCCTGTTCATCTTCGATTTGAGCGTTTTCCAGTTCCTGAATTTCTGCGGATATACGCATTTTTTCCTGTTCCAAAGGGCTTTTGATTTCTGTATAATGTTCAAAATCCATAGTGCCCGATATGTATAAATTCAGTATTTCATTTTCTCTGTGCTCTAAAACATCTTTTTGTTTATACAAAGTGTTCAGCTTTTGATTGTGCAGGTTTTCTTTTTCTTTGATTTCCATTTCATCAATGACATCAAAGTCTTCAATATTATTAATATAATTAATAAAGGCTCTTTCTACTCTTGGGTGACTTACATTGCTTGCAGTACAGGTGTGTTTTATATAATTACTGCAACGATAAGAGCTTGACCCTATTTTTTCGCCTTTATCATTTTTTCTGTAGCTTGAATGTGTCAGCAACTTGCCACCACATTTTGAACAAAACAAGGCTCCTGAAAAATAGTTTTCTTCACTTGGTCGTTTTGTATAGCTTTTTGTTTTGATTTTCTTGATTAAGTTTTGTGTTTCTTCGTAAAGTTCTTTTGAAATAATAGGCTCGTGTGCTCCCTCTGCTTCAAAATGCCTTTTTTCATCTTTTGTAGCATATCTGACCTTTCCGACATAATTGCAATTTGTGAGCATATTTTTTATTGTTCGTGAATGCCATACTGCATTTTCTTTTGTTGGCACTTTTCTGTTATTCAGAATATTTGATATTTCAAGAAAAGATAAATGCTGATTGGTGAACATATCAAAAACTTCTCTGACAATGATTGCTTCTTTTTCATTTATAGTCTGTACTTTTTCGCCGATTTCTCTGTCATAGCCATAGCTTGGCACTCTTGTAGCTAAAGTATAGCCCTCTCTTACTTTTCTTTCAAAGCCTATTTTTGTTCTTTCAATAATGTTTTCTCTTTCAAATTCTGCAAAAATACCGATTATTTTAACAAACATACGACCTGATGCTGTTTTTGTGTCAATACTTTCGCTTAAAGAATTAAATGCACAGTCATATTCATTAAACAAATTGATAAGCGTTATTAAATCTGCCGTATTTCTTGTTAAACGGTCAATTTTGAACACAAGAACATTGTTAACCTTTCCGTTTTTAATATCATCTATCAAGGAATTAATAGCAGGTCGTTCTTCAATATTTTTTCCGCTTATTCCCTCATCGGAATAAATCTTATAAACGCCCCAGTCCTTAATCCTTGCATAGTCTTTCAGCTTCTGCTCCTGTGCTCTGATTGAATACCCCTCTTGTGCCTGTTCCTCTGTAGATACTCTTACATAAATACCTGTGTTTACCATAAAAAATCTCTCCCTATCTTCAAATTTGAGATAGAGGACTTATTTTTGTTTTTTCTTTCTTGGTATAGAGGTTTTAAGAAAAAAATTTAACATCTGTATCTGCAATTCTTTCGGCAATACAATTTTTTTATTTTCGTTATCCATATTTTCCTCCTGATAATCAATACATTTAATTTAGTAAAGTGTATTAATCATCAGAAAAAATTATGATAACGGCAAAAACCACACAGCCTAAAAACGCTTGTCCTGTAACGGTTTTCAGACTATGTGGTTTTTCTTAAATCCAGCCATTGGCGGCAGCATAACGGCTACAACCCACAAAAGAACTCTGAGAATACCGTTTACGAGAAGACTGACTATCACCTGAGATACCCCGATACCAAGCAAGGAATTAGCCAGCCAGACCTCAAAGCTGTCAAATGTACTGCGCAAAAAATCAGACGGGTAATTTGAACCGGCAATCGTAAGCCACAAGACCAAACCAAAGATAAGAAGCATAACAGGAATTGACGTATACTTTCCCATTAAAATTTTATCAAGACGCTTTTCAGCCCTTTCTTTTTTTGAAGGAAGGGCTTTCACCGTATCCGCAATAATATCATTGGTTTTTTCAAAAATGGATGCTGTGACTGCCTTAACATAGTTTTCTTCATTAAGACCATATTGGGCAAGATCGTTTCTCGCTTTATTTAAATTCCCTCTGATTGAACCTTTCATTAAAATATCTTCGCCGAATTTCTTTTTAAAAGAAGCATTAAAGCTTTCATCATTCTCAAGCAGGCGCAATGCAAAGAACCTAAGATTTTTATCTGTATCAACAGAACCCTTAAGCGCCCTTTGAACCTGATGCACGGCATTTTCAATTGTATTGGAATAAAAAAGTGTTTTAGGCTCATTTACTATTATTGAATCAGACACAAGGTGTATTTGCTCTAAAAGTTCATTAATGCCCTTCCCGCTGCGTGCCGTAGCCTTTACCACAGGGATTCCCAGAATATTGGATAAGCCCATTACGTCAACGGTAATATTTTTCTTTTTGGCTTCATCATTCAAATTTAAAAGCATGACGACCTTGCTTGTTACTTCCATAACCTGCAAAACCAGATTCAAATTTCTTAAAAGGTTGGTAGCATCAACTACACATACTACACAGTCATAATCATCAAAACAAAGACAATCTCTTGCAAGTCTCTCCTCCTCACTGGAGGAAAGCAGGCTGTATGTACCGGGTAAATCTATAAGCTCATAGTCGGTAAACTTATAGTAATACCCGTCCCTTGCAATATCGACTGTTTTTCCGGTCCAGTTGCCTGTATGCTGATGTGAGCCCGTTATTTCATTAAATACCGTACTTTTTCCGACATTAGGATTTCCCATTAAAAGTACTTTCTTTTTTCTCTTCATAAATCTCTCCTATCTCAGGCCGACAGAAAATCACAGCCCATATTATTATTTTGATATTGTAAGCTTTTGAGCATCCTTTTTACGCAAGGCTATTTTACAGCCATGCAAATTATATGCAATAGGGGTACCGAGAGCGCCTATGTTTGTACACGTTATATTTTGCCCTGACACAAAGCCCATATCAAAAAGCCTTCTTGCAAGACCTGAGTCGCATAATACTTCATCTATTTTTGCAGTTTGATTTACCTGCATTTCAGACAGTGTCATAAAATCACCTTCAAGAGTTTTTATTTGCTCTCTTACTTATTTTATGAGTATAAATTTTATAAGTGACTAAAACGGCTATTGAAATATAATGAATATAATGATAAAATAATAATGGTAAAAATTTATAATTCAAAGAGGTACAAATTATGGAAAAGCTTAAGTATTTTGTAAACGGAGAATTTAAGGATTCCAAAACCGAAATTTGGTATGACCTTCATAATCCGTCAACAGGTGAAGTAACCGGGCAGGCACCATGCTGCACAAATGAAGAGGTGCTTGAGGCGATTGAAGCAGCAAAAGCTGCTTATCCCTCATGGCGTGCTACACCTGCAAGAAAAAGAGCTCAAATACTTTATAATGTAAGGCAGCTGCTTATTGATAATCTTGATGAGCTAACAAGGCTCGTATGCGAGGAAAACGGCAAAACCTGGGGCGAAGCACAGGGAGATGTGGGTAAAGCACAGGAAGGAACCGAGCTTGCCATCCAGGCCCCATCACTTATGATGGGCGAAAGCCTTATGGACGCATCAACAGGATTTGACACAGTAAAATACCGTGAACCAATGGGTGTATTTGCAGGCATTGTTCCCGTTAACTTCCCTGCTATGATTCCGTTTGGCTGGATGGCTCCTGTTTGTGTTGCCTGCGGCAATACAATGGTGCTTAAAGCGGCCTCCCTCACTCCGAGAACAGCTATGCGAATTGCACAGCTTTATAAAGAGGCAGGTATCCCCGACGGTGTAATTAATATAGTAACCTGCTCAAGAAACGAAATTAACACAATCCTTGAACATCCTGATGTAAAAGGCATAACCTTTGTTGGCTCTACTCCTGTAGGTTTAAAAATTTATGAAAAGGCTGCAGCTAACGGCAAAAGATGCCAGGCTCTTTGCCAGGCTAAAAACCATGCTCTTATTATGGAAGATTGTGCACTTGAAAGAACTGTTGCCGGTGTAATTAATTCCGCCTATGGCTGTGCAGGTCAAAGATGTATGGCACTCTCCTGTGTTGTTGTTCAGGAATCCATTGCCGATAAATTCGTAGCTGAGCTTAAGGCTCAGGCAAAAAATATCAACTGTGGTCCTGCATGGGACAAAGCAACCCGCCTTGGCCCTATCACATATGAAAAGCATTACAAGGAAGTGCTTGCCGATATTCAGAAAGGTATTGACGAGGGTGCCACTCTTGTTTTGGACGGACGCAATCCTGAGCTTCCTGCCGGATATGAAAACGGCTACTTTGTCGGCCCTACAATCTTTGATAATGTTACAGAGGATATGACAATAGGAAATGATGAGGTATTCGGTCCTGTTCTGTGTGTAAAAAGATGTAAAGACTTTGAAGACGGTCTGGCAATTATGAATGCAAGTCCATATGCAAACGGTTCTGTTATTTATACACAAAGCGGATATTATGCCCGTGAGTTTGCACGTCATACAGACGGTGGTCAGGTCGGCATTAACGTAGGTATCCCCGTACCTGTCGGCTTTATTCCGTTCAGCGGTCATAAGCAGAGCTTTTTCGGTGACCTTCATTGTCTCGGCAAGGATGCATACCGCTTCTTTACAGAGAGCAAATCCGTTACACAACACTGGTTTGATGAGGAAGAAAAGAAAGCAAAGGAAGTTGACACCTGGGATGGTCTTCTTTAATCAAAACTAAAGTATATAGAATAACATGGGTATGAAATCATCCCATGTCCGCTACAATGAAGTTAGTATAGTATAATTTTTTAGAGGTTATCATTACGATAGCCTCTTCTTTTTTGCCGTGAAGCGATGTATTCCTATATACAGCTAAGATACAACAGTGTATCAAGCAAAAATTTTGTTAATTTAATATAAAATTACTATTGACTTTTCTTTCAATCGGGCTAAAATATATTTGTTAATTTTTTGTCACATCGAGGTGGAAAATATGGGAAATCAGTTTATTATGCCCGGAAAAATCGTTTACGGTGAGAATGCCCTTGAAAACGCAAAAAGTATTATAAACACATTTGGAAAAAAAGCCTTAATCGTTACAGATGAATTTATGGTCAGGCTTGGCAATGTGAAGCTTGTTACAAAAATACTTGATGAATTAAATATAAAATACAGCATTTTTGACGGCGTTAACTGTGAACCTACAGATATTATTATCCATAACGGCCTTCAGCTTTACGCAGAGGATGGCTGTGACTTTCTGATTGCGATAGGAGGAGGATCGCCGATTGATGCCATGAAAGCAATCGGTGCTGTTGTTTCCAACGGCGGTTCCATTAATGACTATTACGGAGAAATGATTACCATCCCTACACCTCCCATGGTTGCCGTTCCCACAACAAGCGGCACCGGTTCCGAAGCAACACAATTTACAATTATTACCAATACTGAAAAAAATATAAAAATGCTTCTTAAGGGTCCTGTACTTATGCCGGATTTAGCAATTGATGACCCTGCTTTTACATTAACTGCACCGCAATCGGTTACTTCTGCAACCGGCCTTGATGCTTTGTGTCATGCAGCAGAAGCGTATACTTCCAAAAAAGCTCAGCCTCTCACCGATGAATTTGCACTCTCTGCTATAAAAAAGATTTTTAAATACTTGCCCGTTTGCTATAAGGAAAGCAATAATATAAAAGCAAGGGCGCAGATGTCTATTGCCGCCCTTGAAGCAGGTGTTGCTTTCAATAATGCATCTGTAACCATTATACATGGTATGAGCAGACCCATAGGTGCACTGTTTCATGTTCCCCATGGAATCAGCAATGCCATGCTAATGTCAGAATGCTTTCGCTATGTGTACGACGGAGCATATGAGCGATTTTCCGATATGGCAAAAGCGATTGGGGCTGCTGACAGCAGTGATGATACAAAAACAGCAGCTAAAAAATTCATAACAGCCTGCGAAAAGCTTTGTAAACAATGCGAAATTCCGACTCTTGAAGAATACGGAATTGATAAAAACAAATTCTTTACATCAATAGATAAAATGGCAGAGGATGCGATTGCCTCAGGATCACCGTCAAACACAATAAAAAACATCGATAAAAACGATGTGCTGAACATATATCGTGCACTGTGGAAATAAATATAGAGTTGTCTGTGCACTGATTCATTTAAAAGACAGCTCTTTTTTATGATTTATTCGAAAAAGATTTAACATCCCGTCAGATTATCTAAACTGCAGAAATGTTTTATTATAAAACAGTAAAATTAAAAACCGAATTCCAATAACAAAATGCACCTAAAATCATTGTTTTTTCAGCTATAATTTTATAAAAAAATACATCAGACTTCTGTCTGATGTATTTTTACGCCTTTTTTTCACTGAAATCCGACAATTTTAAAGTGCTAAGCAGTTTCAAAAATAGAAATCAGCCTGTAAATATAGTTTAAAACAACTTTTTTCGAGAAAGCAGTACTTCGATGCCAAATCTCTGTTAAAGTGTGCTTATTATATTTTTCATTTCCTCCATATGACTTTCCATATCCGCAACAAGTGCAAACTGATTTCTTGCACGAACGAGATTGTGTTCAGGATAATCGGTTCTGAAATATGTATCACCGTTAAGATAATCTGTCAAAAATCTCATACCGCATTCAAGAGTCATAAGCTTAGCTGAGAAAGCCAAATTTTCAATTTCATACGCATTAAAGCTATCCCCTGCCTCGCTCAAAAATCCGGCAGCATATGCCTTAAAATAATCAAGGTTAATTTTAACCTTTGATGTATCAGGTTCATCCTCAGCACAGGTATTCGCACCAAAGCGAATAGAGTCACCAAAATCGTAAAGTGCCAAACCGGGCATTACGGTATCAAGGTCAATAACGCATATTGCATCATCACTGTCCTCATCAAAAATAACATTATTGAGCTTCGTGTCATTATGCGTTACACGAATAGGAAGCTTGCCCTGCTTAATTAAATTAACCAAAAGCGAGCAATCCTCCTTCCTTTTCATAACAAAATCAATTTCACGGCTGCAGCTTTTTGCCCGACCCTTAATATCGGACTGAACAGCAGGAATAAACTCATTTTCAAATCGCCAAATTGTATTATGAAAGTTTGGTATCGTTTCATGAAGCGTTTCTGCAGGAAAATCAGAAAGATACTTTTGAAACCTGCCAAATGCAACTGCACTTTTTTTAAACAGCTCCGCACTGTCAACGCTGTCATAACTTTTGCTTCTGTCCACAAATCTATATGCACGATAACAATTTCCATCAGCAGATTTGCAGTACTTGGCACCATCCTTGGTTTTGATAAAGTTTAGAGTTTCCCTCTCAGGGTCACCTGAATTTAATTTTATTTTTTCACGCAGAAATGAGGTAACAGCAAAAATATTTTCCATAAGCGCATCTATATTTTTAAAAACATTCGTGTTAACCTTCTGCACAATATAATGACTGATAGAATTATTATCATTGTATGTCACAATATATGTCATATTTATATGACCGGAGCCAAATGCTTCGCAACGCTTAAGTTCACCTTTAAAACTAAATTCATCCAATATATTTTTTAAATCATCCATATCAAAATCCTCCATAACAGATTTTAACATAATACGCCGTTATATGCAACAAAAAAGTCCTGTGAGCACACACAGGACTTTAAAATAAATTTTATTCGCTTCTAAGTGCATCAATAGGACTCATCTTTGCCGCCTTTTGTGCAGGATAAATACCGAAAAACAGCCCAACTCCGCATGAAAACAGCAGTGCAATAACAATAAGCCACCAAGTAATATTAGGCGATATATCTATAATTGAGCATGCCGCAAATGCACCGGCAATACCTATAGTAACACCTATAATACCGCCTATCAGGCAAAGAATAATTGATTCTGTCAAAAATTGCATGGTAATAACCCTTGTTTTTGCACCCAGCGATTTTCGAATACCGATTTCACGCGTTCGCTCAGTAACGGATACAAGCATAATATTCATTACACCTATACCGCCTACTATAAGCGAAATTGCACCTACACAAGCAATAAATGCAGTTAACACTGACATAATAATATCTACTATCTGAACATATGTAGCCATATTCTGAGCAGTGTACATATTGTTTGAATAATTACCATGCGCGGATTTAAGATAGTTTACCGCAGCATTTCCCACAGCATCATAATCATACCCTTCCTCAGCAATAACAAACGCACTGCTGAGTTTAGCATCTGCACCTGTAATTTGAGTAAGTGTTGTACAAGGCATAAACAATGCTATCATTACCTGATCTGAGCTCATCTGAAACATATCGGACATGCTTCCGCCGCCCATGGAGTTAACCATCTGGTCGATATTTGCTACACCGCAAATTTTAACCTTCATTGATTTACCGCTTGAGGAAACGGTAATATATTCGTTTGTAACATCTTCATAACCAAATGCAGTCTGAGCTGATAACGTTCCGATTACAGCTACCGGAGCATTTGCGTCATATTCTTCATCATTAAAAAACCGCCCGTACTGGCTTGGTGCTGTCAATGCAAACTGAACATCACTGTTTACACCAATCATCATCGCAGTAGCTTCAGTAGCTGTTTTGTCAATCGTAGCTCTGCCAAAACCCATAAGCATTGGCGAACAGCGCTCTACACCCTTTACCTTCGTCTTTATATTTTCAATATCATCGAGCGTCATGTAATCATTTTCGCTTGCTGTTGTTGCATCAACACTAACAAGCACGGCATTTGATCCCATATCTTCAATTAATCCGACTATATAGTCTCTTACACCGGTGCCCGCACCGATAATCATGATAACCGAACTGATACCGATAATAATACCAAGCATTGTAAGAAGGCTGCGCATCCAGTTTGCCTTAATGCACTTTACAGCGATTTTCAGACTTTCATTAATATTCACGCTGAAATCTCCTTACTTCTCTATAACTTTTACCTTAAATGTATCTTCTTCATAAGTTGACTCCGGGGCGGAAATAATTTTGTCACCAACCTTGAGTCCTGATTTGATTTCATATGCAGAGTCGGAAACAGCGCCGGTTTCAATCTTGGTTTTAGTAACCGTTTTCTCCTCTTCATTATATACATATACAAATGAACCTGTTTTTTCAAGCTTGATTGATTCAATCGGAACAGCTACTACACCCAGGTATTCACCGGTTTCAATTTCAACATCGGCATCAAAGCCTGCAACAATATTTTCATCGGTTTTAGGTATTGTCACAGTGCACGAAACCCCTGCACCCGAGCCTGTAAGACTTGAAAGACCGCTGATACCCGCCATAGAGCCGACACTGTCAAGAATGCTGCCCTTTGAACCGCCTGTAGCAGTCGGAGCAATAGATGAAACCTCACCGTCGTATGAACCGTAAGCTGTGGTAACCTTTACAGGCATACCGACCTTAACCTTATGTAAATCGTATTCACTAAGGCTTACGGTTACAGCCATTGCATCGAGATTCTCAAGTGTAATACCTGTTGAAATAGCAGTAGTCTGCGTACCAGCCGAAACATCAACTGCTGTTATTGTGCCATCAAAGGATGCAATCCAGCCATCCTGCATTTCCTTTTTTTGCTGCTCAAGAATATCCAATGCCTGTTTTGCAGCGTCCGCAGATTTTTTCTGTGCGCTCGTAATAGTACCGTCAGCCTGTGCACTGTAAATCGTATACTGTGCCTGCTGTGCAGCAAGCTGAAGCTCAGCTGCAGTGAGAGAAACATTGTTGGAATTAACAACTGTATTTGCAATTGCATTAAAATCAATTGCAGAAACAGCTGAATGTATCATCTTAACTGCAATATCACTCTCAACTAAAAGATTTGCAACATCAATTACACCATCTTTAATAGCCTGGGACACAGCGGCAGCCACTCTGTCTGCAATAACATTGCTGTCAAAAATACCGCTTGCCATTGCCTTGGTAATTGCATCTGTAATTACCTCGGTCATTTTTGCAAGGGTATTAAGATCATTTGTAATCTGGCTTAAATTCTTGTTAAGCTCTGCCAACGCTTCTGCAATAGAGCCGACATTCGCTTGCGTTGTTGATTGGGAAGGGGCTGTTGGCAAAGTCGGTTTTGTATCAGGAATTGTGATATCATCGTCATCAATATCAAATGAAGGATACTCATCCTCTGCAGGAAGCTTAGTCGTGGTTGTTACTTTCTTCTTAGTTGTTTTCTTCGTTGTTGTTGGCTTTTTATTTTTAAGCCTGTCAATTTCTTTTTCCGTTGCTTTAATTTCCGATTTAAGTGCATCGGCTTTTTTCTTAGCTGCTTTTTGAGCCTTGAGTGAAGAATTATAACTGCTTTGCGCCTCATTATAGCTTGAACGCAAAGACTTTATCTGGCTGTCAAGCGAGTCAATCTCAAATGAAGCAAGCACATCACCCTTTTTAACCTTATCACCGACCTTGACAAATACCTCTTTAACTGTTGCAACAGTTGCTACCTTATATTCCTTAACAGATCCGGCTGAAACCTCACCTGTCAGAGATACGCTCTCATAGATATCATCTGTAGCAATCGTATAAAGGGATACCTCTTTGCCGCTGTTGGCCTTTGATACACCGAAAACGACTCCGGCAATAATCGCAATGACCAGCACAATACAAATCGGCACTATTATCTTCTTTTTACTTTTCTTTACAGTTGCCATAAAACTAACCTCTGCTTTAAATAATTATAGTTTATATTATTGTATGATTTAGTATAATTCCGTTGTGTATAATTGTCAACAACAATTTGTAAAATTTCACGATTTATTCATATAATTATTTAACACTTAATGCTTTCTGTCCGATATCACGTCTGAAATGTGCGTTTTCAAACTCAATTTTATCAACTGCCGCATATGATTTGTCAAGCGCTGCTTTCAAATCACTGCCCAGGGCTGTAACACCGAGAACACGTCCGCCGCAAGTAACGAGCTTACCCTCCTTCACTGAGGTACCTGCATGATATACAGTAACTCCGTCAAGCTGACCGTCTGTCAATCCCTCAATTTCAAGCCCCTTCGGATATGATTTCGGATAACCGCCCGATGCCATAATAACACAGGCGCAAGCGTCGTCAGACCATTCTATGTCAAGGTTTGACAATGTTTCATTGTTAATCGCTTCAAAAATATCCATAATATCTGTTTTCAGTCTCGGAAGAACCACCTGCGTTTCCGGGTCTCCGAAACGGCAGTTATACTCAATAACCTTAGGCCCCTTAGGTGTAATCATAAGTCCGAAATAAAGGCATCCTTTAAATGTTCTGCCTTCTGCATTCATTGCTTGAATTGTAGGAATAAAAATTTTATCCATACATTCCTTTGCAATTTCATCAGTATAATACGGATTAGGAGAAACGGTACCCATACCGCCTGTATTCAGCCCCTTATCACCGTCAAGTGCACGTTTATGATCCATAGATGAAACCATAGGTTTTACACATTTGCCGTCTGTAAAAGCAAGCACGGAAACCTCCGGCCCCGTAAGAAATTCTTCTACAACAACATGATTGCCTGAAGCGCCGAAGATCTTATCCTCCATAATCTCCTTAACACCCTCAACAGCTTCTTCAAATGATTCCGGTATGATAACACCTTTTCCAAGTGCCAGGCCGTCCGCCTTAATAACGGCCGGGAATTCATTCCTTTCTTTAAGATAAGCAATAACCTCATCAGCATTATCAAACACGCTGTATTCAGCCGTAGGTATATTGTACTTAAGCATTAAATCCTTTGAGAAAACCTTTGAGCCTTCAATAATCGCCGCATTCGCCGTTGGACCGAAGGTGTCAAAACCGGCATCATTAAGTGCATCAACCATACCGGCAACAAGCGGGTCATCAGGAGCCACAACAACAAAGTCAGCTTTTATTTCCCTTGCCAGATTAACTACACCGTCGATATCTGTAGCAGAAACATTATAACACTCTGCATCGTATGAAATACCACCGTTACCGGGGCAGCAGGCAACACTGTCAACCCTGCTTGACTCTTTGATTTTTCTGATAAGCGCGTGCTCTCTTCCGCCGCCGCCAACTACTAATACTTTCATAAGTAATCTCCTTGCACAATTGTATTTGATAAATATTATAGCTATAGGGGCTATTAACAACAGCCCCTATTTTTATTTATTCTTGTTTATAATTCTTGTCTGTTCTTCACCCGTTTCAAGACTGATAAAGCGCGTAAAAAGCGAAACCTTATTATCTTCATTAAGATTAGACCAAATCATATCGGTAAATGCATCAATATCACCGTCAATCTCGACAGGTGTCGGCTCCCCCTCAAATGAAGGAATAGGATCTCCGTCACATTTATATGTATGAATAAAGTGACCAAGACCTGCAGCTGCAGGATATTCATAAAAAAATCTTATGCACTGCGGCTGACCCATGTTTGATTTTAAAATAGAAAGATTATAATCACCGTTCGGCTTAACTACGCCTGAAATTCTCGGGGTATAATTTGGTGCATCCGGTTCAAATTCGCGTGTAACCAGAGCATGGTGATAACAAAACCCCTCTTTCATATGGTCATAAATTGTATCTGTTTGGTCGCCGTTTGTAACAATCGTTTTACCATCAATTTTTAAAACAGGATTATAAATAATGAGACTCGGATCTTCCATTTTTGATTCATCAAATGCCTTGGTGCGAATACCGCCCCTGTCATTTTCCTCAAAAATACGATTACGGCTGTTAACACTTCTGCCCATAATAAAATAAGCAATGACAGCATTTTTACCATCCTTAGACTTGCCGAGCACAATACCGCGTCCCGGATAAGAATTTGTGCTTAATTCCTTTTCAAGAGTCGTAATTTCCATTATATTCACCTCTTAATTATATTATAATATTTCCGTTTTATTGCCGGTGATTTTTATTCTTCCCTCACAAAAAAGCGATACCGCTTTGGGCAAAATCTCCCATTCTGCCTGACGCATTACTCGGTATTGAAGAATGTCCTCATTGTCGCCTTGCTCAACAGGCACCGCCTTTTGAAGAATAATAGCACCGCCGTCAGTAATCTCATTAACAAAATGAGCTGTTGCACCTGTCACCTTAACACCGCTGTTAAGAACAGCAGTGTGCACCTTTTTGCCGTAAAATCCATCACCGCAAAACAGTGGAATAAGACTTGGATGAATATTGATAATCCTGTTTTTATACCGCTCAACAAGCGTTTCACCCAAAATGGATAAAAAGCCTGCAAGAACAATTAAATCGATATTTTTATCATCAATAACATTTAAAACAGCCTTGTCATACTCTTCCTTGCTGCCATAAGACTTACGTGAAACGACTGCAGTTTCTATACCTGCTTTTTTTGCACGTTCAAGAGCATATGCCTTTTCATTGCTCGCAAGAACAAGTACAATTCTGCCGTTTTTAATTTCGCCGCGCTCCTGTGCATCAATAAGTGCCTGAAGATTGGTACCGCCGCCTGATACAAAAACAGCAATATTCATCATACTAATTCAACACCCTTTTCGCCTGATTTAATCTCACCGATAACCGCAGCCTTTTCGCCGTTTTCCTCAAGGATGCGAACAGCTTCATCTGCCTTATCGGCATCCACTGCAATCACAAGACCCGTTCCCATATTAAAGGTATTGTACATATCTCGTTCAGGAATGTTACCTGTTTTTGCAATAAGCTCAAAAATAGGTTTTTTAAAGCATTTATCCTTTTCAATAACTGCTGTAAAACCGTCGTTTAACATTCTGGGCACATTTTCATAAAAACCGCCGCCTGTAATATGGCTGATAGCATTAACGGTAACCTTGTCCATCAAGGCCAGCAAAGGCTTAACATAAATTCTGGTAGGTGTAATAAGCTCCTCACCGAGTGTTTTGCCCAGCTCATCATAATAAACCTTTATTGTTTCTTCGTTAATATTAAATACTTTTCTGATTAGAGAAAAACCGTTTGAGTGAATGCCAGAAGAAGCTACACCGATAAGCACATCACCGGCTTTAAGATTTTCACCTGAAACCAGCTTATCCTTTTCGCCGATGCCTACTGTAAAACCTGCAAGATCATACTCCTCATTAGGCATTAACCCGGGATGTTCTGCAGTTTCACCGCCTACAAGTGCACAGCCTGCCTGAACACAACCCTCGGCAACACCGGCAACAATCTGAGCAATTTTCTCGGGATAATTTTTGCCGCAGGCAATATAATCAAGGAAAAACAGCGGCTTGGCACCTGAGCACGCAACATCATTAACGCACATTGCCACACAATCAATACCCACTGTGTCATGCTTGTCCATAAGATATGCAAGCTTAATCTTTGTTCCTACACCGTCTGTACCTGAAACAAGAACAGGGTTCTTATACGCACCGTAGGGAATTTCAAACATACCGCCGAAACCGCCTATACCGCCAAGAACTCCGGGAATTGCGGTTCTTTTAACATGTGATTTAATAAGTTCAACAGACTCATAGCCTGCTGTTACATCAACACCTGCTGCTGCATAGCTTTCGCTGAAACTTTTTTCCATATTCTTAAATCTCCTTTAGCTTTTCCTGCAGAGCAGCATCCTTCTCTCGAACCTGCTGTGCCATCTCTTTTCTCATATCCTGTAATTTCTGCATTAAAGCATCATCACCCACAGCAATGATTTCTGCTGCAAGGATTGCTGCATTTTTTGCAGCATTAACACCGACTGCTGCTACCGGTATACCCGGAGGCATCATAACGGTTGCAAGCATTGCATCCATACCATCAAGTACCTTGGCCGAACACGGAATACCTATAACCGGAAGCGTTGTTGAAGCTGCCAATACTCCGCCCAAGTGAGCAGCCATACCTGCAGCAGCTATGATAACGCCAAAACCGTTTTCAATAGCACCGGAGGAAAATGCATTTGCCTCCTGCGGTGTTCTGTGAGCACTCATAACCCTTACCTCGGTCTCAATGCCAAGCTCTTTAAGCTGTTTAATTGCGGGTGTAACAATCGGCAAATCACTGTCAGAACCCATAATAATTGCAACCTTTTTCATAGCGTTCTCCTTGTTTTTATACATTATATTAATCTATATTATATATTAACCTTCCATAATTTTCAATATAGAAATGTACCTAATTTATTTGATTAATCATAAATACTTTCAGTAATTTTCCCATAAGTAAAAAAGCTTTTCGCAAATTTAAAATCATCATAATCGATTACACCGTCACGGTTATAATCTACAGACCTGTAAAGAAATTCCTGTGACTGAGGATATTTACCGTAAAGCTTTCGAATTACGGCAAAATCCTTTGCATTTACATAGCCGTCTTTATAATAGTCCAGATTAAAATAAACAATATCATCCAAACACATATCCAGATTTTCATCAAAGAATATTTCAAACTCTCTTGCTGCGGAAAAATCGGAATAAATTCTTAATTGCTTAGATGAGGCAGGAACATAAATTTCAAAACCGCCATCCTCACCGGAAACCGTAATGCTTTTGCCGTCAACTGAAATAAAAACATCGGACACAGGATAATTGTTTGGATGAGAACCGTCAGGTGACTCCATCAAAACAAGCTTTCCCTTAATCATAACACCTGTCCTTTTTACAAAATCGGATTTAATGCTTTCGCCGCAATATGTACAGGTATAGGTAGTATATCCGTCAGCAGATAAAGTCGGAGGCGTCACAACGCTTTCGTAATTATGATTGCAAATCATTGTGACCGAAAAATCACCGACGGATGTATGACTGAAGCAGCTTACCGTATAATAATAAGTTTTGCCTGCTTCAAGAAAATAGTTTATGGCAAAATTCAAATCGTCAGGTGAAATATCTTTATTTTGGGCAAGAATTTCTCCTGACGTATCCAAGCTGTCAGTAAGAATACAATCAACATCAACCAATCCTGAAGAATAAAATTTATAATAATGACTTTTCGGCGCAGTGAACTCAAAAATCATTTTGTCCTGATACGAATTCTCATAATATGAACAGTTAATTGTCTGCTCAGAGTTAATGACACTTTTATTTATAAGACTGTATCTGACATTATTGTTAACAGCATAACTGTAGGCAGGTGAATCCCGGTAGATATTCATAATAAAATCCTTGTAAACGGAACCCTTGGATGCACTGTAAAAGGCAAAGCTGTAGCTGCCGAGCTTCGCTTGTTTAGGTATTGTAACCGTCTTCAGACTGCTGCAGTAAAAAAACGCCTTTTTGCCTATTGAAATTTGTGCATAAGGATTGTCAAAGGTCAAGTTCTTGAGTGACAAGCAGTTTGCAAATGCTTCATCCCCTATCTCATTTACCGCTGAAGGGATATTTACATTTTCAACACTTGTTGAAAAATAAAAAGCATGATTTGAAATGGTGACTATACTTTGCGGCAGATTTATATTTTTTACAAGACTGAGACTGCCCATTGCATAACTGCCTATAGACCGAAGCGTCGACGGCAACGAAAAATCAAGTGCCTTAATTCCGTAAAAAAGGTATTTACCAAGTGATGTAATGCCATGCTCAACAACAACGTGTTCTATAGAACCGTCGCTCCTCCATCTATACCACGGCTGTGAGGCATTGTCGTTTTCAAAATTCGACGGTGTATCACCGACACCGCTGATAGTTAGCGTTTTTGTTTTTGCATCAAACGAATAATAAGTATCGGTAGCTCCCAGACGGGTTCTTTCAATATCCTCGGTTTGATTAAGAGCAAACGAAATAAAATCAGTATAGGAGAAGATCGCCAAAGCAATAATCATACTCATAAATACTGATATAAGCTTTTTCATTTCGTCACCTCGCTAAAAAATATTTTAGATTATTTTATCATAATATTCAAGCTAATACAATTGGCATTTTTCGTCATATCCTTTCGCTTTCCGAATGTTCTTAACACAAAGCCGAAACCGAGTCCGTTTCAAAACGTATTCGTATGAAATTGCCTTGCTCAATGAAAAAATAAAGACGGACAGCAAAGCTGCCCGCCAATTGTATATTATGCAAGAAATTCGGATACGTTTTCGTAATCCTTAACCTTTTCGGCATTGTTTTCGGCAATTCTTTCCGTAAAGGAAAGTCTTGTCTTCCTCTTTTTAAGGGACTCGGTAAATCTTCTTGATACAGCAATGAAAATAATAAAGATATATGGCATGCCGAGGTTCGTTTCAAGAAGCGAATTGATAATCATCGGTGAAAGTGCATTTACATCCATACCTGTAACACCAAGGTTTGCAGAACGGATACCGCCGAGATACAAACCAACTTCCCAGCCTGCCTGAACGAGAATACCTATTATAAGAAGCCATGGAATATTTACTCGTTCATTCTTTTTCTTGCGTGACATATTCCATACAAACAGCAGAACATAACCGACAAACAGAATCAGTGCCATCCAGCCATGGTATGCACCTGTTTCACGCCAAATGGTAATTGTGTAATCATGCGGACCAAAGGTCTTTGTGAGCAGCGGACAGCATATCCACCAACCGAGAATAAGCGTTGTCCATTCCAAAAGATTTTTGTCTTTTGAAATCCAAAGCCAAATCCAGGCAAAGTTGGTGAAACCATAGCTCATCGACATCCACATAAGAACCCAGAAGAGCTGATTTTCCGTACCCTCAGCACCATTCATCAGCAGATGACGCGAACCGGTTGCGAGATGAAATATTCCGAAATCAACAATCTGATAAAGAATACCTGCCAAAACGCCAACGATTACGGTTGTGTACTTCTTTTTGTAAAGCAATAAACCTACAAAAAGAACTAAGAATGAGATGTCAAGCCACATATAAAACGGCTCAAACACCCTTTGTGCAACAACTTCCATTTTTACGCCTCCTCAAAAGCAATTTTTTATGCGGCTCGGTAAACCGAACCGTTGTTACCATCTTTGCGCCGATTTGATCTGTTCTATTTTAACAGTTTCTTCAATATCATAAAAAAGCTTAAACCGCTCCTGCCAAACTTTCTTTTCAAGATCAGCGCACCAAACATAGTCCTTATATGGCAATTCTTCTATCTGTATTGTTTCAAGACCGCTCCTCGCATCAAGCTGTGCTTTTTCAACTCTTTTATTATTACACACAAAAATGGTACCGTAAATACAAAACAAATAAACAAGCCCTACCAACGCAGCAATTATTGTGACTTTAGATATCCTGTCACACCTTTTCTTTAGGCTCTCATCAAACAGTGTATAAAATTCCATACCCAGATAAAGCATCATAACATATGGTGCAAAAAAGCATCTGCTGCCGATTGGAGTTACCACGAAAAGCGGTGCAATCATACATCCGACACTGCCGAAAATAAAGAACAGCTTAAATTTCTTTTCCATATCAAGCGGCAGAGCGAACAAAAACACCATAAAGGCAATAATGTATATAACCGTAGCGATACATACGACTATAGTTAGAATTTCAAGAGGTTTGACTCCTGACAGCTTTAACAGCAACGAACTTGCTGCAAATGCAATCATAACAGAAATGGCTATAGCACCGAAACGCTTTGATTTCTTTGTGAATTTATTTTTTAACATAAAATAAATAACAGTGCATACGCCTATAAGAAAAATATTCAAAACACAATTATTTATAAAGCCCTCTTCAATTATTGTTGCAAAATCAATTATTTTGCCCATTGTGCGGTAACTGTCATCACCCTCACTGACCGAATGGTAAACTGAATTTGAAAACATAAGAGCAGTTCCCGCAACAGTGCCTGCAAAATAAGCAACATACTGAATATAAAGTTTTTTAAACTTTATTAAAGTAAAAACAATAACATATAAAGCAAGCAGAACATTGTACAAGGTAAGATGCTCAACAATCAGCGTATTTGCAAAGCCGAGAACAGCAAGAGGCAAAACAGCAAGCCACGAATTTTTAGGCTTATCTTCGCTGTAAATATGGTTAACATAATATATGTAAATAAGGGTCAGAAAAATGGATGTGGTGTAATTGGCAAAACCCGATGTCCAAACAATTGCCTGTCTGAGCAGAGTAACCGGCATAAAAACAAGAACCGAAGAAATGATAAACACACCGTTTTTCTGCTCACCTGTCAGCTTGTTAAGAATAACAATAATGCCTGTCAGGCAAAATGACATTGTAAAAGCCTTAAGCAAATTTGACCGCGTGAGAGCAAGAACTATCAAATTACCAAAATAGCGACCGCTGTAATTATCAAACCATTCATTCAGTCTTTCAAGTCCGATTTGGCTTCCCCAGGCCCAATCATCGCCCGTATAAGGAAACAGTAAACATAAAAAAAACAAAAGAACAAAAATCACACCATAAAATACTATTAATTTATTTTTGCCGGAAATTTTATTGGCAGCATTCTCTCTTTTAATCAAAACTCGCCCTTCTTTACTAATATAATTTATTATAATGTTGACAACACATAATTGTCAAGCAAATAAAATCACTAAATAAAAAACCTACTTCGATTATGGCTGATTTAGCAGTAAAACAAGCAAATTGGCGCATTGCTTTACTTTATTATCAAGCTGTATCTCAGTAGGCAATCATAAAGATTATTAATATAATACCATATATTTTTTTGAAATGCAAGCATAATTAAATATATTTTTAAAAAACATAAATCTTCAAAAAAATATATATTATGATAAAATTCAATACCATTCAAGAAAATGATGCTTAACGGAATTTTGCTTATATCCTATTATCGTATCCAAGTTTACATTCTCAACACTCTTAAATATGTTGCTTTCAACCTGTTTATTCGTCTTCTTAAGCTCTTTTATCATATTTTTTATCTCAATGCGTTTTGAAAGATTTTCCCGGTCAGGTGCTGCACAATCTTCCGTAAACTTGCATGCACACTGCAAAAAAGTAAGCTGATTATAATCCCGCCAGCGTTTAATCTCATCCTCTCGGATCAGATACATTGGTCGTATAAGCTCCATCCCTTCAAAATTTGTACTGTGAAGCTTCGGCATCATAGTCTGTACCTGGCCTCCATACAGCATACCCATAAGTATCGTCTCGATAACATCATCATAGTGATGACCCAAAGCTATTTTATTGCACCCCATGATTTTTGCCTGATTATAAAGATAACCTCTTCTCATTCTGGCGCAAAGATAACAGGGTGACTTTTCAATATGAAAAACGGACTCAAAAATATTTGACTCAAATACTGTTACAGGGACATTCAGAAGCTTTGCATTATTCTCAATCTGCCTGCGGTTCATCTCATTATATCCCGGATCCATCACAATGTATTCCACATCAAAAGGGAATTTATTATGCCGCTTAAGCTCCTGAAACAGCTTAGCCATAAGCATGGAATCCTTGCCGCCTGAAATGCAAACAGCAATTTTATCGCCCTCACTTATTAAATTATAATCATTTATAGCGGCAGTAAATCTGCTCCATATTCCTTTGTGAAATTTTTTATTTATGCTGCGCTCAACCTCTTTTGCTTTGTCTGCTGCCCCAATCATAATCAAACCTCTGTCAATATAAATTAAAAATATATTATCATAAACGCAAATTTATGTAAAGTAGCTAAATAATTGCATTTTATGCAATTTTATATTTGCCTTTTGGACATATTCTGCTATAATATCCTTGCAAACTTATATATAAGAGAGGATTTACTATGGGAGGATTTTTTGCTGCAGCTTCAAAAGAAGACTGCGTTTTTGATTTATTCTTTGGTGTAGACTATCATTCACATCTCGGAACACGGCGTGCCGGTATGGCTGTTTACAGCGAAGAATATGGCTTTGACAAGGCAATTCATAATATTGAAAATGCACCCTTTAGAACAAAATTCACAAAAGAATCTAACGAAATGCATGGAACATTGGGTATCGGATGTATTTCCGATTTCGAAGCACAGCCTATTTTAGTGCGTTCACACCACGGAACCTTTGCAATAACAACAGTCGGAAAAATCAACAATGCGGATGAAATAGTTGATAAAATCATCAAAACAAACACCCATTTCTTTGAAATGCAAAACGGTGATATTAACCCTACCGAGCTGGTTGCCGCTATTATTAATCAGAAGGAAAATTTTATCGAAGGCATTCGATACGCACAGGAACTGGTAGAAGGCTCACTGAGTATGCTTATTCTTACTCCTAAGGGTATTTACTGTGCCAGAGACAAAATGGGCAGAACACCGATAGTCATCGGGCGCAAAGACAATGGCTTTTGTGCAAGCTTTGAAAGCTTTGCTTATCTAAACCTGGGCTATACAGACTGCAAAGAGCTTGGCCCCGGTGAGGTTGCGGTTATGACAGCCGAAGATGTTAAAACCATTATCACCCCCGGTAAAGATATGAAAATCTGTACTTTTCTCTGGATATATTACGGTTATCCGTCATCCTCATACGAAGGTATCAGTGTTGAAAAGATGAGATACAACTGCGGCCGCGCACTTGCTAAACGTGATAATGTTAAACCTGATATCGTAGCAGGTGTTCCGGACTCGGGTATTGCACATGCAATAGGGTATTCCAACGAATCAGGAATCCCCTTTTCACGTCCTTTTGTAAAATATACACCGACATGGCCTCGCTCATTTATGCCAACGCATCAAAGCAAACGAAATCTTATTGCAAAAATGAAGCTAATTCCGATTCATGATTTGATCGAAGGAAAGAGTCTTTTACTTATCGACGATTCAATCGTTCGCGGTACACAGCTTAGAGAGACAACACAGTTTCTTTATAACAGCGGAGCTAAAGAAGTACATATCAGACCTGCTTGCCCTCCATTGGTATACGGCTGCAAATATCTCAATTTTTCACGCTCCACATCCGAAATGGAGCTTATAACAAGAAGAGTCATAAAAGAACTTGAAGGTGAAGACCCAACTGAGTCTGTTCTCAGAGAATATACCAATCCTGATAGTGAAAAATATCAAAAAATGGTTGACAAAATTTGCGAAAAGCTTCATTTTACATCTCTTCGTTATCACAGACTTGACGATATGATAGAATCTGTAGGCATAGGCGCAGACAAGCTTTGCACCTATTGCTGGAATGGTGTCGAATAAGGTAACGCTAAATTTCAAACTTTATCATTTTTTGTAACAAAAATCAAAAAAAGTCAAATATTATCTCTTCATTTCTAAAAAAATTGTCATTTTTTTACAATTTTCTCTGTACAAATGCTGTTAAAAATACTATAATTGTGTTATGGAAGAAATTGGTAGTTTTTAATAACTGTTACGGAGGAGGAGTGAGATGCAGAGGAGTCAGGAAGAGTATAACAGAATTTGTACTGAGCTTTGGGAAAAACACGAAAAGCGTATACGACAAATCTGTAAACGAAAACTGGACAGCTATCCGCATGAAATAGACGAAATCATTTCAGAAGCATATCTTATTCTTTGTGAAGGAATTTATAAGGATATGAATATGGAAAACCCTGCTTCCTGGTTATACGGAGCTGTTAATAATCTCGTCAAAGCTAAATACACCGAGATCAACAACCGCAAAAAACACTTAGTCAGTCTGTTTGACAACAATAATGAGCCGATATTTGATTTGCCTTATTCAGTTGATTTCATTGATAATGCAATTTCAGATGAAAAAATTGAAGAAATGGCTGCCGAAATTGAACACGCGTTAACAAAAAAGGAAGCAGAGCTTTATGAGTTGGCTTTTGAAAAATGCCTCCCTTACAAGGAGATAGCAAAAATTTATAATTCTACTGATACTGCTGTAAAACAGCGTGCATATCGCCTGAAAAAGAAGATAAAAGAAATTGCGAAATATAATATTGATAATTATTTATAAAAAAGTTTTGTTACTTTTTCGCAAAAATCCAACTATATTAATGAGGTGATAAGTATGAGAAAAGACATATTATTAAAAATTTTAAATGAAAAGTCTATGCAGTTTACCAGAGAAGAAATAAATGAAATGCTTGACGCCGAGCTTGAAAAGAGTCCGGAAGAAATGGACACGGATTTTGTTGATCTTTGTCTTGATGCACTTGAAAGTGAATATCCTGATATAGATATTAATGAAAATAAGAATTTAATACCCGAAACGCCGCCGCAGAGTATTACGGAAGAAAGCTGTGAAGAGGAAGTTTTGGAGAAGAATGTCAAGGATACAAAGAGTAAGGTCAGGAAAATAAAGTTCATCAAATCCATAGCAATTATCGCAGCAGCTGTCACAGTCTTAGCATTTACCATTACCGTAGGTGCAAAAATAGTTGATATTGATGCTTCAAATGATTTGGTCGATTTCAACGGCAAAAACTTTATAATCAGTTTGTTTAATAAAGACGGCGCTTCTGATAAAGTCAATGTTGTTAATGAACTTACCGATAACGGAATAGAAAATGTTGTCTTACCGAATGAAATATTGAGTGATGAGTATATAAAATATAACTTCACTTATGAGGACATCTATTCTAATTTTGAATTTAAAAACGAACAAAATGGTATTGAGGGCAGTCTAAGTATCAATAGAATTAATGCAGATTCCAATTCTTATACTGCTCAATCACAAGTAAATGAAAGCTATTATAAAGTTGAACAAATCGAAAATAGCGGAATTGATATTTTAGTATTTGAATCAAACAAAAATACTATGATTTTTTATGTTGAGGATAATATGGAATATACGATTACTTTAGCAAATTGCGATTTTGAAACAGCAAAGAAAATAGCTGAATCCATAAAAGGAGTATAGACGTGAAAAAAAGAATTAAGCTTTTATTTTTAGTGTGCTTATCACTTATTATGCTGATACCAACCAATGCATATGCCCATGACAACAGTATACCGGAATGGGAGGATGCAAATATCAGTCAGGAGGAATTTGACAGAATACTTGCACCATATGAGAAGAGCAATGAAAAAGCACGTACAGCCGGTTTAATTACAAGATATGCAATAGGTCTTGAAAAAAGCGGCTCTCAATTGTCCATTGTTGGTAAAACAATTTGTGCTCCAGGAGTTGTAAAGTCCGGATTCACAGAAATAGTAATTCAAAGAAGAAAAGCTATAAATGACAGTTTTTCAACATACGACACCTACTATGACTTATATTCAAATTCAACAAGTTATGCAATATCTAAAAAAATCACACCAACACCTGGATATCAGTATAGGGTGACCTGCACTCACTATGCAAAAAAATCTTTGCTTTCAACCGAAAAGATAAAAAATACATCAAATATTATATCAATGTAATTCAACATCCCCTGACGATAAATCGTCAGGGGACTTTTTTGCATTTCACCTGTTAAAGTTTTTAAGCTTTAACGGGCTTTTGCGTTTGTGGTGATATGATATATACTATAATACAGTATGCTGCAGCAGCTCCTTTTTCCACGTTTAACATTTAACCTTAACCGTGGAAAATGCAAAATATCCATCATATCGACACAGGAAACCGTATGCTTTAACTTAATGCAATTTTTCGCTTATTTACTTTGATTATTCATCTTCAGATGTATTGATTATTTCTGCAAACTTTGAAAAAAGCTCATCCTTATCAACATTACAATTATTAACAATATTAATTAACGCATAAGCAGAACAAAAACGTTTTCCGCTTTCAAGATCTCTGTATTCCCTTGCGGAAATATCTATTAACTCTGCCATTTTCTCCTGTGAAATATCACTCTCAAGCCGTTTTTTCCGCAGAGTATTCATTAAACAACTTTTCAATTCTTTCTTTGCTCTCATGATAACACCACCTAAATGGACTAACCTGCTGCTGGTTGTTGCATTCATTTATTTAAGTTGATGTTATTTCATGATGTAACAGCATTTTTTGCTGTTTTATCTCAAAACACAAAATCCTGCAAAATTGAATCAATATTATCTTATTTACAACTCTTCTTAACTTTTTCTGCGTTTCCTCCTGAAAACATAAAAAAACTGCGGTGAGCATTATGCTCACCGCATGTTTGGCGCAGGGCAAGGGATTTGAACCCTCGAAGCCTCGTTAAAGACTTACACGATTTCCAATCGTGCTCCTTCGGCCAGCTCGGACAACCCTGCGTACTGTGTTAGATATTATACCTTACTATTAAGAAAAAAGCAAGCCTATTTTTTTATGGAAAGCGCATCACCGAAATATATTGTTTTTGACTCAAAAGCAAGGTTCATACCGTTATGATCGGCATAATCTTTAATTGCAAGATTAATATCGTTTTTCACTTTAAGGTATTGCGGCATAGAAACTGCAGTTACATAGAAAAAGATCTCTATATCCAGAGAATGTACACCGTATTCAGTAAAATTCACTCTGACGTCATCTGCTATTACATGCTCATCAGCCAACAGAAGATTTTGGATACCGTTACAAAACTTCTGCATTTCATCGGCGGTGTGACTGTAATTAACTGAAATCGTTTCTTTAATAGCCCGTTTATCCATCTTCGTCCAATTAATAATCTCGGCATTAGCCATAGTGGTATTGGGATATACTGTTTCGCTGCCATCAACATTTCTGAGTCTTGTTGTTCGTATTTTAATATCCTCAACCGTTCCGGCTTTACCGCCGACCTCAATCACATCATCAACCTCAAACGGCTTATCAAAAATAATAATAAAACCGGAAAGCATATTCTCAACAGCATCTTTACATGCAAAAGCAACTGCAACGCCGCCTATACCCAAAGCTGCAAACAGCTTTGTTGCCGAAATACCAAATTGTTCTAAAACCAACAGTGCGGCAATAACCATAATAACCGCTTTAAAGAAGTTACTTATAAAAGTAATGGCTGTTTTTTTAGATTTAGAGGTATCATCTTTAAGAAAAAAAGAAAAATCACTGTTAATAAAATTAACACCAAACCATGCAAAAAATAAGATAATACCTATTTTTAAAACCATCAATGCTGCGGTTCTTATTTCACCTGTAGGCGCGATAATTTCAGTCGCACCATACAATGCAAGAACGATAATTAAAGTTGAGAGCGGACGACTCAAACTGTTTTTGATTGCCTGCTGTGCTTTTTCACTTTTACGTGCAGCAATTTTATTTATCAGCATAATCACAAATCCTGCCAACTGCTTTTTAAAAACGAATAAGCCAACCAATAATGCAGCAGATATAATAAGACGAACAAGCATATCCTGTTCATTCTCAATACCCTCAATGGATTTTACAAGTTTTGTAAGAATTGTATTAATAACTTCCAAAATATCAGCTCCTATGATAAAAGAGGCATCCGCGGATACCTCTTTTATTTTAATAAAAATATTAATATTAGTCAAGAACCTGATAATACGCAGAATAATGATTCAGCTTTTCCTCGAATTTATCCTTAGGCAGCTCATCAGGCACTTCAACAGGATATATACCGGTAAAGCAGCCATTACAAAATCCACATTTCGCTTTTTCAGCAAGCTTGTTTGTGGACTCAACAGAAAGATAGCCCAGACTGTCAACACCGATTTGCTCGGCAATTTCCTCAACTGAATTATATTTGCAGGCAATCAGGTTTTCTTTGGAATCAATATCTGTTCCAAAAAAGCAAGGATATTTAAAAGGCGGAGAGGATACACGCATATGCACCTCTTTTGCCCCTGCCTCTCTAAGAAGATGCACAATCCTTGCACAGGTTGTTCCACGAACAATAGAATCATCAATCATAATCACTCGTTTGCCTTCAATATTCTCTTTCACAGCATTCAGCTTAATGCGAACAGCATCCTCACGCTGATTTTGTGATGGCTGAATAAAACTTCGCCCTATATATCTGTTCTTTATAAACCCTATCCCATAGGGGATTTTACTTGCATTAGCATAACCAAGCGCGGCGTCTAAACCCGAATCAGGTACACCTATAACAATATCTGCATCGACAGGATGTTCCTTTGCAAGAAAAGCACCTGCCCGCATCCTGGCATGCTGAACGAAAGAGCCTTCAATTACCGAATCGGGACGGGCAAAATAAATATACTCAAAAACACAAATGCTGCCTTTTTTGCCGCAGTGTGTTTCAATTGATTTAACGCCATCCCTGCTGATAACAACAATTTCACCCGGCTTAATATCCCTTATAAATCCCGCTCCCACACAATCAAGAGCACAGGATTCAGAGGCAACCACATATGCACCGTCCTCCGTTTTACCAAGACAAAGGGGTCTGAATCCATTCGGATCACGAAACGCAATAAGCTTTGTGGCTGTCATAAGCACACAGGAATAAGCCCCCTTTAAAGTATACATGACTTTTTCCACGGCTTCTTCCGTACTCTTGCTTGTGAGTCGTTGTGACACAATGGAATACGCAATTGACTCTGTATCCGACGTACCGTGAAATATTCCGCCGTTCAATTCAAACTGTCTTCTGAGTTCCGGCGCATTCACGAGATTCCCGTTGTGGGCCAGAGCCAAATTTCCTTTAATATGACGAATAACAAGGGGCTGTACATTATTTGCATTTTTGCCGCCGGTGGTAGAATATCGCACATGCCCTATTGCCATATTGCCTGTGCCAAGCTGCTCCAGGCGTTGTTGCATAAAAACATCACCAACCAAGCCGTCACCTCTGTGATGTCTGAAAACCCCATCATCATTAACCGCGATGCCGCAGCTTTCCTGACCCCTGTGCTGCAAAGCAAAAAGAGCAAGATATATTGACTGCGCAACATAAGTTGTTTTCTTTTCAAAAATTCCGAATACTCCGCATTCTTCGTGAAGATGATTAAACATAAAGCTCTCCTGTAAAATAGATTCTAATTTGGTGTATATAAATTTGCATACGGTCTTGAGGTTGCAGCGCTTAACTTTTTAAACGGTTTCGCCATTACGCGCTTAAAATCCTCACCAAAATACTTACAGTATTTTTTTACATACGCCTCAAGCTCTTTTTTGTCTCTTTCATCCAGGGCACTTATTTTAATATTATCACTCAAGTTTTCTTTAGGAAAACTGCCTCTGACAAATATCTTTCCGCCGTGCATACCCGACGCACAATGTGTACCGAAAAGCTTTTCACCTTTTTTTAATCCAAGTCCAAGCAGCACAATGGTTCCGCCGGCCATATATTCGCCCAAAAACGAGCCGGCATTCTTGCCGATTACGAGCACCGGATGCAGCTGGCGGAATTCTTTCATATGAATTCCGCCGCGGCAGGCCACATTATCCTTTATATAAATCTGTCCGTCACGCATACCATAGCCCATTGCATCACCGGAATGACCGTGAACAACGATTTCGCCGCCGTTCATTGTGTTTCCGACTGCATCCTGACAATTACCGTAAACCACAACCCTGCCGCCGTTAAGGTAACAGGCCATATCATTACCCGGCGTACCGTGCACTTCAATGGTTTTACCGGCATCAAGAGCACATCCGATATAGCGCTGACCGTTAACATCTTTAACAGTCACCCTGTTTTTCAGTTCGAGCTGCTTTTTGATTAAATCATTCACCAGTTCATAGTGATTCAGACCGGCTTCAATAATCACAATTCATACCCCCTATTCACCCGCATGCTTTATACCGAGTATTTCAAGTTCTTTTTCACTTAAACCTATACCACGCAGCATAAGTCTGTTACCGCGCAGAGAGTCGATAGAGTTAATACCCATACCGCCCATAATCTCTTTGATTTCATGATTCCAGGCCTGAATCAAATTAACCACTCTTTTCCCTGCTGTTTCGGGATTCAGGCGCTTTGTAAGTTCGGGACGCTGCGTTGCAATACCCCAGTTGCATTTACCTGTATTACAGGTCTGACACATATGACAGCCCATAGCAATCAAAGGTGCTGATGCAACATAGCAGGCGTCAGCCCCGAGTGCAATCGCCTTAACTATATCTGCCGAACAGCGAAAAGATCCCGATGCCACAAGGGAAACCGCAGAACGAATACCCTCATCACGAAGCCTTTGGTCAGCTGCAGCCAAAGCAAGTTCAATGGGAATGCCGACATAATCCCGTATTCTCGTAGGTGCAGCACCTGTACCGCCTCTAAACCCGTCAATAACAATAATATCTGCACCGGCCCTTGCACATCCCGATGCGATAGCCGCAACATTGTGCACTGCAGCAATTTTTACTGATACAGGTTTTTTACCTTCAGTTGCCTGTTTAAGAGACCAAATAAGCTGACGCAAATCCTCAATAGAATATATATCGTGATGGGGTGCAGGAGAAATAGCATCTGAACCTTCAGGTATCATTCTTGCATTAGAAACCTCAATATTCACTTTTTCACCCGGAAGATGACCGCCTATACCCGGTTTAGCTCCCTGACCGATTTTTATCTCAACAAATTTAGAATGATTTAGATATTCCTTATATACCCCAAACCGTCCTGATGCAACCTGAACAGCAGCACAATCACAATACTTTTTCAAATCAGGATGCATACCGCCTTCACCGACGTTAAACACAGTTCCGAGTTCTTGAGCTGCGATGGCAAGCGATTTTTGAGCATTAAGAGAGATGGATCCAAAACTCATAGCCGAAAACATAATCGGTGTTTCAAGCATGACCTGAGGAGGCATTTCGGAAATAGATTTACCTTTTTTCTCAACCTCCAATTTCTCAGGCTTTCGGCCTAAAATTGCCCTGATTTCCATCGGTTCTCGCAGAGGGTCTATGGAAGGATTGGTTACCTGGGAAGCATTCAGCAAAATTTTATCCCAATAAATAGGATAAGGCTTTGGATTACCCATGGCAGACAGCAACACTGAGCCTGTTTCGGCCTGACGGCAAATTTCCTGCTGATACTGTGCAGTCCAGTTTGCGTTTTCACGGTAATCACATACATATTTTTCAATCCGAAGTGCACCTGCCGGGCAAAAAGCTACACATCTGTGACAGGCAACACAGTTATCAGAATTGCAAAGAAGGGTCTTTCCATCCTCTTTGAAATAATGACATCCATTTGCACACTGCACAGTGCAAGCACCGCAGTTAATACATAATTCTCTGTCACGAACAACAGTGAATCGTCTTGGAATATAATTAATCATTATTCATCAACCTCCTCATCACCTAATTCCAGAGGAATGAACACCGGCTCTGCACCGGAAACGGACCATACCCTGTCGGGATTGGGACATACAATTCTGATTGCGGATTCTTCAGAGGCAAAATACGCTCTGCTGCCCTTGGTAGCAGCTGTAAGTGAACGAAGCTTAAGCCTGTCATTTATTGCCAGAAGTCCCTTATTTGAGCCGAGTATAACGGAAAAGGGACCATTTACAAGTGCACCGCTGTAAACGCAACGAAGATTGGTAAAGTATTCCTTTTCTTCCGTGTCCATTCTGTCAATTTCGTCCCATTCAGGCGCAGTCAAAACATCTGCTGCCACCTCAATCGGCAAATGGTGATGACGCAGCAAATGATCAAATAAATAAGTAATCACCTCTGTGTCCGTCTGCATTGTACAGGTATATCCAAACTGCTCAATATATCTTCGGTTCGCATCATATGATGATATTTCACCATTATGAACAATGGACCAATCCAAAATGTTAAAAGGATGAGAGCCGCCCCACCAACCCGGAGTATTTGTAGGAAAACGACCATGCGCAGTCCAAATATATGCATCATACTTATCAAGCATATAGAATTCGCCGACATCCTCCGGATATCCTACAGCCTTAAAACATCCCATATTCTTTCCGCTTGAAAAAATATAGGCACCCTCAACATCTGTATTTACTCTCGTAACGCACTGCGCAACATATTCCTGTTCATCTAACCTCGCTGCATTCATACGAACTCTGTTTGCTTTGCCAAAATACCGCCAGATATCCGGTCCTCTATCAATTGAAGCAATCTGCTTTGTAGGTATTCTTTCTGCAACATCAATATTAAAATGCCTGAATAAAAACTCTTCACAATTTTTTCTTGCATCACTGTTTTCAAAAAACACATGAATTGCATATTCATCCTTATGCTCCGGATATATACCGTAAGCGGCAAAGCCGCCGCCTAAGCCATTCGAACGGTCATGCATCAGTGCAATGGATTTTATGATTTCAGAGCCATTTATTAAACCGCCTTTTCTGTCAATTACAGCAGCAATAGCACAGCCTGAAGGAATTCTTATTTCTCCCTCTCTAAGCATAATCATTTCTCCTTAAAGTAATAAAAATAAATGCATTATCTTGAATGCCTAATTAAATTTTACATCATATATATATTCACAGTCAATTAGGTTGAGCATAGAAAATAATACGTATTTTATGTAATTTTATGTATAATTTAACATAATTATTTATAAAATTTGCATACTTATACAATTTCTATTGTATACTAATGTATATTTATAAACAAGCAAGCTCTGCCGCAATCAGCGGCAGAGCCTGTATCATAAGTATATCAATCCGGTTAATCAGACATCGTCTTCCCCCTGAAGCGCATCATATCCGCTTTCACCTGTGCGGACCTTCACAACATCCTCAACATCGTAAATAAATATTTTTCCATCACCGATATTGCCGGTATAAAGCACCTTACGTGCCGTATCAACAACCGTGTTCACAGGAACAGCGGAAACGACCATTTCCAGTTTCATCTTAGGATTAAGATTCATTTCTTCAATCTCAACACCACGATACTTTCTGATATGACCCTTCTGTGTACCGCATCCCATAACATTCGTAACAGTCATACCTGTAACACCGATAGAGTTCATTGCATTCTTGATTTCTTCAAATCTCGCAGGATTAAAAATCATAACAATCTTTGTAAGCTTAGCATCTGTATTCGTTGTGTACGTTTCAACAGGAATTGCCTTTTCAACAGGCGCGGACACTGTTGAAGCAGCAGAAGCATTTACGGATACTGCGGTATATGCCGCAGGCATAAAGTCAGCATAGGCTGAAGGAAGATTATGCTCAGTCGCATCCAGTCCCTTAATTTCCTCCTCTGCCGAAACTCTGAGTCCGTTTGCTTTCTTGATAAGAGTAAATACAATCAGCATCGTCACAACTGTCCAGGCAGCAACTGCAGCAAAGCCCATAAGTTGTATGCCAAGCTGCATGAATCCACCGCCGTAGAAAAGACCTTTACCGACATCATTTACACCTGTTGAGAACAAACCGACAGCAATTGTACCCCAAATACCGTTTACCATATGAACAGCTACAGCACCCACAGGGTCATCAACATGCAATTTCTTGTCAATTACCTCAACGGCGATTACAACAAGAATACCTGAAACAGCACCGATAATAATTGAACCTAATGCATCCACACAGTCACAAGGTGCAGTAATAGCCACAAGGCCTGCAAGAGATGCGTTCAGAGACATGGAAACATCAGGCTTCCCATCCTTGATCCAGGTAAAAATCATAGTTACACAGGTAGCAATTGCAGGAGCAAGCGTTGTTGTAACAAAGATGGATGCCAGGCTATCAACAGAGGTTGCAGCCGCACCATTAAATCCATACCAGCCGAACCAGAGAATGAATACACCGAGTGCACCTATAGTAAGATTGTGGCCCGGTATAGCTTTCGCAATCTTCTTGCCTGTTTTCTTATCAACCTTATATTTGCCGATACGAGGTCCGAGCATAATTGCACCAATAAGAGCCGCTATACCGCCTACCATATGAATGGCAGTTGAGCCTGCAAAATCGTGAAAACCGCGAGTAACAAGCCAGCCGTTCGGATTCCATATCCAGCCCGCTTCAATCGGATAAACAACCGCTGAAATCACTGCTGAGTAAATACAATAGGACGAAAATTTTGTACGTTCTGCCATAGCACCCGAAACGATTGTGGCTGCTGTAGCACAGAACACCAGATTAAACACGAAGTTTGACCAGTCAAAATTCTGATAGTCCGTGAACACACCAAGTGTCGGCATACCCACAAGACCGCCGAGACACTCCTCACCCATCATAAGGCCGAAACCTAACAGGATGAACATAACTGCACCAATACAAAAATCCATCAGATTTTTCATAATGATGTTTCCTGCGTTTTTTGCTCTGGTAAAGCCGCTTTCAACCATTGCAAAGCCGCACTGCATAAAAAACACCAATGCCGCACCAATCAAGAACCAAACACCGAATACTTCGCAACTCAATTCTTCAAATAAAGATTCCATTGTCATCATACTATACTCCTCCTTCGTATAACAGAATCAAAAATAAAAAGAGGCACCCGTACCCAAAGTACGAGCACCTCATTGTGCCTCAATAGTCCAAACGATGATATATACATCGTTTTACAAATTTCAACCAAAGACCAAAATGTTTAATATCTTATGATATACTCGTCAATCTCCCACTGAGAAACCTTTGTACGATAATTATCCCATTCAGTCTTTTTTCCTTCCGTATACGCATTAAATACATGCTCGCCTACTGTTGCTTTAATAAACGGATCAGCCTCAGATGCCCAGATAGCCTCTTCAAGTGAACCGGGAAGACAGTCGATTCCCTTTTCATAAAGCTCTTCATTTGAAAGCTCAAACACATTATTATCAAATGCAGGTGCAGGCTCAAGCTCTCTCTTGATGCCGTCAAGACCGGCTGCAAGGCAAAGTGCCATTTCAAGATATGGATTACAAGCAGGATCAGGTGAACGAAGCTCAACACGAGTACCCATTCCGCGAGCTGCCGGAATTCGAACAAGTACAGAACGATTTGATGCAGACCAAACAATATAGGTCGGAGCCTCATAACCCGGAACCAACCTCTTATAGGAGTTAACTGTCGGATTTGCATAAACTGTAAGACCCTTAACATGAGCAAGAATGCCTGCAATAAAATTATGTGCAACCTTGCTGAGTCCGTCAGGACTTTCCGGATCATAAAAAGCATTAACCAACTTACCGTTTTCGTCTTTTTTCATGAGTGACATATTTGTATGCATACCTGAGCCGTTGATACCATAAACCGGTTTGGGCATAAAGGTTGCATGAAGTCCGTGTTTGGTTGCATATGTTTTAACAACATGTTTAAACGTCATAACACGATCTGCTGTAGTCATTACCTCATCAAATTTAAAGTCAATTTCATGCTGTCCGGCTGCTACCTCGTGGTGAGATGCTTCAATAGTATATCCCATTTCCTCAAGTGCAAGGCAGATATCACGGCGACAGTTTTCGCCATGATCAACAGGATTAAGGTCAAAATATCCGCCCTCATCCCCTGTTACGGTTGTCGGATTGCCATCCTCATCGAGTTTAAAAAGGAAGAATTCACATTCAGGGCCGACATTGAAGGTATATCCCATCTCTGCAGCTTCATCCATAACCTTCTGCAAAACATTTCTTGGGTCACCAAGAAACGGAGTTTTATTGTCAGCACAATAAACCGAACAGATCAAACGAGCTGTCTGTGCATTCTGATGCTTTCTCCATGGAAATATTGTCCATGTATCATAATCCGGATGAAGATACATATCAGACTCATCGATACGCACAAAGCCGTCAATCGATGAACCGTCAAACATACATTCATTATCCAGTGCCTTTTCGAGCTGTGAGCTGGTAATGGCGACATTTTTCATAATACCGAAAACATCTGTAAATTGAAGACGAATAAACTCGACTGCATTTTCCTGAGCGCTTCTGAGTATATCTTCCTTTGTGTACTTACCCATAGTAAATACTCCTCTCTAAATTAATACCATATTTATTATTGCAAGAAAAAGAGGGCATTCCACCTAAGCGGAACGCCCTTGTTCTTACTACATTCATATTATACGCATATAAATCAGCATTTGTCAACACTTCTTTGCAATTTTGTCGATTTAAATTGACTGCAATAAATCTTTTTAGTTCTTTTTGTACAAAATACACAAAGACAAAAAGCAAAGAAAAGAATTCTATTTTTTATTGATATAAAATGAAATCCTCTATTTCATAGCAATAAACCGCTCGTCTACAACATCGTTCACAAGCTTTGTAAAATACTTAACCGTGCCGCCCTTCTGCGAGTGACTCGATGCCAAATCATCAGTATAATCGCCCAGCTTGTACACATTAAATTTAAACTTCCCGTTATCTGCACGGTTATAATGACATATAATAGGAACAAGCTTAGCCGTTGATATTTCAATCTCATCGTTATGCTTTTCAATGGTAAGCTGTGCAATTGCACCGCAAAGCTGATTGAGTTCAATCTGATGTGAAATAAAATTGCCCAAAGAATAATAAACAATCATTTTTTTGCCTGTCTTTTTATTTTCCACCCACTCCACAGGCTGAATAACATGAGGGTGACAGCCTATAACAATATCCACACCCAAATCCGAAAACAGCTTAGTATATTCCTTTTGATACTCAGAAATTTCATGACTGTTTTCCGTCCCCCAATGCGGGAATACAACAACAACATCCGAATGTGCACGTGCTTCCTTAACATCGGCGCTAACTTTTTTCTGATCCAGCAGATTAACACACCATTTTTTATCATCGGGAAGAGGTATACCATTTGTACCGTAAGTGTAATTCAGGAAAGAAAATGTTATGCCGTTTTTCTCATAATAAGTTATCGTATGATAAGATCTCTCGTCGGCATTAATTCCGATTGCAACAGCATTCTTTTTTTGGGAAAAGAACTCCAGCTCCTTTTCAATTCCGGCAAACCCCATATCCATAGTATGATTCGTTGCACAGTTAAAAACATCAAAACCGGCTTCGATTGCAGCATCACCGATTTCCCAAGGTGAATTAAACAAGGGATAACCCGTATAATCAAATGAGCTGCCTCCCAAAACCGTCTCCTGGTCAATAACAGCTATATCCGCTTTTTCAATATCAGGCTTGATATTCTCATAAAGCGCACTGTAATCTAAAGAACCATCCTCCTGCTCACCTGCTGCTATCAGTGTATTATGAATCAGGTTATCACCCACTGCAACAAGCGTTACCTTCGTGTTTTCAACATCAGTCTTTTCTGCCGGCTCTTCATTCACGGCAGAAACCGCAGTTGAGGCTGTGGGCGACTTTTCATCAGCTTTTTTTGTAATATTGCCGCTGACGGCAAGTGCACTTACAACAACAATGGCAAGTACAACGGGTATCAATATAAATAATTTACTTTTTTTATTCTCAGGCAAAGGTATCACCACGCATATATTTTTTATTATTGTATCATAATTTTAATGTCAACACAATAAACTTTTTATATTGACAAAATATGTAAATATAAGTTATTATAATTAAACTAAGGTTGATATGAAATCAGGATAAAAGCCTTTGTAATAAAACTGCTGTTTGATAATCGTTTTTAACGCAGCACATTATGCAAATGCTTCATCGTCAGGCTTTTTCCTATTTGGTGTCAGCCAATAAAAAGGTGGTAAAAATATGGATCCTACAATTTTAATGTATGTGCTGTTTGTCGTAGGCCTTGTTCTTATAATCAAGGGCGGCGACTGGTTTGTAGACAGTGCCAGCTGGATTGCAGAAGTTTTAGGCGTTCCAAAATTTGTAATCGGTGCAACTATTGTGTCTATCGCAACAACCCTGCCTGAAATGATTGTGAGCATTCAGGCAACCGCAAAGGGCAATGTTGAAATGGCAGCAGGAAACGCTATAGGCTCTGTTACGGCAAACACCGCTATGATTATGGGTATATTTATTGTATGTATGCCTTTCGCCATCAAGCGCAAAGAATTCACACCGAAAGCACTTATGATGTTCGGTGCATCTGCAGCACTTGTTTTAGGCTGTATTTTCACAGCTAAAAATCAGATGACCTTTGAGGGCGAAACAAACGAATACTACACCCTTTCAACAATCGGCCTTATAGTATTAATCTGCATCTTCATTGCTTTCTTTATTGAAAACTTTATTTCAATGAAAAAAGAGAACACACACCTCGAACCCTCTCCGACAAATATCGGACTCCAGGAAGAGGATGATATAGTACCTACTAAGGAAACAGCAACAGGCAAGGACTGGGCAAAGAATCTTATATTTTTTGCACTCGGTGCTGCAGGCATAGTTATCGGTGCAGATTTGCTTGTTGAGCATGGTACAGCCATTGCCAAAAGCCTCGGCATTCCGCAGCGTGTTATCAGTGTTATCGCTATCGCTATAGGAACATCACTGCCTGAACTTGTTACAACGATCACGGCACTCAGGAAAAAGGTCGGCGCACTTTCAGTCGGCAATATCTTAGGTGCAAACATTATTGACCTTACGCTTATTCTGCCGATTTGCTCATTTGTATCTATGGGAAAAGGTACAGGCGCACTCGCTGTTTCGGCGTCATCCGTAACAATTGATATGATTGTTTGTCTTGCAGCAATTGCCATAGCAATCTTCCCCACGATTATTACAAAAAAATTCAGCAGATGGCAGGGCATTGTAATGCTCGCCGGCTATGCAGGATATGTGATAAGTGTATTCGTTTAAAATATAGGTATAAAGCATATAGAAAAGGCCTGACTCCATAATGCACAAGACCGTAAAAAATAGA
>DKZG01000033.1:483-84078 GCA_002493595.1 Ruminococcaceae bacterium UBA7080 | reverse complement strand
CACATTATCTCTCTCTTGTCAACACTTTTATTTAAGTTTTTTGCAAGTTTTTTCACACTCTTCCGAGTGTTTCAAGGTATACAATATATAAGAGCAAACCTTATCTTTGCTCTTATATCACTATATCTATTATATATTATTACATCTATATACAGCATAATGGGTTAAAGGGTTATTCTGTGACTTTCTTTGGGTATAACTGCACTTAGCTTATCAATAAAATTATAAATATCCTTATAATAGATATTAAAATCCATAAATGTAACCTTTTCTTTATCATAAGATATTACCCGGGCATTTTCATCGAATCCGAAGGATTTCGTATTATAGTAAGCAATACTGGTTCCGGCAAGCAAAACAGCAGCAGCACAGCAAAGTATTGCAGCAATTTTTCTTTTCATTATTAATACTCCTTATTTTTCTGTATATTCCTCTTTAAGTAATTCACCCAGTGCTGTTGCAAACAGACGCGCAGAATAGCATGCCTCATCAAGCGTATTGGCATCCGTTCCTACTTCTAAAAGAAAAGAATTTTTTGTTTCATCCATATTATACTTTCTTTCGGAAAACAGCACCGGACGCATAAGACCGCCATACATTTTGCCCACTTTGTTCTGAACAGCTAAAACAAATTTTAAATTATCCTCCCAATCGGGGTAATTCTCTATTCTTCCGTATTCGGCACCGGCAATCATCATCATACGAGCTGCTTTTTTGCCATTGATTTTTGCAGTAGGCTTAACTTTGGTTTTATTGTCATATGTAATATCATCACGGTGCACATCGATTGTAATCTCAATGGAAGGATACTGCTCAAGATATTTTTCCACTGATTTTCGTGATGAATCATAAGCAGCGCTATAGTTAATATCATGAATCTTGGTGTCATGAATAACGCCAAAGCCCATTTTTTCAAGATATGCACAAAGCTCGTCTCCGACCCTCACCATATTTTTGCTGTTATCATCCGAGCGAAGGTCGAGAGACTTTGTATAATAACCCGCATCCAAAAGTGTATAGCTTTCAGTTGTGTGACTATGGTAAACAAGAATTGTCGGCTTTGAAACATCCTGAATACTAAGATCCGCCTTCTGTTTAAGGAGCTCCTTAATATTGGGCTTATAAAACGACTCAGGTATTTTGCTTTGGATTTCAACTTGATCAAAGGACACAAGAGTCCCCCCACCGAAGTAATCCTCCTCAGATGTTTTACCCTTTACCTTTTCATTTTTTATGCTTTTTTCTGCGTCACGCATAAGTTTAGCTACATCTGATGGAGTCTTCTTAATATCGGAATATAGGTCGCTGTCCTTCCCTTTTATTCCAGAGGAAGACTTCATCACTTCTGCTGCGGTGTTATTATTATTTTCCTTTTTTTCTTTTTTATCATTAGAAATTTCATTTTTATCATCTTTATCATCGGAAAATTCCGTAAAATTATTTGCAATTTTTTGCGGTGAAAAAACAGTTATTACACCTTGGTTAAAAAGTCCTATGCTTGCCGAAATATTCGGAGCAAAATTAATTATAACCAAAACGATACAAAACATTGCCGCGACATTTGTTAACAGAATTGCTATTTCCTTTTTCATATCTTCACCATTAGATTATGTATTATATATACATATATATGAATAACTGCATTACAATATGCCAGTGCTCACCTGCCGTTTTATTTGCGGGCAGGTGAGCACTATCCCTATCCTACAAGCGAAAATAAATCCTGCGGAGAAATATTTTTTTGAAGACAAACATTAATTGACATTCCGATAAGCTTGGCACCCTGCTCGGTAATTCTGTCAATCTCACGGGGTGTAACAAACATTTGCCGCTCATCATTTCTGTGACATATATCAGCAGTTGATACAACGGTGGGTATGCCCATGGAAACCACCGGAACACCAAGCGTTTTTTCTGATATCTCATAGCGGTGATTACCCACACCCGAACCGGGAGAAATACCTACATCGGAAAGCTGGACAGTCGTGCCCAATCTTTCGGAAGAGGATGCAGCCAATGCATCAACAACAATCACACAGGATGGTTTAATCGTACCTACAACACCCTTAATGATTTCGGCTGATTCAATACCGGTATCTGCAAGAACCCCTGTCGAAATACCTGAAACACTAAAAAAGTCCTTAAACATATCAGGACAGTCATCACCCTCAACAATATGCCTTGTGGCCAAAACATAATTATTTGTTTTAGGACCTAGTGCATCAGCCGTAATATCAAGATTGCCCACGCCTGCAACTAAAACAGACCCCATTTTCTCGGGAAGCAGCGATTTAAGAATTGAAGAAAGCTTGTCAAGTCGGCCATCAAAAATATCGGTATCGCTGACAAAGGAAGGTACGCAGCAAGTGATATACTTACCGACAGGCTTACCGATTGCTTTTGCACCGTTGTCATCTAAAACCGATACAACGGTTACACCATCATTTTCCTCAACCTTCACTCCATCAATGACTGTTTTGTTGGCAGATTCATAGCATTCAACTGCCAAATCAGTACAATTTTCCATAAAAGACGCCCCCATTTTATTGTGCTTTTTAATAAAAGTATGTCCAAAAATAAAAAAACACTTGCATTTTTAAATAACTTATGATAATATACATAAGCGTGAAAATACCGAGATAGGTATCTCGTTATATCTAAAACCACCTAACTAAAGGAGTGAGAATTATGCCAAACATTAAATCAGCAAAGAAAAGAGTAAAGGTTAACGCTGTTAAGGCCGCTAACAACAAGGCTGCTAACTCAGCACTTAAGACAGCAATCAAAAAGGCAAACGCTGCTATTGAAGCAGGCGCTGATGACAAGGATACGCTTGTTAAGGAAGCAGTTAAGAAGATTGATCAGGCTGCAGCAAGCAATCTTATCCACAAGAACTGTGCAGCAAGAAAGAAGAGCAATCTTGTAAAAAAGGCTAATGCTTAATTATTTAAGAAAAAAGACAAGCTCCTACAAAATAGTAGGAGTTTATTTTCTATCTTGACTTTACATAATAATCATCTTATAATATAATCAGAACTTGAAAGGGGTTACTATTATGGATTTTAAAAAAATTTTAAAGGTAATCAGCGCTATTGTTGCTCTTGCCGCTGTTGCAGCAGCAATTTATGTTGCTGTTAAAAAGCTTACTGACAAAAAAGAGCCTGAATATTTTGATGACAACGACTTCTTTGAATGTGACAACGAAATTGAAATTGTTGAGGCTAAGGCTGAGGAAACAGCCCCGGAGACTGTTACACAAGAGGCTCCTGCTGAGGAAAAAGCGCCTAAAAAGAAACCTGCTAAGAAAGCAGCAAAGAAAAAGGCTGAGTAATTTTACTGAAAAACGAATTGACGACTTGGGGCAATGCCCTCGGTCGTCTTGTTTTTTTGGAATTAAAAATCAAAGAAAATACAGCTGTGCAAAACAATTACTTTAAAAAAGTTTTAATAGAAAGATTTAAAAATAACAAACGGATCTGACATACATTATTGGGACAAATTACGTAAACGGAGGATTATTCAATGTACAAAAGCGGTTTAGTGCTTGAGGGCGGCGGTCTGAGAGCAATTTACACAAGCGGTGTGCTTGATGCATTCATGGAAAACGATATTGAGTTTCCATATATTATTGGCGTATCGGCCGGAAGCTGCAACGCAGCATCCTTTCTCGGGAAAAACATCCACCGAATGAGAGATGTTTTTATTGGCTATTCCGGTGATAAAAGATATATGAGTCTGAATTCGTTGTTAAAGCACGGAGAATACATTAACTCAAAATGGGTATTCGGAGAACTGGCATATGATATTGTACCGCTTAATCATGACAATTTTGAAAATTCGAACGCTGTTATGTGCTGTGTATCAACAAATGCCAAAACAGGTAAACCTGAATATTTTTATCCGAAAAGTCTTCGTGACGGCTGTGAGGAACTTAGGGCAAGCTGTGCAATGCCTATAGTCTCTAAGCCTGTTCAGCTTGGAAAGGATTTCTATTATGACGGCGGCTTGACTGACTCCATACCGCTCAGGCGGGCATATAATGACGGCTGTGAGAAATGCGTTGTAATTCTTACCCAAGATAAAAACTATATAAAAAAACCCATGGGACACCGGAAAATAGTGAGACGTGCTTTAAAAAAATATCCGCTTATGGCCGACGAGGTCATGCAACGGCATAACATGTATAACTGCCAGCGTGAATTTGCATTTAAACAGCAAGAGCTTGGCAATGCACTCATTATTTGCCCTAAAAAGCCACTCAACGCCCCTACGCTCGAAAAAAATCCAAAAAAACTAAAGGAAATCTATGATATAGGGTACGAACAAGGGTTAGAAAATATTGATACAGTTAAAGAATTCATCAAATATTAAAAAACAGGATGCCATTAGCTGAGGTGCGATAACAAAGCTAATGACATCCTGTTTTGCTTTTCAAAACTTATACTTCATTTTATTTTATAATATATCCTTAAGTGTTTTGGTCAAAAGAAAATGCTCAATTATTTCATTCAATTCAAGCCACATCTCATGAGTCTTGCAATTTGAAGCATTTTCACAGCAATCGCTCTCAACACAAGCCACAGGGGCTAAACTTCCTTCAGCAACATGCAAAATTTCAGATAAAGTATAGTCATTTGCAGCCTTGTTAAGACGATATCCGCCGTTTTTTCCTCTGGAGCTATCAAGAAGACCGGCTTTAGTAAGTGACGATACGATAATTTCAAGATATTTCATGCCCATACCCTTATTCTCGGCTATATCCTTCAAGGACACAGCGCCGTTATGCTGGTGTTCGGCAATATAGGTCATAATCATAAGTGCATATCTCCCCTTGGTAGATATCAGCATTATGACTCACCTCCAAAATATGCCTTTGCTATTCTGACACTCTCCATTGCATCCTTAGCATAAAAATCGGCCTGAATCATATCGGCATATGACTTTGTCAAAACAGCACCACCTACAAGCACTTTGGCATCAGTATTGTCATGAATAAGCTTTATCGTTTTCTCCATATTAGGTACAGTGGTAGTCATAAGGGCAGAAAGCGCAACCAACTTACAGTCACATTTTAAAGCTTCCTCCAACACCCTTTCACACTTAACATCCTTGCCTAAATCAATCACATCAAAGCCATAATTGGAAAGCAGAACTTTAACAATATTCTTTCCTATATCATGAATATCTCCTTCAACGGTCGCAATGATAATCTTGTTTTCGCTCTTCTTTTCCTGACCGGATGCAATAAGGTATCCCTTAATGACATCAAAAGCCTCTTTTGCGGCATCCGCGCTCATAAGAAGCTGCGGAAGAAAAACTTTGTTTTTTTCAAATCCGTCACCTACAACATCCAGTGCCGGAATAATATAATCGTTAATCACATCCAGGGGCTGCGTATTTTCTAATAACTCTTTTGCACATATGCCGGCGTCCTCTCTGACACCTTTCACGATAGCCGTTTTTAAATCAAACGCTGAATTCGATGTCATCGGCACAGGCGAAGCCGCAGCAGATTCAATATATTCAACACAATTATCGTCAAATCCCATAAGAGCATTAAAAGAATAATATGCGTTCATCATAGACTCGCTTAACGGATTTATAATACCTGCACTGAGTCCGTTTTCAAGTGCAAGTGTAAAAAAAGCTGTATTAATTGCCTCACGATTAGGCAGTCCGAAGCTTATATTAGACACACCCAAAACAGTTCCTACACCAAGCTCATTTTTTATATATCTAACTGCCTTAAGCGTCTCAATTGCATTATCCTTGTTTGTTGAAATGGTCATGGTCAAAGCATCTACAACAAGGTCTTTTTTGTCTATACCGTATTCAGCAGCAGTATTTATAATTTTTTTTGCAATATCTATTCTGCCCTGTGCCGTTTCGGGAATGCCATTCTCATCCAAACAAAGACAAACAACCACACCGCCGTATTTTTTTACCAAAGGAAAGATCTCTCGCATAGATGACTGTTTTCCGTTAACCGAATTGACCATCGGCTTTCCATTATAAATTCGCATCGCCTTTTCAAGTGCCTTTGCATCCGAAGAGTCCAGCTGCAGCGGCAAAGGAAGAACACTTTGCAAGCGGAACACAGCATCACTTAGCATCTTAACCTCATCTATTTCGGGAAGACCTACATTTACATCAAGAATATGGGCACCCTTATCCTGCTGAGAAAGCCCCTCCTTGATTACATAATCCATATCGCTATTCCTCAGTGCTTCTTTAAAAAGCTTTTTGCCTGTAGGGTTAATTCTTTCTCCGATAACAACCGGCTTTTTACCGATTATAACGGATGATGCATATGACGTCACTACCGTTTCATTCTTTTTATCTGCAACCGAATCGGGAATATTGCTGCAACGCTTAATCATCTCACGAATATGCTCAGGAGTTGTACCGCAGCATCCTCCCAGATAGGACACCCCAAGCTCTGCAATCTCGCACATGTTCTGTGCAAATTCCTCAGGTGAAACATTATAGACGGTCCGTCCGTTCACTGACTCAGGGAGACCGGCATTCGGCATTACAAGAATAGGAAGTGAAGTGCATGCTCGGAGTTCTTTAACAAGCGTAATCATTTGCTTCGGACCGAGACCGCAATTAAGACCGATAACATCTACTCCGAGACCCTCCAGCATTGTGCACGCAGCACGAACATCGGCACCGGTAAGCAGTCTGCCGTTTTCATCAAAAATCATTGATGCTATGACCGGCAGCTCACAGTTCTCCTTAACTGCCAAAACAGCTGCTTTAAGCTCATAGGTATCACTCATCGTCTCGATAATAACAACATCCGAACCATCCTTGCCGGCTGCAACAACTTCGGAAAAAAGCTCAACCGCTTTTTCAAAATCAAGGTCACCCATAGGTTTAAGCAGTTTGCCCGTAGGACCAATATCCAAGGCTACTTTCTTGCCTGCCCTTTTCGCAAGCTCAACTCCTGCCTGTACAAGCTCTGAAACATTATCATATTTCAGCGAATTCGCACCAAAGGTGTTTGCCGTAATAAACTCAGCTCCCGCCTTTGCATAGCCCAAATGAACTGCCAGCACTCTTTCAGGCTGACTTACATTTAATTGTTCCGGAAGCTCGCCTGCCGATAAATTCAGCATGCTCCCCATTCCACCATCAAAAAATCTAATCATTTTCTATCCCTATAATTGCTGTCACCGACTTGGTTGGTACCATCTGACAAGTATCCGTTAAAGTCAACCCTATACGCTTCGTCAGCTCAAGCATTTCAAAAATTTTTGTATTTTCTTTTATATCCAAATCAAAATAACCGGGGGAATATCTCATTTTCAGCTTCATACCCTGCTTTTTTAAAATATCCTCAAGCCCATCGCATACCTCTTCAATCTTGGAGGCAAGACAAGCCTGAAGAACCACGGATTTTGATATATTTGAAGCACTGTAGGTTCTCAGAAGTCTGTCACATTCCGTACCGAGTGTTGCTCCGAAAATACAGACCTTATTGCATCCCCTCAGCGTATCGGCAAGACGCCTGCTTTTAAACACAAAACCATCTACCATCAAGTTGTCGTCCGTTACGACACAATCAAATATTCTGTGAAGCGTCCTTGGCTTAACGCAAGCATTAACCTCGCTGCAGCACTCGTCAATCAGCGCAAGCAATCTCTCATCGTCCGTTTTTGACGATGTTCTGAGATAGCGCAAAATCTCCTGTCTATTCATTTATTATAGCCGACAGTCCTTCCATTATCTGATGTGCAACATCCGGCTTATTCATTGTATAAATGTGTATATTATTAACACCGTTTGCCATTAAATCTATTATCTGCTCCGTAGCATAAATAATACCTGCCTGCTTCATAACATCCGGATTCTCACCGAATCGTTCCATTATTTTCTCAAATTTTTTAGGTAATGAGCAGTTAGACAGCTCCACGCTGCGCTTAATTTGCTTTGCATTTGTAATGGGCATAATCCCTGCAATAATCGGCACATTAATTTCTTTTATCGCACACATTTCCCGAAAACGGTAAAATGCCTCATTATCAAAAAACATTTGGGTTGTAAGAAAATCAAGGCCGCAGTCAACCTTTGCCTTAAGACGTGCGATATCCTCCACCCTGTTACCGGACTCAGGATGTATCTCAGGGTAGCAGGCACCGCCGATACAAAAATTCCCCCTTGCTTTAATTTCATTAACAAGTTCATAGGCATGGTGATAATACTGCCCCTCACACATAACAAAATCCTTAGGAATATCGCCCCTAAGTGCAAGAATATTTTCAACCCCGTTTGCTTCAAGCTCATCCAAAACACAATTTATTTTTTCCTTGGTTGAGGTCAGACAGGTAAGATGTGACAATGGTGTTACTCCGCCTTGAGAAATTGCTTTGGCTATTTCAGTAGTATAGCCGCTTGTCGTGCCCGACGCACCATAGGTAACACTCATAAAAGCAGGCTTGTCCTGCACCATTTCGCTGATTACCTTTTTAGTATCAGCTATTTTTGCCCATTCCTTCGGAGGAAAGACCTCAAAAGATACAGTAACTTTTTTATTATTTAAGATTTTACTTATTTTCATATGAATACAAATCCCTTTGATAGTATAAATGTATTATACTACCGCTTTGGTAGGAATTCAAGTAATATTTACTGCACTGCCGTCAGGCTGTCCGCAGCAAAGTTCATTGCCCGCTGCAATTGTTTCCAGGGAATCACCAAGCTGTGTAAAAAAGGCAGCCAGCACCGCAAGCTGCGCATCGCTTTTACCCTTTGATATGGCACACGCCAGAGCAGATACCGTCATATTTAATGAGCAGCCATCCAAAAAAAGCGCCTCCTTTCCGTAAATAATAAATCAGATAATATTATGAAAAACAAAGAAAAAACGAGAAAAAGCAAGGAATGCACCTCATATATAAAAATTATTTCATTTTTTTATTGACTATCAAATCTCTCTATGCTATTATATTCAAGCACTAAAAAAATGACTGCCGTTATGTTAGCTATCCCACAGGCAGTTAATGATTTAAAATATTTTAGTTTGGAGGATATTGATTATGTCAACATTTATGCCAAAAGCTGACGAAATCGAACGCAAGTGGTATATTATTGATGCTGCTGACAAACCTCTCGGACGTGTAGCTGCTGAAGCTGCTGTTCTTCTCAGAGGCAAGCACAAGCCCGTATTTATGCCACATGTTGACTGCGGTGATTTCGTTATTATCATTAATACTGATAAAGCTGTTCTCACAGGCGACAAGCTTAACAAAAAGCTTTATCAGCATCACACAGGTTACATCGGTAACCTCAAGGAAGTTAAGTACTCGACTCTTATGAAAGAAAAGAGCGACTTTGCTATGCAGCTTGCTGTTAAGGGTATGATCCCTGATACAACTATCGGCAGAAAGCAGCTTACAAGATGCCGCATCTATAAGAGCGCTGACCACAAGCATGAGGCTCAGAAGCCTGAAGCTTGGGAATTTTAAAGGAGGTATCTGAATTATGTACGAAACAAATCCTTATTTCTACGGCACAGGCAGAAGAAAAGAGTCTGTAGCTCGTGTACGCGTTTATGCAGGTACCGGCAAAATCACAATCAACGACAGAGATATTGACGATTACTTTGGTCTTGAAACACTTAAGCTCATCGTTCGTCAGCCTCTTAATCTTACAGAAACAACTGAAAAGTTTGACATCGTTTGCCGCGTAAACGGCGGTGGTGTAACAGGCCAGGCAGGTGCAATTCGTCATGGTATTGCAAGAGCTCTTCTTCAATATGACGAGTCCCTTCGCCCTGCTCTTAAAAAGGCAGGCTTCCTCACACGTGACCCACGTATGAAGGAAAGAAAGAAGCCGGGTCTCAAAAAAGCACGTCGTGCACCACAGTTCTCAAAGAGATAATTATTACAAACTCCAAAAGTCCCGAATTTTCAATATATTCGGGACTTTTTTCTGTGCTGAAAATTATACAATGGTGTTTATTTGGTGTTTATTTAATATAAAAATGATAAAAAGCGACCTACTGTAATCAACAGCAAGTCGATTTTTTATTAACTTGATAATTTAAACTCAATGATTTGAGCCGTTTTAATACGGGTTGATGATAATACATCAGCGTATATATTAGCTGTAACGCCTATGTCAGAATGTCCTAAGTGCTCGGACACTACTTTTAAATCAACACCACTATTCAATAATAGAGTCGCATTGCAATGTCTCAATGCGTGCAGTGTCAAAAAATCAAACTCGCTATTTTTTAGATATCGTTTAAAGGATGTATTTAAACAACTACGGTCTTTATAATTACCTGTTGCCGATGTGAACACCATTTCGGGATGTTCAAAATCGGTCAAAGCTAATTGTAACTCTTTTTGATGTTTTCGATGTTCTTTTAACAATTCCCGTACGGTACTATTCATATAAATGTAGCGATTACTACCTTTTGTTTTTGGTGCAGTTAAAAAGTGTTTTCCACCCACATCGGATAGCGTATGTGTAATGTGTATCATATTATTTTTAAAGTCCACATCATCCCATCTCAACCCCAAACACTCACCCGAACGCATACCCGTATATAAAAGCACTTTTATAATTGTATTAAAACTTGAGTAACCCTCAAACAATTTTAAAAAGCGTGCAAACTCTCCCTCGGTTAAGTATTTTCGGTTATTTTCGTTGTCACTTTTATTTGACGGCAATATAATATTTCGACATGGAGACTTTTTTATAAAGTTTTGAGACACCGCAAATGTGAAAACACTTTGTAATATCGTGTATAATTTTTTAGCGTTTGAATGTGTCAACGCCTTTTTGTTGCCGTTTTTGTCAGTTGTTTTATGTTTATTAAAAAAATCAGTAATTACACCCGATGTAATATCCTTTAATCGCTTATTACCAAAATACTCGATAAAATGATACTTTATCATATTATGATAGTTATATATAGTAATTGGTTTTAATCTATTTGGTGCATATATTTTAAAATACACGTCGCATAAGTCATTAAATCGCATATTTTCGTTTAATGCGGTTAAGCCTTTGCACTTGTTTTTAAAATGGATATACTCCTCTTTTGCGAGTTTATCCGCTTTGCGTTGAGTGACATTGCTGGGAGGTGTAAAGGTTGTTGTTTTGCGTATCTGTTTATGATTGGTGTCATATCCGAGATATACAGTAAAACGATAAGTATTACCACGTTGTATTATACCCGTGTCAATTTTTCTATCGCTCACATTAAATACCCTCTTTCACTTTATTTTTACTTAATACTTTGTCGATTAACTCGCCACCTTTATCATTGTAGATTTTAGCAAAAGCCTTTAATAGCAACGGGTTGGTAATTTTGCGATTTTGAGTCTTCTCATAATTTCGTAAGATTTCTTTAAATGTCATAATAATATACCTCCATATAAATTAATGTTTAAAAATAGTCCGAGGTATGATATAATTAACATGGTTAGGTTGTTATATCATTATCGGATATAATTATCGCCTCCTCGAACGGTGCAACGTTCGGGGATTTTTTGTTTATTCAAATTTCGAGTAAATCCTCCACGGTCACGCCGAGGGCTTGAGCGAGTTTATAAACGTTTAAGGCTTGCGCCGTGTTAATGTTTTTGTGACCCTGCTCGTAGTCTTGTATCATTCGCACATTTACACCCGACGCCTCCGATAATTTGGATTGAGATAATCCCGAATTTTTACGGATGTCTTTTAACTGTGACATTGTTAATCCTCCTTGTGAGTTTTATCATAAAGATAAAATTTTAAAATATGATTAATATCCTTTACCAAATCGTCGTTATCCACGATGATTTTTTTATTTTTGTAGGTTATAACCGTTTTATTATAGTCTTCTAAATCCTCGGTGATTTCAATATCATTATCGATATTATGAAACAAAATATATATTGTACCTTGAGGACTTTTGTTAAACGGAGTTAATCCGAGTAAATAGTCAGCGGAACAATCCAACTTTTTACAAATTTGTTTTAATAGTTCGATTTTCATATTTACCGAGCCATTAAGATATTTATTGTAATTGGTTGGTTTTGCAATATCGGGGATTTTTTCGTCTATTCCCATTTCGGCTATATCGATTGACAATTCATTAAAAAAGTTTTGCACACTACTATATTTTTTATCTTTTATAGCACGCTTTATTAAACCTCTTAAATGATTACCGAGTATCTCGGTACTGTTACCGTTATAATCTCCCACATTTATTATCATTTTTCTCACCCCCTCGCTATATGCATTGTAAAGATACTTTTATAACAATTTTTGCAAGTTTAATATCTTTTCAAGGTCATTATAAAACATTACAATAAAAAATGCAAGAGGAATTTACAATAAATTCCCCTAAACTAAAATAAAGGAGGTGTAAATATGGGTTATCGTATGAGGAGCATTAAAGAGGTTGCGACATATTTCAAACAACGTGACCCCGATACTCAAATGACAGAGCCGACGATACGTCGTATGATTAACGACGGTACTATACCCGTGGTTAAAACAGGCATTAAGTATCTTATCAATCTCGACGCATTGTTATCGATGTTGGGTATTAACGAGGATGAAATGTCTAAAATTTCAACTTAATTAAAAGGATGTGTAACAAAAATGGATATTAATGAAAAAATCCAAAGTATTTATGATGTTTATTTTAAAAGTAGAGTTGAATGTATCGAGGCGTTAAACAATAAAGAGATTAACAAAGACCTCGGCGACGAGTTAGGGCTATTATCTTTAAATTTATATATAGCCTTACAATACAACTCTAAAAAAGCAATAAACGAAAATGTCAATAAATTTGACAAGTATTTAACTAATCTTGAAAGGAGACTACTTATAAAATGAGTGAAACAATCAATTTTAATATCCCGTGGGTAAACAAGGACAAGAGTATCGCACTCAAGGAAAAAGCCGAAAGATTGACACAAATAGTTAAAGAGGCGGAGAAAAGTCGAGACGAGGCGTTATCTAAATGCGTTAATGAATATAACCCTTGCAACAGAGAAACCCTGGCTCGTCTTGAGGCAAAAGCAAAAGAGATGGAATATCAAAGAAAATCAAAGGACTTAAACGATGTATTAACATTGCTGAGTACATACGCCGGGGAGTCCGTTGAAGATATGGGATTTATTGATAACGAACACCCTCAACTTATTGCAACAAGACGACATATCGTCAACGCAAATAGAAAGCGTTACCTCGTGAGTAAATATCCGACTGACTCATCGGCTGACGAGGTTGACGAGAGTCACCACGGTACGCCAATTTCTATACATGCCTTGGTTAATACCGTCAAAACATCCTGCGATGAGCTTATCAATATAGATGATTATTTACTGATGAACGAGCAACAATATGATGACGATAAAGAGACTTGCGAGAAAGCGATTGAAAGTATACACAATATGCGATATGTCAACGCTGAAAACAAATATATTTTGTCTATGCTCATTAATTCAAAAGAGGCTATTAATACAGATGTCACCGAGTTGACATCAAAGATAAATGATAATCTTTGCGGAAATGCCAAAAGAAAAGCCGTTATATATACAAATAAAAACGGTTTTAAAAAACTCGACACTATTCAAAATGGTGTAAACCTTATCAAAAAAATTAACGGTGAGTTTATTTTTAATGATAAGTATGTTGTGCGAGAATTTTCTAATAATATTTTACCAAACAACGAGGATTACTCACCTGTATTAATCGGAGATTTTGAAAATATTATTGATGTTGGAATTATCGATACTGTTAATTCGAATTATACCGAGATAACAAGGTTTAGAATACACGACAGGTCAAGAGCGTCTCTTATTCCGACTCTTACAACAACATCGAATGAGGCTTATATTATTTGCAATATTTAAAATACTACAAATATAATTATACGCTTATATTCATCAAGAGCATAAATAATTTAATTAAACTTATGAGGAGTTGAGTGTATGGATAACGGGCTTAATATACCCGTTGTAATGTTTAAAGGTCAATGGGTAAAAAAGTATTATTGTGATTACCGATTGACACAAGTTGACGGTTTTAATCCTGAGCGAGTTATTAGAGTGTGTGACGGAATTAATAAAACACATAAAAACGAGTGTTTTAGATTTGCAAATCGCACAGAAATAAACGCTTATGAGATTTTTAAGGAGGTGTTTACAAGGGAGAAAAAATGGAATACATAATACTTAATGGTAAAACACCGACTCATAAATTTAAAGACGGCGAGGGTGCTAAGCCCTGGAATGAGGTTAAAGACTTTGATGATGTCGCTTGTATTGTTCCAAAAGGCTATATCGTTCTTGATTTCGATACCACCTCGGATGCAGAGATTATGCTCAAGATTGTTGACACACTCGACCTTAAATGCCGAGTGATGAAAACAACAAGAGGTATACACTGTTGGTTTAAGACTGAGGAGGACTCCCCGAAATGCTTTACTAAATCCAGGTTAGCTATCGGTATTTATTGTGATAGGAAATCCGGAGGGCGTAACGCTTATGTCAAAATCAAACAAAACGGTAAAATGCGAAAATGGTTAAAGCAAATACCAGGTGACGAGATTGAGACCGTTCCTAAGTGGCTCTCTCCGATTTCATCACCCACGAATAAATTTAAATTTAAGGGTATGGGAGACGGTGACGGTCGTAATCAAGAACTTTTCAACTATATAGTGTATTTGCAGACCAAAGGATTTAAGCGTGACGAAATCAGAGACACTCTCGAGGTTATTAATGAGTTTGTATTCGCTGAGTCATTACCAGACGACGAGTTATCGCTGATATGCAGAGACGAGGCGTTCAAGCCTGATGATGTAATTAATATAACGTCGGATTATGAAAAGTCTACATTTCAACATAACATTTTTGCCGAGGAAATTATCAAAAAACATAAACTTATACAAGTAAACGGCGTTATATTTGAATATTTGGACGGGTATTATCAAAAGTGCGAGTTATTGGATAAATACATACGACTAAAAAAGCCAAACATTAAAAATAATCAAAAAAACGAGGTATTAAGTTACATAAAGGATATGAAAAAAATACGCTCAAGCGATATTTTTGTAAATCCGTATGTTATAAACCTAAAAAACACACGTTTAGACATCCGAAATAACAAACTTTTAGATTTTGACGATAAAGCCATTGAATTTGACCGTATTCCTGTCAAATATGACCCTTTAGCGACTTGCGAGGATGTTGATAATATGTTAAATCGTGTTTTTTGCGGTGATGATGAAATTATAGCGTTATTTTTTGAAATGCTCGGCTATATCCTTTTAAAATCGTTACCTTATGAGACAGCTTTTATATTTTTTGGTGATGGAGCGAACGGGAAAAGTACAATCTTAGATATGATTAAAGAGTTAATTGGACACTCTAATTATTCAGCTATTCCGCTCGATAAATTATCAAATAAATTTAGTACGGCAGAATTAGAGCATAAACTCGCAAATATCGGCGACGATATTAACAACATTGCTATAAAAGATAACGGAACGATTAAGCAATTAATATCCGGAAAATCAATACAAGTTGAACGCAAGAACGAAAGACCTTTTGATATGACGCCATACGCCACTCAAATATTTTCTTGTAACGAAATACCTAAAACATTTGATAAATCAGTTGGTTTTTATCGAAGATTTATATTGATACCATTTAATGCACGTTTTAGTGTTAATGATAAAGATTATGACCCTTTAATTAAGGAGAAAATCACTACACCTACGGCGTTATCTTATTTATTAAATAAATCACTTGAGGGTTATCAACGACTCAGAAAAAACAAAGGATTTACTGAGCCTAAAAGTGTAAAACGACTAAAAGACTCATACAAGATAAAAAACTCGATTGTTTTAACATGGATTACAGAAAACAACATAAAAGGTGATGATTTACTCGACCGTCCTCGGCCGGTTATATTTTCAGATTTTTTAGAGTGGTGTAAATGTGCAAATATTAAAACATTAACTACAAATCAAGCATTTTATAAAGAGGTGTCAAAACATTTTGATTTTGACACTACGCCTAAACGCTCAAGCGGTAAAGAATATTTTAGAGTAAATATCGAGTAATATAGTGAGCTTTTGAGTGAGGTTTATAATAATAGTGATATTTCTAAATAGAGTTGTTTTTATAAAATCTCACTTATAACACTTAAAACCTCACTCATTAAAGTTGTCTATTTATGCTGATTATAATACTCAAAAGTGATAAAGTGATATTTTTTTATATAATTATATATAAATCAATAATCATATATAATTTATATATATATAGATGTGGTATACACAATATTGATTAATTATCACACTTTATCACTTTGCTATCATTATAAGGAGAGGGGCGTCGTGGGTGACTGACGTTGAAGATAAAAAACAATGGCTTATGCGCTATAGACACATAAGAGAAAAGATAAACCGACTCAATAATAAAATCAATACCATTGATGATAAAATAACAAGTGTATGCACGCCTAACTATTCATACATGCCAAAAGTGAAGATATCAAACCCTAAAGGCATTGATGATTACCTATCGGATAAGATTGACATTGAGGAACGCATTAAATCACTGAATGCTAAAGCGGTTAATATAAAACGTGAAATATTTAATGCAATAGATGATATTGAAGATGCTAAACAAGCCGAGGTTTTGGAGTGCTATTTTATTGATTGTATGACTATGCCAGATATAGCCGATACAATGGGCTATACGGAACGTTATGTACGAGGTATGTATGCACATGCAATACATAATATAGCCATAAAATAACCCGTTACTTGACCTATAAAAGGACTTGTAACGGGTCTTTTGTTTGATATAGGGGGGTGGTCGAAATTCTGTAGCACACTACAGGGATAACGGTACAGGGGACAACTTTGTAGCAAAAACTCCCCACGGGCGATTAAAAAGGTGTGTAACGAACGCCACGGCTCAGTAATCTCTCATTTTTCAGTGCATATTTGGTGTTTATTTGGTGTTTAAATGTTACAATAAACTATAAAAAGTTATGCAAAAGTGAAACAATTAAATTTTAGCGTGATTGTCAATTTTGTCAATAAAATCAAAAGATTTACAATGTTATGAGAAGATATAAAAAGTAATAAGGAGAACTCAAAGAGATAATTTTAGTTGGAACGTTCCGTTTTTACGGAACGTTCTTTTTCTTAATATTACGCAAGAAGTAATGATGGAAGATAATATTAGAAAAATCCCGGCAAAATTGGTCACGATGAACCGATTTTGAATTATGAAGCTTTATTATCTTTTATGAACATAACAGGCTGCTTTTAAAAAAAGCATAAATGCACAATCAATTGACCTTTCCGTTGGAGCTTTAGAACTTGGTGAAACGCTCAAAGAGCAACTGCAGGAAATTAAAAGAAGAAACCGTATAAAATATATTTAAAAAATTATCTTCTGTTTTTACAGTTTTTAAACCAAAAATAAAATGCAGCCGAGAAATCGGCTGCATTTTTTATATGAAGGTTTTTATTTTTTAATATTCCTGCACCAATAATTAAGCTTGGGGATTTGTTCTTCAAAATACGCCTTTGCCTGCTCCTTCGGCCAATCCTTATTTGACATATGTTCGGTAAGAAAGCTTATCAGCTTATCCATATCCTTATATGCAAAATCACCGTCAGCATAACACCATTTGCAGTATTCTTCATTGAATGATCCATCAGACTCTTTACTGATTGAACTGTCATCAAGCGGCATTCCGCAACACTGACAAATCAGTTTATGCGGAGAACCTAAAAGTGTATTAATGGATACATCAAATAACTTTGAAAGTAATTTCAATGTTTCTGTATTAGGAATTGAATCCCCTGATTCCCATTTTGAAACTGCTTGTCTTGTCACAAATACCTTTTGGGCCAGTTCATCCTGTGTTAATTTTTTCTGTTTTCGCAATTCAGTTATAACTTCTTTTGTTTGCATTTTCACTTCATATCCTTTCCGGTTGCAATTTGCAGCTTGAAATTTTCAGCACCTTATGCGACCGCATAAGGTGCATAACAGGAAATCCGGCATCACAAAATCATAACATCAGCAAATCTTGACTGTTCTCCACTCAAATATATGATTTTTCATACCAATCGCCTTAAATACAGTCTACCAAAGTGTTTTTAAATTATCAAGCAACCTGCAGTTGCTATTTTTCATCCCAGCGTTTATGCTCTTTCTTAAGCTTGCTTTCAATAACAAATACAAGCGAAAATATGCCTGCTGTCTGAATAAGCATTATGACACTCGGTGCATATTCCCTGTTAAGAAAAATACGGCATATTACTGACAAAATAAGGCCTGCAATAAATGAAGCTATTGCGTAATATATAAAGTATTCTCCAAGCATACTTTGCGCGTAATCCCAGCTTCTCTTATCGCGCATACTCCGCGCAGTTCTGTATCCATAAAGAGAATTTATTTCCTTGGGCGGTCTATTCAGTGAAACAACACCGCAAATCACAGTAATTATGGGAATAATCAGAACCAATAAATAACTTTTCACTTATTCTTCCACCCAAATCGGATTCGTAAAAGCCCAAATAAAATCAGGAAAATCCTTGGCCGTATCACTTTGAACACCCTTACTCGAAAAGAACGTTTTTTCGGCGAAGGCATATATTTTTTCAACAAGCGGGTTAAACCTATACGTAATTTCTGCTCTTACAAAGCCCTTATCAACAATATCAACAGAGGTCATATAAGCCTCTGCATATTTTGGTGACGTGGTTTCAAAAATGACCTTTTCATTATTATAAACACGCAGTGTATGGCCCTTTTTAAAATCAGACACCTTGATTTCAAGCTTTTGATTATTCGAAAGCTTAACTGTATCACCGATTTCACAGTCACCGCAGTGAAGGAAAATTGCCGAGGAGCTTGGTGAATTTGTAACAAAGCTTCTGCCCTCACAAAGCGCCTCAAGTATATCCTTCTCGGATTTGCTTTTTGCATTAACATATGTAGTCGGACAGGCAAGAAAAGGCAAGACATAGTCCCTGTGAAAATCCGAACCGCCGACAGCTGCAATCCTGTTGCCCTTCATCAGCTGGTTTACCCACCAGTCACGATTTTTCATATTATCACTATGCTGAATTGTATTCCACACCTCAACACAGTCAAAGGGATATGCCTCCATATCCAGATGAAAGCCGCACTGAGAACAAAAAGGATGATTCAGTGAAATAATTGCACCCTCTTTTTTACACAAATCAATGATTTTGGCATAATCATCGGCAGTATTCAATGTATACGGAGGTTCAAGAGGAACCTTTTTGCCCCATACATTGACATGCCCCGGATCATCGGTAAGCTCCTGTCCCTGCATAACAAGCATATCACCATCGAAATAACTATGCTCAACCGAATTAAAATTATGATCTGTAATGATCATAAAATCCAGACCTCTCTGCTTACAGGCATCAACAAGCTGACCCTTTGTTAAAATGCCGTCACTGTTAATTGTATGAAGATGTGTATCACCCTTATACCATTGCCTTTCATCCATAATTTTCACCTCATAACAACAGCTGATACTTGTCAGCCGGTATTTTATTATAGAGAACAATATCTATTCACCCAATATTGCAACACTATCCGTTAATGATTCGTTCAAGCTTTTTATTGTCTTTTGAAAAGTGCCTTTGACTGACAAGAATTACAAGCTCATCGCCTTCTTTAATCACTGTTTCTCCCTTTGGCGTAATAGATACATCGTTTCTCTCTATACTCACAACAAGGCAATGCTTGCCCCATTCCACATCCATAATAGCCTTTTTATTAACAGGACTGCCTATAGGCACAACATAGGTTTTGATAATTTTTTCATCCGTATCGTGAAATTCAGGATGCTTTACATGAGCACCGATGATTTTTTCAAGCAGTGTTTCATAGATTGGGTTTACACCGATAAGATTTGCTACAGCATAACTAATCAGACTGACAACAGCAAGAGGCAGGAGGCTCTCCAAATTGCCTGTCATTTCAAATACGAGAATGATACCTGTAAGCGGTGCTCTTACAATTGAAGCAAATATACCTGCCATGGATATAACCACAAATTCCTGCCACATATTTTCATCAAGATTTAAAATGGGGATAAATATATCGGCAAATATTGCACCAATGTAGGTTCCCAGTATAAGCAGCGGAAAAAAGATTCCTCCGGGAGCACCACTCCCAAAGCTTATCACAGAAAAAAGAAATTTTGCCAAAAGAAATATAACCAGCATCATAAGACCGGGTTTTTCTTTTAGTAAAAGCAATACCATCTGATGCCCGCCGCCTGTAATCTGCGGCAGCACAATTGCAATACCGCCGCCAAGCAGGAATACAAATATCATTTTTATTTCATTTGGTACTTTTTCAGCCTTTTTAAAAAAGTCCTGCCCTTTACTCATTATTATGTTATAAGCACATCCGAAAATTCCCAGCACAATACCGAGAATAATCAAAAGCCAATAATATCTTAAAGGAATATTTGCTGTTTCATAGGCAAATACATTATCCTGACCAAAGAAAATTTTTGAAACAAAATCAGCAGTCACACAGGCAACAATACCCATACAAATTATACTTTTATCAATTGTCCTGTGAATTTCCTCGAGAATAAACATAACGCCCGACAACGGTGCATTAAAGGCTGCTGCCAGTCCTGCTCCACCGCCGCAGCTCATCATTCTGAGCTCACTTGTTTTATCTGCTCTGGTCATTCTTGCTATTCCCTTGCCTGCCATTGCACCGAGCTGGATACTGGGACCTTCTCTGCCTAATGAAAGACCTCCCAAGATAGACAGTGTTCCGCCGAAAAGTTTGGCGGCTATAACCTTTTTCCAATTCTGTGTCAGCTCTCCCTTAATTTCACCGTTCACCTGAGGTATACCGCTGCCGGATGACATCGGCTCCCATTTAACAATTTTGGCAACTGCAAAGCCCATAAGAGCCAAAACAGCAAACCATACTATACATTTAAAAACACCGCCTTTGGCAAACTGTGCGGCTTTTATGAGAAGGGACTCAGCATTTTTAAGCAAAAATCTATATAATACAGAAATTAATCCGGATGCAAGCCCTACTTCAAGTCCGCGCACAATAAGGTAAAAGCTCTCTTTTTTATGGTATTCAATTTTCCTTAAGGTAGTTTTTTCTTTTTCTTTCATCTTTATTGTCAAACCTGCATAAATCTAATTTGATTATAGCATAATCACAGAAATTTATATAGCATAATATTAAATTTTTGTTTTAAACATCATAAAAAATGGTATCATCAGCAAAACAGAACAGATTATGATACTTTTAACGCCGATTAAATCGGTAATCACTACGCCTGCAACTGCTCCAAGCATAAAAAAGAAAATGATGCCGTAATAATTAAAACTCTTTACAATTTCTTTTTTATCCTTATTTCGGATACCGTAAAAAAGAAGCTGCGTTGCACTCCTGAGATTGCCGGTACACATTGTTGTAGCAACCGTATTGGAATTAATGCTTCTGAAGCCTTCAACCTGCATTGCACACACAAAGGATATAGTGGTGGTAACAATAATGTCTGCCCTGCCCTGCGGTAAAAATGCAGCTGCAAAAAGCAATATAAGTTCAAAAACAATAACCAACTGACGCCAATGAAGCAACCGACTGTGTTTTAATTTTATTTTAAAAAATTCAGCAACCAACACGCCGATTGCAAAAGCGGCAATCGGAATAAGATAGCTGACCGCTTTTCGTATATCTCTTTGTGCAAGCTTTATACTGAGCAATACAATATTGCCGGTCTGAGCATTTGCAAAAATACCTCCGCGTGTAAGATATGTATACGCATCAAGGTATCCGCCGACAACTGCAAGAATTATGCCCAAAATATAGCTTTCGGACATTTGCTTTGTTTTTTTCATAAATATACATCCCCGTTGCCTATACTAACACAATTAAAAAAAATGTCAAATCCTTGTTAACAGTAATTTACTTTCCAAAAAATCACAGATTATATTTCGTATATACGCTGCGAATATGTGCAAAATATTACAGATAAATTTACATTATTTGAGGAGTAGATAAATATGAAGGCGACAGGAATTGTAAGAAGAATTGATGATTTAGGCAGAATTGTCATCCCGAAAGAAATTCGACGCTCATTTCGCATAAAAGAGGGAGACCCTCTTGAAATATTCACAGATGCAGAAGGGGAAGTTATTTTTAAAAAATATTCACCAATCGGTGAGCTCTCAAACTTTGCCAATCAATATGCTGAGGTACTTCATAAAAACGGCGGTCTGCCCGTTGCTATTATGGATAATGACCATGTTATCGCTGCATCGGGAATAAGCAAACGTGAAATACTGGAACGAAGGGTCACAAAAAATCTTGAAGAACTTATGGAAAACAGAGCAATTCACATTTCGACCGATCTTGTACCAAGTATGAATGCCATTGAAGGTTTTGACAGAAAAGCCAATGTAGTATATCCGATAATCTATGGCGGCGATGTCAGCGGTGCCGTAGCGCTGATTGAAGAGGAAAGCAATTCTTTGCCGAGTGAAACCGACATCAAACTTGTTCAGGTGGCAGCTGCTTTTCTTGGTAAGCAAATGGAATAATATTTTGTCTATTTTGCATAAAAATATTAATTATTTTTTGTGCAAAATATTACATAGGTAGAAACTTGCACAAAAAACTTGATTTTTTAAAACACAAGCATATAATGTAAGCAAAGAGAGGAAATATGAAACACGGCAGAGGTCAGCTTATGAAAAATATGAAATCAGAAACCTTAGGATACATCAAAGATATGTTTGCTCAGCACCACATGGTTAAACGAGTAATTCTCTCCTTTATCAGCATTATTATAATGGGTTTCGGAATTTCACTTTTCTCTGTTTCGGGTTTCGGTGTTGATCCTTTCACTTCAATGAATATGAACGTCGCAAGCACATTGGGCATCGGATTTGGTACATACCAGTTAATTATTAACGGATTAATCCTTCTTTATGTATTAATCGTTGCTCACAGAGGTTTAATCGGTGTAGGAACAATGTTCAACATGATTTTTTGCGGATACTCCTGTGAATTCTTTCAGAGCTTAATCCAACCCCTTGCACAAAATCATTACACCTTGGCAATCAGAGTCCCCCTTCTTCTGATCGGCATAATAACCCTGTGCTTTGCCTGTTCACTATTCTTCACAGCCAATATCGGCGTAGGTCCTTATGATGCGCTGGGCTTTATGCTGAGCAGAGGAACCAAGCTGAAATACAAGTGGGTACGCGTTATTACGGATTTAACAGTGATACTGATCGGACTTGTGGTAAGCGGCGGCCTTTCCGATATATTCGCCGGCAATTGGAGCACGGTAAAAAACATCGGAATCGGCACAATCATAACTGCTTTTTGCATGGGACCGCTTGTAAATGCATTTAATAAAAATGTATCATCAAAAATATTTAATGTAGACTATGAAAAGATAAGTAAGGATATCGCTTTCTTTATGATTAAAGGTGCATTTGCCAAAAATGCCAGACCAACATCTGTTGCAAATGCGGAAAAAGCAATTGCACATTCACCTTACGGTCTTTTAAAATAGTCAACAAGGTTGCTGAAAATATTTCTCAACCTTTTTATATATACCAACTACGTTTTCACATAAATTTTTACCCCTTATGAAAAAGGCACGGCGTGTTAATCGCTGTGCCTTTTTCATATTTCTAAATATTGCTGTTATTTATGATACTGTGAATGATTGGATATAGAAAAAGCGCGGTATATCTGCTCAAGTAAGACCATTCTTGCCAGCTGATGAGGTAAAGTCATTTTTCCGAACGATAACTTTATTTTGCCCTGTGATTTAACTTCATCCGACAAACCGAACGAACCTCCAATGATAAAGCATATATGTGAGCTTTGCAATGAAATCGTTTCAATAAGAGATGAAAAATCAGGACTTGTAAATTCCTTACCCTCAATACAAAGAGGAATAACAGCCGCACCTTTCGGGATTTTGTTTAAAATTCTGCTGCCCTCTTTTTTTATCACATTCTGTATTTCGTTATCAGAAGGATGATCAGAGCATCTTTCCTCATTCACTTCAATAACACTTAATTTGGCAAAAGCCTTTAACCTTTTCATGTATTCCTTGCAGCCATCTTGCAAATAATGTTCCTTAAGCCTGCCGACAGCAATCACCGTTACATTCATCACAGCACAATCACCTTGCCTTCATTTTCAGCCGATGAGACAAAAAGCCTGAAATCAATATCTTCTTTCAGTCCTATTTCGCCCAATGCAGAAAGTGCTGTTTGCCTTGCAATATGCGGCATATTGTTTTCACGGCTCAGATGAGAAAGCACAAATCGTGTCGTTCCGCTTTGAGCAAGCTCTTTTATGTATTCACTGCAGGCAAAGTTAGAAAGATGACCCTTGTCTCCCAATATTCTCTTCTTAAGCACATATGGATACGGCCCTGTTTCCACCATTGAGGTCTCATGATTTGACTCCAAAAAGATTAAATCCGTACCCGGCAGAATTTCTCTCGCATTATCGGTTATATATCCTGTATCGGTACAGACACTTATACCTCTGCCATCCGGAAGATCAAACCGATAACCGACACAGGCTGCACTGTCATGACTTTGTTTAAATGCTTTAACATCTATATCCCCGATTTTCATATGATGTCCGATTTCATTTATCCTAACCTTCTCATTTATCGCACCTGACAATATCATCTCATCAATACATTGAGCAGGAGCAAACACCGGTATATTATACCTTGAAGCAAAAACGCGCACACCGGCACAATGGTCATTATGCTCATGCGTCACAAAAACAGCATCTATACCGTTAGGTGAAATTCCGATATTCCTCAATGCATGTTCACATCTTTTTGCAGACACACCGATATCCACAAGTATATTATACCCCTTTGACGAAACAAATATTGAATTACCGCTGCTGCCTGAAAACAGCTGACAAGCCTTCGCCATAAAATCTCTCCTGTCATTTCAAACACAAACAGCCCTGTTTTTACAGGGCTGTTAAAATTCTGTTCATTTAATAGTATCTTTATTTCTGACTTATCCTGCATCGGATACCGATATTTCTTCCTCTTTAACCTCAACACGCCTGATGTCTGCACCAAGCATCTTAAACTTCTCAACAATATCTTCATAACCACGGTCGACATATTTTATATCCTCAACAATGGTTTCACCCTTTGCAACAAGTCCGGCAATAATCATTGCGGCACCAGCTCTGAGATCGGTTGCCTTAACATTGACACCTGCCAGCTTGTCAACACCTTCTATAACAGCAATCTTGCCGTCAACCTGAATATCTGCGCCCATTCTGAGAAGCTGACCCACATACTGAAAACGATTATCCCACACACTTTCGGATAATATGCTTGTACCCGTTGCAACAGACAAAAGGACTGCCATTTGAGGCTGCATATCCGTAGGAAATCCGGGATGCGGCATTGTTTTAACGTTACATTTAAGCAGAGGCTTAAAACGGGTTACACGAACAGCATCATCGTATTCAATAATTTCTGCTCCTGCTTCCTCCAGCTTAGCACTGATAGATTCAAGATGTTTTGGTATCACATTTTTAACAAGTACATCACCGCCGCAGGTAGCCGCCGCAACCATATAAGTTCCTGCTTCAATCTGGTCGGGTATAATGGAATATGTGCAGCCATGCAGTTTTTCAACACCATGAATTTTAATTACATCGGTACCGGCACCCCTGACGTCTGCACCCATTGAATTCAAAAAATTTGCAAGGTCAACAATGTGCGGCTCCTTGGCTGCATTCTCAATAATCGTTAAACCCCTGGACAGTACAGCTGCCAGCATAACATTCATTGTTGCACCTACCGATACATTATCCATATATATAGATGCACCGATAAGCTTGTCTGCCTTTGCACAAACCATACCATTAATTGTTTCAACCTTTGCACCAAGCATTTGAAACCCTTTGATATGCTGATCAATAGGCCTTACACCAAAATCACATCCGCCCGGCATTGCAACCTCTGCCTTTTTAAATCTGCCGAGCATTATGCCAATAAGATAATAGCTTGCCCTGAAATGAGAAGCGAGCTCATACGGCACTGACTGACAGGTTACAGAGCGGGAGTCAATTTCAATTGTATTATTATTTATCATTTTAATTCCTGCACCTATGCGGTCAAGAATTTGTATAATAAGACTAACATCACTGATATTCGGAATATTTTCAATACGTACTACATCATCACAAAGAATGGCAGCGGGAATAATGGCAACAGCAGCATTTTTTGCACCACTGATATTCACTTCGCCAAAAAGCTCATGCCCGCCGTTAATAACAAAATTTTCCAAGTTCAGTCCACCTTTCTTTACAGGTTTCTGATATATAAAAGCATCGATAATAATGTTTGTAATTAATAATTAAATATGCATGTCACAAGCGTTTTATATTATAGCAAAACACGCACACTAAATAAATCATATATATCATATTTTATCCAAAATGTAACCACTTCAGATTGTGTAGAAATATAGGGTTTTAGTCGTTTTTTATACAATATATTGAATTTTTTAAAAATTAATTAAAAGACGAACAAAATATAGTATGCCCAAATAGTAACAAAAGAGTAACACACTGTAACAGAAATGTCAAGCATATTATAGCTTTTTAGGCGTTTTTATTTCATATGTCTTTTGATTTAAAGTTATTAATAGTATTGAACGAGAAAAGTCAATTCAATTATACTGCATTATCCTCACTTTATCTGTTCTATTTTGTCCCCGGTAACAAAAAATACATGATCGGCAATATCCATCATTGCTTTATCATTCATGGAATCTGTATAAAAATTATCAATGTGTGAATTTGGGAAGACCTCATTAAAAATTTTAACCTTATTTTCCAAAAAACACAGTCTCTTGAATTTTCCGGTTTTATTATCAATGGATGAACCAACATAGTTTTTAATTCCCATTCGCTTCATAATCTCGTCAAGTATAAAATCAGTAGTTCCCGATACAATAATGTCATCCTCCTGTCGGACCTCATCATACCACGGTTTGATTTTATGCTGGTTCTCATCCCAAAATTTCTGCACATCTTCTTGAGCTGTATCAATCTTTTTTACATAATATCCCTCAAGAAAACCTGCATAAGCTTTTATCGCTTCGTCTATTGTAAACAGATGAAGCGTGTCTTTAAAATAAATATAGAGAAGCTTAGGAATATATTTCCATATTTTAGGGTCATGCTTTATATAATACATTATAAAATCGACCAATGTTTCTCCGTCATATATTGTATTGTCAAAATCAAAAACATTCATAGTTACCCTCACAAGGTATTTGATAATTTAATTTTAACATAAGCAATACACTTTATCAATCTATGTTTACTCCAAATTACCGGCAATGCGCTGCAAAATTTTAAACTCCGTCTGCAGAAAACGCCTCAGCCTTGACAAATAAGGCAAATAATTATATACTGAAATAAGTATAACTTAAAATAAATACAATAATCGAAGTACCTTAGGAGAAGCGGCTTAAAAGCTAAATTGATTATGGATATAAAAGATTTTATTAAAACAGATGTTGTGATTGTAGGAAGCGGTGTAGCAGGCCTTTTTGCTGCACTCTGCCTCCCGAAAAATAAAGATATATTGGTTATCACCAAGGAGCAGCTGAAAGAGTGTGACTCCTATTTGGCTCAGGGTGGTGTATGCGTTTTAAAAGACCCTAATGACTTTACATGCTATTTTGAAGACACGATGAAAGCAGGTCATTATGAGAATAATCCCGAATCCGTGCGTGTTATGATTGAAGCATCGACTGAGGTTATCGGCAAGCTTGTTGAACTTGGGGTCAAATTTGATACAGATAATGACGGAGATTTTGATTATACACGTGAAGGGGCACACAGAAAAAACAGAATTCTTCACCACAAGGATGAAACCGGCAAGGAAATCACGGCAACTTTGCTGAGAATTGCAAAAAAAAGAGCAAACATCACCTTTGTTACTCAGACTACAATGATTGATTTTATCGAGAAAAATAATATCTGTCAGGGCATTGTATGCGAAGATGAATACGGCGAGATGGGCGCCATTATTGCCAAGGACATCATCCTGGCAACCGGCGGCATCGGCGGACTGTTTTTAAACTCAACCAACTTTCCGCATATAACCGGAGATTCCTTTGCTTTAGCCATCAAGCATAATGTTGAACTTCAGGATATGAACTATATTCAAATACATCCTACAACACTTTACAGCAAAAAAAGGGGCAGACGTTTTTTGATAAGCGAAAGTGTACGCGGCGAGGGTGCAATACTGCTTAATGAAAACGGTGAAAGATTTACCGATGAGCTGCAGCCGCGTGATGTGGTAACAGATGCCATAGTTAATGAGATGGAAAAATTCTCCACGGATCATGTTTATATCACACTGCCGACAATGAGCAGCGAAGAGGCTGCAAAAAGATTTCCGAACATTTATGAAGCATGTATGGATGAGGGGTATGATATTACCAAAGACAGAGTTCCCGTCACGCCTGCTCAGCATTATATGATGGGCGGAGTCAAAACAGACCTGAACGGTCAAACGACCATGCAGCATCTTTTTGCTGTAGGCGAAACAGCCTGCAACGGTGTTCACGGGCGTAACAGACTGGCCTCAAATTCCTTGCTTGAAAGTCTTGTCTTTGCAAAACGTGCAGCAATTCTGATTGCAGAAGACAGCGAAAACAAACCGTTTGAGCTTCCGGAGATTGACTTAAAGTCATACCCTGACAAAAAGACTCGCGAAAAGGAATTCAAAAATCTGATAATGCACGAAATCAAAGGAAAGGATCCTGTATTCTATGATAAATGGTGTAACGATGAAAATTAATGTAGATGACTATATTCTCAACACGCTTAAAGAGGATATAACATCAGAGGATGTTTCGACAAATGCTGTAATGCCGGAGGACAAGCAGGGCAAGGCTGATTTAATTTGCAAGCAAGATGGTATTATCTGCGGCCTTGATATTTTCAGACGTACCTTTGAGCTGCTGGACAGTACAAGCCGCTTTGATGCTTTTTTCAAAGATGGAGACGAAGTACATAAGGGTGAGCTTTTAGGCGTTATATATGGTGATATAAAAGCAATTTTAAGCGGCGAAAGAACAGGCCTGAATTACCTGCAGCGAATGAGCGGAATTGCTACAATCACGAAAGAATACATGAAAGAGCTTGAGGGATATTCAACCACTCTTCTTGACACCAGAAAAACGACACCTAATATGCGTCCTTTTGAAAAATATGCCGTAACCGTAGGCGGTGCAACAAATCACAGATATAATTTGTCAGACGGCGTACTGCTTAAGGATAATCACATCGGAGCTGCAGGCTCAATTACAAAAGCTGTTCAGATGGCAAAAGCATACGCACCTTTTGTTCGAAAAATTGAAATTGAAACAGAAACACTGGATCAGGTTCAGGAAGCAATTGACGCCGGTGCAGATATAATTATGCTTGATAATATGGATATTGATACCATGAAAAAAGCTGTAGAAATAATCGGCGGCAGAGCACAGAGTGAATGCTCAGGCAATGTCACAAAAGCAAGGCTTAAGGAAATTGCCGAAATCGGAGTGGATTTTGTATCCTGCGGAGCACTGACGCATTCAGCACCTATAATGGATATCAGTCTTAAAAACCTAACTGCAGTTTAATTCAATCATTAAAAGCCGTGTCTGTTTTTAACAGGCACGGCTTTTAACGTTTTCAAAATATCAATCTGTCAGCTGTGATTTATCCAAAGGTATATTATTTCCCTTTGCAATATGATAGGCCATCAGCTGCACAGCGACTGTGCTGAGAACAGGATTAAAAAGCGGTATGGTATCATCATATGAAATACTATATTCACCCTGTTCCGAAATGTTTTGCGGAATGATTTTTATACAATCTTCGGCCTTTTTTATAAGCTCATTATAAAAATGCTCATTTGATGCAAATCCAATAACATTTTTTCGTTTTGACCTTGCAAAACCCATTTCACCTGCCGGAATGGTATGCACATCACTGTTAAATGCAAAAGACAAAAGATATGCTGCATACGCTGCTGCTGCGAAATCCACATTTGTGCCAATTGTAAGCAAATTCAGCGGATTGATGTCACGAGCAATTTGTTTTATAGAATACTCGCTCTCTAAAACATATTTGATTTTATCCGTAAGCGACTGAAGCATTTTGGTAGCAATTCTGACATAAAGCTCTGTAATGACCTGATTTTTTTCTCCGAAATAAAGCGCAAGCAGAGACAAAACAATATACCTCAGCGTGTAACCGGCTGTTGACACGCATCCCATTTCTGTCAAATTCAGAGAAATTGCTTCGCTGTCATCTGGTTCAAAATTAAATATGCCTATGACTCTTGCACCGCTTTCTCTTACCCTTCTCACTGCACTTTTTACATCTGCACAGGCTTTATCGGCACTGATAATTATAACCATTGTATTTTTATCAAGTATTGGATTCGAAAAATTAAATTCGGACAGAAGTATCGGCACGCACACAATATCGGCCAGAACTTCAAAATTATATGCACCGGCAAGAATGCACCCATAATTTTCACCATTGCCTGCAATATAAATCCTTTTAATCTTATCTATTTTAATTTTAAGAAAATCAAAATTAATTTTGCCGGCGGTTATATATCTTTCAAGCAAGCCATTTAACAGTTCGGGCTGCGCAAATATTTCCTTTCGCATAAAATCAGGAAAACTTCCTTTATCTGCCACAGGTGCTTCTAAGCGTATCTTCCTTTTTTTTCTTATAAAAATTTTTTCTCTGTTTTTCATATTTTATCCTTTTATAAGCTTTGCAACAATAACAGACATATCATCCCGATGTCTGTCACAGCTGTGTTTAATTGCAAAATCGAGTATTTCCTTCGCCCTGTCATTCGGACTGTCGCTGTCGTCAAAGCGTAAAAATTCATCAAGCAGTTCCTCGCCTACATCGGTTATACCATCGCTCATCATAATGATTTCATCACCAACATTCAGCACTGTTGTGCGTTTTGCAAATTCAATTCCGCGCAATATTCCGGCCGGCATGGAGGAAAGCTCACATTTTGAAACCGAATGATTTTTAACTACATAAGACCTTGGAGCTCCCGCTTTATAGAATTCACACTTACCGGTAAACAAATCTACACAAGCGCAGTCAAGCGTTGCCAGGCTCTCTTCACTGCTTTTAACCAACAATGCGCTGTTGACTACCTTAAGAGATGAATCAAATCCGAATCCGGCACAAAGGAGCTTTGAAAGCAATCCTGCACCCATTGCGCCGTCAAGAGCAGCGCGTCCGCCCTTACCCATGCCGTCACTGATAATAAATATCATATGCCCCTTAGAATCATTAATTGTTTTTATGGTATCACCGCACAATTTTCCCTCTGCACAATATTGAGCAAAACCAAAGCTCATTTTAAAATTCGGCTTTTCAATAATGCTGAGCATAAAACTTGAACCCGAGTAATTTGTTCTGCTTTTTTCAAAATCTCGTCCGCAGATTTTTTCAATTTCATTTTTTATTCTCGGACTTTCAAGACCGTTCGTTTTTGCCGGAGCCAAAATCTCCACTCTCATACGGTCATACTTATCAATGATAACCGAAATGTTTTCAGGATAAATATCATACTCACCAAGCATGCGTCTTATTTTTCCTGCTGATTTAAAATCAAAAATTTCTGCATCATCAAATTCAAATGCCAAATCGCCAAGCATATCCGAGATTGAAAAGAACTGGTCAGCTGCAACCATTCTCAGTTCGCTTTCCATAGGTTCTATTCTGCCCAAGGCATTTATTTTTTCCCGAACATCACGTACACTTTCACTGACCTGAGCCAAGGCAGATGATGCAAATCGCAGCCTTACCACAAGACTTTGTCTCAAGCTTCCGTCAGGAGCAATATCCGCACCGCTTTCAAAAAAGGCTGATATTTTTTCTGTAATGATTTCAGGCAGTAACACCATGATTACAGATGCAATAACACTCTCTATGACACAGCACACCGAAAAAGCACCCATGTTTGCTGCAACTGCAAAAAACACCATGGAAAGGGAAAAACTGACCCCTATTCCAAGACTGGATATGGAAGTAAACAGACTTGAAACCAAAGCCGAAAAGGCATAAGCGCCTAATAAAAACATACTGTTGTCTCTGCTTATACCGAGTGCAAAGCCGAGACAAAGCGAAATAATAAGTCCCCAGCTTTGAGAACCAAAGCGTACGGCTGTAAGTATAACCGCAACAGCAATAATTCGTGCAGGTGAAACACCTTTAATTTCAATAAAGGATAAACCGGCAAGTGCTACTGCCGCTGATACCATAAGACAGGTTATATCCGTAACCGGAAGTGCTTTGTATTTTAACCGCTTGATATTGCAGTGAACTGCTCGAAAAAAGAAAAAGGACGCACCAAGGGCCAACACAGCTTCACCGACTGTCAAAGCATATGCACCGGCCGCATCACCGCTTCTGATATTCATAACAATACCTGTCGAAAGCACTGATAAAAAGGAAACAATCATCGGTAAATAAAATTCTTTTCTTGAATTAAAAAGATTAATTGCCAGTGTGCCGAGTGCCGCTATAATCACTGCACTGAAGTAGCGTATAGCATCTGTACTGTCGCAAAAAACAATATAGCCTAACCCGGCTCCGATGGCAGAGAATAAAAAATTACGCTTGCTTGACACGGTTATAAGTGATACTGCAAACGGGCAGCATCCGCCTACCACTGATGAAAAACTGAGAAAAAAGGCTAAAACCAGCCACACTGCGCGCCCGGCAATTTCTTTTATAATATGCTTATTGGAATTCTTTATTTTTATTCTTTCTTTAACCTGCATGGCTTACCCTTTCACATTTGCATCTTTCATCACCGTTAGTATTATATTTAAATACAAATGCAAAATATGTAAAAAAAGACAAGCCGTTTTTATATAAATTGTCATCCCCTTTTTAACAATAAAAAAGGGAACTGATTTTATCATCAGATCCCCTTTGCAGACTTTTTATTTATTTTTCTTTTTTCGGTTTCTGAGAACAATCATAAATATCATGCCAAATATACCGCCTACAGCATTCATCATCATATCCGTCATTGTATCAACTAAACCAAGATAACCGTATTCATTATTGTATTTTGACAAATCAAACATTGCGGTCTCTTCTCCGGCCTTTGAAAGCTGAAGGTTTGTGCCGTGAAGCGTGTCCATAAGAAATTCATAAAATTCCCATCCGACAGCAATGGAAAGTGCAAACATCAGTGAAAAGATTGCCGCAAGAGTAGCTGCACACTGCCCCTTTTTGCGCTGAATAATACAGGCAAAATCGTAACCAAATACCGCACACACCACGCCTGAAAGAATATGCATCATATTATCGAACCATGATATTTTATCAAAAAGACCGAAGTACGATCCGATTACAATACCCACAAATATTATAATATTCAGCATTGTTTGGCTGAGAGGCGGAACCTCCTCAATAAAACTGCCGTTGCCGAAAATCTGAAACATGTCCCAAAGATGGGTAAAAATAAAGCAGAATACGCTTTCAAAACCCATTACCACATCGCCGTTTATAAAAGAATATAATGCACATATTATCATTGCCAAACGAACTATAATCCAAAAAACGAGCTGGGCTTTCGGTATTTTATCAATAGGGTCTTTTTTTATCTTATAAGCCACATCTTTATCCTCCGTTAAATATATTTTTCTATTTTACCATATATATACAAAAAGTCAAATTATTAAATAAAGATAAATTATTTTAAAATATGTAGAATTGCAATTATTAATTTGGTATAATCGACAAAGTGATAAATGTACACATTGTACGATTGTGTTCATAATTTTGCTTTTGTCGGAGGATAAGTATGGCTGAATTCACCAGTAAATATGATGTTAAAAAAACTATGTACGAAAAGTTTATGGACTCTGTTGCTCAAAGAGGCGACAAGCCCTGCTTTTACTATTACAACAATACAATCAGCTGGAACGAAGCTGATGAAATGGTTAACCTTTGTGCAGCAGCCCTTATTGCAAACGGCGTCAAAAAAGGTGACAGAGTTATCATCTGTGCACCGAATATGCCGCAGTGCATTACAGCAATTTATGCTGTAAACAAGATAGGTGCAATTGCTGCTATGCTGCACCCGCTTTCTGTTGCCAGCGAAGCACAGTATGCAAAAAATCTTGTCGATGCTAAATTCGCATTTTGCTTTGATGTCAGCGAAAAAGCCTTTACAGGCATGAGTGATCTTACTCTTGTTAAATGCAAAACTGCTCAGTATTTTCCAAAAACAGCCTATGGCATGATTGCCAATATGCTTTACAAGAAAAAAATCAAAGGCAAGACTGCAAAAGCAACCGGTGTAAAGAAATGTATTGACTGGAAAGATTTTCTTAACGAGGGTAAAGAATATCTTAAAAATAACATTGTTGAAATCCAAACCGATTATGATGCAACTGCAGTTACAATGATGACCGGAGGCACAACAGGAAATCCGAAGGCTGTTATGCTTTCCAACTACAACATCAATAATCTTTCATATGAAGTTTGGGACGTTGTTGACACTGTTATTCAGAAAAAGATTGATCCCGATAACGATGCTATGCTCACTGCACTGCCTGTTTTCCACGGTTTCGGCTTCGGCATGTGCATGCACTATTCCATAATTGTAGGTCAGCCGCAGGCCCTCTTCCCGCAGTTTGATGCAAAAATGTGCAGCGATGCAATTAAAAAATATCACATTAATTATGTATTCGGCGTACCGGATTTCTTTGAAAAAGTTTATAAAGCAGGATACCTTAAAGGAATTGATATGAGCACGATGAAGCTTATCGGCTCCGGCGGTGACGTTGTTCCTTATTCACTGACCGAAAAAATGGATAGACTTCTGAAAGAAAATGGCTCTAAATTCCACTTTGCAACCGGTTATGGTTTAACAGAATGTGTTACTGTTTGTACCTTTACGGATATGAGAAGAGAAGCACCGCAGGGCTGTATCGGTCTGCCGACATATAATATTGAGGTTATGACCGTTAAACCCGGTACTACCGAAGAGGTTAAAGGCGAGGACGGTGAGCTTTGTGTTTACGGTCCGACTCTAATGCAGGGTTATTGGAATGACCCGCAGGAAACAGCTAAGATGCTTGTTAAACACGAGGACGGCAGAGTTTGGCTGCACACAGGCGATATGTGCTGTATTACACCTGAAACCGGTGATATCTATTACCGTCAGAGACTGAAGAGAGTATATAAAATCAGTGGTTATCTTGTTTATCCGTCATTTATTGAAGAAGCATACAGAGCCATGGCGGAAATTTATGACTGCTGTGCAATCGGCACCGGCGAGGAAGGCAAAACGCAGCTCAAACTTTTTGTTGTTAAGAACAAAAAATTTGCTCATGACAACGAAGATGAGCTTACAAAGAAAATTTTCGAATTCGGCAAGCAAAATCTTTCTAAGTGGTCAGTGCCGAAAGAAGTTGTTTATATTGATGAGCTTCCGAGAACCAAAATCGGCAAGGTTGACTTTAAAGTACTTAAATAAACGTAATATATACAAAATAACAGCCATTGAGAATCTTCCCAATGGCTGTCGTTTTTATTAAGCAAACTTTTTATAAATATAATCTGCTATGAGTTCAACCGTATTGTCAAGACCGAGACGCGAAACATTAATTGATAAATCATAAGTTTCTGCATCTCCCCACTTGTCATCGCAATAAAAATTGTGAAAACGTGCTCGCTTTTTATCAATAGATTTAATTTCTTTAAGTACATTCTTTTCACTTAGTCCATAAATTTTGACTGCCCTGTCACACCTGAATTGATCATCAGCATGCAGAAATACTGTCAAAAGATTTTCATTATCCTTCAAAATATAGTCAGCACATCTGCCCACTATAATGCAACTGCCTTCTTCAGCCACCTTGCGTATTGTATCAAACTGATACTGAAACACCTGATCCTCAAGCGGCACAGCGGAATTAGACAAGGATGCAAAGCCATCCGTTGAGACATTATAAAGAAAGCTCCTGGTAGGCTTTTCATCATAAAAGCTGAAAAGATTTTCATCAAATCCGCTGTCTTTGGCTGCTCTTTTAATGATTTCCTTGTCATAATACGGAATTCCTAATTTTTCTGAAAGTTTTGTTGCAATTTCATGTCCGGCGCAGCCATATTGACGTCCTATTGAAATAACATAATTTTTCATAAAGAATACCTCCCTTTCGCTTGTTATTATTTTAACATATTTTTATTCCTCTTGCAATTTCTTATTTTATAAAGTACAATCAAATTATGAAAAACACACTATTTTACACAAAAAAGGCAAAATATTTTGAGCAGTCTCTGCCTGTGGGCAACGGACGTATAGGCGGCCTCGTATTCGGCAATCTGAAAAAGGAGCGAATTGCATTAAATGAGGACAGTCTTTGGTCCGGATATCCAAAGGATTTAAACAAAAAAGATGCACACAAATATCTTGATGATGTCAGAAAAGCAATCTTTGAAAAGGACTATAAAAAAGCTAAGGCAATACTTAATAAAGATATGCACGGCCATTGGTCGGAAGCATATCTCCCTTTTGGCGATTTAATTATCGATTATGCAAACACCCCCAAAAAGGGTTATAAAAGAATGCTTGATATTTCGACAGGGGTGGCAACAACAGAAGCAAACGGATTTAAAGAGACCGTTTTTGTTTCATATCCGGCACAGCTTATGATTATAAATATACACAGCAGCCAAGGTGTGAGCTTTAAGGTTTATTTTGACAGTCAGCTAAAGCACGAAACAAAAACGGCAGAGGATAGTCTCGTAATCAACGGTCAGGCCCCTGAAGTCTGTATGCCGCCATACTATAATAAAGGCAGCAGCATAATCCAGGGTAATAAAGGAATGAAATTCTGCGGGGTTGTTAAGGTACTCGGTAATGCTGAATTTGCCGGCAGCTGCATTGAGGTAAATAATCAGCAGGATATTACACTCTTGGTTTCACTGGCAACCTCCTTTGTTGACTTCCAATCCATGCCCGATGCTAATGCTGTTGAAAAAGCGTTTTCTTATTTTAAGAATATAAAAGGCTATGATATACTAAAAAAAGAACATATAACGGATTTCTCCTCACTGTTTAACCGGGTTGATTTTGAGCTTGACGGCAGCCGCGATGACCTGCCCACAGACAAGCGTATCAAGCGCATAAAAAAGCACAGTGATGACAACGCTCTTATTTCACTTCTCTTTCAATATGGACGTTATCTTACCATTTCCGCCTCCAGAACCGGTACAAATGCGATGACGCTGCAGGGAATATGGAATACAAAACTAAGAGCACCATGGTCCTCAAGCTATACCACCAATATCAATACCGAAATGAATTACTGGTGCACGGATATTACAAATCTTTCCGAATGCGTTGAACCCTTGCTTGAATTTGTAAAAAAGCTTGCTGTCAACGGCACGGTAACAGCTAAAGATTATTACGACTGCAGCGGATTTTGTTCACATCATAACAGCGATATTTGGGGAGCGACCTATCCCGCAGGTTATCCTGACGGAGACGGCGATGCAGCGCAATATGCACCCTGGTGCATGAGCTCACCGTGGCTGCTCAATCAGCTTTATGAGCATTATCTGTATACAGAAGACGAAGCTTTTAAAACACAGATTATACCATTATATAAAAGCTGTCTTAAATTTTATAATGACTTTATGATTGAAAAGGACGGTGAGCTTGTTACCTGCCCTTCCATCAGTCCTGAAAATAATTATAAGGATAAAGATATTTCTTTGGCACCTACATACATGCCCTCCATGGACAGAGAGATTCTCTTTGAATTTTTTGAAAACTGCAAACAGCTGGGCTTTGATGCACCATATATCAATCAGGTTATGCCTGCTTCAGACGGAAGAATTCCTGAATGGGCAGAAGAATTTGAGGAAACCGAAGCGCAGCACAGACATGTCAGTCACCTATACTGCATTTACCCGTCACGCTTTATTCAAAACGATACACTGAATAAAGCTGCCGAAAAATCACTTGAAACACGCGGTTTCGGCGGAACAGGCTGGTCTCTTGGATGGAAGGTATGCCTGTGGGCGAGACTGATGAATGGTGAAAATGCATTACGATTAATTAAACAGCAGCTCACATACATCAATCCGGTTATTCAACTGCATAACGGCGGCGGTTCATATCCTAATTTGTTTGACGCTCATCCGCCGTTTCAAATTGATGGTAATTTCGGAGTTACTGCAGGCATTGCCGAGATGCTGAAAAACGAAGCACTGCCCCAAGAATGGTCAGGTAGAATTAAAGGCCTTAAAACCTATGGCGGCAAAGAAATATCATACAGCTTTAAAAATGGAAAAAGAATAGAATAAATACACCAAAACAGACTGTAGTTTTTGGCAAAGGATATAATAATCCCCGCAAACGAAATGTTTGCGGGGATTATTATATCGAATGATTATAAATGATAAATGATATCATCGCTCTTCCAGTTAAAGAAGATGATGCCGATAATCAAGGTGGCAATGGAAATAACTGCTGCATACAAAAGCAACTTCCAGCTCATAATTTGTCCATATAATACGCAATGCCTGAAAAGCTCTATCATAGAGTAGAGCGGATTAATTTTAATAATGGTTACAATCCATGGTGTTTTAATGGTTTCAAGATGATAAAGAATAGGCACCATATAAAAAAGAAGCTGTGTCAGGACATCCCAAATATACTCAACATCTCTGAAATAAACACTGATTACGGAAAGCACAAGGCCAACACCGGTACTGAATATGAGCAACAGCACCATAGGTACAAAGCAAAGCAGGGCATACCATGTAATTTCAAGCTCAGAACCGCCGCTTATGCCGGTAAATTTAAAGAAAATCCAAACACAAATCAGACACAAAAGGGAAATAGCAAATGTGACAAAATTGCTGAGTATGGATGAAAGCGGATACATATATTTAGGCACATATACTTTTTTTATAATTGCCTGATTTCTTCTGAATGAAGTCAGTGCCTGCTTTGTTGAAGATGTAAAAAAGCTGAAAAGCAATCTGCCTGTAAACAGGTAAACGGGATAACAGACAATCATATCACTCTTTTTGCCGAATATTCCGCCGAATACAACAGAAAGAACAATCATATTGAGAAGCGGCTGCAAAAAGCTCCAGAAAACACCCAGCCATGAGCTTCGGTATTTCAGCTTAACATTCTTCATTGTAAGCTCTTTTAATAAGTTTTTATATTTTCTAAACATATCCACATTGTGGTTAAGTTCAACATTATTTCTAATATCCACAAAAGCACCTCTTTGCTTTCACATACTGAAAATGCCTTTTTCATCGCAAAGGCATTTGACCTATGCATTATAGCATATATAATATTATTTTTCAACTTGGCAAAAGAATAATCCACTCGAGTTGAAAAAACAAAGAATTATCTGAACATTTCCGCAATCTGCAAAGCTGTCTTTCTGGCCGACATATTGCCGTCTACCACATAATCGGCAGCATTTAAATATTTCTCCTTGCGCTCATCATACAAAGAGCGTGCTTTTTCCTTATTCTGAAAAAGCGGCCTTGTTTTTGACTTACCTATGCGCTGACAGATAACATCAAAATCCGCATCAAGAAAAACTATTTTTCCGCCCCTTTGCAGTGCCTTTACATTGCGTTCAAAGGTAAGTGCTCCGCCTCCTGTTGAAACGACACAGTTTTTCATATCGGATATCGTTTTACAGCACTCCCATTCAAGCTCACGGAAATAATCCTCTCCGCGAACAGTAAAAATCGCTTTTATTGCTATACCCTGTGTCTTTTCAATCATATCGTCGGTATCAATAAATTTTCTTCCCATAATTTTGGCAAGCTCAAGACCAACAGTTGTTTTGCCGCTGCCCATAAATCCGCATAAAACTATATTCATCGCTTTTCTAATTCCTTTTGTGTAATTGACATAACCGCTTCAATCTGCGGCATTGTAAATTGAACATCAAACCAAATTTCCTGTGCAACAGCAGCCTGCCATACCAGCATGGACAGGCCGTTTGAATATCTCGCACCAGACTGTTTTGCATATTTGATAAGCATTGTTTCAAGAGGGTTATAAACTGCATCGAAAACCGCCTTGCAAGCCTTAACCTTTTCAAACGGCAAAATACATGAATGAATATCGGGATACATACCTACCGGTGTACCGTTTATAAGAACATCATATTCGCCCGTTACCTCTTCAAGCATAACAACATTCACGGATTTATTAAGCTTCTGCTGAATTTCAGACTTGATTTTGTTAGCCTTCTCTATTGATTGATCACGCACTGCAACAGTAAGCTCAGCTCCCGCCAGAACACTTTCAAATGCAAACATTCTCGAAACTCCGCCGCTTCCGCAAAGAAGGACCTTTTTGCCAAGCTTTATCTCCGCCATGTCAAGAGCACGCAGGAATCCGAAACAATCCGTATTATAACCCGTAAGAATCCCGTCCCGATTCGCTACAGTGTTTACAGCACCAAAAAGTGCTGCTCTTTGAGAGAGTCCGTCAAGGTTTTTGATAATTGCCGTCTTATGGGGAATCGTAACATTAAAGCCTCTTAATAATTTAAGCTCTTCTATATCAGAGTAAAGTCTTTTTGGACTTATTTCTTTCAGTTCATATACTGCCTCTATACCATTTATTTTAAAAAGCTCATTATGAATAAAAGGTGACATTGAATGACCCAAAGGGTAGCCGATAAGCCCGAATTTATCCATCACATTGACCTCGCTGAAAAAAATCATTGACAATTCATTGGGAATTATATAATATGATAATAACATAACAAAACAATATTAACAACTACTTTTTGAGGTGAAGGTTATTATGGTATTTGAAAAAATCAAAGCTATTCTTGCTGAACAGCTTGATATTGATGAGCAAAGCATTAGTACCGACAGTCTTCTTGTTGAAGATTTGGGGGCTGACAGTCTTGATGCAATTGACATCGTTATGTCAATTGAAGATGAATTTTCTATTGAAGTGCCCGATGAAATTATTGAAAAGATGGAAAGTGTAAGCGATATAACAACTTTTGTTGAAAATAACATATAGTACATTTTTTTATATATGTACAAAATCAGTATCAAAACACACAGACATCATTGACTTTAAAATCTAAATAAAGTACAATAAAAAGCAGGTATATTAACCTGCTTTTTGTTTTTCAAAAAGTGTAATTAACAAAACGCCAAACCGGTAAACATTATGCCGCTGCGTTTCGAGAGGGGTAAATTTTATGGCTGAAAAATATGTTATGGCTCTGGACCAGGGTACAACATCCTCGCGCGCCATCATATTTAATAAGAAAGGTGAAATTGTTGCTAAAGCGCAAAATGAATTCACTCAGTATTATCCTGAAAACGGTTGGGTTGAACATGACCCTATGGAAATCCTGTTTTCACAAATCAGCGCAATTCTTTCCTGCCTGAGACTTGAAAAAGTTAATCCTAAAGATATTGCAGGTATAGGAATAACAAATCAGAGAGAAACTACTATTGTATGGGACAAAGAAACCGGCAAGCCGGTTTGCAATGCCATTGTATGGCAATGCCGCAGAACAGCCCAGTACTGTGAAGAGCTGAAGGCTGAAGGGCTTGGCGATTATATTAAAAACACAACCGGCCTGTTGATTGATGCTTATTTCAGCGGTACAAAAATTAAATGGATACTGGATAACGTTGAAGGGGCAAGGGAAAAAGCAGAAAAAGGCGAGCTTCTTTTCGGAACGGTCGACACATGGCTTATATGGAATTTAACCAATGGAAAAGTACATGTAACCGATTACTCAAATGCCTGCCGCACTATGCTTTTTGATATTGATAAGCTTTGCTGGGATCCGTTTTTATGTGAAAAGTTAGGCATACCGATGAGCATGCTGCCGCAAGTGAAGCCTTCAAGCTGCATATATGGCAAGGTAGCAAAAATCACAGGTATTGAAGATATAGAAGATGTACCTATAGCAGGTGCAATCGGTGATCAGCCGGGTGCACTGTTCGGCCAGGGTTGCTTTAATATCGGCCAGGCTAAAAACACATATGGCACAGGCTGCTTCCTGCTGATGAATACCGGCAGCAAGCGTGTAAATTCACGCTCAAACCTTCTTTCCGGAATTGCATGGGGCATAGGCGACAAAATCACCTATTCTCTGGAGGGCTCTGCCTTCAATGCCGGTTCTGTTATTAAATGGCTTCGAGATGAGGTTGAGCTTATACATTCTGCTCCCGAATGCGATGAACTTGCAAGCGAGGTTGAAGACTCAAACGGACTGTATTTTGTGCCTGCATTTACAGGTTTGGGGGCACCTTATTGGGATATGTATGCCAGGGGAATCATGGTTGGTCTCACACGCGGAATCAACAGAAAGCATATCTGCCGTGCCGTACTGGAAAGCATCACATATCAGATGACGGATCTGCTTGAAGCCATGATAAGTGACTCGGATATTATGCTTAAGGACCTAAGAGTCGACGGCGGAGCCTCCGTATCGGATATTATGATGCAAATTCAGGCTGATATGACCGGTGTAACCGTTAACAGACCCAAGAATATTGAAACAACGGCCCTTGGTGCTGCTTACTGTGCCGGCTTGGCAACCGGCGTATGGTCAAACCTTGAAGAGATTGAATCAAACCGCCAAGTTGACAAAACGTTCATCCCTTCAATGGAAACGGAACTCAGAAACCAAAAATATTCCGACTGGAAACGTGCTGTTGAACGCTCACGCAACTGGGAGAGATAATATAATTTAAAGGAGACTATATTTATGGGTAAGGTAATATGTCCATGGAGCTTGATTACCGACTTTGTCACAGATGCATTTGTCGGCTATGGTATACCGAGAGAGGATGCAGAAATTTGTACCGATGTGTTGCTTGAGTCGGATAAGCGCGGCATCGAAAGTCACGGCTGCAACAGATTTAAGCCAATATATCTTGACAGAATAAAGGCGGGAATTCAAAATCCTGAAACCGAATTCGAAATTATCAAGGAAACAGAGACTACCGCAGTTGTTGACGGTCATAACGGTATGGGCCAGGTAATCGGCTACAAATCCATGCAGATGGCTATTGACAAAGCAAAAAAATACGGTCTCGGCATGGTTGCTGTAAGAAACAGCTGTCATTACGGTATTGCAGGCTACTATGCAACACAGGCCACTGAACAGGGCTGTATCTGCATTACAGGCACAAATGCAAGACCATCTGTTGCTCCAACCTTCGGCGTTGAGGGTATGTTTGGCACAAATCCGCTTACAGTGGGTATTCCATCAGATGAAAAATTTGATTTTATCATTGACTGTGCAACATCAATTACGCAAAATGGTAAAATCGAGTATTATGCCAGAATCGACGAAGATGTTCATCCCGGCACAATAATCGGCACAGACGGAGAAGCTGTTGAGGGTGATGCCGGTGTTGCACTTAAAAGAATTCGTGAAGGTTCAGCCGCACTTACAACACTCGGCGGTATCGGCGAAGCACTCGGAGGCTACAAAGGTTATGGATATGCAATGATCATTGAGCTTTTGTCAGCCATTTTGCAGGATGGCAGCTATGGCAAGGATCTTGACGGCAAGGATGAAAACGGCAATATCAGACCTTATCATCTCGGTCATTTCTTTATTGCAATTGATACAAATCATTTCCTTGGTGAAGAACTTGTAAGAAGCAAAGCAGGCGAAATCCTTCGCTCAATGCGTGCTTCAAAAAAAGCACCGGGCGCTGACAGAATTTACACTGCAGGGGAAAAAGAATATGAAATCTGGCTCAGCAGAAAGGACAGCGGCGTTCCTATCAATGAATCTGTACAAAATGAAATCAATGCGGTGCGTGACGAACTGGGACTTGATTACACTTTCCCATGGGAAGAAAATTATGTACCTTACCCTGAAAAGAATATCAAGGCTCATATCGAGAGAGATTGATTAAATTTTATGAAATAAGCATTTAGGAGAATAACAATGGATTATCGTAAAGAATCACTTAAATTACACGGTGAATGGAAGGGCAAGCTGGAAGTAACAGCAAGAGCCAAGGTTAATGACAAGGATGCACTTTCACTTGCATACACGCCCGGCGTTGCAGAACCATGCCTGGCTATTCAGGATGATTATAAAAAGAGCTGGGAGCTTACACGCCGCTGGAACATGGTTGCTGTTATCACCGATGGTACAGCCGTACTCGGTCTGGGAGATATCGGACCTGAGGCAGGTATGCCTGTTATGGAAGGCAAATGCGTACTTTTCAAGGAATTCGGTGATGTTGACGCATTCCCGCTTTGCGTTCGTACAAAGAATGTTGATGAATTTGTTGAAACAGTTTACAACATAAGCGGTTCTTTCGGCGGCATTAATCTTGAGGATATTGCTGCACCGCGCTGTTTTGAGATTGAGGAAAAGCTTAAGGAAAAATGCGATATTCCTATCTTCCACGACGATCAGCATGGTACAGCAGTTGTTGTCTCAGCAGCACTTATTAACGCTACTAAACTTACAGGAAAGGCCCTTTCAGATTGCAAAGCTGTTATAAACGGATCAGGTGCTGCAGGTATTGCTATTGCAAAGCTGCTTATGTCACTCGGTCTTCGTGATGTCATTCTCTGTGACAGAACAGGTGCAATCTATGAAGGACGTGAAAATCTTAACGCATCAAAAAAAGATATTGCCAAAGTAACAAACAGAGAAATGACAAAAGGTTCACTGGCTGAAGCTGTTAAAAGCACAGATATCTTTATCGGTGTTTCAGCTCCGGGAGTACTTACACAGGATATGATTAAAACAATGAACGCCGACCCAATTGTCCTCGCTATGGCTAATCCTACACCCGAAATTATGCCGGATGAAGCTAAAGCTGCCGGTGCAAAAATCGTCGGTACAGGGCGTTCCGACTTTCCTAATCAGATTAATAATGTTGTTGCTTTTCCGGGTATTTTCCGCGGTGCCCTTGATGTAAGAGCAAGTGCAATCACCGAGAATATGAAAATTGCTGCTGCTTATGCAATTGCTTCGCTTGTTGACGAGGATAAGCTCACACCGGATTATATTCTTCCATACGCATTTGATGAAAGAATTAAGGATACCGTTGCAAAAGCGGTTGCCGATGCTGCAGTTCAAGACGGCGTGGCACGTATATAACTGTTTCTATTCAATATAGAATATACTTACCCCCCTGTGATAAATTTATCGCAGGGGATTCTTGTTTTTATGTTCATGTTGTGATATTATATCTGCAAAGATATTTCAGAGGTGCAACATGTCAATCAAGCAAGGTGAATACTTAAAAAAACTCAGAACTCAAAGCAAGCTCAGTCAGGAGCAATTAGCGGAAAAGCTCAATCTCTCACGTCAATCCATATCGAAATGGGAACAGGGCACATCCACCCCGGATATTGAAAATTTTGCAAAACTGGCCAAGCTTTACGATGTATCTGTTGACTCACTGGTTAAAGGTGAAGCCGATCAAGAAAACAGCATGTCATCTGTTCGCGTAATAAACGACCAAAAAGAGAATAAAAATTCCGAAAACAAAAATAAAAAAAGACGCGGATGGTTTTTTATATCATATCCCATAATCATGATAATTGCATATGCTGTAATCGGAATTCTCTTTCATGCAAAGGGCTGGGCAACAGGCTGGTTAGTCTTTTTAACAATACCTTTATTCTATACTGCTATTCTTGCATATGAAAAGAAAAAACCGATTATCTTTTGCTATCCTGTACTGATGGTTATTATCTATCTGATATGCGGTATTTTCTTCCATTTGTGGCATCCTATGTGGATTGTATTTTTAACAATCCCTCTGTTTTATATCATCACGGCAAAACGAAAAAAATAAAAACAGGCACTATGTGAAATAACAAATCACATAGTGCCTGTTTAGCTAAATTATAAATCATCTGCATCCTGAACCGGCTGCTCAAGCTCATCATTATAGTACATATCAGCCGGAATACCGGTATAGCTGCCATCCACATCACAATTAACCATATCCGGACTGAGATAAGATGTTAAATCAATAATAGGCTTTTTATTTTCATTTTTTCTATTATCCTTTTTCTTCATAAAAATCACCCCTATATATTTTATACAGGAGCAAGATTTTTTATTTATAATTTTTCAACATCAATATTTGATATTTTTTCCATAAACTGCTTAGGACTTATAAGCTCACCCATTTCGATAAACTCGTCCATATTCATGTTAAAATTATTTACAAAAACAGGAACATCATTATACTCGATATCAATATGAAGCTTTTCACAGTCTGCCATAACCTGTGACGCATCACAGGTATGAATATCATAAAGCCTTTTTACAACTGTTTCATTATTTCTGACATATTCAAGAATAACATTTCTCTGTGACTTTGAAACAGAAATATATCTGACTTCCTCTTTTGAAAGAGCCAGTGCCATCGGCATCTGTGCCACTGCCTTGCATGCACCGGAATTAACAAAAAATTCATTTATAAAAATAGATTCCAGCTTACTGGTATCATCAGGAACAATAATAGCAAGTATATATTTACTAAGCTTTTTACCATATATCCCTTTCATAAACTCTTTAAAATAGTATTGACCCTCTGCAATTTTCTCGGCAAATTCATGATAAAAAGGAATATTGGGAGAAGGATTAAGTGACGGCATATTAAAAGTCTTAAACTGCTCACAGGCTTTATCCATCACCAGAATACTGTTATTCGTTATTATCATAGGGACTGTTTTAGCCATTTTGTCACCTCGAAACAGTTTTTATATTTTATTATTTTACTACATACTATGCTTTAAATCAATAATATTTAAAATTTTTAAAAATATGATGAAATAATAAGCAATATATGATACAATATATAAAATCGGGAGGAGAATAATTATGTCAAAACAAAATGAAATTGATGATATATTAAATGAACTCAGAAGTAAAAAGGAACCGCAGTCAAATCAAAAAAAGGCTGAAAGAAAGGCTGATGATTTCTTTTACTCCTTCACTCCGCCGGTGGATAAAGCCACTTCCGGCGGCAAAAACGAACAGGTTTTCAATATAAACTTTGATCATGAAAACAAACAACACCGAGTTGAGAATAATAACAGCGGATTCAAAATCATCAGTGATCCCGTTGTAAAAAAGGATGATTCATTTTATCCAAATGAAATTTATACAGATAGTTCAAACAGCCAAAGCACAAAAGATGGCAAAAAGAAAATTATAATCGCCGTTGTTGCTGTTGTGCTTGTCGCTGCAATTGCTGCAGGTGTGTTCTTTGCCTTATCAAAAAACAAAGAAAAGGAACCTGAACCAACTACAAAAGCACCTGTTACCACAACGCAGCCTGTTGTTAAAATCGTCAATCCCCTCACCGGTGAGGCTGATTACAACGAAAGCGCAATAGGTAAGCGACCCGTTGCCTGCGTTGTTGAGAATGCTTATGCTGCAAGACCTCAATGGGGTATTGACGACAGTAAAAACGCTGCAGATATTATTCTTGAAGGCGAGGTTGAAGGCGGAGAAACAAGAATGCTTTGGTTTTATGCAGACTATACTGCTCTTCCCTCTCAAATCGGACCTATGAGAAGTGCACGCCCGCCTTATATTAAATTTTCAGAACTTTTTGACTCCATCTTCATCCATTGGGGCCAGAGTTCAAGCAGAGGCGGCTATATAGGTGCTGACTCCGTCTTCAAAAACGACAATGTTGATCATATAAACCAAATGACCTACAGCGACGGCATCGGACTTTTCGGCAGGGATAAATCAAGAGCTGTATCCTCTGAACACACCGGCGTGCTTTATGGTGATAAGCTTGCCAAGGCTATAGAAAAGGCTGAATTCAGAACAGATGCCGACAAAAACAAATACACGCAGTTCTCATTTAATGAAAAGGAAAAGCCAGTCGGCACTTCGGCTTGTACAGAGCTCGGTTTTACTTTCTCCTCCAGAACAAAAACAAGAGATTGGACCTACAGCGAAACAGACAAAATGTATCATTGTAATGATTATCTTACGGATGTAAGCAGAAAAAATTTGTTAATGCTGTATGACGAAACCGCCTATATTGCAAAAAACAATTACAAAGGTTCCGGCAGAGCTGAAATCTATTGTGATTACAAGCTTTCAGGTGGTAAGGGAAAGCTTGCCAGCCTCGGCACAATAACAGAAATCACCTGGACAGTTGAAAACGGTTTGCTTGTTATTAAAGATTCAAACGGCAAAAAGGTTAATCTTAATCCCGGCACTACATGGATCGGCTACGGCTCTTCTAATAATGGCGGAACAGATAAGAACACCTCTCAAACCGAAAGCACTTCCAAAAACGAACAATAAATAATAAAAAACAACCAATAAGCAAAATGTAGTTAACCCAAAAGCATAAACAAAAAAATATTAACATGTAAGAGAATGAGTTCGGAATTTAACCGGGCTCATTTTCAATTTAGAAACAATCCTTTCATTGTTGTAGTAATGAATGTATTCCTTGAGACAGTTGATAAATTCATCAACTGTCTCAAACTTTTCGCCGTAAAACATTTCGTCTTTAAGGCTGCTGAAAAAAGTTTTCCATTGCACCGTTATCCATACAATTACCTTTCCTTGACATGCTTTGTTTGATATTGGGTTCGAATAACAGTCTTTGATATTCTGCGTGCTGATACTGCCAGCCCCGGTCTGAATGGATTATTGGTGTCACATCATCAGGCAGCTTGACAAATAAGCCATTCAGCATTTCTCTGATTTGCTGCTATTAAATCTTCTTCCGTTTGCTTATCAAGTTTTGGCGCTCTTCCTTTACTTCCTGTTTTTTCCATAAAAATATGCACCTCCTAAAGTGTCTGACTTTTGGGGTGCATATCATTTAGATTATTGGTTGTTTTTTATGTAGATAATATCTTAATACTCCAGATAGCTTTCTGTTTTTATCTCTCTGCCGTTTCTGATATATACACGCGGCACACGCCTGGAAATCCGACAGGTAAGCTCATAGTTAAAAGAATGTGCAAGTCCCGAAACCTCCTCCATTGTTAAAACAGCATCTGCATCTCGGCCAATAAGCGTCACCTCATTCTCAAGCTTCACATTGGGAATATCCGTTATATCAATCATAAACTGATCCATACATACCCTGCCGATTATTTTGGCGTATTTGCCGTTAACAATCACTCTGCCTAGATTTGAAAGACAACGCGGATATCCATCTGCATAGCCCACAGGCACTGTAGCAACAACCGTTTCTTTATCGGTTACATATGTTCCGCCATAAGATATTTCACGACCTGCCGGCAGCGTTTTTATATGACTGATATTTGTTTTCCATTCAAGTGCAGGCTTTATATCAAGCAATGCCTTATCCACATCATCAGACGGGTAGAGACCATAGGTAACTATACCTGAGCGCACCATATCAAATTTATCATCCAGAACCATAATGCCTGCTGAATTATTCATATGCTGAATCGGGATATGAACACCCCTGTACGCAAGCATTGAAGTAAACTGTTTAAATAAATCCTGCTGTCTGAGTGTTTTGGTTAAATCCTTTTCATCAGCCGTTGCAAAATGTGAAAAAATACCCTGGGCAGTTATATTTGGCAAACGGGTAATTGCTTCGCAGATATCAGCACTCTCCTCATTAGGCTGAAAGCCTATCCGGCTCATGCCCGTATCCACACAAAAGTGAAAATTTGCATTTTTATTTTGCCTTACAGCCTCATCCGAAAGGGCCTTGGCTGACTCATAGGAGAAAACAGGTATAACAATATCATTTTCTACAACCGTATCATATTGAGACGGAGAGACATAACCAAGCACCAGAATAGAGGTCTTTATTCCGGCCCTTATTAGCTCCATCGCCTCATCCACGCATGCCACACCGAAAAAATCGCATTTATCTTCCAAAAAGCGCCCAACCTCAACAGCACCGTGACCGTAAGCATCTGCCTTAATAACAGCAAGCAGTTTGGTTTTCGAGCCAAGCTTCTTTATTACATTATTAATGTTATATTCAATAGCATCCAAATCTATTTTTGCATATGTTCTATGATACATTTTCATGCCCCTGTTAATTTTATTCAGTAACATATATTTTAATACTGATATAAATAAAAGTAAAGTTAAATTTGTTCTAAGATAAATAAAAAATCATATCCCAATTAAACAAACAAAGAAAGAAGGCCGGATATTTAATCCGGCCTTTCCCTCTCTGTTATTACAAACTATGGAGGACACGAAATGAAACGGTGCGGCCCGTTTCAAGTCTAACTGTATTATAGTAGATATTGCATAATTTGTCAATAGTATTGCTGATATTTTTTATACATCTTAACAAGTATTTGTGTTTTCGCGTAACAAAAAAATTTTTCTAATGTTTCACTTTAGGGACATTAGTCTCAAAGCACATTGACTATGAACATTCGTTTGTATAATATATAGCTTGAAGATAGCATCAAACTATCGGCAAAGACAATAAAAAAGCAGAATTAACCGGCTGCTGCTTTTTAGTCTATCATCAAATTAAAAAGAAAGAAGGACAGCAATATGACTATCAATGAATTGGCTCGTGAATACGAGGGGCAGTACAAAGCAATCTGCGCAAAAATGGACGGACTTCGCCCACTGCTTTGCATTTACAGCGGACAAGACCTTGTACTGCTCAGAAGAAGACTTAAAATTTATTACGATATGGCTTGTGAATGCAAAAGAGTTTCGTCTTTGCTTTCCTGCTATTATGATGAGGAGGTATAAGTATGATTAATTTTGTTGAAGAATATATGAGTGATAAAAATGTTTTTGAGGATAATGGTTTCGATGAACAGAGAATACTCGTTAAATCAATTTCCAAGGTGCTTCCTCTTATAATTGAAAACGAACTCACCCAAAGGCAGAATCTTTGCCTGAGAATGTTTTACATTTTCGGTAAAAGCCAGGCTGAAATTGCACGTGAGCTGAAACTGTCACAGCCAACAGTCAGCAGACACCTAAAAACCGCCAGGGACATCGTTAACAAATTCCTTTCATATAGCTATTATTCAGTTAAACAGGCAAATGAGCAGTGGCTGAAACTTGAATAGCCGGCCACTGCCCTATACCACAATTGATACAGCAATGGCTATTTTAAAGGAATAGTTCCACCAATGCCAACAATTGAAAACGCATCTCACGGAAATACGGCTTATCACCATTTATTCTATGAGATGCGTTTAATTTTTGTTATTGCTATTTTGAGAAACTTATATCAAAATGGAAATCAGCATCATAATAATATATATTATCGGCTGATGTGCCAGATAAATCCAAAGACTGTTTCTGCCTACAGCAGACAAAAATTTGCTGTGTTTTTCATACATAGGCTTAGGCAGTTTTTCATCCTCTGCAAGCTTGCCGATAAAAAAACCAAAGATAAAAACAAATATCCATGGTAAAACAGGAAAATAATCAGCACTGTGAAAAGTATTGCTGTGAAAGCCCAGTGCAGCAAATGCATTATAGCTGTAAAGTTTATCCGGAAGCGTGATAAAACCAAAGCAAAGCTTTCTGCTTTCAATACCGCAAAAAAACAAAAACAACAGCAGTGACACTGCAGCGCCTGCTCTGTAATCAAACTTTTTAAACAGCGGCATAAGAAGGCCTGTAATCATCATGCACACACCAAGACAATGCAAAATACCAAAATAGATTTCCGCTCCTGTGAAGCCTAAAAGCGGCATAATTACTGCCGTTACAAGGGTTATAACTGCACCGCCGGCGAGAACAATTGCTCCACGCTTTACGGTATTTCTTGACAGTCTTGAGCATATACCGGAAATAACAATAAAAGCAGCCCAAAAAATCGGCTGAACCACGCACAATGCATCAAAAACCTTATAACCCCACGCCAATCCAAGCACATCACCTACATCCAAAAAGGTGTGATGCACAATCATACAGATAATCGCAAAGCCCCTTATCTCGTCAAGCATATGAATTCGTTTTTTATCCTCTATCATAAGTGCCGTCCCTTCAATCTGTTTGTATTATTGTACCACAATTGTTTTATATTGTATATATTAAAAAAATATGATATAATATTAAAATAATAATGCAAAAATTGCCTGAGGTGCACTTTTATTATGAAGGAATTTGTAAACGGGCTGTATGCTGACAGCTATACCCAAGTAAAGAAAGAAAATACAGCTAAACTTGTTAAATCCGGTAATCTTGATGTTTTTGCGACACCAATGATGCTGGCACTTATGGAAGAAGCAACCTGCCTTGCCTGCGAGCCCCTGCTTGATGAAGGTGAGACCACGGTCGGAATACATGTCAGCGCCAGCCACGACAAGGCAAGCGGTATCGGCACAAAAATTTCTGCACACGCTGTTCTGGAAAAAGCAGAAGGCAGAAAGCTGTTCTTTTCGGTCATTGCCAAGGATGATCAAGACAGAATTATCGGCAAAGGTACAATTGAAAGATTTGTTGTATTTAAAAATAAGTTTATGGAAAGGGTAAACGGCATATGAGATACAGTGCGGTAATTTTCGACTTTGACGGAACAATATGTGATACCGGAGAGGGTATTTTAAAAAGTGCAAAATATGCACTTGAAGCTTTTGGTTACAATTGCCCGAACTATGAGGAACTTACCTTTTTTATCGGGCCTCCGCTGCTTATCACTTTTCAGGAAAAATTCGGTGCCGATGCAGTGAGGGCAGATGAGCTTGTAAAAAAATTCCGTGAACGCTATACCAACAAAGGTGTTTTCGAAAGCAAATTGTACGACGGCATCAAGGCGCTTTTAATCGCCCTAAAAAAAGATAATATTAAGATTGGCATTGCATCTTCAAAGCCTCAGGATTATATTGAAACCCTGCTTGAACATTTCGGAATCAAATCCTATTTTGACACAATCTGCGGAGTCACCTTTACCGCTGACTGTGAGTCTAAAACCAGCATTATTGCCAGATGTCAAAAAAATCTGAATATTTCAGGAAACGCTTGCCTTATGGTGGGCGATAAAAAATATGACATTGAAGGGGCAAAGGCCAATCACATTGACTCAGCAGGAGTACTTTGGGGATATGGCACAAGGTTTGAGCACATTGAAGCCGGTGCTAAATTTATTGCTGAAAAAATTGAAGATATCGAAGCAATTGCCCTTGGTTTTTTTGAGCAAACAGAAGAGGTTCAGGGAATATTTAACGGACGCATTATCACCGTACATACTGACAAAGCAACACTTGTTGACGGCACGGAAGTTGAACGTGAGGTGGTGGATCATCCCGGCGGTGTTGCAATAGCAGCGCTGACTGAAAACAACGAAGTTCTACTGGTCAGGCAGTTCAGATATCCATACAAAGAGACAATTTATGAACTTCCGGCAGGAAAGCTTGAAAAGGGTGAAGATATCAGAGAAGCGGGCATACGCGAATTTCGAGAGGAATGCGGAGCATCCGCTGTGCACTTTGAATCTATGGGCGAAATATATCCCACTCCGGGCTACTGCGGGGAGATTATACACCTGTTTTGTGCTACCGATTTAACCTTTGGCGAACAGGAACTCGACGATGACGAATATCTTGATGTAATCAGAATGTCCCTTGGCGAATGTGTTTCAAAAATAATGAGTGGTGAAATAAAAGACGCAAAAACGATTGCAGGCATATTCAAGCTTAAGGAGCTTAAAAATTTATGACAGCTTATCTTGACAATTCAGCAACAACAAAACCTTGCAGCGACTGCATAAATGCAGTTGCAAACATGCTGGAAAACAACTGGGGGAATCCTTCAAGTCTTCACAATCTCGGCATTCATGCAATGAAGGAAATTCTACTTGCCAGAACACAAATTGCACAGTCGCTCGGTGTAAACAGCGAAGAAATCATTTTTACATCGGGTGGTACAGAAGCAAATAACCTTGCTCTTTTCGGTGCTGCAAAGGCAAAAAAAAGACAAGGCAAAAGAATTGTTACAACTGCTATTGAGCATGAAAGCGTTTTGCAAAGTGCTCAGCAGCTGGAAAAAGAAGGATTTGAGGTTATTTACCTTAAACCCGATAAACAGGGCAATATCACGAAAGAGCAGCTTTTTGATGCGGTAAACAGTGAAACTGTCCTCGTTTCCATGATGTATATTAACAATGAGGTGGGCACTGTTATGCCCGTTGACTCAATTAAACGTGCCGTAAAAAGGTCAGGCGCACCGGCTTTAATTCACATTGACTGCGTGCAGGCATACGGCAAAGTTAATATAAATGCAAAAAAGCTCGGTGCGGATATGATAACGGTATCAGCTCATAAAATACATGGACCTAAAGGTATCGGTGCACTTTATATCAATAAAGACGCTAACCTGACAGACCAGAATTTTGCCCGTGTATTCGGCGGAGAACAGGAAAAAAGACTCCGACCGGGTACACAAAGCACTCCGCTTATCGCCGGCTTCGGTGCAGCTGTTAAAGCCCTTGCACCTATAGCCGAGCAAAAGCAACATATTGCTGAACTGAATGCATATGCAAGGCAGCAGCTAAAAAAAATAAGCGGGCTGAAATTCAATAACAATGAACATGCATCACCGTATATTATCAATATTTATATTCCCACCTTTATGCGTAGCCAAACGATACTTCAGGAGCTTTCATCCAATTACAATGTATATGTAAGCAACGGTTCAGCCTGTGCAAAGGGCAAAAAAAGCCATGTACTATCTGCAATGGGCCTTGATGATGAAACTCTTGACAAAAGCATACGCATAAGCTTTGGCAGATATAATAATAAGGAGGAAATTGACCTTCTTGTCAATGCATTAACCGATTTAATAAATAAACATCCCCGGAGTTTGTAAAATGAAAGAAATTATACTGATAAAAAACGGAGAGCTTGCTCTCAAAGGGCTCAATCGAAATACCTTTGAAGATATTCTGATTAAGAATATGAAAAAGCGTCTCTGTGATTTAGGAAAATTTGAATATACAAAAAGTCAGTCAACAATTATGGTTGACCCTATTGATGATAATATCGACCTTGATGACGCCGTTGAGAGACTGTCAAAAGTATTCGGCATTGCTGCACTTTCACGTGCCTGTGTGTGCGAAAAGGATTTTAATATTATCAAAACCACAGCAGAAGAATATCTACAGGAGCAACTTGAGGATGCCTCAACCTTTAAGGTAGAAGCAAAACGCTCAGATAAAAAATTCCCAATGAAGTCCCCTGAAATCTGTAGGGAAATGGGGGGATACCTTCTTTCAAAATTTCACAATCTTAAGGTGGATGTTCACAATCCCGATATTATTGTAACCATTGAAGTGCGGGAAAAATACGCCTTTGTACGCGGCAATAATATAAAAGGTGCCGGCGGCATGCCAACAGGTACCAGCGGCAGAGCCGGCATACTTATCAGCGGCGGAATTGATTCACCTGTGGCTGCATATATGATGGCAAAAAGAGGCATTGAGCTTTGTGCTATTCATTTTGCTTCTCCGCCTTATACATCCGAGCTTGCTGAAATAAAGGTTATGGACCTGCTTAAAAAGGTGGCAAAATACTCGGGTGTCATAACAACGTATGTTGTTGAGTTCACAAAAATTCAGGAGGCAATACGTGACCTTTGCCCGGAGGAATATTTCACAATAATTATGAGAAGAATTATGATGATGATTTCCGAAAAAATAGCTAAGACACAGAATTGCAGTGCGCTTATAACCGGTGAAAGTGTCGGTCAGGTAGCAAGTCAGACCATGCTTGCTCTTGCATGCACGGACTGTGCTGTTCATATGCCTGTTTTCAGGCCGTGCATCGGTATGGATAAGGAGGAAATTATTGCCGTTTCAAGAAAAATTGATACTTTTGAAACGTCTATCCAACCTTATGAAGACTGTTGCACCGTATTCACTCCCAAGCATCCTAAAACGAAGCCGCATCTTGATGATGTCATCAGGGCCGAAAGTAATATTAAAAATCTTGACACGCTTATGGATGATGCAATTAATAATGCTAAAAAGGTGATTATAAGATAATGAACGATAATAAAGACAGTATTGAGGAAATTCTCTCTGATTTTAAAGCACGAAGGGAAAATCGTGAAAATACGCCTGTTGAACCATTAGAACCGCCAAAGCGAAGAGAAGATATAATTGACTTTGCAAAAAGCGACAACGATGAAAAAAGCAGTCATAAATCACGAAAAGAAAAGCGAAAAAAAGCTGCTAAAACTCCCGAAGAGCTTGACGCTATCCAAAATGAAAGGGCTGAAAAAAGAGCAAAACAAAAAGACAAAATACACGCTGCAATGATTAAAATCAAACATGCTGTATTTAACAAAAAGGTTCTTATTGCCCTTGTCTGCATAATTGCTGCAGCAGCAATTATATTCGGCATCTCCTTTGCTGTCAAACAATCAAAAAGCGCATATCTTAAACCATATGAAGAAAAATATCCAAATGTAACCTTCCGCGTAGGTATGCTTGAAAAATATTGTGATATTTTAGGCAAAAATCCTGACACTGTCGGTTATATTGAAATAGAAGATATTCACCTTAAAGGTGCTGTCAGCAGCGATAATAAAAAACCTTTATCCGCTCAGGCAACAGAAAAGGGCGCCACCCGTTTTAACTATGTTGTTTATTCCGACAGCAAGGAGCTTGAAAAGCATTATTCAACAGCTGAATCATATAACGAGTCAAACGGTTTCATAAAATATTCAGATTTATTTGAAGAATATAATTTTAAAATCGTGGGTGCATTTTATACAAATACAAAAGCTGAGGATGATGACGGATATATTTTTCCATACAATGTTACGGAAAAGATGACAAGTGACTCTGTCAGAGAATTTTCATCCAGACTTGATAACAGATTTCTTTACAGCACAAATATAAATATAACAGGAAATGATATTTTGCTTACTGTTTCATGCCCCACGGATTACAAGAAGGATTTTCGATTTGTTATCGTTGGGGTGCTTTGTGAAAACAGCAGCGAAAAAGCTGTTGCTAAGGCAAAAGCCGCAGATGACATTCGTTATCAACAAATAATCTATGATGAGCAAAATCTGAAAAATCCGTACAGATTTTCAAAAAAATGGTATCCTGAAATCATCATAACAGATGATGCTGAAAATGAAACAATTCTTCAGAAAACAATAGACGATTTCAGTTCAAAAAAAGAGAGGTAGCTAATGACTTATTCCGAGCTTATAAAAACATTTTGCGATATGTTTGATGTTGACGGTGAACATGTAGAAAATGTTTTGCAGGAAACTCTTATAAAAAAGGGGATTTACCAAACCCCGCGTGAATATTATGAAAATGCATTAAAACATAAAGATACTATAATGCATTAAGGTTAAAGCCTAATAGATAAAAACACGGCAGTGTGCAATGAAAAATTGCGCACTGCCGTGCCTGCTTTCAAGCGTATTTTTAAGTCCTGTAATTACTGTATTTTTAAAAGTTTTTTTGCATTATTATAAAAAACATCCTGCTGTGCTTTTTCATCAAGTCCGCAGGTAAGCACTTTTTGTATCTCAACGGTAGGATGATGAAACGGCGCATCAATACCAAACATAATTCGGTCACTGCCTACTGTTTCATATGCCTCTTTTATTTTGCAGCCCATCGGCATACCGCTCATTTCAAGATAAAGATTACCGTATCTTTTTGCCATTTTTATAGATGCATCAATATAAACTCCATGCCCATGACCCATATGTATCATTGTAACCTTCACATCAGGATACTGCTCAGCAAGCAAGGCAATGCTCCACGGCAAAGAATAGGGCGGATGGCCACAGTGAATAAAAACAGGTACATCATATGCTCTCGCAAAATCCATTACGGGATAAACAATAGGATCATCCGCTACAAATGAATCAAAGAGGGGCTGCATTTTGATTCCGGCAAAGCCTTCTTGATTTATATATTGGTCCAGCTTTTTCTCAACAGGATCAAGCATCGGATTAATCCAGACAAAGGGAACTACTTTATCCGGATAGGATTGAAACGCATCCGCAACAGCAGCATTCCCACGAAAGGATGCACCGGTAAGAAACGTTTTCTCTATATCATACTTACGCATTTGCTCTATGAGCTTTTCCTTTGTGAAGGCAACACCTGCCCAGCCGCCGAAATCACCGATATGTGAATGAGCATCTATCTTTTTCATATTAAGAAACCATCCTTTTGAATTTTTCATCTGCTTTGGTCTTTTTAAATACACCTATAAATACAATTGCAAAAGCAATGCCGACTGCACTCTGAAGCACTAATGCCGGCAGAGTGGACAACGCATAAGCACTGTCATACATAACAAGCTTAGCAAGTGTATAGCCGCCAATCTGAAAAAGGCCGGCAATTGCAGCACCGATTATATATCCGTAAAGCTTGCCTTTAAACAGCTTTTCCGCAAAAAGGCCGCACAATAATGCCATAACCAGCTTTATAAAAAATGTAGGTAAAATCCAAGCAGGATAACCGCCGATTAAATCAGCAAGCGAAGCACCCAAACCTGCTGCAAGGCTTGATTTTTTTGATCCGAGCAACGCAATAGATAAGAAGATTATACTATCACCTAAATGTGTATAACCCGTTCCAAGCGGTATTTTAAATGTATATGTAAACACAAATACTAACGCACATGCTACCGCAGTGAAACACATGGATTTGATTCCGATTGTCTTTTTAACCTGTTGACTTTTCATGCATCTTCCCTCCTGTTTTTTAAATTCTATCACCGATTTGTATGCTATTCAATATACAATTTTTATATTTTTTTAATATACAGTATACAAAAGCAATTATCTGAAACAACTTCAAACTGATCTAACACTCAAAATATTCCGCCGCAAAAACAGATATCTGTTTATTAATTTTTTATAAAAAATAAAAAGACATTGACAAATGTCAATGTCTTTTTAAACTGCTGTTTTCTACTTAGTATCGGACGGTACAAAATCAAAGCTCGATGCATTATAACCGAAATACTTTTCAACTATCGGAGTGAACTCATCCTTATCATTATATTCAGGACTTTTAAGCTCATAAATAGCTTTATTAAAGGCTTCGTCATACCAATCCCATTTTTTGAAAGAATATACGTAACTAACTATATCAAGCTCACCGTCAAGCACCTTGAAATTACCTTTCTCATCTGTAACATTGAAATTAAATTCATCAATTACAACAGCATCCAGCTTGCCGGACTTTAAATCCTCAAGAGCTTCCTTAGCAGTTTTATAATCCTTAACAGATTTCATTGCATTCTTTATGACAGCATTTTTATCAAGCGCTGCTTTAGCCCCTTCAGAAACAACACCGGCTTTGACACCGCTTAAATCAGCATAGGATGTAATTTTGCTGTCCTTTGCTGTTATGGTTACAATTCTGTTATCAATAATATTTTTAGTAAAAGTATGACTTTTATTGAATGAACCGCTGTCCTTTGCAACTCCGCCGACCATTACATAGGCTATATAATTTTTACCGTTTTCATCGGTATATGCTGCGTCCTCACCTAATCTATAGTTTTCGTCAACCTGAACAAATTTATAGTTTTTAAAATCATTCTTAACATCCTTGAAGATTTTACCCATAAGTTCAACATCAAAACCGGCCAGCTTACCGTCCTTATCCTTATAAATAAACGGCGCCTTTTCCTCGGTATAAGCAACAATTAAAGTCTCATCCGTAATTTCTTCTGCAATTTCTGCCGAAGAACAACCGGCGAAACAAAGTGCAACAAATACTGCCGAAAGCATCAGTGCCATCACACTTTTAAATTTTTTCATAATTATGTATCCTCCTTTTCGGATATCTCATCCTTAATTTTATAATATAATAAACTTAAAGTCAATAGCAAATAGACCAACTTGCTGCTTATGCCCAACAGACAAACAGATTCATTTTATCAAAACATGGTAATAAAAAACAAGCAAGTACAGCCTTTGGTTTTCCCGTATCTATGTAAACTATAAGAATCAAACCGGCAACAGAAATAAGGAAAGTTACTTTTTAATTGACAAATACTGTTTCAAAGAGTAATATATTAGCTTGAAAACAGAAATCTTCAGAGGCGATAAAATGTTAACTATAGATAAAGTATACAAAGCGAAAAGGGTTTTGTCTGAGGTTGTAAGAGAAACCGATATGATACTGGCAAAAAATCTTTGCCCGAATACAAACGTATATTTAAAAACAGAAAATCTTCAGGTCACAGGCTCATTTAAAGTCAGGGGTTCATATTTTAAAATCAGCCAGCTTTCAAAGGAAGAAAAGGCTAAAGGTGTTATAGCCTGCTCAGCCGGAAACCATGCACAGGGTGTAGCTTTGGCAGCAACAAAAAACGGTATTAAATCGCTTATTTGTCTGCCGGACGGTGCACCGATAAGCAAGGTAGAAGCTACAAAGCGCTATGGTGCAGAGGTTTGCATGGTCAAGGGCGTATATGACGATGCCTATAACAAAGCACTGGAGCTTAAGGCAGAAAAAGGATATGCATTCATTCATCCTTTTGATGACCCGGATGTAATTGCAGGCCAAGGCACAATCGGGCTTGAAATACTTGAACAACTTCCTGACGCCGATGCAGTTGTAGTGCCTATCGGCGGCGGCGGACTTATTGCCGGAATTGCTTATACAATTAAGCAGATTAATCCATCCTGCAAGGTTTATGGCGTACAGGCAGCAGGTGCACCGTCAATGGAAAAATCGATTAACGATAACAAAATTGAAACCCTGCCAAAGGTTCAGACCATTGCTGATGGTATTGCTGTCAAAACGCCGGGCAATCTGACCTTTGAGCTTATTAAAAAGTATGTTGACGGAATTTACACTGTTACCGATGACGAAATTGCACTTGCAATTTTAACCCTCATGGAACAGGAAAAGCTGGTTGCCGAAGGTGCAGGTGCCGTGCCTGTTGCCGCAGTAATGAACGGCAAGATACCCGATACAGCAGGCAAAAAAATTTGCTGCCTTGTATCCGGCGGAAATATTGATGTAACCATACTTTCCCGCGTTATTGAGCGTGGTCTGAAAATGGGTGGACGAACAGCAAATATCAAAATCGCTCTGTCCGACAAGCCCGGTCAGCTTATGGGTGTCAGTCAGGTAATTGCACAGCTCGGTGCAAATGTAGTATCCGTTAATTATGACAGTACAGACCTTGATATGAACATAACTGACTGCTATCTTAACATAGGGGTCGAAACCAGGGATTATCAGCACATTGCCCAGGTTAAGCAGGCACTTAAGGACGCAGGCTTTGAAGTTTGCGATTAATACAAAGGAGTTTTTATAATGGAATATGTAGCAACAAATAACGCACCGGGTGCAATCGGACCTTATTCGCAGGCAGTTAAGGCAAATGGTTTTCTATTCACCTCCGGTCAAATTGCAATTGACCCTAAAACCGGCAGTGTAGATGCCAAAACAATTGAAGAGCAGACTGAGCAGGTTTGCAAAAACCTCAAGGCTGTAGTGGAAGCTGCAGGCACATCACTGGATAAAGTTGTTAAAACCGTCTGCTTTTTGGCAGATATAAACGACTTTGCTGAATTTAACAAGATTTACGGCATGTATTTCACTTCAAAACCTGCACGCTCATGTGTTGCAGTTAAGGATTTGCCGAAGGGCGTACTCTGTGAAGTTGAAGTCATTGCAGAATTATAAAACAGAATAAAAGTTAAAAACCGAGGTCTCTCAGCTGAAGGACCTCGGTTTTAACTTTTACTGAATAAAGCAATCCAGAATACCTTTAACAATATTATAGCTTTCATTGTCCCACATATAGTTTCCGTAATCGTCCATAAATTCGAGACCGGTAACAAAATATGCCTTGTTGATATACATATTAAGCTCTGTATTGTCTTTAAATTTGATTACAAGATTATATTCGCCTCTGTCACACATAGGCTCCATGCTGTTTGTCAAATCAACATATCCGCCTGCTCTGAGTTCTTCATTTGTAATATTTTCAACCGGTTTCTTAAAAACATTTATCAGTGCTTCAATCTTTGTACTGTCTGTTATTTCTCCCACACATATCGGCCTGAGGTCATTCCCTTTAATATACTCATCCTGAACACGATATTTGAATTCATACACCTCATCCTGCCAGATTTGTATACTTTTAATCTTACTGCTGTCTGATGCTGTGCAAGTATCCATTATATCTGAAAAGCTTTGCTTTTTCACATATCCGCTCAAAGTGAACAAATAATATTCGTCCGCTGTCTGAACAATATAAACCGTATTACTTTTCACTTTTGTATATTCATATACCTTAGCATTCAAAAAGCGGTTTTCCTTTGCCGAATTATCATCCATAAGCATCCCGCTTTCGGTCCAGTCATAAAGGTTTTCTCCCCTAAGTGTGCAAACCGGGTTTCCGAAATCCGATTTGTTTAAAATAATATTTCCATTATCATCGCCCCAACCTGCCTTTTTGCTTTTATCGCAGTACTGAAGATAAATTTTTCCGTTCAGAATAATCTTTTGTGCACCTTGTTTTGAATGACTATTGTCCTCAAGCTTAACATAAAAATGCTCCTGCTCGCTGCTCATCTCAGCAGAGGTTTGAACAGAGCCAACATCGCTTGTCAGCTTGTTTGGCTGCAATTTATCATTCTTTAATGCTGACACAATACCGACAATAAGAATAAAGCAGGCCGCTGCTGATAAAAATGTATTCCTTTTTTTTGCTATCATATTACGCTTTTCAATAGCCTCTTTTACCCTCACTTGCGTTTTGTCTTTCAAAATCGCCGGCGGTTCAATACTTTGAATGTAATCTAAATAATCCATATGCTACTCCTTTTCTATCATACTTTTCAGCTTCTGTCTGGCTCGGCTCAAATGCGATTTAACCGTGTTTTCCTTTTCTCCCATCAACGCTGAAATATCCTTTACTGCATACCCCTCATAATAATACAAATAGACAGCCGTTCTTTGCCTTGGACTGAGCTTTTTAAGCTCGGCAAACATATCAAGCCCATCCTCACTTTTTTTCTCAAAAGAATTATCATACAGCTCAATATTATCGTTTAACTGCAGATTATGATATGCCTTTGACCTGAGAACGTTTTTACACATATTTATCGTTACTCTCAGCAGCCAGTTTTTTTCATGCTCGCTGTCATGAAAAACTCTTTTGGCAGTAAAAAGCTTGATAAAGACATCTTGTGTAATATCCTGTGCTAAATGAACATCAAGCAAATACTGATATGCTGTTTTGTAAACGGCCGCAGAATACTTATTATATTTTTCATTAAAAATATCCTCATTAAACACTGCCGCCATTGCTCCATCCCCTTATCACTGTTAAAACCGGTTTCAAAAATAAAACAATTTAAATGTGCAAAAGGTTGCAAAAAAAACATAAAAAACCTATCGAAAATCTGATTTCGATAGGTTTTTTTGAGTTACCAGCTTCCGCCGCCACCGCCTCCGACACCGCCGCCGGCAAAACCGCCTCCGCCTCCGGATGAAAATCCGCCGCTCGAGGAACCGCTGCTCTGCGGCACAGAGGTCATTGCCCTTGCCGCCGATGACATGGCTGAATGTATAAGATAATAGGTAGACAAAGTACTGTAATGGCCGCCAACAAACCATTCAGGCGGTTCAACTGCAATACCCTCAAACTTTTTTGTCCATACATCCGATACACCGAGAACATAAGCGAAAGGCAAAACATCATAATAGTACTTTGGATTTTTCTCTGCCATTTCCTCAAGCTGATCTTTTTGAGCAGTTTCAAGGAAAATTTTAAATCCGTTTATTCTCTGCTTAACTTCATGACCTCTATCCGTTCGCTGTCTTATAAAAAATGAAAAAATAAATGAAAGTAAACAAATCAGTACACCTGCGGCAAAGCATATCATTTCTGTAGCTGAACTAAATGAAGTCTGCAAAATAAAATAGGATGCAACACCGGCTGCAATACTTATAAGCCAGCCTGCCGCTCTCATCATCAACGAGCGTTTGCTGAAAACTTTTTCTTGATTAACAGCACTGATTCTCCTAACTATCTTTTCAGGGTAAACATAAAATCTATTTTCAAGATCATTTTTAGTCACTTCATCTTTCGAAACAAAAAGTCCGTTAAAGAAAATCCTTTTGCATTCATCATCACCATAATAATCTTTCCGTTTTCTGATAACAAAGTTCTTTTTGGATTGCTCCTCAATCTCCAAAAAGCCTTCGTTTGCAAGCTCAATAAGAAGTCCTATCGTCTTCTCGCCCTGCACACTGCCGTTAAACCAAAAGGCAATTTCGGCACTGTTCATATTTTCAGGCGGATAGAATTCAACTACATCAATAATCTTTTTATCCCTGCCGAACTTTGCCCATAAAACAATTACCGCTGCCAGTGCCAGCAAAGGAATGCCCACAATAAAAACATGCTTTAAATAGTATGCAAGCATATTAAACTTGAAGTAGCCATCCTCCAGTTCTATCCTCATGGTAAAAGCTTCATACGGACGCAGTACCCGATTAAGGCTGCCTGAAATACAATTGTCTTTTATGCTAAGCTTAACATCATCCGTACCGGGATTACCATAAGCACCTGCTGAAAACCCGAGCTTGCTTTTGTCAAATGGTTTTGGCATATTAATATCAAAGCTTACATTTTTAATATATGTGTCCCAGCCGCTGCCGATTATATTATAATAAAGCTCATCAAACCCCTCACATACATCGCGGCCCATTTGATATTCATAGGAAACGGTATAGCTGTGCCTGCCGATTACTGTCTCGTCAGCATCACCTATTTGAAGAACATAATTATTATTATCGTCGTAATAACCGTCATACTTTTCACTTACTCTAATATGCTTTACCTTGGCAGACACCTTATCAGCCGAACCATCACTGCGCTTTATATAATTTTCAACCGGAATATATCTGAATATGCCATGACGCTCATTGTTAAAATAAGCATCAATATCTTCCGTCACCTGAAGGGTATTATTCTGCAGAACATTCACTTTAACATGATAGTTTTCAATATAATACGCTTTATTAGGGTAATCGTTGGCATATACAGATGAAACGGATCCTAATAATATAAAAACAACTGCAACAAGCGGTATTATTTTTTTAGCAAATCTCATTAAAATTCTACCTTTACATTTTCTCTTTGAACCGCTTCTTCAACAACAAACATCTGTTTTTTCGTAAAATGAAACATGGCGGCAACAAGATTTGACGGAAACATGGCCACCTTATCATTATACTTTTTTACAACAGCATTATAATACTTCCTTGCATTTGCAATATCCAGCTCTGCTTGGCTCAGTTCATTGCTGAGATGTATAAAGTTTTGATTTGCTTTCAAATCAGGATACTGCTCAGCAACAACGGAAATACCCGCTAATCCTTTTGAAAGCTGTGCATTCGCATCAAGCTTATCCTCAGCTGACATACTGCTGTAATTCATATTTCTTGCTTCAATAACATTAAGAAGCGTCTCGGCCTCGTGTTTTGCATAGCCTTTTACCGTTGAAACAAGATTTGGGATTAAATCCCATCTTTTCTTAAGGTAAACATCCATAGTGGCAAAAGCCTCTTCAACACTGTTATTAAGCTTAATAAAAGAATTATAAATGGCAAAAAAGCACACCAAAACAACTGCAATAACAATAACAGCGATAATTATTCCCGTTTTCATATATCTTCCTCCTGTATTCTATAAATAATTTTACCAAATAATAATATAATTTGCAATAAAAAAGGATGCAAAGCAATTGCCTTACATCCTGTACACGTTTATCCTCTTGACTCAATCAGCTTGCAATCAACCTTAAAGGTTTTAATTGTGTTATTCTCAATTCTTGCAATGGTCAGTTTAATGGTGTCACCCGGATTTGAATCAGCCAATATGGATGTCATAACATCAGTTGAGGTCATTGTTTTTCCGTTAACGGCAACAATCATATCATACTGCTTAATATCCTTACCTGAAAGGTCTGAATTGCCTTCAACACTGTTTATTACCATAGCGCCCTTGCAGTCCTTAAAGCCCTTTTCCTCAAGTGCCTGAATAACATTGCCTGCATTATTAAAGCTTGTAATCGGATTATACTGAATACCAAGCTTTGCTCTGCCCTCAACATAGCCTACCTTTATAAGGCTGTTTGCTGTTGCCACTGCAGTCGACGACGGAACGGCAAATCCCATTCCCTCATACTCGGTGGCGGCAATCTTTGACGAATTGATACCAATTACCTGGCCCTGCATATTAAAGAGTGCACCGCCGCTGTTGCCGGGATTAATGGCAGCATCAATTTGTATGCATTCATTATCATATCCTATATTTGAAGAAATCGGTCTTGCCAGTGCAGACACATAACCGCTTGTAAGTGAATTGATAAACTCCAGACCGCCCGGACAACCGATTGCGACAACCTGTTCACCAACAACCAAATTCTCGCTCTTTGCAAATTCTGCAATCTTCAGTCCTGTCTTGTCAATAGAAAGAACACCGATATCCGTCTGTGCATCAACGCCAACCATCTTCGCATCAACTTTTTTGCCATCACTCAGGGTAACGGTAAAGCTGTCCCCATCGGTTATAACATGGGCACAGGTTAAAATATAAGTCTTACCGTCTTTTTCCGACATCAAAACACCTGAACCCTCACCTGACTGCGTAGGCTCATTGCTCGAATTGCCGCCCTGGCCGTACCCGTAAAAATAATTATATGCATCTGCCTGCTGTGAATAAACAGTTATTCCGACACAGGACTCCATAACCTTATCCGCAACACCTGCAACAGTATAATTATTATTTTTATCCTTAAGAGGAACGGACTCACTGTCGTTTGTTTTGGCAGCATCCTCACCGTCCTGTGTCTGAGCTGAGGTAGTTTCCTTATCTGATTTGCTGTCACCTTTATCCATATTAGTAATACCCATAACGATGCCCGCAATTGCCACAGCAAGGCAGACAACAAGCACTGCAATGATTATCTTGCCGGCATTGCTCTTTTTCGGCGGTTTATTCTCAGGCGGCACCGTATAATTGTATCCTTGATCCTTAGGCTGATAATAATTTGAATTCTGGGGACCCTGCTGCGAACCATTACCATATGAATAATGATATGTTGACTGATTCTGCTGTGCATTACTGCCGTGAGATGATTGATAACCGCCGTTACCTTCAGGCTGATAATAATCAGGCCTTGACTTTTCGGCCGAGCTGTAATCCTTATTTTCAAAATCGTCCATTATTTCTTTATCTCCTTTTTATAAATGGGGCTGTACGTTTTGGGAAGTCTGAATATAAATTCTGCTGTCTCATCGTTTTCACTGACTGCCCAGATTTTCCCGCCATGCATCTCCACCATCATTTTTACTATATAAAGTCCCAGTCCTGCACCTTTGGCATCAAGACTTCTGGACTTATCAACCTTATAAAACCTTTCAAAAACCTTTGAAAGCTCATGTGCATCAATACCGATACCGCTGTTTTTGATATGAACCTCAATATAACCGTTGTCGTCCTGCATTGCAACCATAATATAACCGCCGTCATTTGTGAACTTAACGGCATTGTCAAAAATGTTATAGATAACCTGATAAATCATATCCGTATCTGCAACAATATAGGTCGGTTTCAGATTTTCGAGCCCTTTAATTTCAATATTCTTCTCATCAATCCTCTGCTCAAAGGTAAGCAGAATATGAATAATTTGATCGGATATATCATAATTGCTTGGTTTCATTTCGAAGCTGCCCGATTCAATTTTACTCATATTAAGCATAGCAACAACAAGCCGTGAAAGACGGCGAATTTCGCCGCTTACAATACTTAAATAGTAATCTGCTTTATCTTTCGGAATTGTTCCGTCTAAAATCCCATCTATAAATCCGCCGATGGATGTCATCGGTGTTCTCAGCTCATGAGATACATTTGACACAAAGCTTCGCCTGGAGGACTCAAGGGTATCCAAAGCATCGGCCATATCATTAAATGCCTTGCCAAGCTCGGCAAGCTCATCCTCACCGTTTATTTTAACACGGTATGAAAAATCGCCGATTGCAAACTTTTTTGCCGCTACGCTCATCTGTCGAAGCGGTTTTACAAAATTCTTTGTAAGATGCCATATACATATAAAAGCAATAGCAAGACTGGCCAAAGCACTGACCAAAAACATTCTTAAAACAGCCATGGTAAGCGTATCAACATTCGTTTGCGTTGTTGCAAAAACCGAACCGATAATTTGATCATCATTGTATATAGGATACCCCACAATATAGGACGGCTTGCCGCTGACGCTGCCTCTGCCTACATATCCGCCTTCATAAATGTTTTTAAGAAGAATATCGCCGACCTTAAACGCATTATGGTAAGGACAAGGAGCCAACTCGCCGTAAATCGGAAGAGCGCTTGCCTTTTCCTTGCACATAATGATATTTCCCTCAACATCGCATACGAATAAATCAGCATCAATGGAATTTGAAATGATATACAAAGAGCTGCATATCATTTCCTTTTCAACCGTATAATTATCGTTCATATCCTGAACAACAAGCGTGGATTTAACACTGTCGGCTATCGTCTGGGTATTCTCTTTTAAAAGCTTTGTATTTTCATTCTGCGTATAAACATTAACCAATATGGTAAGTGTACTTCCCAGAATAGTCAGCACCACAAGAAAAATCGCTGCAAACAAGATAAAATATCTGGCAAAAATATTGTTTTTCAGGTACTTTCTTTCAAGAACAGTCTTAACGGACATTTATATTATTCCTTTGTTTCGAATTTATAACCTACGCCCCAAACCGTTTTCAGAGACCATTTGTCAGATACACCCTCAAGCTTTTCACGTAAACGCTTTACATGAACATCAACAGTACGTGAATCACCATAATAATCAAATCCCCAGACCTCGTCGAGAAGCTGATCACGGGTATAAACACGATTTGGATTTGATGCAAAATGATAAATCAACTCAAGTTCTTTAGGCGGAGTATCAATAGGTACACCTTTAACTTTAAGCTCATAATTGATTATGTTGATTTCAAGATTATCATAAACAACAATTTTTTTGCTGTTGTCATTTGCTTCACTGCTGCCATTCGTTCTTCTGAGAACGGCCTTTACCCTTGCCATTACCTCTTTAGCATCAAACGGCTTGGTTACATAGTCATCTGCACCCAGTTCAAGACCAAGAACCTTATCAAAGGTCTCGCCTTTTGCAGTGAGCATAATAATAGGGGCACTTGAAGTTTTTCTTATTTCACGGCAGACCTGCCATCCATCCATTTTGGGCAGCATAATATCGAGCAGAACCAAATCAGGAGATTTAGACTGAAACATGTTAACAGCTGCCTGTCCGTCATTAGCAACATATACCGTATATCCTTCATTTTCAAGATAAAGCTTTAACAGCTCACAAATATTATTATCATCATCAACTACAAGAATTTTAGCACTCATTTCACTTTCTCCTTTAATTCGTTGCACTTATTTTATCATCGGATATTGTTATTTTTTTGTTTTTTTGGTAAATAATTTTTTAAGTTTTTTAACATTTTTTGAATGCTTTACATGAAAATGTTCATTTTTATCTATTTCTTAATTTTAATGCTTTTATTTGCACTCCATACTGAATAATAGGTTTTTCCGGAAACTTTTTTGAAACTTCGAATGCTTACCTTATATGTTTTGCCTTTAGAAAGTCCGGTGATTGTTTTTGAAAGTGTAGATTTATTTGATACAGTCACGGTCTTTACGGCTGAACCTGTCTGATATCTGATTTGGTAACCGCTTGAACTGTTGTTTTTGCTCCATTTAACACTTATCTTTCTGCCTGCAACATTTGATGCACTTGTAATTTTCACAGGTGAAACATATACAGTAGACTTTCCAGAATACGAGCTTTGTGTTTTTCCGTTATATGCCCGAACGGCATAGGTATAGCTCGTGCCGTTTTTTGCACTCTTATCTGTATAGCTGACTGACGAAGCACCCTTAACATAACCTATTTTCTTATATGCACCGCTGCCTGTTTTGCGGTATATATCATAACCATTCGCACCGGTTATCTTTTTCCACTTAAGAGATACACCATTTGAAGCCGTCGACACCGACACATTCGGTGATGCAAGATATTTTATGGCTTTTCCGGTGTATGCGCTCTGTGTCTTGCCGTTATATGCCCGAACGGCATAGGTATAGCTTGTTCCGCTTGCTGCTGTTTTATCAGTGTAGCTGACTGACGAAGCACCTTTAACATAACCTATTTTCTTATATGCACCGCTGCCTGTTTTGCGATATATATCATAACCATTCGCACCGGTTATCTTTTTCCACTTAAGAGATACACTGCCGTTGGCATTAGATACACTTGCCGAAGGTGCTGCAAGATATTTGATTGATACACCGACCGACTCACCCTTAAGACTGCCGTTATATGCACTTACTGCATATGTGTAATCCGTGCCGCTTGTAACGGTTTTATCCGTATAGCTCAAAGCATCCGCACCCTTAACATAACCTATTTTTTTATATGCACTGTTGCCTGTTTTACGATATATATCATAACCGTTTGCACCCGATACCTTACTCCACTTAAGCGACACGCCTGCGCCGGCATTGGATACTGCGGGTTTTACAGGAGCAAGGGCAATACTGCCTGAATCAACCGATATATCCCTTGAACGGTAATTTGTAATCTTATTTTTTGATATGCTGCCCGCTTTTGATGAAGAATACACCTGAATACCATAGTTGCAGTCACTGATAGCATTGCTGCTTATGGACAAGGCAGATGAACCGGTAAGATGGACACCGGCATTTCCGCCTGAAATTGTGTTGCTGTCAATTTTTCCCGCTGATGCACCGCCTGTAAGAAATATACCGTCTGTCCCTGAATCGGAAATTGTATTGCCGGTTATGTCACCGGCTTGCGATGACTGAATATACACACCGGCTGTTTTCGCCGTTTTCAGTATATTGCCACTAACAGAAACATTTTTACAGCTATCATATGCAAAAATGTTGTAAGCCGTTTTGCTGCTTTCGCTGTCCAGAACCGCATTATACTTGACCGTATTGCCGTCAACATGTACATTTCTTGTATTCCTTACAGAAATGCCGTATCTGGTCGTTTCTATATCATTATTCTCAATTGTTACACCGTTAATATAGTAATTGCCGTCAGGTACACCCTTTCCTTTCAGATTATTGCCTGTAACCGATATAGCATTTTTCGTATACGCTGAACTATAGGTATCGTTAACCGTTCCGCTGATGATTTTGTTTCCTTTAATAACAATATTTTTATCATCGGTCGGCTCTTTATAATTATCATTGTTGGTATGATTAACCGTATTACCGGCTTTTGCAAGTTTGCTGGCTGCTATTGAGCCTGAACCGTCAAGTGAAACAATCGCAATACCCCTTGGACTGTTGGTGATTATATTATTCGAAATTTCAACATTCTTCCAATCAAGCGTCTGCACTGCACAGCTCTTCATATCATCAAAAATGCAATTTGTAATCGTCAATCTGTCATGAGGTGAATTATAAACAGACGTATGGCTGCCTATACCCCTGGGCATATTAGAAAATTTACAGCCATCAACATATACATTTTTCATCGGAAGATCTTCTGACCTATAGCCTGTCATGTGATTTGTTGACTCAAGGATATCAAGCTGAATGCCCTCATACTTAGCGGCTTTGGCAAAATCCTCAGCATCAAGCTCCTGATTTTTAAACGTACAGTCAATCAGGTTCATGCCGTTAATACCTGCAACTTCAATCAAATGTGCATTTCTTACATTCATAACCGTTATATTTTTCATTGTAAAATCGGATGCATGTGCAGCTTTGATAACCGTATTGGTAAATGTATAATCAGCATCAAAAACGCCGCCGTTTTTACCGCCGTCAATGGTTATGTTAACATAGCCGTCATAGCCTGTCTCACCCAGTGTATTAAGCTCCTCGTCAGCAATCCATGGTCCTGTTCTTATCATATTATGACCTGCATTTTCATCTCTTATAAAATGTACCCCGTCCATATATAAACAGGTATTGCTATAAATATAAAGAGAAGTTGTAAGCGTATATGTCCCTGCTTCAACAATAATTTTATATGGATTAGAGGCACTTGCATTATCCCTTGCCGAATTAAGTGCATCTTGAATAGCACTCTGACCCTGCGAATGAATGCTGTCTGCCGATACATTTATTTCAGTATACTTACTGTTTGTATCCTGTGCAAAAACAGCCGATGCCGTTGTAAAAAACAAAACAGCACATAAAAAAACTGAAAATATTTTAGTTGCCTTTTTTAAATTCCTATTCATAAAAAAATCTCCCTTCTAAATTACCATTCCTTATTCCTGCTGCTGCAGCTTTCAACAAAATCAACAAACTGCTTTGCGCATCTTGGTGACCTTCCGCCCCTGCGGGTTGCCCACTGTTCTGCTTTAAAACAAAGGCGTTCCTCATCAACCTCGAGCCCTCTCGAAAATGCAATCTTTTTAACAATATCAAGATACTCTGCTCTATTGGGATTAAGAAATGTAATTGTTAACCCAAATCGGTCAGACAGACTCAGCTGTTCCTGCATTGTATCACCGCGGTTAACATCATTTTCTCTATCTGAAAAATTTTCTTTAATTAAATGTCGTCTGTTAGAAGTGGCATATATAAGTATATTCGGCTGTCTGCCTGACAGCGATCCCTCCAGCGCTGCCTTTAATTCGCTAAACGAGGTATCATTGGAATCAAAGCTTAAATCATCAATGTAAATAATAAACTTCATCGGCGAATTCGATATTTTTTCACGTATCAGACCTAAGTCGGCAACAGCACTTTTAGGTATTTCAATCATCCTTAGCCCTTGCGCGTGATATGCATTGAGCAAAGCATGAACGGTTGAACTCTTCCCGGTTCCTCTGTCACCATAAAGCAACACATTATTTGCAGGATATCCTGCAATAAAACTTTCGGTATTATCAATAACCTTGCTTCTTTGCTCTTCATAATTTTTTAAATCATCTAGCGTTATTAAATCTATTGATGTCACCGGGCATATTTCTTTGTTCCGCCAGGTAAAGGCTATATTCTCGGCATATATGCCGTAGCCGTTTGTTTTATGAAATTCTATCAATTCATCAAGCTGATGATCCCAGCGGACGTTCAAAGGTTTATTCGCTTTACCGGTTTCCCACTTCGGAATTGTTTGTATGATTTCTCTTAAATCAGAATCTTCAATCTGATTGCTGATATCATCCGCAGTTACAGACGCAATTGCTTCCAGCTTCATCAAATCATACTTGACTGCCTCTATTGTCGACAATGGCAATTGATCCGCATCACCTGCACTTGCCGCCTTTGTAAAGGCGTTATCATCCATCAGTATGCATTTGGATATATACGCTTTCAAGGATGTATACCCGCAGACAATTTTAAAAAATTCACTCTGCCGGCTGAGAACATCCTCGCTTTTAACACTGCACAAAAGAGAATACAAGGATTTTATAACAGCATCTTCTTTTAAATTATAAATGCAAAGCGTATCAATATAATATTTCAACTTCTCTAATTTGTTCAATTCATCACTTCCGAGACATATAATTATCTAATTATATATAATAAAACATTATATTAAAATTTACAAGTAGCTTTAAGGCAAAAATTTGATTAACAGCAGCATGATTGGAGTTGTTTCTAATTGTATAGTTGTAAGACATCGGACAACCCATTGACTTTTTATGTACCATTGTGGTATTATGTCAGTAAAGAGGTGTAGCTATGATAAAATCAGCAAGACTGGCAGACAGTACAGCACAGCGAATAATAAAAATGATTGAGGAAGAAAACCGTTTTTGTATAGGCGATAAGCTGCCCAACGAAAACGATTTGGCCGCAGAGCTCGGTGTCAGCCGTTCCACGCTGCGTGAAGCCATCAAAATACTGACAACGAACGGCACTCTGGAAATAAGAAGAGGCAAAGGTACTTTTGTCACTTCAACGGCAATCGTTAATTATGAAAATCTCAGCGACATTGCATCAGGGCTTGATGATTTATTTGAAATGAGGCTTATGTTTGAGCCGGAATGTGCTTACTTGGCCGCAGAGCGGGCAACAGACGAAGAAATTGAAGCCATATGCTATTACGGAAATGAAATTGAAAAGAAAATTTTAAGCGGCGAGGACCGAACTTTTGAAGAACAAAAATTTCATGAAAGCATAGCCAATGCAACGCACAACTCGTTTGTAAAACAATTTATGCCGGTTATCTTTAATGCAATCAAAAAAGGCGTTGTGGTACTCACAAAAGATCAGGATGTGAGCGACGATAACCTTAAGGACGACAGGCTCATAATGGATTTCATTAAAAAAAGAAATCCCGAGGGCGCGAGAACGGCAATGAAGCTTCACATAATACACGCAATGGAACGTTTATAAAATAAATTTTATTTTGTTATTGACATTAGACATCCTACAAGTTATAATATGAAATGACAAAAATACAAATGAGTAGTCATACAACTTATTTAAAATTAAAATATTGGAGGAAATAAAAATGGCAGACGCAAAGATTTTTTATGAATCAGATTGTAATTTAGACGTACTCTCAGGCAAAACCGTTGCTATTATCGGTTTCGGCTCTCAGGGTCACGCACACGCACTTAATCTTCATGAGAGCGGCGTTAATGTAATCGTTGGTCTTTATGAGGGTTCGAAGTCATGGAAGCACGTTGAGGAGCTTGGTCTCAAGGTTATGACAACTGCTGATGCTACAAAAGCAGCAGATGTTATTATGATTCTTACACCGGATGAGAGACAGGCTGCTATCTACAAAAAGGATATTGAACCAAACCTTACAGAGGGCAAGGCACTTGCATTCGCTCACGGCTTCAACATCCACTTCAAGCAGATTGTACCGCCTGCAAATGTTGATGTATTTATGATTGCACCTAAGGGCCCGGGCCATACAGTTCGTTCAGAATATAAGGAAGGTAAAGGTGTTCCTTGTCTTGTTGCTGTATACCAGGATGCAACCGGTCACTGTCTTGACACAGCACTGGCTTACGGTGCAGGTATCGGCGGTGCACGTGCAGCCATCCTTGAAACAACCTTTAAATGTGAAACAGAAACTGATCTTTTTGGTGAGCAGGCTGTTCTTTGCGGCGGTGTTACCGCACTTATGAAGGCAGGCTTTGAAACACTCGTTGAGGCCGGCTACGATCCAAGAAATGCTTACTTTGAATGTATTCACGAGATGAAGCTTATTGTTGATCTTATTTATAACGGCGGTTTTGCAAAAATGAGATACTCCATCTCAAACACAGCTGAATACGGTGATTATGAGACCGGCAAGAGACTCATTACGGATGAAACAAAGAAGGAAATGAAAAAGGTTCTTGAAGAAATTCAGGATGGTACATTTGCTTCAAAATTCATCACAGAGAGCAATAACGGCTGGGCTCACTTCAAGGCTAAGAGAGAGCTTGAAGCTTCACATCAGCTTGAGTCTGTCGGCGAACAAATTCGTGAAATGTACAGCTGGAACGGTGAAGACAAGTACGCTGAAAAATAAAAAATATCCGGATAAACAACAAAGCACCATAGGCATTGAGAAATTGCCCTATGGTGCTATTTTTATGTCACTAATAACCATATTTCTTTTTATTTGCAATAAAAAATACAATCGTAAAAATCAAAGTTAACAATTCAGCTGCTGAGAGTGCAAGCCATATTCCGTTTATACCAATAAGCATAGGCAATATAATTACTGCTGCTATCTGAAAAACCAAAGTTCGCATAACAGATATAATTGCCGACACCTTACCATTATTAAGACCTGTAAAAAACGCTGAGGAAAATATATTAAAACCGCAAAGTAAAAAGGATAGCGAATAAAGCCTGAGAGCATTTGAGGTCATGTTGTAAAGTTCTTCATCATAGCCCACAAATATTTTTGATATTAAACCAGAAAGGGAAACAGCAAATAGTGTCATCATTATTGACACAGCCGATGTAAGCACCAGACTTTTTTTGAGAACATTGCTAAGTTCCTTGTTGTTTCTTGCACCGTAATTATAACCGACAATTGGGTTTACACCTATGGCGTAACCAAAAAAGAAGGCCATAAAAATGAAACTGACATACATGATTACGCCATATGCCGACACACCGTTTTCCGCAGCAATTCTCATCAGCTGAAAATTGTATAGCATACTTACAATAGATGTTGACAGGTTCGTCAGCATTTCAGATGAACCATTTGCACAGGCTTTAAAAAGCGGCTTAAATTCTATTCGAGTCTTGACAAGTCTAAGCAGGCTGTCATTCTTTCTTATAAAATACACAAATGGAATGATTCCACCCACAGTTTGACTGATTACTGTTGCAAAAGCAGCGCCCTTAATTCCCATGCTTAGTACATATACCAATAAAAAATCCAGTATAACATTAGTCAGTCCTGCCAAAACCGATACAATTAATCCGAAATTGGATTTACCTGCCGTTACAAGAAAGCTCTGAAAACTGTTTTGAAGCATAAAGAAAACACCTGATATGATCAAAATTCTTCCATAAAGCACACAATCCCTGATTATCAAATCGCTTGCACCGAGAATTTTGGCTATATCCGGCATAAATATAAATCCAATAACCGTTACAACCAGCGAAAATAAAATAACAACATATATCAGCATTGAAAAATAACGATTTGCTCTTTTGCTGCAGCCTTCACCAAGTGTTTTTGCCACCAATGCACTTCCGCCCGTGCCTATCATAAATCCAAACGCACCTAAGGCCATAAGAAAGGGCATAATAAGATTAACTGCCGCAAACGCATTTTTGCCTACAAAGTTTGACACAAAAAATCCATCAACTATACTGTAAACCGATGTTACAATCATCATAAAAACAGTTGGCATAACAAATTTCAATAACCGCCTGTAAGTAAAATGATCTGACAGGTGTATTCCCATAAATCCTCCTAAAAAAAGGTCGGATAAGATAACCCGAGCGCACTCGACATCTTATCCGACCGTTATAGTTTCGACTATAAGTCCTCCGATGAACAGAGACAGCATAACATATGCTTGTTTTATTGTCAATATACAAAAATCACATTTTTCTTATACTGATTTCTCCACTGCGAAGAACAGTGTGCGAGCCATCTTCAAGCTCAACCTCAAGCCCTCCGTGTTCATCAATTGCAATTGCCTTAGCCGGCGTAACCCGAGCATTTTGAATAAACTTTATTCTTTCACCGATGACCATTGACCGACTGCGGTAATAATCAATAAAGCTGCTATAATCGTTTCCTGCAATAGCTAGGAGCTCATCAGTGACAGCAGCTATCAGCCTGCTTCTGCTCACATTTGCATCCAGACTTCCTGCAAGCCCTGCACTGTCGGGGAATTGATCAGTCTTTATATTTATTCCTATACCTATAATAACACTGTCTACTGTGCCGTCCTCAAAATTACCGACCGCTTCAGTCAGTATACCGCAGATTTTTTTGCCATCCAGATAAACATCGTTGACCCATTTTATTTTTGGTCTTTTATCTGTGGTACTTTCAATGGCTCTGCATACTGCAACTGCCGCAGCTGTTGTTGCTGTTACAGCGTTCTGCAAAACCGTATGCGGCCTGATAACAAGGCTGAAATATACGCCGGTCATAGGCGGCGAATAAAAACTCTTGCCTTGTCTGCCCCTGCCTGCCGTCTGTTGATCTGCCGTTACAAGAAATACACCCGACTTGCCGTCTGCAAGCATGTGCTTACAAGAATTATTTGTTGAGTCTACCGACGGAAAATAAAAAACATCAATATCATTTTTCATATGAGCCTTAATACTCTCAGCTGAAATACGGTTATTATTTTCCGTCAGCCTATAGCCTCTATTTGTAAGTGCATCAATATCATAGCCATCCTTTATCAGATTCTTTACAGCCTTCCAAACTGCCGCACGGCTTTTGCCGAATTTCTCTGCCAGATTCTGACCACTGATATAGTCATCATTTTTTAAAAGCTCAAATAATATATCTGTTTTCAGAGCCATTGTTCACCCTCCTATCCAAAAAGGTTTACAATAATTATACAACAAAAGCACCTGTTTTTCAATAGACTGCAGGTGCTTTAAATAACATAGCTTATATTTCCGAACCCTTTTATCCCAATCTGATTTTGGGCTATGCTGCTACTTATTTTTTTATATAAAAAACAGCAAGTGTTTTAGGACCGCAATGAGAGGATATTGTGCACATCGCATCAGCAAGAATAACCTCTCCAAAATTTGCTCTGCCCTCAACAACACCTTTTGCAAAGCTTAATATCTCCGGGTTAATACCTCCGCTGTTGGCAATTACAATCCTTGATGTATCAATCTTGTTAATATCCTTAAGGCAATCATTAATATATTGCTTATATACAGTATCCATCTTGCCTCGATATTTTTTTGCAACATCCAGTTTGCCGGTGGTCGAATCGACCGCAATGCTCGGCTTAATACCCAGCACATTGGCACTGAATTTTGTTGCTGCAGAACATCTGCCGCCTTTATGAAGATACTCAAGGCTTTCAAGCACAAATGTTGTACTGACCTTAGGAACAAGTGAGTTGACCCTGTTATATATTTTTTTTGCATCAAATCCTTTTTCTCTGAAGTCACAGGCCTTAAGCACCAGCAAACCCATTGCTGTGCAGAGACTTTTGGAATCAATACAGTAAACACTGTCGAATTCGGCGGCTGCTATGCAAGCATTCTGATAACTGGATGAAATTGCAGATGAAAGCCCTATATGAACAACTGATTTGCCCTGAGCACTTGCCTTTTCAAAAATCTCATAATACTGCGATGGAGTAACTGCTGCTGTTTTGGGCAGTATACCGGTCCTCTCAACATATGAATATATATCAGCAGGGAAAGCATCGACACCATCTTTATATGATTTGTCACCTAAAAGAACAGAAAGCGGAAAAATTATTATATTGTTCTTTTTTATCAGCTGCGGCGGCAAATCACAGGTGGAGTCTGCCGTTATCACAACTTCCTTCATACCGTTCGCTCACCCTCCATTGTTCAAATTATTTCATCTTTAAATACCTAATGGACAAAAGTCTGATAATAATCATATCACACCAAAAAATAATAATCAACTTTAATTGATTTAGTTTAGTTTTTGTTAATATTTGGCATATTATACACCGAAATTTATAAGAACATCAGAGAAATCCTCTTTATCATAGGTTTTATCAAAACGAATCGTTAGTTTTTCAACTCCATTTTCTTTTTTAATACTATAGGTATACGCAATACTTTGCTCATTTTTACTGCCCTTGTTCAATATAACAGAGTATTTACCGTTATCAGCAACCGAACTTGAAAAAGTATAACCCTTCTTAGATGTCAAAACAACATTTTTTTGAGTGAATTTCACGTCATCAATACACTTAATCATACTTGGCATCGTCTCAAAATACATTGTTTGACTGCCGTTCATATTTGTAAGAGAAAATTTTGCTTCAATCCAATCAATTTCATTACTCTGAAAATTAGTATTGGTACTTGCATTATGAATTAAACAGCTCCATTTGGATTTTGCCGTATCTCTGGGGTCTGCAGTCTTATATGCATCAAGTGCCTTAAAATAAATTGTATTTGGTGCAAGGACAAAATTGTTATTATGAATATTCATTTGACAATGAATATCACCTATATAATGAACATCCTTGATTTCCTCATAGCTTACAAGCACCTGTATATCAAGAGTTATCGTTCCGTCCTTTTGAATATTATATATACCTGAACCTTTATTCCATCGGCTGAGTGTGTAATATCTCTGCTTTGCATCTGTAAGTGCACGAGCATAATCAACGTGTTTATTCTTTGTAATTCCCGTTTTGTCATCATAAACAATTTCTCTGTCAAAATCATCCATAGTGAACTGAAGAAACTTATTGCAGGCCTTTAACTGTGTAAGTTCACAGATTATGGCACTTTCAAACGGCACTTTCCATGTATTAGCAGCAGCTGTAATAAACGAAAAAGTCTTTTCACCGTCTCCCGAAACTATCGGTTTAAACAGATATAAAGAATAAACATATTTAATTTTCTCATCGCTGTATTGCTGTTCCTGTTCACCGCTCACTACCTTTACAAGCAGTTCATTTTTTCCGTCACCATCATAATCCTTACAATAGATTGAAGGTATTTCCTTTTTAATTGCCTCAGTCCATGCAGAGATTTTTTTTGAGTATTCGCCATGCACAATTGTAACATCACTGCCGTCATAATAAAGCTGATAGTCATTTTTTTTATCCTCAGCAATTAAACGGTGCTCAGCCGCCGAATTGCCTGAAACTTGATTATTTGAAGATGAATAATCCGTTATTGTGCTGTTCTCAGATGTCTGCTGCGATATTTTATCATTTCTGTACTGATAAGAAAAAATGAATGCGCCTACTGCTGCAATCAGCAAAATTACCGCTAAAATTATTTTTTTCATAATCTGTGCTGTTCCTCAAACTTTATTTATTGTATACATCTTCGAATTTAAAAGGTATTCTTTCACCGTCAACAATATGAAAACAGTTTTCACCCAGTGAAAAAATCGGCTTATCGCGCTTAAGAGAATCAGAATAAACATCTACTATATGAATATCGTTTTTATCAAACTCTTCAAACAGTCTTTTCACTTTTTCTTCATCACGACAATTCTCACCTATAATTACACCTGTTTTGCTGTTGTGCCTTGTGCAAATCAGCTTATCAAAACCCAATCTTCGGTGTATTTCATTAAGAAGAAAGTCAGGAGATGCACTGATAACCACACTATATCTTTTCCGACTGTTAAACCAATTATGTACCTGACACGCATGCTTGTCCCAAAAACCTTTAACAGCCTTGTCAAGCGGAATAAGCAGCACAAACATGAAGCATATTCTTTTAAAGCTTGTAAAGCTTATCAAATGCAAAAGCATAAGCATTAACGCAGCAAGCAATACCGGAGCAATCACGGGCAAGAGCAAAAACAAATACGGATAATGCAAAAAGCAATATCCGCAAAACAATGAGCCGCTGTCAAACGGTACAATTGTTTTATCAAAATCATAAATATCAATATCCATTCAAATACCCTCGCGGTTAAAATCAATTGTAATTGCTTTTTCAGAATCAAACTGTGTAAGCTTTATTCCCGCACATTTGAGCATCCTTTTGCTTGCCTGAACCAAGTCTGTGTTGCTGTACTTATCACTTATGTATATAACCTCTTTTATGCCTGCCTGGATAATTGCCTTGGCACACTCGTTGCAGGGAAAAAGTGCAACATAAATTCTGCACCCCCTCAGATTATTGCCGCCGGCATTTAAAATTGCATTCAGCTCTGCGTGACAAACATACGGATATTTTGTATCGCTGTCTTTTTCGCCGATTCGCTCCCAGGGAAATTCATCATCACTGCAACCTCGCGGAAAGCCGTTATAACCTACCGACATAATTTTGTTATCATCATTGACTATACAGGCACCAACCTGTGTACTGGGATCCTTGCTTCGCTGAGAGGCAAGGATGGCAACACCCATAAAATATTCATCCCAGCTGATATATTCTTCTCTCTTTGCCATCGTTATTCTCCTTTTAAGACTGACACAAAATCATCAAGTTCACTGCAATCGGCATCATAAATTCTGCCCTGATCCACAAGCTTATTCATGTTAGGATTTATCGCCAGCTTTGCAAGCACCGGCACACCAAGCTCACTTGCTGTTTCATCAATTTTTGATTTACCGAAAATATCAACCTTTTTACCGCAGTCTTCACAAACATAATAGCTCATATTCTCCACCAAACCAAGAACGGGAACATCCATCATTTTGGCCATATTGTATGCCTTATTAACGATCATCTTAACCAAATCCTGCGGTGTTGATACGATTACAATACCGTCAACGGGAAGACTTTGAAAAACCGTCAGCGCAACATCACCCGTTCCCGGCGGCATATCGACAAAAAGATAATCCAATTCACCCCATCGCACATCACTCCAAAACTGTTCAATCACACCGCTTATAACAGGGCCTCGCCATACAACAGGTGCATTTGCATCCTCAAGCAAAAGATTGATGCTCATCATTTTTATCCCGCCGTCTGCAACTGCAGGAAGCAAACATTCCTCGTCCTGCATAGCCCTTGAACTGATACCAAAGGATTTTGGTACGGACGGGCCCGTCACATCAGCATCAAGAATACCCACTTTAAGTCCCGCCTTAGCACATTTTGAGGCCAGCATACAGGACACTAAGCTTTTTCCAACGCCGCCCTTGCCGCTGACAACTCCTATTACCTTTTTTATATTGGAATATTTATTCATAGGCTTAAGAAAATCCTCTTTAGACATCTTTCTTGAAGCGCAATTTTCTTTACAGCTTGAACAATCGTGGCTGCATTCACTCATTTAACTCATCCTCCCAAAGTTATAAATATAAAAACATATTTTAGTACGAACGTATAAGCGTTTTCACCTTGCCGAGAATTGCACACTCATTAACAATAATCGGCTCGTATTTATCATTCTCAGGCTGTAATCTGAAATGACCGTTTTCCTTATAAAAACGCTTCACTGTTGCTTCTTCGTCTATAAGGGCAACAACAATCTCGCCGTTTTCCGCAACGGGAGTCTGCTCAACAACCACAATATCTCCATCATAAATACCGGCATTAAACATTGAATCACCCTTGACATGAAGCGCAAACAGCTTACTGCCGCTGACACCGGATACAGCAATATAATCCTCTATCTGCTGTGTAGCGAGAATCGGAACACCTGCTGTAACAGTACCGATAAGCGGAATATGTGTAACCGTCTCTGCACTGCCGCATATACGTATTGTCCTTTTTAAATTGGCGTCGCGTTTTATATATCCCGCATTTTCAAGTGCATTAAGATTATACTGAACCGATGAGGTTGAACGAAGTCCTACTGCTGCGCCTATTTCTCTTACAGACGGTGCAATTCCTCTTTTAGATATCATTTCCTTAATATATTCAAAAATTTCATTTTGCTTATCTGATAATTTTTCCATAAAAAACCCTCCCGAATTCATTAGCTATATGATAGCATTATGGTTGCAAAAAGTCAAACAAATGTACCCGCTTCCTGTGTTTTTTGGTATAAACGTACTGTTTTTGAAACAATTAAATACTTTTATGAACGGAATAGAAAAAAAGTATTGACAAATACTTCTTTATAGGATATAATCTTGCTTGCAAAAAAATTGTATGGCTTTATAGCTCAGTTGGCTAGAGCATGCGGTTCATACCCGCAGTGTCACTGGTTCGAATCCAGTTAAAGCCACCAACGGCCCGGTGGTCAAGAGGTTAAGACACCGCCCTTTCACGGCGGTAACACGGGTTCAATTCCCGTCCGGGTCACCACGAAGAGGCACCTTTTAAGGTGCCTTTCTTCATAGATTAGCTGTTTGCGCTTGTAGCTCAGCAGGATAGAGC
>DKZG01000033.1:0-176 GCA_002493595.1 Ruminococcaceae bacterium UBA7080 | reverse complement strand
AGGTCGGAGGTTCGAATCCCCTCAAGCGCGCCAAAAAGAGAGTGTTTTACACTCTCTTTTTTTATAGCATCCTCACACTATATTTCACTAAATTTTGCTTAAAACCCTTGACAAAATGTGTTTTCATCTCTAATCTGTGAGCTTATCCCAAAAGGGATAATATTAAATTTGGAGAT